>NZ_BJDR01000054.1 GCF_005405245.1 Enterococcus nangangensis | reverse complement strand
AACCCAATCATAGGAGGAAAACCAAATGTCCAACACAAAGAATACCAAACTTACTGACGAAAAAACAAGTGTACTTGTAAGAAAAATTTTAAATATTGAGGATACTCGCATTTCTTTTTCTGAAGATCCTGTCGAAAAAAAACGAATCAAAGGTCGCTTAGCGAACCTCTTTACAGGGAATTTAAACGATACTCCGCACTGCTGCCCATGTTGTGGGTGTATCTATGAAGAAAATAAAATTATTCATTACGGTCACTATCAAAGTACGCTTCAGCTCATTCCTTATCAAGAGGTCCCTACCTATCTGCTTTTGTATACCCAACGTTTCTTTTGTAAACATTGTGGGGAAACTTTTTCTCCTAAAAGCTCTTATGTAGAGCCAAATTGTGTGCTGTCTAGGTCACTAAAATTCGCCATTGCCGTGGAGTTGAAGCATAAAATTTCTATGAAGGATATTGCCAGCCGATACTTCGTATCCGTAAAAACCGTAGAGCGTATTTTAGAATCCTTCTATGCTGATACCACACCTTATTTAGAGCATTTACCCCGCCATATCTTGATTGATGAGTTTAAAGGGACGAAGGATTGTGATGGAGCCATGTGTTTCATTATAAGTAATGCCGATAATGGAAAGATTTTTGATATTTTAGATGATCGTCGAAATTTCAAATTAAAAGCTTATTTCATGCGCTTTACCCTCAAAGCGCGGAGACAAGTCAAACACATTGTGATGGATATGAACGCTTCTTACAACGTGATTACTAGAGAACTTTTCCCAGAAGCAAAGATTTCTATCGATCGTTTTCATGTCATTCAACAGTTAACCCGCGCCTTCAATAAACAAAGGATTCAAGTCATGAATAACCTTTCTAAAAGCGACTCCACCGCACAAAAAAATTATCGTAAATTAAAGAAATATTGGCGAACGCTATTAAAGAAAAATCGTAAAATTAACTATGAATCTTGTAAGGCTTTTCCCCTATTTCAAAAGAAACAAGTCACGGAATCTGAAGTATTGGATTATCTGCTTAGTATCAGCCCAGAGCTAAAACTGAGCTATGACGTCTATCAAGATTTATTAGAACACTTTGAAAACAAAGATGCCAAAGCATTTTTCCAACAAGTAGAGCACTTGCCTCAAAACTTAAACCAAAC
>NZ_BJDR01000053.1 GCF_005405245.1 Enterococcus nangangensis | reverse complement strand
AACACCAATATTTTTTTACACAAAAAGACATCTGGTTGTCCTATAATTAAATCGCCAAACCCAATCATAGGAGGAAAGCCAGATGCCCAACACAAAGAATACCAGACTTACTAATGAAAAGACAAGTGTCCTTGTAAGAAATATGTTAAACATTGAAGATACTCGCATTTCTTTTTCTGAAGAACCTTTCCAAAAGAAACGAATCAAAGGTCGCTTAGCGAACCACTTTACAGGAACTTTAAGGGATACCCCACGTTGTTGTCCCTGTTGCGGGTGTGTCTATGAAACAGGTCAAATCATTCATTATGGCCACTATCAAAGTACGATTCAACTTATTCCTTATCAAGAAGTCCCTACCTATCTGCTTTTGTATACACAACGTTTCTTTTGTAAACATTGTGGGGAAACTTTTTCTCCCCAAAGCTCCTATGTAGAACCCAATTGTGTGCTATCTAGGCCCCTAAAATTCGCCATTGCTGTAGAGTTAAAGCATAAAATTTCTATGAAGGACATTGCCAGCCGATACTTTGTATCGGTAAAAAGCGTAGAACGTATTTTGGAGTCCTTCTATTCTGATACCACACCTCATTTGGAACATTTACCTCGTCATATCTTAATTGATGAGTTTAAAGGAACGAAGGATTGTGAAGGGGCCATGTGTTTCATTATAAGTAATGCCGATAATGGAAAGATTTTTGATATTTTAGATGATCGTCGGAATTTCAAATTAAAAGCTTATTTCATGCGCTTCACTCTCAAAGCGCGGAGACAAGTCAAACACATTGTGATGGATATGAACGCTTCTTACAACGTGATTACTAGAGAGCTCTTCCCAGAAGCTAAGATTTCTATTGATCGTTTCCATGTCATTCAACAGTTAACCCGCGCCTTCAATAAACAAAGAATTCAAGTCATGAATAGCCTCTCCAAGAGCGATTCTACTGCACAAAAAGATTACCGTAAATTGAAGAAATACTGGCGAACGCTATTAAAGAAAAATCGCAAGATTAACTATCAAGCCTGTAAGGCTTTCCCCCTATTCCAAAAGAAACAAGTCACAGAATCCGAAGTACTAGATTATTTGCTTAGTATCAGTCCAGAGCTAAAACTGAGCTATGACGTTTATCAAGATTTATTAGAACACTTTGAAAACAAAGATGCCAAAGCATTTTTTCAACAAGTAGAACACTTGCCTCAAAGCCTAAACCAAACGTTTAAAAAAGCCATTCTGTACTTACTCAAACATAAAAAAGCTATTTATCATGCTTTAAACTATGCCTACTCCAATGG
>NZ_BJDR01000052.1 GCF_005405245.1 Enterococcus nangangensis | reverse complement strand
TGGATAGGCTACACTAGACTAGACAGAAAAAATAAGGTGTGTACAATAATAAAAAACACCTTGGAGGAAAACACATGTCTAAACGTCAAAGAAGAACCTATTCCACAGAATTTAAGCAACAAATGGTGGACTTGTACAACGCTGGAAAATCACGTACAGAGATCATTCGAGACTATGAATTAACGCCTTCCGCTTTTGATAAATGGCTCAAACAGGCGAATACAACAGGTTCATTTAAAGAAAAAGACAATTTGACCCCTGAACAAAAAGAATTAGCCACGTTGCGCAAACGAAATCAACAGTTAGAGATGGAAAATGATATTTTAAAGCAAGCGGCGCTGATATTCGGACGAAAAGACAAGTAATTGATGCAAATAAGCACAAATACTCGATATCAGCGATGTGTAAATGTCTTGGAATCTCTCGTCAAACCTATTACTACCAGTCAAAGAAAAAGCCAAGTGAATCAGAACTCGAAGAAATAGTGACAGAAGTCTTCTATCAAAATCGCAAAGTCTATGGCACACGTAAAATTAAAAAAGTTTTAGACAATCAAGATATTCGTGTTAGCCGACGTAAAATTGGCCGAATCATGAAGAAGCGTGGCTTAAAATCTTCCTACACGATGGCCTACTATAAACATCATGGCTCGTCTTGTAATGAGGCACCCGTTGAAAACCTATTGAATCGAGAATTTGCCCGCAAAAAGCCACTAGAGGCAATTGTCACAGATTTAACTTATGTAAAAGTTGGAAGAAAATGGCATTATATTTGTCTGATTTTAGATTTATTCAATCGGGAAATTATTGGCTATTCCTGCGGAAAATACAAATCCGCCGAATTAGTCAAAAGAGCTTTTAGCCGGATTTCATATCCTTTAACAGAAGTCTCACTTTTCCATACGGATCGTGGAAAAGAGTTTGATAATCAGACCATTGAAACGATATTACAGACCTTTGGTATTACGCGTTCCCTGAGTGAGAAAGGCTGTCCTTATGACAATGCGGTAGCGGAGTCTACTTATAAATCTGTCAAAATCGAATTTGTTTATCCACAGCACTTTGAAACCTTGGAACAATTAGAATTAGAACTGTTTGATTACGTCCATTGGTGGAATCATCTTCGCCTACATGGCACACTGGGGTACGAGACACCGATTCAATTCCGTTATCAGAGATTGGCGGAGCGAACCCTTGATCATGAGCAGGGTCATGATAGGGATAGCGAGGCAGCGTAATTTCATAGTGCGCTTCTGCCGTAGGAAGTCATGACCCTGAAGGCTCATTGTCAAGGGCAATCGGACGGATAACAGAC
>NZ_BJDR01000051.1 GCF_005405245.1 Enterococcus nangangensis | reverse complement strand
AATCAACATTATTCTGTTCAATTCAAGATGGATGCGATAGAGTTATATCAAACAACTGAGATGTCCTATCGTGAAGTAGCCAATCATTTAGAAATGAACAATCCTGCATTAGTTGCCAATTGGATGCGTATCTTCCGTATGGAAGGTATTGATGGACTCTCAAGGCCGAAAGGACGTCCAAGTAAATTGTCTAAGAAAAACGAAACGAAGAAAAAAACAGAACCTAAGGTAACATCTGAAGAACGTAACCGCATCAAGGAATTGGAGAAACAGGTTCGTTCTCTTCAAATTGAAAATGCCTTTTTAAAAGAATTGAGGAAGCTGCGAAAACAGGAAGCCCAACAAAGACGCAAGAATCAATCGCAAGGATTATCGCAAGCCTCCGAGGATCATTCAAATTAGTTGAGCTTCTTGAAACGTTAAAATTTCCTAAGGCGACGTATATGTATTGGCAAAAGCGTTTTGATCGTGTCAATCCAGACCAGAAAATTGAAGAAGCGATGCAAGAAATTCGTAATAAACATAAGAACTATGGTTGCCTACGGATAACCAATGAACTAAAAAAATATGGATTTCACGTCAATAAAAAGAAAGTTCAACGTCTCATCAAAAAGTTAGGGCTAGAGGTTACTGCTTACACACGTAAATCTCGGCGGTATAACTCTTATCGTGGAAAAATTGGGACTGTAGCTAAGAACCTTATCCATCGTCGTTTCTATACGAGTGTCTGTCATCAAAAAATCACAACAGACACTACTGAATTCAAGTATTTCGAAACGGACACCCGAGGTGTCGTTCGTCAGAAAAAACTTTACTTAGATCCTTTTATGGATTTATTCAACAGTGAGATTATATCTTATAGAATCTCTGGAAAACCTAGCGCTGTAGCGGTCATGGAAGGATTGGAAGAAGCTATTCGACTGACCAATGATTGTGTTTATCGACGCACTTTTCACTCTGATCAAGGCTGGGCTTATCAAATGAAAGCCTATGGTCAAAAGTTGAAGCAGCATAAAATTTTTCAGAGTATGTCTCGAAAAGGGAACTGTCTAGATAATTCGCCTATAGAGAACTTCTTTAGTCTTTTAAAACAAGAAATCTACCATGGAGAAATTTACCATAGCTTCGATGAACTTAAGACAGCAATTGATCAGTATATTGACTATTACAATAACGAACGAATGAAAAAGAAATTGAACTGGCAAAGTCCTGTTCAATTTCGAAAGACGTATCAAGTAACTGCCTAATACCTATTTTATTGCATGAAAAAAGGAGTGGATTTCTCCACTCCATAAAAGTCTAACTTTTTGGGGTCACTACA
>NZ_BJDR01000050.1 GCF_005405245.1 Enterococcus nangangensis | reverse complement strand
CAGATGTCTTTTTGTGTAAAAAAATATTGGTGTTCCTACACATTTCTGTGTAACAACACCAGATATCATAGACCCATTTTTCCTCGGACGTTTGCTTTTTATTTTGTTTCCTTAACTTAAAAATTATTTTGCTTCTTGCAAGATGTTAATTTGATTGATCGTGACATCCGTTGTTGGTTTGTCGTTGTCATCAGTTTCTACTGCAGCAATTTTATCGACAATATCCATGCCTTCAATCACTTGACCAAAGACAGTGTAACCCCCATCAAGAGAAGGATAACCACCATTTTTATAAGCGTCAATGATGCCTTGCGGATATTTTGTATCTAGTAAGCCATCGTGTTGGTCGGCGGTATTTTGGACGATGAAAAATTGTGAGCCATTGGAGTTTTCTTGACCGGTATTGGCCATGGATAAAGCTCCGCGAATATGGAAAAGTTGTTTAGAAGTTTCGACGCCAAAGCCTTCACCCCAAATACTCTCGCCACCGGAACCAGTGCCGTCAGGGTCGCCCCCTTGAATCATAAAGTCTTGAATCACGCGGTGGAAAGTTACGCCGTTGTAGTAGCCATCTTTAGCATGGGTCATGAAATTTTCGACAGCTTTTGGTGCAAGGTCAGGGAAAAGTTTAATTTTGATGCTCCCCATGGAAGTAACCATTTCCACCAAGTCTTCGTTTTCGGCAACGTCCGTAGAAAGTTGTGGTAAGTCTAAGGCGTTCAATTCTTCTTTACTCATGGAAGATGAGGAAGTGGAGCTTGCTGTGGAGCTGATTGTTTCACTGGAAGCGGTGTTGTTGCTATTACTACAAGCTGCTAAGCTTAATAGCGCCAAAAATGATAAACCTAAATAAATTGATTTTTTTTGCATGAGATTCTCCTTTAATCATAGTCAAGTTAATCTTAACAAAGGGAAACTTCCTTGGCTAGCCTTGGCGAAAAATTTCATAAATAATTCACACTTTATTTTAAAACGATCTGTCTAGACCTTTTTTTCAGAGTTTGTTATACTGAAAGTGCTTGCAAATTACTTAAGGAGGTTTATCATGGGCAAATTAGGCATTTCAATTTATCCGGAACGTTCAACTTTTGAAAAGGACAAAGCGTATTTAGACTTAGCACACAAGTATGGGTTTATCCGCGTGTTCACCAGTCTCTTACAAATTGACGGCGACAAAGACGTGGTCTTAGCTGACTTCAAAAAATCGGTGGACTACGCCAATGAATTAGGGATGGAAGTCATGGTGGACATTAACCCTGGCTTATTTGAACAATTGGAAATTTCTTATGATGATCTATCTTTCTTCCACAAAATGGGGGCATATGGCGTGCGCTTAGACGTAGGCTTTACAGGAGCCGAAGAAGCACGGATGACCCGCAATCCTTACAACATTAAAATCGAAATCAACATGAGCCAAGGAACTAGCTATGTGGATAATATTATGTCTTACTCACCGAACACCAATAACTTGTTAGGTTCCCACAATTTTTATCCGCATCGTTATTCTGGTCTAGGCTATGACCATTTTGTTTTCTGTAGTGAAAAGTTCCGTAAATATAATTTAAATACCATGGCTTTTGTCAATTCGCACGATGCGACGTTTGGACCATGGCCAACTCAAGATGGTTTGTGCTCGCTAGAAGACCACCGGGACTTAGAAATTGCTACCCAAGTGAAACATTTGCTCTTAACAGGTCTCATTGACGACATTTTAATCGGCAATGCCTATGCTTCAGAAGCAGAACTGAAAGCCATGGCAGAAGCCTTTAATGCTGAATTTCCATCTTTGAAAGTCGATGTTGCTGAAGATGTTACTGACGATGAACGCATTGTGTTGTTTGACAATCTTCACAGCTATCGGGGGGATCGTTCAGATTACATTTTGCGCTCCACCATGACTAGAATTTATTACAAAGACAAACCTTTCCCAGCCCACAATACGCTGGATATGAAACGAGGCGATGTCCTGATTGACAATGTTGGCTACGGGCAATACAAAGGGGAAACCCAAATCGCCTTAAAAGAAATGAAAAATGATGGTCGAGTCAACGTCGTGGGAAAAATTGCGGCTGACGAAATGTTCTTATTAGGTTTCTTAAAACCGTGGTCGTCCTTTAAATTGATTGAAAATAAATAGTAAACAAAAAAAGTTTTTTCCTGCGGCTGCGGGGAAAAACTTTTTTTCTCTTAGTTAATATTCCCACTAAAGTACTTTAGAAAAATTTCAGATAAAGTCCATATAATTGTGTAAAAAGAAAAGGCCATATGAGTGCCTGATACGGTACAATGTTTTTAACCACAAA
>NZ_BJDR01000049.1 GCF_005405245.1 Enterococcus nangangensis | reverse complement strand
AAACACCTAAAGCAGACTTGATATCTACTTTAAGTGTTCCATTTTCAGACCTATCAGTCCGATTTGACAAAGAGCCTAAATTTTTACAGTTCTGGCAATTTTAATACTTAATACAAATGAAAGACAACTAGCAATGTGCTAAACAAATTAGCGCCTGCATGAATCAACCAACTAGGAATAATCGAACCATCAGCCACTCTTTCATTTAGATAACCAAAAGCAAAACCAACGGCTGTCGGAAATAAAATAATCAGCAACCAAACAAAAATATTTTCTGTTGCAGAAAAAGTCAATAAGCCATGCAACAGACCAAATAACAATGCTTGCAGCACATTTCCTTTCACAAATCCCCACTTAGCAATGAAGCGTTTAGTTAAAAAGCCACGGAAAAAGATTTCTTCGGCTAAAGCGGTTTGCAATAGACAATAAAAAATTATGGCAATGATGGTTAATCCGTCTAACTGTTGAAATTTAGCATTCGCTAAAGTTAATTGTTGTGGTAATACTTTTAGCAATAAATAGCCGTTTAAGGCGAAGACAATAAAAATAAGAAAGCTCTGCTGCCACAAGCGACGACTGCGGGTCACTCGCTTTAAGCCTAACCAATGACCAAAGGATTCTTTTTCCTTACGGGGATGAATTCGCCACCAACCAAAGGGAATTACCGTAAATAGAAATAATTGAAAAATGGTCCCCAACACTTGATTCAACAATAATTGCACAATTATCGCGCTCCATTCATTTTAAACATCGTCGCTATTACAAAAACTAACGCCATGCCATCCACAGCCAGCAAACAATAAATTTTTGTTTTCAGTTGCTGCATTTGCCGCGCAACAACACTCGACGATGCTAACTTTTTTTGTGGGCGTTTCAATAAGTACCATAATAGTCCACTACCATTTTGACCACCGGCAGCTAGTATTGCCCAGCCCCGTGGCTTTTTAACACCGCGACTTTTGGCGTCCAATAAAATTAAATGATAAAGATAATACACCATGAAAAGACTCGTCAGCCCAATCAAAACACCACAGCCCCCGAAAAGTAAAGCCATCAGAAACACCTCCTAAATCTTTTTAATAATCAAATAAAAAATAGTTAAGGTAAGCACACCAATACAAGCGAACAATAAATAAAACAGCCCAGTACCCATGGGGGATACACACAATAAACTCACCATTAGTACAACATTCAGCAATAATAAGCCGACAAAAATTTTTAGCCAGCGCTGCACATTGGTTTCCGCTTGTAAATGATTCACCAGCTGCTGATCACCTTTTAATAATTCATCTAAAGACAATTGATAAAGTTCCGACAAGCGGACCATACGTTCAATGTCCGGATAGCTCCGCCCATTTTCCCAATTGGAGATTGTCTGTCGTGAAATCGCCATTTTTTCAGCAACTTCTTCTTGGGTTAAATGCAACTGTCCTCTTCTCTCCTTTAAACGCTCCCCTACATCCATCAGCCGAGCCTCCCTACTTTTTCTTTCCTTCATTAAAACAAATTTCTCAACAATTACCAGTAAAATTCTCCATTTTCTTTGTCAAAATGCTTTTACATCTTGATATAGCGCGGTTCGTGCCATAAAGAAAAGACATCTTCCTCCTTGGGGAAAATGTCTTTTTTTAACACGAGTTAATTTACACTGTACTTTTTTAAACTTTTCAAACGCTCTGGTTCCACATCAGCTGCTTGTACTGGACGCACGACATAGCCAAAGAGCTGGAATTTTTCCCACGGTTCCATTTGGTAAAGTTGCATCTCGACACTTTTGCCATCTTTTTCTGCCAGCGAACTTTCACCTTTCATACCACGATCAAATAATTTGTCGACATAAGCAGCATAAGCTTCCGTTTCCGTAGCATAAACAGGAAAATCGGCTAGTGGTTGTTGATTTTTTTCGTCATAGATTTCAAAGACGGTTCCCTCCGGTGGGGCAGGAATAAAACCTCTTGTTCTCAAAATCCAAACAGCCCAGCCAAAATGTTCATCTCGCATTTCCATAGTGGAACGCCAATTCCCTTCCGCAGTCTTTTTCCGATGAGAAAGGAGAATGACCGTCTTAGCTTCTGGTGTCCGCAGGCGAACTTCCATCTGGTAGTTTTTATTCTCGATTAAATATTTCGTACCTCGCTCTAGCTCCTTAATACTTAAAACAAATTCATCTTCGGTATCGCCTTTTTCGATATACATGATACTCTTTCCTTTCATCGCCAACTCACACATGAACCGATGCGCTTCGCTATCAAGAATAGCACAATTTTTTCGGAAGTCCAATCTCCTACCAGCATCTCTCCACCTCAAAAAATTATTAAAAAGATATGCTTTTCTTTTCTAGTCTCTAAATAACCCTAGCAGAAGTTTAGCTTGCCAAAAAAATTTCCAAATTAATACTACTTTATCTGTGTAGGTCTCGTAAAAAAAGATAAAGTCCATATAATTGTGTAAAAAGAAAAGGCCATATGAGTGCCTGATACGGTACAATGTTTTTAACCACAA
>NZ_BJDR01000048.1 GCF_005405245.1 Enterococcus nangangensis | reverse complement strand
TTCTAAATCATATTTAGCCATAAAAATAGCGACCTCCAAAAGTTAGATTTTTGGTCTAACTTTTGGGGGTCGCTTCAGGTACCACACCAGATACTAATTTATCCTTTTTAGCAGCAGCTTTTTTAGTTTCGGCAGAAACAACTTCGCCTTCACCATCACGAGCAATGAATTGAACAGTTTTCGTTACTTCTTTGCCATTCACAAGGAAAGGTTCATTCGTTAACTTGTTCATTAATTTACCAGTCATAGTGTAGGTTTTTCCGTCTACTAAATCTTCATAGTACACGTTATCCGTTAATTTAATCGTATCTAACGCATCTGCAAACTTGGAAGAGTCATACGTGTTTGTAGCAGTCGTATGAATTTTAGGCTTCGTAAATTCCACTGTTTGAGGAACATCATTGATGTCCGCATGAGTGGTTAATTTAGTATTTTTCCGATACAAGTCTTCAAAAACTACAATCGTTTTACCACCTAGATCCACGCCCTTGAAGGTAAAGGTTACATCAACAGAACCAGAAACAGTCTTAGTAGGAATACCTGCAACATCTTGAGCTTTAGAACTAGTTACTTTCCCTTGACCAGCAATAAAGGTAGTAGAAGCATGAACTTCTTTACCATCCACTAATAAAGCTTTACCAGTTTCTTTATCCATTAAGGTACCAGTAACTTGGTAAACTTTACCTTCGATTAAATCAGTGTATTTCACGTTATCGATCAAAGTGACCGTTTCTAAAGGTTCAAAGGTTTTACTACCGTCTTCTTTATTGGTAGCGGTAGTGTGGACGGTTGGCGCAGTAAAGTGTACCGTCTGCCCTTCATCGTTAATGTCCGCATGGCTTGCGGAATCATACCAAGTTTTGTCGGCTGTATTATAACGTTCCAATGATTCAAAGACTACCAAATCGCCTTTAACACCGACACCATCAAAATTAAATTCAACAGTTTCAGTTCCATTTGCAGCTTCAGGTTTAAACTCTTTGGTAAGGGTTACTTCCTTGCCATCAGATTTCAAAGCTTTGCCAGTAGTCTTATCCATCACAGTGCCTGTTAAACGATATTTATCGCCAACTTCCAAATCATGATAAGAAACAACATCATTTAATTGGACTTCTTCTTCAGGATCAAATAATTTTGAGCCATCTGTAGCATTAGTGGCAGTAGTCGTAATACTTGGATTAGTGAACTCTACTGTTTGCGGCACGTCGTTAATATCATTGTGGACTGTCACGTGGATATTATCTTGATAAAGGTCTTCAAAAGCGACTACTTTCTTACCAGCAAGAGCACTAGCATTAAAAGTAAATTCTACATCTACAGAGCCATTCTCTGTAGTAGGCACGAAAGTTTTCGTGGCCGTAACTTCTTTTCCGTTAATTAATAACGGCTCGCCTGTTTCTTGCACCATTAAAGTTCCTTTAACCGTGTACTCTCGACCATCAGTATAGAGATTTTTGTAAGCCACGGCATCAACAATTGTTACTTTTTTCTCAGGTACAAGAGTTTTATCACCGTCGGCTGCATCAGTTGCAGTCGTACCAATCGTTTGTTTCGGATTCACAAAATCAAATTCGTGCGTTTCACCGGCAACTACCGTCCATGTTTGAGGAGTGGTATCCACTTTATACCCTTCTGGAGCGCTGACTTCTGTCACTGAAATTTTTGTGCCAGGAGTCCAACCATTAGAGATCCACTTACCATCTGTACCAGTGACCCATTCGCCACTAGGATAATTAGGGTCTGTAGACGTGTATTGGAATTTAACACCCGCTACAGGATTGCCCAAATCATCCACTTTTTTAATGCTCACATTCCCAACGATTGGTTTGAATGAGACATCAAAAGAAACAACATCAGTTGGATCAGTGTACCATTGCCAAGTTGCTAGCGTTTGGAGGTTACCATCCATTGGTTTTACCAATAAAGGTTGAAAGTCCTGTACAAAATTCTTTAAGGTTCCAGTAGAAAGTGAAGCATTCGCATTCAAACTAGCTTCAAAATGGAATTTTTGACCACTATACACTTTAACATCCGCATTTGTGGACGTTGCGCCAGTATTCTCACAGACGTAAGTCATTCCAGCAGGGACTTTAAAAGAAATATAATCAGAAGCGCCCTTACCACTAAAGCTACCTTGACTAGAAACTTGTTTTGATCCAGAAATTTTGGTTGTAAAGTGAACAGTCAAATTAGTTCCGTTCAAACTTACATGAGTATCTTTAATAGGTGCTGTCACAACCTTATTCATTAGCACTTGGTAAGCTTCATCAGCTGTACCTTTATCCCCACCAGTATATGCATTAGATAATGCAAGAGAGGTAATTACAATCCCACGAGCACCGTCAGAGCTTGCAAAGACGTTGCCTGCACCGCCCCAACCATAGTAAAGAATAGACGCAATCGTTTCATTATCATATGGGCTGGTACCTGAGTTAGGCGTATCTGTAGCTGGGCTTCCTTTTTCGTGTTCAATACAAAAAGCAACTTTTCCATTAATTTGAAATTGACCAACAGTCCAGTATGAATACGTAATTGGGCCAGAATAAGTAATCTGAGCCCCACCTGAGCTTCTTAATTGGATTGCAGTCCCTTGTTGGAGTAACTTGTCATATTCAACTGGTGTCGTTCCATCAGCGTAATAGACAGGTTTTCCATCCACCATCAACACACCCATAGCACCAACATAAACGCTAGACACTGCATTAGTATCTGTTGCAGATCCATCAGTAGTTTCAACGGCTTTTTCTTCAGGTAAAGTAGAAATTGTATCTTCTACTTTCAGTGGATTTTCTAGCGGACTATCATTTGCATTTTGTGACTCCCCAACTTCTACTTCCTTAGCAGCACTTGTATTCTCTGCGACTTCAGGAACAGCTGTTTCAGATGAAACAGTACTTTCCATTGTAGCTTCGCTGCTTGTAGTAGAAACCGCTGCTTCATCTTCACTACTTTTCGTCTCTTCAGCTGAAACAGCAGTGCTATCCCCAGTTTCGCTAGCAAAAGCGTTAACTGGCTGAGCGATTACACCCGCAATGGTAAAGAATAACATTAGGGAAGTCATGATCTTTTGAATCTTTTTCATCATCATGCCTTCTTTTCAAATTTTTCATTTCAATTCTTTTTTAAAAAGGAAAATTTAAAGTCAAGTCCATAAGATAAAGTCCATATAATTGTGTAAAAAGAAAAGGCCATATGAGTGCCTGATACGGTACAATGTTTTTAACCACAAA
>NZ_BJDR01000047.1 GCF_005405245.1 Enterococcus nangangensis | reverse complement strand
ACCTTGTCGCATCCAGCAACTCTTATATCTTATCAGCTTTTCAAATCGTTGTCAACAACTTTTTTGAAAAGTTTTTTAAGTTTTGCGAGTCGTTCCGAACGACTTAGTTATCTTAACATAACAACTCGAATCTGTCAAACATTTTATTTGATGTTTTTAGATTTAATTTGAAGTGCTTGATAACTATGTCTTAGCGACGCATATTAATATACCAAGGATTCCGTAAGTCGTCAACAAAAAATTACAAAAAAATGTTTAACTATCCTTTTTTAAATTTCCGTAAAAAGTGTTTTTATTCGTTTTTATCGTGAATTTCAAAAACACAAGTTTTGTTTTAAATGAATCTTTGCTTTTTTAAAGCTTTTCAGCTAGTTAACTTCCCCAATCGTTCGGATTTATTTTTTTACCTTTTTCTAAAATTAGTAAATATTCTCTTAATAGCACGTCCAAAATGCCTATTTAAAGGAATATCTGCTAAACTAAAGGTATTAAATTGGCAGGAGGTTTCCATATAATGAAGTTATTAGTTGCTGATGATGATAAAGAGATTGTCGAGTTACTGAGTATTTATATTCATAATGAAGGCTACGAAGTGGTAAAAGCTTACGACGGGAAAGAAGCACTCTCTAAGGTGCGGACCAATCCCGACATTGATCTTTTGATTCTCGATATTATGATGCCCAACATGGATGGCATGCAAGTGGTGAAAGAATTACGGAAAGAGTCGCAAATTCCCATTATTATGTTGACGGCGAAAACCACCGACATGGATAAAATTAAAGGGCTCGTCGCCGGTGCGGATGATTACGTCACCAAACCTTTTAATCCTTTAGAAGTAATGGCGCGAGTAAAATCTTTATTGCGGCGGACGAAAATGCAAATCACCACCAATGAACCAGATATTTTAGAAGTTGGTCCTTTAATCATCAATAAAGATTCCCATGAAGTCAAAACGATTGGGGATCAACAGATTCAATTGACGGCGCTGGAATTTGGGATTTTATATTTATTAGCCAGTCATCCTAACCGCGTCTTTTCCGCGGATGAAATTTTTGAACGGGTGTGGCAACAAGAAAGTGTCGTCTCAGCTAAAACCGTGATGGTCCACGTGAGTCATTTGCGGGATAAAATCGAAGAAGCCACCGATGGCGAAAAAGTGATTCAAACCGTGTGGGGAGTCGGATATAAAATTGAAACGCGCTGAGTTAAAAGGAGAAAATAAAACCCGCATCACCTTAACTTCTAAAGAGGTCAGCGAGTTATTGGCGGAAGGCATCGTGACTGTCGTCTTGCTCCTCTTAATTAATGTCGCCATCTTGATGATTTTGGATCAGTTGGTGCAACACAGTCAATCTTTGACGGATACTATCTTTAACATTAAAGGGATTCTTAACGCCCAATTAGATAGCAATGTTTTTTCCAGCAGTAAAAAGTTTTTGATTCTCTTTTTTGTGGTCTTAGATTTAGCCGTTTTATACTGGCGGCTGATTCGCCGTTACCATCAGATGCAAATGCGCCACGTCATCTCTGAGCTCCACTACATTGCCAATGGACATTACGATCACCGCATCCCTTTTGAACTGAGTGGCGATTTGGGGCGGGTCATTGACAGTATTAATGTCTTGGTGGAAAGCACCGTCACCGCCATTGAAGAAGAGCGGAAGATTGAAAAATCTAAAGACGAGCTGATTACTAACGTCAGTCACGACCTGAGAACACCTTTAACTTCGATTATTGGTTACCTTGGTTTAATAGAAGATCGTCAGTACCACTCGGAAGAAGAATTTCTGCATTATACTCATACGGCTTATTTAAAAGCCAAGCAGATGAAAGTTTTAGTGGAAGATTTATTTGAATACACTAAAGTGCGCCAGCCTACCACCAAATTAAAACTAGTGCGCTTTGATCTCAACCAAATGATGGAACAGCTAGCCGCCGACTTCGCTTTAGAAGCGGAACGGAAACACGTCACCATTGCCGTAAAAACTACACCGACACCTTTTTACTTTGAGGCGGATACGGAAAAATTAGTGCGGGTTTTTAATAATCTACTATCTAATGCCTTAAAGTACGGCAAAGGAGCGCAGCACATTTTAATGGAAGCCCAGCAAGTCGGTACCGAAGCCATCATCACGGTCAAAAATGACGGCCAGCCAATTCCCCAAGCGGCCCTGCAACAATTGTTTGACCGTTTCTACCGCGTGGAAGAGTCCCGCTCCCAAGAAACAGGGGGTACCGGTTTAGGTCTAGCCATCGCCCAAAGTATCGTGGCTCTTCACGGCGGTTACATTTATGCTAAAAGTGATGCCCAGTGGACTTCTTTTATCCTCCACTTGCCTTTGGGTAAATAAGAAATTACCTTGCAACTCTCAAAAAAGACAGGTACACTAGCCTGAGAGTTGCTTTTTATTATGTAAAAAAGGAGATTTGCCATTGAAAGTACAAAAGAAATGGACGTTGCTTTTTCTCAGTGTCCTAGTGAGTTTAGTCAGTGTTTTTGTTTACACGAGCCAACCGGTGGCTGCTGAAGATAATTTTACGGTGAAAGCCAATGCCGCCATTGCCATTGATTATGATACTGGTAAAATTTTATACGCCCAAAATGCGGATGAAGCTTTAGGAATTGCTTCCATGACGAAGATGATTAGTGATTACCTCGTCTTAGAAGCGGTCCAAGAAGGAAAAATTACGTGGGATGATCAAGTCACCATCGATCCTTACTACGAAACCTTAAGTCAAAACTATGAATTGTCTAATGTTCCTTTATACGCTGCTCAAACTTACAGCGTCAAAGATTTATTTGCTGCTAGCACCATTGCTTCGGCGAATGCCGCCATTATGGTTTTGGCCGATCACGTCGCTGGCTCCCAAGAAGCTTTTGTGGAAATGATGAAAGAAAAGTTAGTCGCCTTTGGGATTAATGACGCCACCATCGTCAACGTCTCAGGTTTAAATAATTCTGACCTAGGAGAAAAAGTAATCGCCGGGACAGCGGCCGACGCTGAAAATTATTTATCAGCTAAAGATGTCGCCATCGTGGCGCGCCATTTGATTCACGATTTCCCAGAAATTTTAGAAACAACGAAACAAACTAGCGCTACTTTTGCGGCGGATACCGCCTACCCTGCCGAAATGACCACGTGGAATTGGATGCTTCCCGGGATGATTGATTACAAAGAAGGCGTCGATGGTTTGAAGACGGGGACCACCAACATTGCCGGTGCTTGTTTTACCGGCACCATTTTAAAAGACGACACCCGCTTGATTACGGTGGTGATGAACGCCACTGATCATTTGAATGACGCCACGGCACGTTTTAAAGAAACAGGTTTATTGATGGATTACGTCTTTGCTAATTGGACCAAGACCACCTATGACCCCACCACCTTAGACATCGTGAAACAAACACTGCCGGTGGATAAAGGGCAAGAAGAAAGTGTTGCTGTCACCTTGAAAGCGACAGACCCCGTGACCGTTTGGAATAAAAATGGCACGGAAGCTAGTGTTGACGCTAAAATTCCAGGAGACGTTTTAAATAGCGACGGCAAACTGGTGGCGCCGGTGAAAGCTGGTACCGTGGTAGGTGCGGTCACTTACAGCACAACAGACGACCTGGGTTACTTAGAAGCGACAGACGGCACCAATTTAAAAATTGATTTGATTACTAAAGACGCCGTGGAAAAGGCTAGCTTCTGGCAACTCCTGCAACGCAGCGTCGTGAGCTTCTTCCAAGGAATTGGTAAGTGGTTTAGTAATTTGTTTTAAAGCGACCTTGCGTACGAGTACACGTTAGCTCGTATTCCAGTTCTTTAGGCTCTTTGTCAACTGGTGTTGTTTCACATTAAATTCGCTTAGGGAAGTACTTCGGTACTTCTCTTTTTGTGTTCGG
>NZ_BJDR01000046.1 GCF_005405245.1 Enterococcus nangangensis | reverse complement strand
AGCGTGGCGACGTCCTACTCTCACAAGGGGCAACCCCTCACTACAATCGGCGCTAAGAAGCTTAACTTCTGTGTTCGGCATGGGAACAGGTGTATCCTTCTCGCTATCGCCACCACACTTGGTGTTTTTTCTTTGAATGAACTTCGTTCATTCAAAACTGGATCTGAATTCCTTTAAACAAATCTTTCCTCAAACATTGTGGTTAAGTCCTCGATCGATTAGTATCAGTCCGCTCCAACTATCACTAGCCTTCCACTTCTGACCTATCTACCTGATCATCTTTCAGGGATCTTACTTTCTTAAAGAAATGGGAAATCTCATCTCGAGGTGGGCTTCACACTTAGATGCTTTCAGCGTTTATCCCTTCCCTACATAGCTACCCAGCGATGCCTTTGGCAAGACAACTGGTACACCAGCGGTAAGTCCATCCCGGTCCTCTCGTACTAAGGACAGCTCCTCTCAAATTTCCAACGCCCGCGACGGATAGGGACCGAACTGTCTCACGACGTTCTGAACCCAGCTCGCGTGCCGCTTTAATGGGCGAACAGCCCAACCCTTGGGACCGACTACAGCCCCAGGATGCGACGAGCCGACATCGAGGTGCCAAACCTCCCCGTCGATGTGGACTCTTGGGGGAGATAAGCCTGTTATCCCCAGGGTAGCTTTTATCCGTTGAGCGATGGCCCTTCCATGCGGAACCACCGGATCACTAAGCCCGACTTTCGTCCCTGCTCGACTTGTAGGTCTCGCAGTCAAGCTCCCTTGTGCCTTTACACTCTGCGAATGATTTCCAACCATTCTGAGGGAACCTTTGGGCGCCTCCGTTACATTTTAGGAGGCGACCGCCCCAGTCAAACTGCCCATCTGACACTGTCTCCCACCACGCTGAGTGGTGCGGGTTAGAGTGTTCATAACGCAAGGGTAGTATCCCACCAATGCCTCCGCCGAGACTAGCGTCCCGGTTTCTTCGGCTCCTACCTATCCTGTACGTGCGGTACAAACACTCAATATCAAATTGCAGTAAAGCTCCATGGGGTCTTTCCGTCCTGTCGCGGGTAACCTGCATCTTCACAGGTACTAAAATTTCACCGAGTCTCTCGTTGAGACAGTGCCCAAATCGTTACGCCTTTCGTGCGGGTCGGAACTTACCCGACAAGGAATTTCGCTACCTTAGGACCGTTATAGTTACGGCCGCCGTTTACTGGGGCTTCAATTCGTACCTTCGCTTGCGCTAAGCACTCCTCTTAACCTTCCAGCACCGGGCAGGCGTCAGCCCCTATACGTCATCTTTCGATTTTGCAGAGACCTGTGTTTTTGATAAACAGTCGCTTGGGCCTATTCACTGCGGCTGACCTGACGGTCAGCACCCCTTCTCCCGAAGTTACGGGGTCATTTTGCCGAGTTCCTTAACGAGAGTTCTCTCGCTCACCTTAGGATGCTCTCCTCGACTACCTGTGTCGGTTTGCGGTACGGGTCGTTGCTCTCTCACTAGAAGCTTTTCTTGGCAGTGTGACATCAGGAACTTCGGTACTATAATTTCCCTCCCCATCACAACTCATCCTTAAGTAAAAGCATTTGACTCTTACTCAGACTTGTTGCTTAGACAGACATTTCCAATCGTCTGCATTCCTTAGCCTCCTGCGTCCCTCCATTGTTCAAACAATTACAACGAGTACAGGAATATCAACCTGTTGTCCATCGCCTACGCCTATCGGCCTCGGCTTAGGTCCCGACTAACCCTGGGCGGACGAGCCTTCCCCAGGAAACCTTAGTCATTCGGTGGATGGGATTCTCACCCATCTTTCGCTACTCATACCGGCATTCTCACTTCTAAGCGCTCCAGTAGTCCTCACGATCTACCTTCAACGCCCTTAGAACGCTCTCCTACCATAACACTTACGTGTTATCCACAGCTTCGGTAATGTGTTTAGCCCCGGTACATTTTCGGCGCAGGGTCACTCGACTAGTGAGCTATTACGCACTCTTTAAATGGTGGCTGCTTCTGAGCCAACATCCTAGTTGTCTAAGCAACCCCACATCCTTTTCCACTTAACACATATTTTGGGACCTTAGCTGGTGGTCTGGGCTGTTTCCCTTTTGACTACGGATCTTATCACTCGCAGTCTGACTCCCAGAGATAAATCAATGGCATTCGGAGTTTATCTGAATTCAGTAACCCGAGATGGGCCCCTAGTCCAAACAGTGCTCTACCTCCATGATTCTTACTCTGAGGCTAGCCCTAAAGCTATTTCGGAGAGAACCAGCTATCTCCAAGTTCGTTTGGAATTTCTCCGCTACCCACACCTCATCCCCGCACTTTTCAACGTGCGTGGGTTCGGTCCTCCAGTGCGTTTTACCACACCTTCAACCTGGACATGGGTAGATCACATGGTTTCGGGTCTACGACTACTTACTGATGCGCCCTATTCAGACTCGCTTTCGCTACGGCTCCGTCTCTTCAACTTAACCTCGCAAGCAATCGTAACTCGCCGGTTCATTCTACAAAAGGCACGCCATCACCCATTAACGGGCTTTGACTTGTTGTAGGCACACGGTTTCAGGATCTATTTCACTCCCCTTCCGGGGTGCTTTTCACCTTTCCCTCACGGTACTGGTTCACTATCGGTCACTAGGGAGTATTTAGCCTTGGGAGATGGTCCTCCCGGATTCCGACGGAATTCCTCGTGTTCCGCCGTACTCAGGATCCTCCTAGGTGGAAATCAAATTTCGTCTACGGGATTTTTACCCTCTTTGATGAACCTTTCCAGATTCTTCGACTATTTCATTTCGCTACCATATTGGAGTCCTACAACCCCAAAGAGCAAGCTCTTTGGTTTGGGCTGTTCCCTGTTCGCTCGCCGCTACTTGGGGAATCGATTTTTCTTTCTCTTCCTGCAGGTACTTAGATGTTTCAGTTCTCTGCGTCTACCTCTGGTACGCTATGTATTCACGTAACAGTAACATTCTATAACAAATGCTGGGTTCCCCCATTCGGAAATCTCTGGATCATAGCTCACTTACAGCTCCCCAAAGCATATCGGTGTTAGTCCCGTCCTTCATCGGCTCCTAGTGCCAAGGCATCCACCGTGCGCCCTTATTCACTTAACCTTAACCTAACTTACGTTAGGGGTTGGATTGTTCTACCTAGCGATAGGCTTCCCAATCCGTAATAAGCAATTGAACTTTGTTTTAAAACTCATTCAACGCGGTGTTCTCGGTTTGATTTGCTTTATTTTAATTCAGTATCCAGTTTTCAATGAACAAAGATTGAGAA
>NZ_BJDR01000045.1 GCF_005405245.1 Enterococcus nangangensis | reverse complement strand
GTAAACCTCTCAAAACTGAACAAAGTGTTTTCAACCTGTGTATTCCGTAATTTTCCTTAGAAAGGAGGTGATCCAGCCGCACCTTCCGATACGGCTACCTTGTTACGACTTCACCCCAATCATCTATCCCACCTTAGGCGGCTGGCTCCAAAAGGTTACCTCACCGACTTCGGGTGTTACAAACTCTCGTGGTGTGACGGGCGGTGTGTACAAGGCCCGGGAACGTATTCACCGCGGCGTGCTGATCCGCGATTACTAGCGATTCCGGCTTCATGTAGGCGAGTTGCAGCCTACAATCCGAACTGAGAGAAGCTTTAAGAGATTAGCTTAGCCTCGCGACTTTGCGACTCGTTGTACTTCCCATTGTAGCACGTGTGTAGCCCAGGTCATAAGGGGCATGATGATTTGACGTCATCCCCACCTTCCTCCGGTTTGTCACCGGCAGTCTTGCTAGAGTGCCCAACTAAATGATGGCAACTAACAATAAGGGTTGCGCTCGTTGCGGGACTTAACCCAACATCTCACGACACGAGCTGACGACAACCATGCACCACCTGTCATTTTGTCCCCGAAGGGAAAGTTCTATCTCTAGAATGGTCAAAAGATGTCAAGACCTGGTAAGGTTCTTCGCGTTGCGTCGAATTAAACCACATGCTCCACCGCTTGTGCGGGCCCCCGTCAATTCCTTTGAGTTTCAACCTTGCGGTCGTACTCCCCAGGCGGAGTGCTTAATGCGTTAGCTGCAGCACTGAAGGGCGGAAACCCTCCAACACTTAGCACTCATCGTTTACGGCGTGGACTACCAGGGTATCTAATCCTGTTTGCTCCCCACGCTTTCGAGCATCAGCGTCAGTTACAGACCAGAGAGCCGCCTTCGCCACTGGTGTTCCTCCATATATCTACGCATTTCACCGCTACACATGGAATTCCACTCTCCTCTTCTGCACTCAAGTTCCCCAGTTTCCAATGACCCTCCCCGGTTAAGCCGGGGGCTTTCACATCAGACTTAAGAAACCGCCTGCGCTCGCTTTACGCCCAATAAATCCGGACAACGCTTGCCACCTACGTATTACCGCGGCTGCTGGCACGTAGTTAGCCGTGGCTTTCTGGTTAGATACCGTCAAGGGATGAACAGTTACTCTCATCCTTGTTCTTCTCTAACAACAGAGTTTTACGATCCGAAAACCTTCTTCACTCACGCGGCGTTGCTCGGTCAGACTTTCGTCCATTGCCGAAGATTCCCTACTGCTGCCTCCCGTAGGAGTCTGGGCCGTGTCTCAGTCCCAGTGTGGCCGATCACCCTCTCAGGTCGGCTATGCATCATGGCCTTGGTGAGCCGTTACCTCACCAACTAGCTAATGCACCGCGGGTCCATCCTTTAACGACAGCCGAAGCCATCTTTCAAATTTTTAACATGTGTTAAAAATTGTTATGCGGTATTAGCACCTGTTTCCAAGTGTTATCCCCCATTAAAGGGCAGGTTACCCACGTGTTACTCACCCGTCCGCCACTCACAAATCTCGGTGGAGCAAGCTCCGGTGAGATTTGTGCGTTCGACTTGCATGTATTAGGCACGCCGCCAGCGTTCGTCCTGAGCCAGGATCAAACTCTCATTAAAAGTGTTTGAACAGTTTTTACACTGTTAAGCTCATTTTGTTTGCTAGCTAAAATAGCTACATTTGAATTGTGTTTGTTTCGAATATCCGAAACGCCCTACACATTGGTTGTATTCACTTTGTTCAGTTTTCAAAGGTCTAC
>NZ_BJDR01000044.1 GCF_005405245.1 Enterococcus nangangensis | reverse complement strand
CTATAAGTATTTGCCATTTTACACAACCCTTTCATAAAGCAGTTTAATAACTCTACGAAAATGTGTCTACTAAATTATAGTTTTGGATCGTTTCATCCGTCCATTGATCAAATTTAGATAATTCAGGCACTGGGACTAAAACATAAAGACCTTCTTGACCATCAGGTGCTAAGGAAGAGTCTTTCAGGGTTGGACGATACAAGTAGAAGGAAGGATCTTCTGGCATTTTGCCAGCCTCGAAGAGATCATCTACATTGCGTTTAAAATCATTGGCAAAATAAATGCTATGGAGTGCGCTATCTTCATATTTTTTGTCCAGTCCTAAATAAAGCAAGAAACAAGAACAAGAGTAATCCATCGAAGCGATTTTTTGATTGGTATATTTGCCGCGTTTTGATTCCTCAGGAATCAAGCTTTCCATGGCATAAGGAAAATCAGCCGCACAAATCACGGCATCTGCGGTAATCGTTTCTCCATTGACACGAACGCCTTTGGTTTGCTTGTTTTCGATCAATAATTCATCGATTGGGGTATTGTAATGGATCGTTCCGCCTAATTCTTGGAACAAACGTGCCATACCAGTGGCTAACGTATACATGCCACCTTTGATGAAATAGACCCCATACATCAACTGATGGTATAAAGGGACGGCCCTTGATAAGGGGAGACACCGATATATAAGGTTTGAAACGCCAATGATTTTCGCAGGCGATCATCTTTGACAAATTTAGAAATAGAAGAGTAGGCGTCACTAAACGTCCGCAGCTTTAACCCTGCCCATAATGATTTGGGATTGTAAAAGTCTCGCCATGTCCGAAACGACTTGGTGATAAAGGACTCTTTGGCGATCACATAGCGTTTGTAGATATCTGCTAAAAAGGCAAAATAGCCTTGAGCATCTTCTTCCGAGATAGCTTCGAGCGTTTTGGTCAATTCTACTAAGTCGTTTGAGAAGGTCAGCGGTTCGTCTTGAGCAAAATACAGCTGCAGCATCGGATCGACTTTCTCCATAGGAATATAGTCATTTGGATCAACGCCAGCAAATTCAAACACTTCACGATAAATTTCAGGCATCATCACGATGGTGGGTCCCACATCAAAGGTAAAGCCGTTTTCCTTGATCTGATTCATTTTGCCCCCAGGTTGCCCTTCTTTTTCGTAGAGGGTGACGTCATAGCCAAGTTTTTGCAAACGGACAGCAGCAGCTAATCCTGACACGCCCGCACCAACAATAATAATTTTTCTCATGCTTGCTCCTTCTGCGAATCATCTGATTTGGCTTCTTTTTTCGTGTGTTCTTTTTCTTCTAAAACGCCATCCTTCATGACGAGGACCCGATCACAATAATCTGTTAAACGGGTATCATGGGTCACCATAATGGTGGCTTTTTGTTTTTCTTTGGTTTCTTTCGCTAAGATTTTGACGACTTCGACGGCTTTTTTTGAATCAAGACTCGCCGTTGGTTCATCTGCCAATATGATGGTGGGATCATGATAGAGCGCTCGGGCAATAGCCACTCGCTGTCTTTCACCACCAGAAAGTTCATCGGGGTATTTGTTCTGCAGCTTTTCGATCCCTAGTTGTTCAAACAAATCAGTTTCTGATTGCTCTTGGGGTTCTTTGCTGACCTTATCAACCAATTGAAGTTGCTTTTTGACCGTCAAAAAAGGGACAAGGTTGGAAGCTTGTAAAATAAAGCCAATCTTTTTGAAACGAGTTTTTGCCCGTTGCTTTTCTTTTTGTTTACTAAAGGGTTCGTCATTGATAAATACTTCGCCTTCAGAGGGAGCTTGTAGACCACCGGCAATCGTCAGAAAGGTACTTTTCCCAGAGCCGGAAGGACCGATGATGGCGACAAATTCGCCTTTTTCTACCGAAAAGTTGGTTTCTTTCAAGGCTTCAATCGTCGCGTCCCCATCTTTAAATGATTTTTTGACTTGTTTGAATTCAATGGCACTCATGTTTTTTCCTCCTATCCGATTGCTTTCAATGGGTCGATTTTTACAATCGTTCGCACCGAGAAGAAAGCACCTAGCATCGCGATCAGAATCATCATGACACTGATACTAGCAAAGAATAATAGACTGATTTGGAATGGCACTGCCGCAGGTAACACGAGGGCGGTACCAATCGTTGCCAACCCACCGATCAAAACACCCGAGGTTGCCAATAAGAACGTTTGAGCAATCACTGAAAAAGCAATGTAGCGGCTAGAGATTCCTTGAGCTTTCATGACACCAAAAATTTCTGATTTTTGCATCGTTAGCACATAGATGAAAATTCCGATAACGATGGCAGCGATCACAATCAAGAACCCAATCATAAAGCCAAAGGTCAGCACTTGTGCGTTGTAACCAGGCAATTCATTAATAAATTTGCTGATATCCGTAGCGATCAGATCATCTGGCACTTCTTTGATTTTGCCACGAATCACGATAGCGTTGATACGGGCATTTTCTGAGTTATCTTCTTTTTCAAAACGAATTTCTTGATACGCACCAATCGACGTGTAAAGGACCGAAGCGACACTGAAACGGGCGTTATCTGTAAAACCGACGATTTTCAATTTTTTTTCACTGCCAGCTAATTTGATGGTGTCACCAATGGAAATACCATATTCTTCCTCAATACTGCTATCGGCGACCGCTTCATCATCTGAATCAAACATCTCGCCATCGGTAATATTTGGTGCTAAAAATTGATCTGGTTCAATGCCGAAAAAGGTGACATCGACTTTTTCACCGTTGTCTTCTTTGGTCACTACCCCAGCGGTTTGTGCCAAAACTGCTTTTTCTGGTGCATCAACTTCATCATAAAGACTGCGAGGAAGCATCGACATGTTTAAATTATCATTTGCTTCTTCAGTCAACAAAATTTGATCTGCCTCCCATTTGTCGACCGCCATCCGATTATCTTGAGCCAACCCATAAGCTAACCCCGTTAAAAAAAAGACCAAATAGGCAATTAAAAACATGATCCCTGTTACTAGGGCATAACGTAATTTGGAATGACGTATTTCATTGATTGCTAAAAACATAACGATTCCTCCTACTATTTTATCACTTGATAAAATTAAAATATCATTTTTTTTTTTTTTAGCAAACAAACTTGCTTAGAAAGTCTAGTGGTAATAAGTCAAGAGAAAATTCTAAATGATTTTACCGCAAAGACCTAAAAGAAGGTGCACTTAAATAAGCCCAGTGAAATAAACCGTTTTCAATAGCCGTGTTCAAAGGATCGCGTCAATAACATTTTGTTATTTCTCTATCTGCCTCCTTTGTGGCATATAGAGTTGGTGGTTACGTAACAGAATATCCACCAGACGCACAAATTTTCTTGCGGTTAAGACGACGGCACGTTTGTGTTGATGTTTGGCTGTTTCTTTATACTTCTTGTGGTAAAACTCCTTATACTCGGCATCTCGTGATCGGACTAAGTTGGTGGCTTCAACTAAGTAATATCGAAGATAACGATTGCCTCGTTTCGCTAGAGAGGTGTTCTCAGAGTTCTTATCACCTGATTGGTTCTTAGGCCAATGGAGACCAGCATATTTGGCGATTTTCGCTTCATTTTCAAATCGTTCAATTTGTCCAATCTCAGCTAAGATTCCACCGGCATAGACAGGACCAACACCAGGAATACTTGTGAGACATTGATACTCAGGAAGGGTCACAACGAGTTATTGAATCCGCTTGATCAAGCTCTTTTATCAACTGCTCTAATCTGCGTATTTCGCGTGCAATAACGCTTAGAACGATATCGACAGAATCTTGTTGGACTTTACCTAAGCGGTAACTTCCACGGATTGCTTTGGTAATTGCTTTAGCAGTGTTTTCAGGATTTTTAAAACAGCCTCGCCCCATCTTTTGGATCAAGGCTGCGAAATCTTCTAAGGGCATTTGCGCCAATTGATCAAGGGAATAGTCTTCCGTCATTAACGAGACAAGAGTGGCGCTAAGAACAGAAGTGGTACTTCCGCCAGCTTTTAACTCAATCGGTAGACGATTGCATTTATAATAAATGTTCTCGATGAAGTGTTGCTTGGCTTCAACCAATTGTTCAACAATCTGAAGTCTGGTACGAGTTAAGTGCTGTAACGCCCGATATTGTTCTTCTTTCACAATGGATGTCGCGTAGCGGACGCACTCGAAAGTAATCAGCTCTAAATGATTGGCCACTTCACGATAGGACATCTCAGTTGTTTGATATAACTCTATCGCATCCATCTTGAATTGAACAGAATAATGTTGATTTTTTTGCTTTCGATAAAGTCCTTCTTCGCCAAACTCTCGAAAAGAATTAATCCATGTTTTAATCTGACTTGAGCTTTTGATGTTATATTTGTTGGCAAGATAACCCAATCCACCTTTACTCTCAAGATATTCTTGAATAATTTTCATCTTAAATTCTAAATCATATTTAGCCATAAAAATAGCGACCTCCAAAAGTTAGATTTTTGGTCTAACTTTTGGGGGTCGCTTCAAAGTGCGGATGTCAGCCATTTTTTATTTCAGGCTATTATAAGTAAGCTAAAATATTTTTGCCAGTTTCAGAATTTAAGCCATGGATGAACAGGTCGTAAATCAAGGTGGCTAGCTCATCGGCAGTTAAATAGTTTGGATTTTTTGCCCAACTACGAAAAGTGGCTACTGCTGCTGAAAAGAGGGCTTCGCGCACAAAATAAATTTTAGCTGACTCTTGATCAAGAGGTGTTTTATTAGGAAGCGGCGAAGGTAATTCTCCTTTGAGACGATCCGTAAAACGATTACTGCCGAAGTCTCCTAGTAAAACTGCTAGATAGTCCTGCTTTTCTTCAAAAATGTGGGCGATATGTTGTAACCAATTCACATCAATCTCAGTGACATGCTGTAACCAGTCAGTCTCTTCAAAAAGTGGCAGCGCAGCCTCTCGTTCAGCAATGATAAAGGACAGGACATCGTCTTCTAAGTAATCGCGCAAATCATAGATATCTTTAAAATATTGATAAAAGGTACTGCGGTTATAGCCGGTCATACGGACTAATGCTTGTACGGTAATTTTTTAGATAGGCATTTGTTGGTAAAGGGTACAAAAAGCATCAATAAAAGTTTTTTGGGTTTTCTCAGTAACTTGCGGGCGCTTATTCATACTGCTGATTCACTCCTTTTTAAATCCGACAGTTTCGCTAAAATTGATGGTTGTTGAAAGATTTGTCCTATGCCATAATTCATTTCGCAGTAGATGATACAACACATTGTTGGATTAGTAAATAGGAAAGTAGGGAAAAGATGTCTGTACTTGAAGTCGCCAATGTTACTAAAGACTACGGTCACGGGCGTGGCATTTTTGAGGTTAGCTTTGCCGTAGAAAAAGGAGAAGTATTTGGCTTTTTAGGGCCTAATGGTGCAGGAAAGACCACCACGATTCGGCACATTATGGGCTTTTCTAAGCCGCAAAAGGGTCAGACCTTTGTCAACGGCCGCGATAGCTGGCAAAAATATTATGAAAATCAAAAAGAAATTGGTTATTTGCCAGGAGAAATTGCCTTGCCTGAGTCTTTAACCGGTACGCAATTTATCAAAATGATGGCCGAACTACGCGGACTTAAGAATTTAGAACATACCGAGTATTTAAGCGAAAAATTTCAGTTAGATGCCACTGGCGGCATTAAGCAAATGTCCTTAGGGATGAAACGGAAATTAGCTGTAGTGACTGCTTTTATGCATGATCCCCAAGTTTTGGTATTGGATGAGCGGACTTCCGGGTTAGACCCCATGATGCAAGAAGTCTTTATTAACTTTGTTAAGGAAGAGAAACAACGTGGAAAGACCATTTTACTTTCCAGTCATATCTTTTCGGAAATTGATGCTACTTGTGACCGCATCGCCATCATTAAAGACGGCCGGATTGTTTCCAATTTTGTAGCCGATGATTTACGTCATCAGGAAACAAAAACGTTTAAGTTGGAGTTTAAAACGGCGGCAGATTATCAAGCTTTTATTGCCCAATGTCAAAATTCGAGAGCGTAAAATAGTTTGTGTAAATTAGCGTATTGAAAAAGGAAGACCTTATCCGTATGATTAAAGCGTCTAAACC
>NZ_BJDR01000043.1 GCF_005405245.1 Enterococcus nangangensis | reverse complement strand
AATAGGCAATCACCTCTACATCCATTGTAGAACTGCGATTGCCTATTTGACATATACTCGTTTACTTCCCGCTTACGCTTAAAATAAATCAGTGATGATGGTTTCAGTGTAGTAGGCGTTGTTTGGTGTTTGGAATTTCGCACCACCATCTTTTTCAAAAAGTTCTAACGCTGCTACAGCATTCATGCTCGTCTGCACTTTTAAAGGTGTCAGAGTTGGATTTGCCGCTTTCGGTGCTAACGTTTGTCTTTTTCCTAAGCTATCTAAGAAAACCATTTTTAGTTGTTTAGCCATTTTCATCTTCCTTTCTGTTATTTAAATAATTAGCGGGTGTAACGAGTCGCCACGGTGCCTACGCAGTATTCCAACATGTAATCGACATCTTGTAGATCCGCGATGATGTCGGCAAAATCCAACATCTCTTCACCAGTCGCGCCTTCCTTCACATCACTAAAGCTTTCTTTGTGGAGTTTCTCTACCCCAGCTACGTGCATCAAAAGTTCTACTTTGCTACTTTCAAAAATTTCATTCATGATGTTGCCCTCCTTTATTTTTCTGTCAGACGTCTTGACATAAAGGTATACGAAATTTTTTCGTGATATGTTTCGTTATTAAATAAAAAATCTTTGGGGAAAGAAAAAAGCCAGACAGTGGGGTGTCTGACTAGTTGTTAAAAGCTACTATGAGTAATAAAAACTTAAGTTCTTTCATGAATTGACGATACCTTAATCTTATTTATCCTAGATTCTGAAAGAATTTGATTTTCTTGTAAAATTGGTCCATAGACCACTGCTTCACCTTTTAGTAGTGTTTTTAACATTGTTTCAACTTCTTTTTTATCATTACTAGTAGTAGTAATGGATTTCGCTATAGCAGATGTTTGTGCATCTGGTGGTAAAAAATGAATTTGTTCAGCACTATTATAAATTGCAGAAGCATCATTTCCTTTAATTGAATCCAACGATTGTGTTGCAAAAATTCCAGATAGCCCAAATTTTCTTCCCTCACGTAAGATTTTTACTGCTGGAGACGAACTACTAAAATCTAAATTTTGCACTTCATCTAACACTAAAGGAATTGGATATTCAACTGTTCCTTCTCTATTTGCATATTGATACAAATCCCACAAAAGAAATTCAATAAGAACCTTTTGAATATTAGCCTGATATCCTTTTAATTGAAAAATATTTATTATCCCATTTTTCCCGAAAATATTATTCCAATTTACAGCTTCTTTATAAGAAAATGGATCTCGTGACAGTAAAGTGTTAATACGCCCATATAAGGTTTGCATATTTCGATCTTCACTGTTGCGTAATGTAGAAGCAAGATTGGTAAAAGTGTATTTTTCTCCGAATTCATTAAATCCATTTAATATGCAGTCTGACAATAGCGTTCTTTGTTGAACACCCAAATCATAAACAAAGTCTATTATTTGAACTACTCGATCCACCATATCCTGTGGAAGTTCTTTTCTTTTAAAATCTCCTAGATCAATTGTTTCTAACTTAAACGGATTAATTGGTAACCCCGATTGTATAATATACCGTTGTTTGATATTATGTTCAAATTTCGAAAAAAATACATCATCTAACTGGGTATTTAAAAAGCCATCAGTGTAGTCAATAACTAAGGAATTTATTCTGTTTTTTGAAAGTTCTGCTAAAAGCATTTGAACTAAATATGTTTTCCCTTGGCCAGATTTTCCCGTAATCAAAAGATGTCTGTTAGCTAAGTTTTTATTAGCATATTCCCAATAAACTTTATGCGTTGAATGCTTGACTGTTCCTAATAAAATTCGACCACTTGTACTTACAAGGTTACTTGTGTCACTTTCTTTTTTGTCCCCCAGCATATTATCAGCTACAATGATTTCTTTGTCTTCTAACATTTTTAAATCATTATAATTGACTTTTTTTGAGTGAATTTCCATTTCTTCTGGAATAGAATACTCTATTTCATAATTAGATATAGCATTATTTTCGGGGGATCCAACTTCTCCTTTATTTTGTTCCACTTCCATTTTTGAAGGCAATAGTACTTCTAAAAGACAAGCTTTGGGAAAATCAAATTTCCCCGTTTTTATTTTATTAATTATATTTCCCATTTTTTCTGCTACAACATTTCGAGTATCACTTTCTGGAACACGAAATATGGACACATTTTTTTTGTCTAAATCAGCTGATCGATATGCTTGATTCTGAGAGAGTTCGAAAATGATCCCTTCACCATAGAAATCTTTTAATTCATTCGAAAGATTATATTCTCCTACTTTCAACTTATTTTTAAGATTATTTGTATATTTTTTTGATTTTTCTTCTGAAATCAAACCACTGCTTATTAATTTCTCTAAATTTCCAATAAAAATAGATACAAAAAAATTACGATAATAATCTTTCATGAATTTATCTTCGTATTCAAAAAGATAGTCCTTAATTATTTTTGCTGTGTGTTTCACTTGATTTATTGCTTTTTTTGTAACACTTTCATTATTTATACCAACTTTAACTTCCACAGGAAGATAGTGTAATTTTATTTCTTTTTCTCTTAAATCAACTCCAATAAATAAAAGATCGTCACTTATAGATCCTTCTTGATTCAAATTTTTAGAACTGAATAAGCCGTCTTTCTTACTTAAACCTACCATACCAGACACTCTTATAATTTCTTCTAAAGAAATTGGTACCCAAATAAAGTCAGGATGGTCAAAAACTCCTAATAATTCTTTATATGCTGCTATAATGCTTAGCTTCTCTCGAAACATATTCGTATTTTGTCTTTTCTTGGACTTGTCAGAAATAATTTTAAGTAACCATGTTCCATTAATAACATTAAAATTTTTTATTACTTCATTTGTTTCAAAATTTTCTTTATTATTAAAAACGAGTTCTTCCAACAAGCGCTTATATTGCCTTGTATCTTTAGTCACTGTGAGCGATTCATATTGTCCAGTCGTATTTTGATCTGCGTAATGTATGACTAATATTTCGCCATTAGAATCATCATAAAAATAAGATAAATCGGCATCAATATTTAAAAAAGTTACCCAACTTGCATTATTTAGTAGAGGCGTAATCTCACTTTGCTGTAGTTGTGGAATATTATTTACTAATGTTTCTCCTTGTCGGTAAATATCTGTTGACTTATTCATTGAAGAAAGTAGTCCGTCCCAAACAGTTAAAAATTTAATAAGATTAGATTGTTTTTTTTCCACGATTTCCCCTAAACCAAATCCGTTCATATAAACGTCGCCATCTCTGTAATATTGTGGATTACTGATCAATCCGCCTATAGCATAATTTTTATCTAGTTTGTTCATTTTATACAAGCTCAAACCTTTTTGTTGTATAAACTGATAAAAAATAACGTGGAAATACACTCCTTGTTTTTCTAGTTCTTCTTTTTTTATACGATAAACATTTACTTTTTTTTGCATCAATTCAATGACTTCATGTTCATCAAATTTTTTTAATTTTCTGGGCGACTTCAATAAAAGGTTCAAACTATCCAAAGATCTAATCTGATAAAATTTTTTAAATAATGAATTTGTATCATTTTTTAACCCATCAAAATAAATATTAATAGGATTTATTTCATCTAGCGTGTTTACTTCTTCAAGTCTTTTAAATATAAAATTTATGATCGCGTCAAAAAAATTTTTTTCATCTACAATACAAAGTGCTGCTATATTAATTGCCATGTTTTTATTAGATTCAAATAAAAACTTATATTGCGTGATGTAATCATCAATTCGTTTAGCAATTATTCCTGTTCCTAAAGTTGATAGTTGTCGTTCCTGTATTTTATCAAAAGAAAGCCATCTCGGATACTGAGCTGAATATGAAGATTGATAGTCTCTATCATTAATTTTTATATATGGAATTAAAAATTGTGGATTAAGAGTAGCTAAGACATTCTCTTTAGGAATTGATCTTCCCTCTTTCAAATTGTTGCTAAGTTGTTTTTCTAATTCTAGTTGATACTGAATCATTAAGGGATTTAAAGGATTTAGCAAATATCCTTCATTTCTCTCCAAAACTCCAATTAAAGCTATATTTCTAACTTCATCTGTAGGTTTTTCAAAATTAATTAATTGACTACCTAAAACTTGATTAACAGAATTAATTATATTTTCTAATATTTTTTTATGTTCTTTATCTATGATGGCAAGAGAAGGTAACGTATTTTCTTTTTGATAGAATTCAAAAAGTTCTTCATATGCATCACTAATACTTTGAGGCAAACTTAGAGTTTTTCTCTCAACTTCACTAGAAATAATTTGACCATAAAGAATTCTATTTTCTAAAATTTCTTTTTCAGTAGTCAATCTCTTTTTATAATCTTCTCTTAGCGACAACGAACGTGACTGAGTAAAAACTTTCTCATCTTCAAACCTTAATTGAGCATCGCTTTTCAATCTTGTTCGTTCAATACTTATAGCTTCATAAGGGATTGGTTTTATACTTGTATCTAAAAATGATATTGGGAAAAACGTATTATCTAAGAATGCTTCTACGCGAGATCCTTCTTCTGTTGAAAAGTCATCACTTAAAACAATTCTGCAGTCCATGAGGTTTCTTGACTGTATCTCCAAAAAGTTAGAAATCACAATTTCATTTTCACCATTCCCAAAATAGTAATTATTAAAGTCAACTTGGGAAGAAATACCATAAAAAAAGCTTTTATCCTTTTTTAAGATTTCTATTTCAAAACTTGGTCGTAGGTGACTTATAGTTTGTAACGAAAAAGGAACAATCATAAAAGAAACCGTAAACCTTAGATTATTTAAATTACGATGTTGATATTGAATTGTACCACCATAAGTTTTTGAACTATCAAAATTTTCTACTTCGACAATTAATTTTTTACCTTTGCTAACAACATTTAAATCTTCTTTGTTTTTTTCATTTGACAAGATGTAACTATTTCCAAGAATTACCCCTCCTTTAGATACAGAATCATCGAAGGGAATCTCGAATGTAAATTTATCGTCAAACTCTCTGCTATTTTGAGAAGAAAAGATAAAAAAAGCTTTTTTTCTTTGATTGGCTCTAGTACCACTTTCTCGAAACCAAAAATTGTCATCGTCTTCCACCAGCTGATCAAAACAGAATGATAACTTTGTTTTTTTATTTTTTTCGTGATTTTCATTTCCTTTGCTAACATCGCTAAAATCTATTTTTTTCCATTCATCCGGCTTGCTCAATCTATTAATCAGCGTATCACCAGAAAAAGTTTCATTTAGCTTTTCTTTAATATCTAAAAGCCCTTGAAGTTTCTCGACAGATTGATACAATTTTCTGTTCATTTTCAAACGATCTTCAGCACTATCTGATGGAAATGTATTCAAAGCTTCATCTTTGAAATAACCCATTTCATTATAATCATCTTGTGTTATTTTTCCTTTTTCAATAATAGAAAAAGTAGTTTCATAATCTTTTAAAATAGCATTACCGCTATCAACCATTTCATTCAGATACAAAATTATCGCTTTTTGTTCATTTTTAGTTAAATTTTTTTCTGGAAGAATTTTTTCTTTGATTTCTTTATTAATATTTTTTGTGTCTAAGGGTGCATCCCGCTGACTAACATCGAAAGCTCCGCTAATAATCGAATCTAGCGGTTCCGAAAAAACAAATAAAACAGCTGTACCCTCCCATTCATCTTGATTAGCATTCACTTGATTCCTAACAGTGACCAAAAAATCCAATGATACTTCAGAACCTGGCGCTACAAAGAGAACTTCAACGTTATTAACAATTAGAGATATGGTTTTATATGTGTACTCGTTTGACACAAAATATCTTTTTCCGCTAAAATCCATCTGATCAATTGCTTGCATGAAATAAGATACATCTTCTTCGCTATCTAAAGTTGCGAAAAATTTATCTCCTGCCATAAGACTTTTTCTAGATTTCAACCACTCAATCAAACGATTCGCTAAAAATTCATAATATTGATTTAACATATTGTGCATCCCCACTGTCTGAGAGTTTTTCTAAGATATTAATTTCTTCAAAAAATTGAATGATACTCTTCTTCGTTTGCTTATCAAAAAAAATTCCTCGTTTTCCAAATTCAGCAAATAATTCATTTAATAGAATTTTAGATCTATTCCCAATGATAATTTCTACAAATAATAATATAAATTCTTGAGTTAAATTGAAAACATAACCTAATCTTCCTCTACTTTTAATTAAATTTAAACCAGAAAATTCGTCAAAAGACTTTCTATATCTTGACTTGGCCTCTTCTGGATTAAGTATTTCAATGAATTTTTTGAGTTGTAAAATTTGTTTTTTTATATCTAAAACTGAATCATAACCCTCACCAAGTTTATTAGCCAATAAAGAGTTAAATTCCATCAAATTTCTTCCTAAGATACCATAATTATCCACGTCTTGCATAATTTCCTCTAAAGTCTGGTACTTGTTTTTTTCGCTAAGTATGTTGAGGTAGTCCAGTAAATCATTATTAACTAGCAAATCTATCGAACTGTCTTTGAATAGTTTATATCCGTTGCTTACAGATTCACGGCTCATAGATACTTTCTCTTTATCGTAACAAAAAAACAGTCAAGTCCATAATCCTGTGTAAAAATTTTGATACAATGTTGACTCTGAAATAGATGGTGAGCTTGTAATAGTTGG
>NZ_BJDR01000042.1 GCF_005405245.1 Enterococcus nangangensis | reverse complement strand
GTTTTTTTGTTTTTTTTCAAAAAAATTAAGGACCGATAGAATTTTCTATCAGTCCAATAAATTATAGAGCCAAAAAAGAGCGCTGACTGTTGAGTCGCGCTCTTTTTCTTTACACTTTTTGCACCAACAACACGCCATCCCCTAAAGGTAGCATGCAACTAGCTAGCTTTGGATCCTCATGAACAGTTTGGAAAAGCTTATTTAAATTGCGGTGAATACTGTGATTTTTATGGGGAATTTCTTCAATCGGTTTTAAGATGGTGCCGGCCTGAAAGACGTCATCAATCATTAAGACACCGTTTGCCGTCAAGAGTTCTAAACAATAAGGTAAAAATTCCACGTATTTTGCTTTAGCAGAGTCCATAAAAATAAAATCAAAACTTTCTTTAGGTAGCGTCGGTAATAAGTCAGCCGCTTGTCCTTCCAATAAGGTGACCCGCTCTGTAATGCCGACTTTAGCAAAAGTTTCGTTGGCTTCTTTAGCCATCATATCATAACGTTCAATGGTGGTGACGTGAGCTTTAGGTAAGGTAGTCGCCATCAGACTGGCGGAAAAACCGATGGCTGTGCCCACTTCTAAAATATTTTTAGCTTGTAAGCTGCGCAAGTAAAATTGTAAAAATGCTACCGTCTCATGAGGAATCACTGGCACGTTGCGCTTACGAGCATCATCTTGAATTTCTTTTAAAATCCCAGTTAAAGGTTTTTGACCAAAACGCATAAATTCTAAAATATCCGTATTCACCACGGGTCGAAACATCATTTCATTACGCATAAAAATCTCCTTTAAAAATAAAAAAAGCCGCTATCGGCTTTTTAATTTACTATTTAATTCAGGCACATGGCAAGCACAACTTAGTGCTGCTTCCTTCCAGACCTGACACCCTTCGTAGTCTCGCCATTGCCCTAGCCGTTTCCGGCAAAAATAATTGTACCGTATTTTATCTAAAAAAGCTAGCCTTCTTTGAGTATTCGTAAAAATTAATGGTAAAATAGAAGAAAAGGGGGCGTTGTCCATGGAAGTTTCTTGGTTAGATATTGTAGTGCGGCTAGGGCTAGCGCTACTGATTGGTGGCATGATTGGTTTTGAGCGGGAATTTAAAAATCGACCAGCAGGTACCAAAACCCATATTCTAGTCTGCATGGGGGCTTGTGTGATTGGTTTAATTCAACAAGAAATTGCCTTAAGCTCTTTAGCGCAAGCTCAAGCATTCCCGCAATTAGCCGGCGTGATTCGTTCTGATGAAGCACGACTAATTGCCCAAGTGGTGAGTGGTGTCGGCTTTTTAGGAGCTGGCACGATTATTGTCACGAAACGTTCCGTCGTGGGTCTAACAACAGCCGCTTCCATCTGGGCAGTAGCTGGTCTAGGAATCGCCTGTGGCATGGGGTATTATCCGATTGCAGTTAGTGGTACCGTGGGGCTTTTGATGGCTTTACTGTTAATTAATCGCTTGTTGCGCCACGTCCCCATGAGTAAAAAAATTGAAATCAAGTATCTCCATAAAACCGAGACGCAAGAAGCAATTCAGACGTATTTTGAAAAGAATAAAATTAAAGTCATTGACGTGAATTTTTCCATGGAGCCAAAAGAAGAGGGGCGCATCTACACTAATTTGTACACGGTGGATTTGCCGCATCATTTGAATTATCCGCGGGTTATTGAAGATATCTCCACTTTAGAAGGTATTTTAAAAATTCGTACTACCCAACTATAAAAATTTTCCTGTAAAAAGTAGTTTTTGCTGACTATTTTTTGCAGGGATTTTTATTTCGTTTGCTGGAAAAAGAGGTGTTCCCCTAGTCAATTTTTTTTAGGATGGTATCATGAAGAAGAGGTGAGGACCATGCGCATACTCCAAGTGAGTGACTTACATTTAGAACGAACTTTTGGCGGCTTGACCGAGCCAACGCCAGCCTTAGCTGCGGTTTTATTGACGGCTAATCAAACTACTTTTCAAAATATTATCCAGGTAGCCATTAAAGAAAAGGTCGAGCTCGTTATTTTTGCTGGGGATACTTTTCATGCGCCCCAAGTGAGCATTGCCACGCAACATCTTTTTATGACGGGGATGGCTGATCTTAAACAAGCAGGCATTCAAGTAGCCTTAACCTTTGGCAACCACGATTACTATTCTCCGCAACGATTTTGGTTTTCCTGGCCAGAAAATGTGCACGTTTTTACCAGTGAAAGGGTGACGACTAAAATTATTCCGGTAACCAGTGGCAAGTTGCAAGTGGTGGGTTTTAGTTATCAACAGCCGTGGCTTGAGAGCAATCTTGCTGCTGCGTTTCCCCCAAAAGAAACATTAGCCAATTTACCGACGATTGGGATTTATCACGGAGAGAACAGTACCCAAGGACATTACGCGCCTTTTCGTTTAGAAACGTTGAAAAATTTACACTATGACTACATCGCTTTAGGGCATATCCACGTGCCAGACGTTTTGCAATTTGCACCGCCGATTATTTATGGCGGAACCCCCTTAGGTCACAATAAAAAGGAAACTCAAGTCAAAGGGGTCGTCTTAGCCGAAATTGGTGAAAAAGCTAATTTTAAGTTTATTCCGGTGGCGCCCCTTCGCTTTGGACAGCAGACGGTAACGTTAACTGGCACCACCTTGGCGGAAAATTTACAAGAGTTGCAAAATTTTTTAAGAACGAAAGCTCAGAAAAACTGGCAAATTTGGCAACTAACTTTAGTGGTCAATAATGATTTAAGCGAGTGGCAAGATCCTAACTATGGGCAAGATCTGCGGCGCTACTTAAATCAGTGGTGCCAAGAGCAAGACCTTTTACAATTTATGCAAGAGTTGACCCTGCAACACGTTAAAGAAGGAAAGTTGCCACTGCCCTTAAGCTCAGAAGTTTTACAACAGTATGGCAAACTTTATCAAGAACCGGCTGTCTTACAAGAAATACTTGGGGAGCTTTGGTCGCAACCTACTTTGCGGGATTTATTAGCCGGCGATGCCGATTACCAAGCAGCAGTGGTGGCTGGGGGACTTCAATTGATTCAAACAGAATTTGATTTTCAAGGGGAGGGGACACCATGAGATTAGTGAAAGCCGAAATTGTCGGTTTTGGGAAATACCATGAAGCTACCTTTGATTTTGATCAAGGACTGCAACTTTTTTATGGGGCAAATGAAGCAGGCAAGTCCACCTTGTATCAATTTTTATTAGCGATGCTTTTTGGTTTCCCAGCTAAACGAAAAGGGCAGCGGGACTTCACCCCTAAAAGTGGCGCCCGTTACGGCGGACGACTCTGGTTAGAGACGGTATACGGTCAAGTGGAGATTCAGCGCTTTAAAGACGAGAAGAAGCCGCAAGTCTTATTGATTGATCAAGGGACAACCGGGGATGAAGCTTTATTAAAAAAAATACTCGGTCCGTGGAACAAAGAAAGTTTTCAAACGGTTTTTGCTTTTCAACAAGAGCAATTACAAGAAGGAAAAGCGCTAGGGGAAGAAGATTTGCAAAAATTATTGCTCTCTTTTGGGTTAGCCGGTTCTGAAGTTTTTCTCCAACTAGCCGAAGTTTGGGATAAAGACGCTCGCAAAATTTTCTTAAAAAAAGGCAGTCAACCTTTACTCAATCAAAAGTTAACCACCTACGAAGCCCTCCTTGTAAAAATTCAACAGCAACGGCAATTAACTGGCCAGTATCAGCAGCTTATGCAACAAGCACAAGCTCTGACTAGTAAACTGCAACAAGCACAAGAAACATTAAAAACATTAGAAATAGCACAAGCGCGTTTTGAACGTCACCAGTTGGCGGCACCACTACTAGCTGAACTAGCCGAAGTTTCTCAGGCTAGCCCACCGCAATTGACCGAGGCAGCGCAAGCAAAGCTCCAAGAACTCTTTCAAGCACAACAAAAACTTAGTGGGCAAATCAAAGCGCTAGAAGACGAGCTTTTACAGCAAAGTGGCGTACCAGAAGGCTACAGTCAAGATTATCAGTGGTATACCACTCATCAAGCCCTCTTAAAAGAAATTTTTCAAAGTGGGGAGGCGGTGGAAGCCAATCAGCGGCGTTTAACTGAAATTCAAGCGTTAGTGGCAGATAAAAAGCAACAACTGGACGTGTTAACAGCAAAATATCACTTTTCGTTAAACGAGCCACCGCAAACTTTTTCAGCAGAACAACTCGCCCAATTACAACGGGCATTGCAGGAGTACCAACAATTAACTAATGCACCAACTCCTAAAGCAAAAAATAATTTACCGATTTTTTTAGGGGGCGCAGGACTCCTTAGTGCCGTGGTCAGTTTCTTTTTGCCAAGAGCCGGGCGGGTCACACTATTAGTCCTGAGTTTACTACTTTTGGCTAGTGCTGGTTTCAAGTATTGGCAACATTTAAAAAGTAAACCACAATCATTAGCTAAGCCCTTGGCTGCTAAGCGCGCGCAATACGAAAAAGAATTTACGGAAATTCAAGCAAGTTACCACTTAGGGGATGTTTCTTTAGCCGCTATGTTATTGCCGGAAAATCCCGTCACCCAGTGGCAAGGTCTAGTCACAGAAATTACGGACTTAACCTATGAACTACAAAGACAGCAAGGAATAGAAGCATTATTTCAAAAGAAATGGGCGCAACAAGTTCCCTTTTTACCCACCCATACCACACTGACGAGTTGGCAGTGGCTGCAAAGCTTTCAAGAACGTATGGGACAAATCGCCTTTGCCCAAAGTCAAGCCGGGGCTAAAAATTTACAACAACGTATCTATACGCAACAACAAAAAGCACAAGCCCTCGAAAGTGAGGCCGCACCTTTACTACAACAAGTAGGCCTAACCTATTTATATCAGTGGTCAGAAAAAGTTGAAGAGTTGCGGCAACAACGGTTTGCTTTGGCGCGCAAAGAAAAACTCCAAGCCCAATTATTAGCCTTGGGAGCTAGCCCCGAGGATGTAGTAGCGACTGAAGACGTTAGTGACCAAATCACCACCACGAAAGATGAGATTTCCCAGTTGCAGCAAACGTTAGAAAACGTCCGGGTCAATAGCGAGTATTTAGTACAGGACGGGACCTTACAAGAGTTAGAACAAAATAGAGCCAACTTGGCCGCTGAAATCTACGAACTTGCTGTCAGCTATGGCACGAAACAAGTAGCGGTGAGCTTAATGGAAGACTTAGGCAAAGAACTCAGCGAGCAACGGCTGCCTCAACTTCTACAAGCGGTGGGAAAATTTTTAAGCCAGCTAACGCAAGGCCATTACTTGCGTATCTTATTAAAAGGCGAGGAATTACGACTGCAAGATGTCTTGGGCCAACTGTGGGAGTTAAAAGATCTCTCCTCAGGCACCAAAGATCAACTCTTTTTAGCTTTCCGCTGTGCTTTTTTCCAGATAGGGGGGCAAAACTTGGGACTTCCTGTTATAATTGACGATGGCTGGTTGCGTTACGATACCAATCGCAAAGAGGCTTTAGTCACTTGCCTACTGGCTTTAAGTAGCCAGCACCAAATTATTTTGCTCACTAGTGATGCCCAGTTGCAACAACAATTTGCCCACCGTCAGCTATCGTACCAAACGTTAGGAGAAACGCTATGAAAAAACTTAAAGAATTAACAGTGGATGAAACTTTTGAAAGCTTTGTGCTGATTAAAAATGCCGATGTCCGCTTAGCTAAAAACGGCAAAAAATTTATTGCTTTTACGTTTCAAGATACTTCTGGAACGATTGATGGCAAGTTTTGGGATGCCGCCGAAGATGAAATTCAACGCTTTGTCGCTGGCCAAGTCGTCTTATTGAATGGCAAACGAGAAGTTTATAACGGCAATCCGCAAGTTAAAATTTTACATTTGCGCGTTGCTAACCAAAACGAACCTTTCCAACCAGGACTTTACGTGGAAAGGGCACCAATGACTAAAGAGGCCATGATTGAAGAGTTGAACCAAGCGCTTTTTACCATTGAAAATGCTCATTGGAACCGCATCGTCCGCTACTTACTCAATCAGTACCAAAATGACTTTGTAGAATTTCCCGCCGCTAAAAGAAACCACCACGCTTTTTATGGTGGCTTAGGATTTCATACCTTAAGCATGTTGCACTTAGCCCAAAGTATTTGTAAAGAATATCCAGAGCTAAATCCTTCTTTATTGTATGCGGGCGTTATTTTGCACGACTTAGGAAAAGTTTTTGAATTGACAGGCGCCATGTCTACGGAATATACGCTAGCCGGTAATTTGTTAGGCCATATTGTCTTAGTAGATGAAGAAATTATCAAAGCTTGCCAAGTTTTAAAAATCGATCCGGCTGACGAAGATGTGGTGATTTTACGCCATATGGTAATTAGTCACCACGGCTTATTAGAATACGGCTCACCCATTCGGCCGCGGATTATGGAAGCTGAAGTCTTACACCAAATTGATAACCTTGACGCATCCATTCAAATGATGCGGACCGCTTTGAAACAAACCACCCCAGGAACTTTTGGTGAACGTATTTTTGGCATGGACAACCGTAGCTTTTACTTGCCAGAAGATTAAATAGCGAACGATTAAAAAAGCTCGCCGCAATTTCCGTTTGCGGCGAGCTAATTTTTTTACTTTGGAGGAGTAAAAATGAAAAAGGGTTTGGTTTTGTTGGGATGCTTATACTATAACCAAGAATCGTGAAGAAAATGTGACGAAAAGATAAGGACTTTGTAAAAGTTGTGCAGTATTTTAGCATTTAAACCCGAATACTTTTTTGCATCACTACTTTTTTAAAATAAAATTGCAGGGAAAGACAAAGGTTTTTTCGGTAAATTACTACTTTTGTTAAGAAAATGATAATATTTTTAGTAAGAAAAGGGTTTCATGATGGCTAGTTTTAATCTTAACCCTTGATAATAGCGATAAATAAATTCTTGCTTATATATCGTCAGGATAAGGCTGACAGTTTCTACCCCAAACCGTAAATTTGGGACTATAAGCAAAAAGCGTCCAAGTTTCCGGCCGTCTTTTTGCTTAGTCAAAGAGGCGGAATTTTTTTACTATGAAGTAGTAGGAGGAGAATGGAAAAGATGGAAACGCAACAAAATTCAAAAGCTGCGGTCTTAGGTCTGCAGCACTTATTGGCGATGTACGCTGGCGCCGTGACCGTACCTTTATTAATTGGCGCAGGGTTAAACTTTAGCCAACAAGAAATGACGTACTTGATTGCTATTGATATTTTTATGTGTGGCGTGGCGACTTTATTACAATTAACCGTGAATCGTTTCTTTGGAATTGGTTTGCCGGTGGTTTTAGGCTGTGCCATTCAAGCCGTGAGTCCTTTAATTTTGATTGGCTCGCAAAAAGGTGTGGGGGCGATGTATGGGGCGATTATTGTTGCCGGACTTTTCGTCGTGTTAATCGCTGGCGCTTTTTCACAAGTGAAAAAATTATTTCCGCCGTTAGTAACCGGTACAGTCATTACCGTGATTGGGTTAACCTTGATTCCCGTGGCCATTACCAAAATGGGCGGGGGCGATGCCAGTGCAGCTAGCTTTGGGGATGGTAAAAACTTATTGTTGGCTTTTGTGACAATTGGTTTAATCGTCATTATCCAAGTTTTTGGCAAAGGTTTTATTCGTTCCATTGCTGTCTTGATTGGGTTATTGGGGGGAACGTTGTTGGCCGCCATAATGGGTATGGTGGATACCGCAGCAGTTTCAGCCGCACCTATTTTCCACTTGCCTCAACCTTTTTACTTTGGTAAACCCACTTTTGATATTTGGTCCATTCTCTTAATGATTATTATTTCCATTGTTTCCATGGTAGAGTCCACCGGCGTTTACTTTGCGCTAGGCGATATCACTGGTAAAAATATTGGCAAAGAAGAATTGAAAAAAGGTTACCGTGCTGAAGGTCTAGCGGTTATTCTTGGGGGTATTTTCAATACGTTCCCTTATACCGGTTTTTCCCAAAACGTCGGTCTTGTCCAACTTTCTGGCATTAAAACGCGGAAACCAATTTATTTTTCTGGTGCTTTCTTAGTCATCTTAGGACTCTTCCCTAAAATTGGCGCCTGGGCACAAGTCATCCCTGAACCTGTCTTAGGGGGCGGCATGCTAGTAATGTTTGGTATGGTTGCGGTTCAAGGTATGCGGATGTTAAGTAAAGTAAATTTTGCCAGCGACAAAAATTTATTAATTATCGCCATTTCCATCGGCTTTGGTTTAGGCTTTAACATTTATCCCCAAATCTTTGGTCAAATGCCAGCAACTTTACAAATGTTTACCGGTAACGGTATTGTCATGAGTAGTTTGACCGCCATTGTTTTAAACTTATTATTTAATGGCGTGAAAAATACCGAAGAATAAAATAGCCAAACTTTTCTCGATAAAGTCCATATAATTGTGTAAAAAGAAAAGGCCATATGAGTGCCTGATACGGTACAATGTTTTTAACCACAAA
>NZ_BJDR01000041.1 GCF_005405245.1 Enterococcus nangangensis | reverse complement strand
CTTCCATAAGGTTATTTTATCATTTTGGGACATTTTCCCTTTCGATATACCTAGGACATTATCACTTTCGAACGAGAGAACAAGTTTAAACTGCTCTCCTATATTGACGTTTGCCGGAAAAATTGATACAATACTCTTTGTGTAAAATAATGCAGCAGAAAGTTAGTCTCTCGTCAACAGTGAAGCGCCCAGTTGGGTTCAATTGTGTAACCGCGGCTGCAAAGGTGAAGATTGAAGGCTTGACTGCACGAAAACGAAATTTTCATTCGCTTTATTTTACTCCAAAAAACTTATTTTATTGGAGGATCACCAAATGTCTCGTTATACTGGACCATCTTGGAAACAATCCCGTCGTTTAGGGATCTCTTTATCAGGTACTGGTAAAGAATTAGCTCGCCGTCCTTACGCACCAGGACAACACGGACCAAACAGCCGTGGTAAAAATTCTGAATACGGCTTGCAATTAACTGAAAAACAAAAATTACGTCATATGTACGGCATGAACGAACGTCAATTCCGTAACTTATTCGTAAAAGCTAGCAAAATCAAAGAAGGTAAACACGGTGTTAACTTCATGATCTTACTAGAACGTCGTTTAGACAACGTTGTTTATCGTTTAGGTTTAGCTTCTACTCGTCGTCAAGCTCGCCAATTAGTAAACCATGGCCACATCACTGTGGATGGCAAACGCGTTGACATCCCTAGCTATGAAGTAGAAGTAGGTCAAGTGATTTCCGTTCGTGAAAAATCTAAAGACCTTGCTATCGTTAAAGAATCTGTTGAAGCTCTTTTAGGCCGTCCAGCCTTCATCAACTTCGACGCTGAAAAATTAGAAGGTGGTTTAACTCGTTTACCAGAACGTGACGAATTAACGCCTGACGTTGACGAATCCTTCGTCGTTGAATTCTATAACAAAAAACTGTAAGAATTCATTTACAACACTCAAAGTTCGGCTTTTGGCTGGGCTTTGGGTGTTTTTTTACTTTTTTAAAATGGATACGCAAAGCTAGACATTTCGTTTAACTTTGCGTATCCATTTCCTTTTATTGCTGTTCAAAAAAGTGTTTCACGATGTAATAAATAAATAGAGCAACTAGCAAAAAAATAATGCCTAAAGAAAAGAAGAATAGAAAGGGAACTTTGACTTTTGCCGGCAATAGAGCAATTAAGGTCATAATGACACACAGAAGTAAAATGAAGGGCGTCATTTTTTTGTAAATTTTATTTTGTAATTCTTTTGCGTCAGTTGGCTCTTGTTGCTGGAATGTTGAAGATAAAGTGTTCTCAATATTTTCGTCTTTTTCAGTCGTTGGAGAATTATCGGAAGATGTAAGGGAACTTAAAGGGATTTGATAATAATCACAGATTTTAATCAAAGTATCGATATCTGGTTGTGATTTTTCATTTTCCCAATTAGAAATAGCCTGTCTCGTTATCAATAAATGATCGGCTAATTGCTGCTGAGAAAGACCGGCTTTTTTTCGTTCTTGTTTTAACTTAGCGCCAATCTGCATAATCTCCTCCTTGTTTTTGTGTGTAAATTGTAAAGTTGTCAGTATCAGTATAAAAGCTGATAACAAGGCATTTCTAAGGAAACGCAATAAATAATTGCGCAGAAGTAAGCAATCATTTCTATACTTGCTACCCTCTATTATACATAATGTACATGTATTTTACAGAAGGAGGAAGAATTATGAAGGTTTCGACAAAAGTTAAAGGAATGAGCGCCCTCGTTTTTTTGTTGGGGGCACTAACGTATTTATTAGGTAATAGTGAAATAAAAGCAAACATTATCTTTTTTGGATTGATTCTGTTAATACTTATTTTGTGCGGATTTCTTATTGCTGTTGGGCTTAAGGGAATTAAAAAAATTTTCACTGATTACTTGAGGGGGAAAAGAAAATAATTTAGCTGGAATTTTATACTAGTTAGCATCTTTTACTTTTTCGATATGGAGTACATTTAAGATATCTCGACCTGTTATTTTCTGACTGTGAGTAGCACCACGGGTAATGATTTCTACTTTATCACCAACAGCTAAATTTTCTTTAGAATTATCGAACCAAACAATTGAGGATCCACTGGGATTAAGATCAAGCTCATACTTATCATATGCCTCTAATAGCGTTTCAGGAGCGAAGCCAACTTGCTTAGTGTAAGGATCTTCATAAGTGATGTAGCCAATTTCAGTGGAGGTTGAGAAAAAGTTATCATATATTGGATAGATACTACGGGCGCCTAGGATGAAAATTGGAATTAATGCTAGCCACACGCGCGTCTTTTTTGTTTTAGCCTGACGTACTACCCACAGATAGTAGCCGATTAAGCTAATATGATGACTACGATTGCCAGTGGAAGAAAGAAGTGTAAGCTATTCATTAAACTTGTTAAACTTGCGGAAGTCTGCGCCAAAGTTAGGTCGGCATCTGGTATTAATAATAGAGGTGTCGTTAATAGCAAACCAAAGAAAAAAATAAGACAACAAAAACAGTACGTACTACTTTAAACGTTTCTTTCATAAAGAAATTCCTCCTGCTTTATTAAATTATTACTGATAGCATAACACAACAGATTGCTGTGCCAATCTAGGAGAAAAAAATTTTATCTTTTCTTATTGAACGAGGAGCTACTTATTTTATCTAAATTTGTTTTACTTGTGCTTTTTTCTCGGGAGAGGACTATTCAGCCCTTCGTTTAGGAGTTATACTATTAAAGATTATAAATGCATAAAAAAGAAGGAGTGTTACGAATTGAGTTTGTGGTATCACGATACCAAAGATGAAGTTCTTGAATCTTTGGATACTGATGTAACTAAAGGATTGTCTAGCGCTGAAGTTGAAAAGCGGCTGCAGTCTTTTGGGAAAAATGAGTTAGAAGCACAAAAGAAAGAAAGTATGCTGAAAAAAGTTATTGGGCAATTGGAAGATCCTATGATTATTGTCTTATTAATTGCGGCTGTTCTTTCCTACGTTTCCAGTGGCTTTGAAGATTGGGTGGATTCCGTTATTATTTTGCTAATTGTCGTGGTGAACGCAATTATTTCCATCTCCCAAGAAAATAATGCCAGCAAATCTTTAGAAGCGTTGCAAAAAATGTCCGCACCGTTAGCTAAAGTTACCCGTAACGGGAAAGCGGATCACGTGGATACAGCGACGTTAGTTCCCGGTGATATTATCGAATTAGAAGCTGGGGATTTAGTACCGGCGGATGCGCGGATTATTACAGCTGCGAATTTAAAAGTCGATGAATCAGCTATGACGGGTGAATCTGTCCCCGTTAACAAAAAAGATATCGACAGCTTACCAGGTGAAACGGTGCTAGCTGAACGGAAGAATATGTTGATTTCTTCGACGGTCGTTACTAACGGTCGGGCAACGGCAGTGGTTACGGAAACGGGGATGAAAACAGAAGTTGGGCGCATTGCCAACATGTTAATTTCTGAAGATGACAACACAACGCCGCTCCAACGGAAAATGGCGGAAATCTCCAAAATTCTTTCCATTATTTGTTTAGGTATCTGTGTCTTGATGTTTATCGTGGGGATTTTATACAATCGTCCAATTTTAGAAATCTTTATGATGGCAGTTTCCTTAGGGGTGGCGGCTATTCCAGAAGGTTTAGCAGCGATTGTCACCATCGTCTTAGCTTTAGGGGTGCAACGTTTAGTAAAACGTCACGCCATCGTGAAAAAATTACCAGCCGTTGAAACGTTGGGGGCTGCTTCGGTTATTTGTAGTGATAAAACCGGAACGTTAACCCAAAATAAAATGACGGTGGTAGAAAATTACACAGCAAACGGGCAAACGGAAGAATTACTTTTAACGATTGGTGCCTTGTGTAATGACTCTAAGTTAACCGTCAATGCCGACAACACGTCTAAAGTTACGGGTGATCCAACCGAAACAGCTTTTGTGACGAAAGCTTACGAAGAAAACTTAAACAAAAATGATTTAGATGCCAAAATGCCGCGGGTCGCTGAAATTCCTTTTGACTCGGAACGGAAATTAATGAGTACCGTGCACCAAATGGCTGATGGCTATCGTGTAATGGTGAAAGGTGCACCAGATGTTTTATTAAATCGTTGTACCTTAGCTGGGGCTGAAAAACAAGCCGCTGCTGACAAAAATGCCGAGATGGCTTCCAAAGCTTTGCGGGTCTTAGGGATTGCGTATAAAGATATCACTGAAATTCCCGCTGAATTGACTTCTGAAGATTTAGAAGCTAACTTAACTTTCGTTGGTTTAGTGGGGATGATTGATCCACCGCGCCAAGAAGTAAAATTAGCTGTTTCCCAATGTTACGATGCTGGGATTCGACCAGTGATGATTACTGGGGACCACAAATTAACGGCGGTAGCCATTGCTAAAGAATTAGATATTTTCCGTGACGGCGATCTGGCCATGACCGGTGCGGAATTAGATGACATGCCGCAAGAAATTTTAGAAGAAAAAGTCGATCGCTATTCCGTTTATGCCCGGGTTTCTCCTGAACATAAAATGCGGATTGTTAAAGCTTGGCAGTCTAAAGGCATGGTCGTCGCCATGACTGGTGATGGTGTCAATGATGCGCCAGCCTTAAAAGTAGCCGACATTGGTTGTGCTATGGGGATTACTGGTACGGATGTCGCTAAAGGTGCTGCCGATATGATTTTAACCGATGATAACTTTGCAACGATCGTTCACGCCGTTGAACAAGGTCGGGGCATTTTCTCCAACATTAAAAAATCGATTCAATACTTGTTAAGTTGTAACATCGGGGAAATCATTACGATTTTCGTGGCTACGGCTTTAAACTTCCATCAAATGCCTTTAGTAGCCATCCAATTGTTGTGGTTGAACTTGGTGACGGACTCCTTACCAGCGTTAGCTTTAGGGATGGAACCTGTGGAGCCTGGCGTCATGAAACAAAAACCACGGGATGCCCACAAGAGTATCTTCGCTGACGGTTTTGCCGCCAGCATGATTTTCTACGGTGTCTTAGTGGGGGCCATTACTTTAGGTGCTTATTGGATTGGCGAGTATGTCTTGTCTGATCCAAATACAGCTGATGGTGTAGCGAATACGATGGCTTTTGCCACGTTAGTCTTTGGAGAGTTAACACGGGCCTTTGCCGTGCGGAGTGAAACACGTTCTATCTTTAAGATTGGCGTCTTCTCGAACTCTGCCATGAACAAAGCTTTCGTTGTCAGCTTGGCCATGCAATTAGCTGTCTTATTGATTCCTTTCTTACAAACCATCTTTAAAGTTCAATCTTTAAACTTACAAGAATGGGCTGTTGTGTTAGGACTATCGATTATTCCGCTAGTAGTTAGTGAATTGAATAAATTAATTCGTCATAAAGAAGCATAAAAAGTAACGGGAAAAGAACGACTAGTACGCTGGTCTTCTTTTCCCGTTTTTTTATACCCAAAACCCTTATCTTTGAGAAAAAGAAAGATGTTTTCTATACTTAAAACAGTAAGGAAAAAGGAGGGATTTTGTGGCAGATTTTTTTGCGACCTTAACCGAACGAAAAAGCGAACTGGTGGCAGCACTCTTTCAACACTTGACGCTTTCGTTTTTTGCTTTATTAATCGCCTGCTTATTGGCGATACCTTTAGGCATTTATTGTAGCCGGCACCGGAAAGTGGCGGAGATTTTTTTACAAATTGCCAGTATTTTACAAACGATTCCTTCGTTGGCACTCTTAGGGATTTTGTTGCCTTTAGTGGGGATTGGCACACCACCAGCTTTAATTGCTTTAGTCCTTTATGGCATCTTTCCTATTTTTCAAAATACCTACACGGGACTGACGAATATCGATGCTTCGTTAAAAGAAGCGGCGAATGCCTTTGGGATGAATATGTGGCAACGTTTGACGAAAGTGGAGCTCCCTTTGGCTTTGCCGACGATTTTATCCGGTGTGCGAACTTCTTTAGTGCTGATTATTGGGACAGCCACTTTAGCGGCTTTAATTGGTGCTGGTGGGTTAGGAACCTTCATCCTGTTAGGCATTGACCGCAACAATGCTAGCTTAACTTTAATCGGGGCGCTTTTTGCTGCTCTTTTAGCGGTTTTAATGAGTGGCCTTTTAAAAGTATTAGAAAAGAGTCGCCCGAAGACGGCCCTCATAGTGTTAAGTGCACTTTTTGTGGGGATTGGCGGCTTTTCTTTTTATCAAAGTACCGCGACCACTACTCAAACGATTACCATTGCCGGCAAACTAGGTAGTGAACCGGATATTTTAATTCAAATGTATAAAGCTTTGATTCAACAAGCCAGTCCCGAGACCCAAGTGGTATTGAAACCAAACTTTGGGAAGACGAGCTTTTTATACAATGCTGTGAAGCACGATCAAATTGATATTTATCCGGAATTTACTGGGACTGTCTTAACGAGCTTGGTGCCGACAACTGGTAACTTGCCGCAAACGCCAGCTGCGACTTATGAGGCCGCCAAAGCCGCGCTAGAAAAACAAGATGACCTGACATTGTTGCCGCCGATGGGCTATGAGAATACTTACGCTTTAGCAGTGACTACCGAGTTTGCTGCTGAAAATAATTTAGAAAAAATTAGCGACCTCCAAAATATCGCCGCTAACATGGTGGCGGGTTTCACTTTAGAGTTTGCTGACCGAGAAGATGGCTACAAAGGGCTGCAAAAAGATTACCAGTTGACCTTTGAAAAGGTCCAAAATATGGAGCCGTCATTACGTTATGAAGCGTTAAAAAATGGCGAGGTGCAAGTGATTGATGCCTACTCCACCGACAGCCAAATTAAAGCTTACAACTTAAAAGTTTTAACGGATGACTTGCAGTTTTTCCCTTCTTATCGGGGGGCACCATTAATGAAGGTGGCCTTTAAAGAAAAACATCCAGCAATTGTCGCGGCTTTAAATCAGCTGGCTGGAAAAATTACTGAAGAAGAAATGGTGCAAATGAATTACTCCGTCCAAGTGGAACAACAAGATGCTAAAACGGTGGCGGAAAACTTTCTGCGGGAAAAAGGATTATTGGAGGTGACGCCATGAGGCAAGCAATCCTCACCTTGCAGCATATTCAGAAAAAATTTGGCACAAAAGAAGTCTTACAAGATTTAAATCTCACCGTAGAAAAAGGTGAAATTCTCTCTTTGGTGGGACCTTCTGGGAGTGGCAAGACGACGATTTTAAAACTGATGAATCAACTGGTACGCCAAACATCAGGGACAATTCTTTTTAACAATCAGGATATTCAAACCCAAGACATTCGCCATGTACGTTGGCAGATGGGCTATGTTTTACAAGAAATTGCTTTGTTTCCCAATATGACTGTGGCGGAAAATATCGCAGTAATCCCGGAAATGATGCGCTGGAACAAAAACGAAATTAAAGAAAAGACCTGGGAGCTTTTGCAGGAAGTAGGCTTAGATCCTGACGTCTATGCTCCACGTTTTCCCCATGAATTATCTGGCGGCGAGCAACAACGGATTGGGATTTTGCGAGCGCTGATTTTTGCACCGGAAATTTTATTGATGGATGAACCTTTTAGTGCATTGGATCCTTTATCCCGGACGGCACTCCAAGATTTAGTTTTAGATCTTTATGCCAAGCGTAAGATGACCATTGTGCTAGTGACTCACGACATGGAAGAAGCTTTAAAAATGGGTTCACGGATTGCCGTTATCCACGAAGGAGTCATTCAACAACTCAGCAAACCATCGGCGATTGTTTTACAACCAGCCAATGATTTTGTCCGGGAGTTTTTCAAACAAACCAATCAAAAGGTAACCTTAGAAGAAAAAATCATTTTATCCTTTATTTATCAAGTAGCGCTGAATCAACCGGTGCCGGGGCAACCAACCTTAAACGTCCAACAAAACTTGGGCCAACTAATCCGCGCCGTGGAAAAAGCCGAAGTGGTGAATATCGAAAAAGAAGAGGAGTGCTTAGGGAGTGTCAATCGTTCCTTACTGTTGGAGCTATTGGTGGCAGCTTTAGGCCAACATGAAGTGGCGCATTAAGAGCTAATCATAAAGAAAGAAGGAATTAAGGATGCACAGTATTAAATTATTTCGCGTCTACGATGGTGTCGTCAAAAATCAAAAAGGCTATAAGATTATCGTGGATCGCCTCTGGCCCCGCGGTGTCAAAAAAGAAGATTTACCCTACGAATGGTGGGTGAAAGAACTAGCTCCCAGCAATGAAGTGCGGCAAGCTTTTAACCATGAAGATGACAAGTACGCAACCTTTAGAAAAGATTATCTGAAAGAAATTCACGTTAATCCCCTGGCTCCCGGTTTCTTAGCTTATGTGAAGGCTATTTTGGAAAAAGAAGATGTAATTTTTTTATACGGAGCCAAAAATCAACAACACAATCAAGCAGTAGTTTTAAAAGAGTGGCTGGAAAGTAACTTGTAAACCTTAAAGAAGGGAGACCCTAGCTTTGAAAAAGTATGATGTGATTATCATTGGTTCTGGTCCTGGTGGCCTGAGTGCGGCTTACGGCTTGGCCGAAAGAAAAAAAGTATTGGTGGTGGAAAAAGATCGCTTCGGCGGTACGTGTCCTAATCGCGGTTGTGACCCGAAAAAATTACTCTATACACCTGTCAATCATCATTTATTAAGCCAAACCTTTCAAGGCGCCGGGTTAAAAGGAACCAGTCAAATAGACTGGCCCGCCTTAATGGCGTTTAAAAAAAGTTATACGGATAAAATTGATTATGAGATGATATCAGCACTAAAAACTAGCGGTATCGACACCATAAGGGGCACAGCTGTCTTTCAAGATGCGGAACACATTGTCGTTAATGGAGAAAAAATTGCTGCTGATAACTTTATTATTGCTGCTGGAGCTAAGCCGGCCATTCTCGATATTCCCGGCAAGGAATATTTAACTACTAGCGCTGACTTTTTGGAATTGCCAACTTTTCCTAAGCGAATTGGGATTATCGGTTCGGGCTTTGTAGGCATGGAGCTGATGAACTTAGCTAGTGCTTTAGCGACAGAAGTCCACGTTTTTCAAAGAAATCAACAGCTCTTGCCGCAATTTCCGGCGGCGTTTAGCAAAAAAATGGCTACGATTTTAGCCCAACGCGGCGTCCATTTTCACTGGGATACGGAAGTTCAAGCAGTAGAAAAAAAGCAAACACAAACACTGGTGGCAGTAACACAAAAAGGCGCAAGAATTCCTTTAGACATGCTAGTCAGTAGCGTGGGCCGACCGGCAGATCTTTCCCAGTTAAATCTCCAACAAACCAAAGTGGAAACGAAGCCTGAGGGTATTGTAGTCAACGAATACTTACAAACGGCTGAAAAAAATATTTACGCCATAGGAGATGTTGTGGCGAAAAAAGAACCGAAACTCACCCCTGTATCCCATTTTGAAGGCGATTATGTAGCGCAACTTCTTTTAGGAAAAACCGTACCGATTACGTATCCAGCAATTCCTAATATTGTCTACACGACGCCACAAATTGCCCAAACCGGCATCTCGGTAAAAGTTGCCAGTCAGCAGCCAGACAAGTATCAGGTGAAGGAACTAGATGTCAGTGGCTGGTACAACTACTTCATTCAACACGATACGTCAGCTAATATCATCATCATTACTGAAAAGGCGACGGGATTATTGAAGGGAGCTGCCGTGTTGAGCTTTACCGCCGAAGCGTTAATCAACCTCTTCACTCTTTTCATTAATCAAAAGCTACCGGCGGCGACATTGCACCAACAAATTTTCTTATATCCTAGTCAAGCTAGTGATTTACCGTATCTTTATTAAAAATTTTTTAGGATAATGCTTGTAAAGTTGCCAGCGCTTGAGGAAGCAGGGCACCTATGCTAAAATGCTCCTGCAATCATTTAACGAGGAGGAGTTAGTATGCCATTTTTGGCGCTTTTAATTGACGTGCTGACAGCTGGCGCTTACTATTTACAGCTGCAAAATCCAACAGAAAATATTCGCTTTTTAGGCATGGTGGTGCAAGGTGTGCTGACGTTAATCCTATTGATTATGGTTTTTGCCTATCAAGGAAAACGGCACGCGTTAATGCGGACCAATTTCGCCTACCGCAATTTATCCATTCGTTACGGTATTATCGTCTTGTCTTTCATCATTAACGGTGTCGTGTTGTTTCTCTACATTTTGAACTATTTAGGAATAAATGATTTGATCTTTTCAGCATTTTAAAAAACGCGCCAACTTTCTCCTCGTATTGAGGAGGGAGTTGGCGCGTTTTTTTAACAATTAAGGGATTATATCTTTTTGAAGAGGTGCGAGGGCTGTTTTGACAGTGTTCGTGCCTCTTTTCAT
>NZ_BJDR01000040.1 GCF_005405245.1 Enterococcus nangangensis | reverse complement strand
AACTATTACAAGCTCACCATCTATTTCAGAGTCAGCATTGTATCAAAACTTTTACACAGGATTATGGACTTGACTAATATTGACATGCTCTATACTTTCTAGAAGTGTATGCTATAATATGATAAAAATTTTGTTTTTTGAAAGGATAATTTAATTATAGATGAATAATGCTTTTGGAATCTATCATAAAGAAAACAATGTCGCTCGAATTATTTCTGAAAATCGCGCAGAATATCTACTTGGTTTCCCCGACGAGACCATTTCAAAATTTAATAAAAAGAAAGCCAACAAGCTCTTTTATGTCGGTGATTTTGTTAAATATCAAGCTGAGGGTAATGAGATTACCCAATTAGAATTATTTTCTCGTGAAACGATTATCAGTAAGTCTAGCAATGTTACTGCTAAAAATTACCATTTTTCTGATTCTGAACAAGTCTTAGCCACAAACATCCAGCAAATTTTTATCTTTGTACCCCTAGATAAAAACTTTGCTCTTTCCAAAATCGAGAGATATGTACTGGTATTTTCCCAAGAAAAAGTTGAACTTACAATTGTTTTGAGCAAAAAAGATCTCTACCGCGATTACCATAATCTGGTAAAAAATATTCAACAATTATACCCGCAAATTAATTTGTTACCCATCAGTGTCTATGATGAGAGCTCTATTGAACAACTAAAAGGAATGTTATCTCCTGGTAAGACCGGGATGTTTATTGGCACTTCCGGGGCGGGAAAGTCAACTGTTTTAAATTTAATCCAAGATCAGTATGTTGCAAAAGTAAATGATGTAAAAAAAGATGGAAAAGGTAAGCACACCACCACGAGTAGTTTCGTTATTTTTGTTCCTGAAATGAATTATTGTATTGTTGACACGCCTGGATTTAAAGGTATTGATAGTAATCACTCTATCGATTCAAATGTCTTATTTGATCAAATTGGACAACTCGCGCTAGAATGTAAATTTCGCAATTGTACTCATACGAGCGAGCCCCATTGTGCTGTAAAAGCAGCTGTTAAAGATGGTATTTTAGAACAAGAAATTTTAGACAGATATCAGTATAACGTAAACAAATTGGAGCTATTATCTAAAAGAAGACCTAGTTGGCGATTGTAAATTACCTCAAGATCCAACTTGTTCTTAAATATTAAGCCTTTTAATTCAAATGAATTGCAGTCGAATTTAGCTTTGTAACTTTATAACTAAGCAACGCTCTATCTTTCGAATTTTCATTTTGAGGATTAATAACTAACAACTTTCGCTACCTTGTTTAAGGTGGCGATTTTTATTTCAATAAAAATCGTCACTAATCATAGTAAGGATTCATTTTTTGAGTTAGACGATTATTTAGCTAAGGAACTTGCCCACAATACTTCAGCAAAAATTATTTATCTAATCCCGCTATCTTTCGTTGCTTACGGTTAGCTTCTTCAGCAACATATTTTAAAACTGTACGGAATTCTTTGCGCGAAGCATTTTTTTGAAAAGTAGCGTAGTTTCCGTCATATTTCTCTGTGATTTTTAAAGCATCTTCTTTTTTAATCATCTAATTTCCCCTCCAATTCTGCAAGTAGATATTATTTAATTGTTCCTTGATTTTACACTTTTCGTAACTTTATTTCATTGAATTAATTTAATCCTACAACGTTTCCTTCAGTAACTCGTTAATTTGATATCTCTAACATGAAATAACTAAACAAAAAAATCCCCACTAATCATAGTGAGGATTCAGTCTTTGAGTTAGACAATTATTTAGCTAAGGCGTCTTTTGCTTGGTCTGCTAAAGTAGTGAAAGCTGCTGCATCATTGACAGCAAGTTCAGCTAACATTTTGCGGTTAATATCGATTTCAGCAAGTTTTAAACCATGCATTAATTTAGAGTAGCTCAAGCCATTCATGCGAGCTGCTGCATTAATCCGCGCAATCCATAATTTACGGAAGTCGCGTTTTACTTGACGACGATCCCGGAATGCGTAGTAGTATGAGTTCATTACTTGTTCTTTTGCTGTTTTAAATAGGGTATGTTTGGAACCGTAGTACCCTTTTGCTAATTTAAGCACTTTTTTCCGACGTTTGCGGGTTACTGTGCCACCTTTAACACGTGCCATGGTTAATTCCTCCTAAGATTTCATTGTTCATTTCAATTGCTTTTTTCAAGCGATGAGACAAATGCTTAACGCATTTGTGATAATTGCTGACGAATACGTTTGTAATCGCTATGTGACACCATGCTTGCTTTACGCAATTGACGGCGTTGTTTTTTAGTCTTTCCGTGGAAACGGTGACTTGTAAAGGCGCGACCGCGTTTTAATCCTCCGCCACCAGTACGTTTGAAGCGTTTTGCTGATGCGCGGTGTGTTTTTTGTTTTGGCATGACTGTTTTCCTCCTCAAAATCGATATGAGCACAAGGCCCGTTTATTAACTACTTGTCGCCTTTTGGAGCTAACACAAGAAACATTGAGCGACCGTCCATTTTGGCTTTTTGTTCCACCGTGGCTAAATCGGCTGTTTCTTCAGCTAGTTTGTCTAAGACTCTTTGACCAATTTCTTTATGGGTAATGGCACGACCCTTAAAGCGAATAGAAGCTTTAACTTTATCGCCTTTTTCCAAGAATTTACGAGCGTTTTTCAACTTCGTATTAAAGTCATTGACGTCAATGGAAGGACTTAAACGTACTTCTTTAATGTTAATCACTTTTTGATTTTTACGTGCTTCCCGTTCTTTCTTCTGTTGTTCAAAACGGAATTTCCCGTAATCCATAATACGAGCAACTGGTGGTTTGGCTGTAGGGGCTACTAAAACTAAGTCCAAGTTCGCATTTTCAGCAATCTTTAAGGCTTCAGCTTTGGTCTTTACTCCTAATTGCTGGCCGTCATCGCCGATCAAACGCAATTCCCGGGCACGAATGCCGTCGTTTACCATCATATCCTTTGCTATGGTCATTCACCTCCAAGTATTTTGAGAGAAAAAAAGGCAGAAAAAAACGAGTTCTAAAATTAGAACCCGCCAAAAGAAACTTCCACGAAGGAAAAATTTCTATATCTAGCCCAGGAAGATATTTCCTCAGGCGAGAAGCGGGTGCTTCTGCTTTGATTTCTCAACTCGTTAAGTATAGCAAGTGGGCTTTTGACTGTCAAGCTTTTTTCCCTTAACTCTTTAGAAAATTTCTATCGGGACTAGACTTATTGGACGCGGGCACAACCAGTCGCTAGTGAGCCCTTGCAAAAAATTACGCTTCAGTCATAATAAAAGAAAATTCAAAAGGAGCACAGCAGATGAAAAAAATTCAAGCCCCGAAAATCCCCTTCCACCTTTTACCACCGGCTCCCTTGACGGATGAAGAAAGTTATCAAGGATGTGCCTTTACCACTGACCTTTTAGGGGACTACCACAATTTAGATATTAAGTTTTCTTCTTTCAGTAAACTTGACTGGGCCAATAGCCAGCAAACGCAACTTCAACTCAGTGATGTCGTGTTGGAAAATGTCAACTTAGCCAATAGCGAATGGTTAGGCGCCAGCTTAGCACGAGTAATTTTTAAAAATTGCCGCCTAACTGGTTTTAACTTAAGTGAAAGCTATTTAACCGACGTACAATTTATCGACTGTCAATTAGATTATGCTAGCTTTAGCTACGGCAAACTCAACTATGTCGCATTTTTGACGTGTAATTTAACAGAAGCGGATTTTTTTGATGTGGCTTGGCAAAAGTTGTCCTTTGAAACGTGCCAATTAGAACGTAGTAATTTTTTAGAAACTAGTTTAACTGGCTTAGATTTTTCCACCGCCACTTTTTCTAGCTTAAACTTTACCGCCGCCAAAAGTCGCGGCTTAATCATCAGCCCGTTACAAGCTTTAACGATTGTCCAACTGCTGGGATTTCAATTAAAGGAAGACTGACGGCAGGATAACCTAAAAAAAGATCGGCCCCGCAAACAAACGGGTCGACCTTTTTTTGAATGAACATTGTGCCAATAGCAACTCCTCGCACAACTTCCTTTAAGTTTAAGCTTCTTTAGCTTCCTGACGAATTTCAGCAAGTTTGTCTGCTACCATTTGTAAAACAATGGCCCGGGCTGAGGCGTCTTCCACAAAATTATATTTGTCGCCATCTATTTCCAGCTTCGGACTTTCTTCGTAATTTTCATAAAAGGCGCGGTAACGTTGATTTAATTCGTAGTAATATTCCCGCAAGCTGGGATCAAACTCTAATTGTTCAAAAGGTCGGCCACGTTTAATAATCCGTTCCATCATGGTTTCAAACGAGACTTTAATATGAATCAGTAGCTCCGGATTTTTTTCATAAGGCGTATAGGGTAACTCTTCCATCATATTTTTCAGTAATGAATTATAAACCCGCACTTCTTCTTTTGAAGCGCGCCCTAAATCAGCATTCAAACCAAACAACAAGGAATCTTCGTAGATGGAACGATCCAAGACGGCATTTTCTTTGCTAGAAGCAACTTTAATACTATCGAAGCGTTTATTTAAAAAATAAATTTGCAGCAAAAAAGCATATTGCTGGGGGTTAGCATAAAAAAGGGGTAAGACTTTGTTGTCTTCAACCTCTTCATAATAGGCAGGGCAGTGCAAATAATCGGCAATCATCTGGGTCAAACTCGATTTACCAGCGCCAATTGTTCCGGCTAAAACAATCACGGGAATTCCTCCTCAAAAGTATGTGCGTTCCTATGATAAACGTTTGTAAATCACCTGTCAAACGCAGCTAGTCTAGTAAATTTTTTTTAAATTAACGAAAGGAATTTTATTTTTTTCGTAAGTTAAGGTAAACTAGGAAAGCAATGATAATTCTATGCTTGTTAGGATGATTTTTTTGAAAAAGGATTTAATTGAAATTTGGGGCGACCTCGTTTCCCAAAAAGATTTATTACTTAGTCTCAGCGTCTCTTCTCTTTGCACCTTGGGGGCTTATTTTTTTGCCCCGAAAAATACCACCAGCCAATTATTTTTTGGCTTAGGCGGTGCGGTTGTAGGTTTTATCATCATTACGCTGCTGATCACGCCCAAACGGCACGTCAAAACAACAGCGACACCTCCTGACACAACACACCAGGAGGAGCAAAAATGACGCTTTCTTTAATCTTTTCCATGATCATCGCCAGTTTGGCGGCGATTCTTTTATATACCTTAATCGGTTTTGTACCCGGCACGGATGAAACTTCGGTTTTGATGCCGGTTACGTTAGCTTTGGTTTTAGCCGGTACCCCTCCCATGGTGGTCTTAGCCTTTTTCATGGCGGCTATTGTCACTTTAAACTTAATGAACGCGATCCCCACCGCACTGGTGGGTTTGCCTGGTGGCGTGATGTCCACGCCAATGATTGAACACGCCCTCTTTTTAAAAGAAAAAGGATTAGCGGCCACTAGCATCAAAAAAATGGCCACCGGCTCGCTTTTAGGAACACTAGTCGCGGTGCCAACAAGTCTTCTTTTAGGCAATTTGTTGGCGCCCTTAGCAGAAAACATTAAAAGTTATTCCGCATGGCTCTTTATTTTAGGCGCAATTTTTCTAGCCCTGATTGGCAAAAATAAAATTTTAGCTTTATTAAGCATGGTCCCCTTAGCCCTTTTATTCCAAGGTCTCCGCAGTGTCTATTGGGATTTAGGTGTCGTGCCACAAGAAAAAAACATTACAATTTCTTTTTTCTTAGGGATTACCATTGGCCCTTTAATCATCAGCTTACTGCAACTTTTAAATAAAAAAATGAATCAGGATCGCCCACGCTATGCCATTCGTGAGGTGGTCGTCAGTACCGTTTCAGAAAAAGAGAATCTCTTTCATCCTTTGCAAACCTTAACGAAAAAAGAAGGACTGCACGCTTTAGTTGCTTCTTTAATCGCCAATTTTTTATTTGTCTTATCACCGGTGGGTTTAACGATTCTTTTAGGCGAAGCCAGCAGTAAACAAGCCAAAGAACCGATAGAGCGTGCTGAGCTTGCGGTTACCACCATGAGTGCATTAAGTCATGCCACGTATTTATCCGGCGTCATTATTCCGTTAATCGCCTTGGGTATTCCCTTGTCCCCTGTTGCAGTTGGACCGGCCAATGCTTTATTTAACGCCCCACCGGTCTTTACTTTAGAGCACAATTTGCATCACATTTTAACCACGCAACAATTTGTGGTGGCTATTTTAATTGGGACGGTCTTAGCTTCCATCGTTACTTATTATATTGCCATGCGCTATGCGGCAAAAATTACCGTCTTTGTCTTACAAAAAATTCCCCATGAAGCGATTCTGGGCATTTTTGTAGCTTTTATTTTATTATTAGCGGTGATGGATGGCGGTCTCTTAAATATTTTTGGGGTTTTACTTGTAGGGATTGTTTGTGGTACGCTAAATCAGTTAGGGGTCAACTACGGTGTGCAGTTTATGATTTTATATGCTGCCCCTGAGTTGTTGAAATTATTGGTCTTTTAGGAGGATTTCATGAAAATCGGTATTGGAAAAGCTTCGGGCAAAATTATTTTAATGGGGGAACACGCGGTAGTCTACGGTGAACCCGCCATTGCTATTCCCTTTTTAGGCACTAAAGTTGTCGTCACAGCGGAAAGCAACTACGAAGATGCCTTGGAAAGCATTTATTACGATGGCCCAATAGAGTTTGCACCTAGCAGTCTAAAAAATATCATCGCCGCCTTTCACGTGGCAAAAGAAAAATTAATGTTAACAGAACCTATTAAAATAAAAATTACTAGCTCTATTCCGCCAGAACGTGGCATGGGTTCTTCAGCGGCAGTGGCTAATGCTGTGATTCGCGCGCTGTTTGATTATCAAAAAGAACCCCTCTCTTTAGACCTTTTAAAAAATTTAGCTGACGTAGCGGAACATATCGCCCATGGTAATCCCAGTGGCATTGATCAAGCAACAACCAGTGGCTTGCGCCCTCTTTATTTTATCAAAGGGGCACCATTTGAAGAGTTTCCTTTAAACATTGCCGGCTTTTTAGTCGTCGCCGATTCCAACTTAAAGGGCCGCACAAAAGAAACCGTTGCTCACGTGGCAGAGCTTTTAAAAGCAAAGCCTGAGCTAAAAAAAACAATTAACGCTCTAGGTGATTTAACGAAAGACACCCGCAAAGCGTTAGAACAAAATAATTTATCTCTCCTAGCCGCAACGATGAATACGGCGCAAACTTATTTAAAACAATTAGGGGTTTCCAGTCCCACAATCGAGGACATGCTGACTTTAGGTTTAAAAAATGGGGCGCTGGGGGGAAAATTAACCGGTGGTGGTGGCGGCGGTTGTGTTATTTTTGTTACCCGCACCAAAGAGCAAGTTCAAACACTACAACATGCACTACAACATGCAGGATATCCCACCTGGAACCAAGACTTTAGGGAGTTGAGATAATGGAAGGACAGGCACGCGCTTATACAAATATCGCTTTAATTAAATACTGGGGCAAAAAAGACCAAGTCCTCATGATTCCGCAAAACAATTCAATTTCTTTGACGTTAGATGCTTTTTATAGTGAAACAAGAGTAACCTTTGATTCCCATTTAACGACCGATCAATTTATTCTTAATGATGTCCTCCAAGATGAAAAACATGGCAAAAAAGTTTTTCAATTTCTTGATTTGATGCGCCAACACGCCGGCATTACCACCAAAGCGCAAGTCATCAGTGAAAACCACGTTCCAACAGCTGCCGGTTTAGCTTCATCGGCTTCCGGGATGGCGGCTTTAGCTGGAGCTTGTGCGGTAGCTTTAGACTTACCGCAAGATGCCGTAAGTCTCTCCCGCTTTGCTCGTCGCGGTAGTGGTTCAGCGAGTCGTAGTATTTACGGCGGTTTTGCTGAATGGCAAAAAGGAACGGACGATACGAATAGTTACGCCGTTTCCTTAAAAGAAGATTTAAGTGCTTGGCCTTTAGCGATGGTTTTCTTGTTGGTAGATAGTCAAGAAAAGAAAATTTCTTCCCGTGATGGGATGCAGCGCACCGTCGACACTTCCGTTTTTTACCCCGGCTGGCTGGCGACGATTGAAAAAGATTTAACTGACATGCGCCAAGGGATTGCCACGAATGATTTTGAATTAGTGGGACAGACGATGGAACGCAACACCATGAAAATGCATGCTACCGTGTTAGGTGCCGTGCCACCTTTTACCTACTGGCAACCTGACAGCTTAAAAGCGATGCAATTAGTGCAAGAACAACGTGCCCAAGGTCTTCCTTGCTACTTCACCATGGATGCTGGTCCCAACGTCAAGGTCTTATTACAACAGGAAAATCTTAAAGCTTTCTTAGGAGCAGCGAGAAAGACTTTTCCTGAAGACAAAATCGTGGTAGCATTTCCTGGTAAAGGAATCCAATTGGTAAAGGAGTTTAACCATGATTGAAGTTTCTGCCCCAGGTAAGTTATACATCGCCGGGGAATATGCCGTAGTGGAACCTGGTAATCCTGCTGTGATTATTGCGGTGAATCAATTTGTCACCGTCACCGTAGAAGAATCCCAAGAAAATGGCTCCATTCAGTCGGCCCAATTTGGCAATTACCCCGTCTTTTTTACGCGAGAAAATGACGCTTTAGTTTTAGATAAACGCGATAATCCCTTTCATTACATTTTAGCCGCCATTGATATGGTGGAACAATACGCCAAAGAACAACATCAAGATTTAAAATTTTTCCATTTGAAAGTTACTTCTGGTTTAGATAACGGTCGTGGCACAAAATATGGTCTAGGATCCAGTGGCGCGGTAACCGTAGCTACTGTCGAAGCCTTGTGCCAGTTTTATAATTTGCCCTATACGCCGATGATTTTATTTAAACTCGCTGCTTTAGCGCACCTCTCCATCCAAAATAACGGCTCTTGTGGCGACGTAGCGGCTAGTGTCTATGGCGGTTGGATTGCTTTTTCTACCTTCCAACAAGATTGGGTGGCCGCTCAGCAAAAACAATTATCCCTGACACAATTATTGACGATTGTTTGGCCGGGTTTACAAATTGAAGCTTTAACCCCTCCTTGCGATTTACGTTTAGCAATTGGTTGGACGGGTACGCCTGCTTCCACGGCCAACTTAGTGGATCGCGTTCAAAAAAGTGAAGCAAAAAAAGCCTATCAAAAATTTGTGCAAGAGAGCAATGCTTGTGTCAGTGCCCTGATTAATGCTTTTCAGACGCAAGACCTTACAAAATTGCAAGAACAGCTGCAAGTGAATCGGACGTTACTCCAAGAATTAAGCAACTTAACGAATGTCGTCATTGAGACGCCTGCCCTTAGTCGCTTGATTAATATCGCCAATGATTTTGGTGGTGCGGCGAAATCTTCCGGTGCTGGTGGTGGTGATTGTGGCATTGCTATTTTCTCACAGCAGCAAGATATTCAACCCGTACTCACCGCTTGGCAAGAGGTAGGTATCCACGCTTTGCCCCTCAGTGTCTATGAAAAAGGAGAACAGCATGAATCGTAAAGACGAGCATCTCCATAATGCCCGTAGTCAACAGCTGAAAACCATGCCCAATGATTTTGATGAAGTGCGTCTCGTTGCTTCTTCCTTTCCTAAAGCCGGGAGCAGCACTAACAAGGTGGACCTCACTACGAATTTTGGTGAACTGACTTTAACGAGTCCTTTTTATCTCAATGCCATGACTGGTGGTTCGGCCTTAGCTAGTAGCCTCAATGAGCGGTTAGGGATCATTAGTCGCGAATTGGATTTAATGCTGGCTTTAGGCTCCCTCAGCGCGGGCTTGAAAGATCCCGAATTGCTAGAAAGTTATCGCATCGCGCGGAAAATAAATCCACAGGGTTTTATTTGGCTCAATCTTTCTGCCGATAGTTCGGTGGAAAAAGTTTTACGAGGTGTGGATGCCCTACAAGCCAATGGGGTGCAACTTCATTTAAATTTACCGCAAGAACTAGTGATGCCAGAAGGCGATCGCAACTTTAACGACTGGCTGTCTAATATCGCCCTCATCCAAGAACAATTAAATCTACCTGTTTTAGTCAAAGAAACAGGCTTTGGCATGAGCCCACAAACGCTAGCCCTTTTAGCTGAAGCCGGTGTGGAATATGTCGATGTTTCTGGCCGCGGCGGTACTAACTTTATTGCCATTGAAAATGCGCGGCGTGTGCAACATGAATATCGTTATCTAACAGATTATGGTTTATCTACGGTGGAATCCTTACTCAACGTAGCCGCTGTCCCCCATTCTTTTAAAGTGACAGCCAGCGGTGGCATTCGACAACCAATAGACATGGTGAAAGCATTGATGTTAGGAGCCGATGCTACAGCCATTGCCGGCACACTACTGCCGACGTTAATGAAAGAAGATGGTTTGCCAGCTACTTTGGCCTTACTGCAAGGTTATCAAGAACAATTGCGCCATCTCTACGTTTTATTGGGAGTCACCACCACCGCCGAACTAAAAGGGTTACCATTACTTTTCAGTGAAAAAATCAATAATTATCAGCAACAGCTTCCTAAGTTTTTGCCTTCGGATAGCTGAATATATGTTTAAAAAAAACGGCTCTTTGTCAAATCGGACTGATAGGTCTGAAAATGGAACACTTAAAGTAGATATCAAGTCTGCTTTAGGTGTTTT
>NZ_BJDR01000039.1 GCF_005405245.1 Enterococcus nangangensis | reverse complement strand
GAAAAGAGGCACGAACACTGTCAAAACAGCCCTCGCACCTCTTCAAAAAGATATAATCCCTTAATTGTCAAAAAAACGCCCCTAAAAGGACGTCTTTTCATTTACTCTTTATTATTTAACACACTGTGTTTGTAGCCGTAGACTGCATACAAAATTAATCCTAAGACTACCCAGACTAGAAAAATCAGCCATGTGGTTAAAGAGAGTTTTGACATTAACAAGAGGCAAACTACAATACTAACTAATGGTAATACTGGTACAAAAGGTACGCGGAACTCGTCTTTTTGTGGTTGGCCCATGGTTTGGCGCATGCGGATTAAGCCAAACGCCAAAATAACAAAATAGACTAATGCTGCTAAATTGGTCAATTCCGCTAAAACTTGCAAAGGCACCACTCCAGCAAAAATCAAGGCTACTGCTCCCACAAAAATGGTGGCATTTTTTGGTACTTGGTGTTTATGATCTACTTTATTGAAAAATTGCGGCAACAAACCGTCTTTACTAATGGCGTATAACATGCGGGCCAAAGAATAAGTCATGGAGATGATCACTGTCAATAAAGTAATAATTGCTCCCACCGAAATTAAGGCGCCTACCGCATTATGATTGACAAAACGCATGGCAAAAGCTACAGGATCTTTTACATTTAATTCCGTAAAAGGCACCATCCCGGTTAAGACTAACGTCACAACAATATACAAAACAGTAGAAATAATGATGGAGCCGATAATGCCCCGTGGCACATTTTTTTGTGGATCTTTTACCTCTTCTGCCGCCATCGCCACCGCGTCAAAGCCTAAAAAGGCGAAGTAAACCATGGCCCCACCGGCAATAATCCCAGAAGTGCCAAAAGGATTGAAAGGTTGCCAATTACCAGGCTTCACATAGAAAACACCTAGCAACACAAAAATAGCAATCAAACCAAATTTAATAAAGAGCATTAAGTTATTTAAGCGCAATGCTTTTTTCGCTTCTTGACAAACGACAAAGGTCACAAAGATTACCACCAAGACGGCAATCAAATCGACATACGTCCCTTTAGCCGGGTGGTACGCTGAACTTAAAGCTTTCGGCAAGTAGACGCCAAGGCTATTTAAAAAGCCTTGCACATACCCAGACCAACCTGAAGCTACTGAAGAGACCGCTAAGAAAAACTCACAAATGACAATCCAGCCAGTGAGCCAACCGATAATTTCACCAAAAATCGTGTAAGCATAAGCATACGGTCCCCCGATAATCGGTAAACGGGAAGCAAACTCGGCATAACATAAACCAGATAGGGCGACACAAACCGCCGCTAAAATAAAGGAAATAATGAGGGCGGGTCCGGCCATCGTCGCCGCGGCCGTACCCGTTACTACAAATATGCCAGTGCCAACAATGGCCCCGAGACCTAATAAAATTAAATCCAAAGCACTGAGGTTACGTTTCAATTTTCCTTTTTCTTCACCGTGGATAACTAAAGGTTTTTTTCTAAAAACAGACACGTTTTACTACTCCTCCTTGTTAGGGGATCAAACGCCGGCTTTTAGATACCCCAGCAATAAGACGCCACCTATAACTAATAAACAACCGCTAATAATATAGCGCAATTCCAGCTTGGTTTTTTCTTCTCCTAAGATAAAGATACCGCCTAAAGTGGAAATTAAAATACCACTTTGGGAAAGGGAGAAGCTGACAGCTAAACCGATTAATTTCATGGCCGATAACATACAAATATTACCAATCCCCCACAAAAGGCCAGCTGCCATATTGTAAAAAACAACTTTTTCTATTTTAATCTTACGACCAGCAAAAATAAAGGCCCCTAAGACCATCCCTGTTGCTTGGGGTAAAATAACGGCTAAAGGTTCCACACCAGAAGCATTAATGATGGCATTATATGCCGCATAGCCTACCGTTGAAAGCAGTAAAGCCCGCAAGCCTTGACCATAATTATACAAACGATGTTCCGCTTCGGCGATACGCTTAGGATCTTGGCGCGAGGTTAAAACCGAACCTAACACCAAACAAGCTAGGGCTAAAATACCGAAGAGATAATCTCGTTTTGTTTGCCATTCATGAAAGGCAAGAACCCCAATTAAGGTAGTCACAATTAACTGCAAACCCGTAGAGATGGGTAAAGCGGTAGCTACCCCCATTTGCTTCATTCCTTTAAACTGACCATTTTGCCCCAAACTCCATAAAAAGCCCGCAGCTAAACCGACAAAAAATGTTTCTATTGAAATGGCGGGACGCACAATTAACGTAGCACACAAAGCAAAAAACCAAGCACCAAGGGTCATCCCTAACGTCTGCTGGTTGGCATCGCCACCAATTTTTCCACTAACTAAACCAATACTGCCCCAGGCAACCATTGGAACTAAAGCAATTAAGACTCCCATAAGGACCTCCATCTCAAAAAATAAATTTTATGCACTTTTGTGATTGTAACAGTTTCCAGAAAAAATCACAAGATTTTGCAAAAATTTACAGAAAGGAAGGCTGATAGTCGTAAAAATTTAATTCTGGTAAATAGATGGTTACCGTTGTCCCCACTGCTAAAATGGAGCTTACATCTAGTGCGTGGCCTAATTTTTGAGCCAAATTTTTGGCTAAATAAAGACCTAGTCCCGTGGATTTTTGTTCTAAATTGCGGCCATTACTCCCCGTAAAACCTTGGTCAAAAATTCGTGGTAAGTCAGCTGGCGGAATTCCCACTCCTGTGTCGGTAATTCTAATGCCCCGCTTACCGTCAGCTTGAAACAATTCAATCGTAATCTTACCGTTATCCGGCGTGTACTTAATGGCATTAGCAATAATTTGCCGCAAGATAAAGACAAACCATTTAGCATCGGTTAAAACGGTAAAGTCTGCCCCCACAAACTGCAACTGGAGGTGCTTCATAATAAAGTAATTGGCAAAATTTTTCACCGCTTCATGGGCTAGATCAGCTAATGACGTCTCCTGAATTAAGTAGTCTTGGGAAAAAGCGTCTAGGCGAGCGTAATACAAAACTTGTTCCACGTAATCGTTAATATGACCGACTTCATTTTCCATTTGGTAGTAGCGTGCTTCGGGAATATCATCAGCAATCGCTTGTTGCAACAGGTTTAAGGCCGCCAAGGGAACTTTAATTTCATGGACCCAGCTATTTAAAAAATCCCGTTGCTCTTGTTGCCGCTGAATAACTTGGTTAAGCTCCAACTGTTGCCGTTCAATTAGCGCAGCAATCGTTACTTCCACCAAGTGTTGCTCGTTGGTGTGAATATTTTTAAAAATCTGTTCTGGCGTTCGTTCTTTAGCTAGCATAATCAGCTCTTGGTAGTACTGGCGTTTGCGGCCGTAATCCCAGGCTAAAAAAAAGCTCATCATAAAAAATTCTAATAAGAATAAATAAACCGCAAAATCCCACGAGACGCTCAGCTTAGGATAAATCCAAACGAGGAGTAAGGTCAGTCCATAAAAGGCTAACCAGCCCAATAAGACAAAGCCGCGATCTAACAAATAGGTAAAAAAATTCATTTTAGCTTTCATGGCACGAGATAACCTTGGCCGACTTTCGTTTCAATGAAATTCAGCAGTCCTGCCGCTTCGATTTTTTTCCGCAGGCGATTAATATTCACCGTCAAAGTATTATCGTCCACAAAGCGCTCATCTTCCCAGAGGGCCCGCAATAATTTTTCGCGACTCATAATTTTCCCTTGATTTTTCATTAACAAATAAAGCAATTTGTATTCGTTTTTAGACAGGTCCACGCTAGTTCCTTGTACCGTAGCTGAACTAGTATCCACATTGAGGGTCAAGCCGTTATGAGCCAAAGGTTGGTCGGCGGTGGTTTCATTATATTTGTAGCTGCGGCGTAGGAGGGCTTTAATTTTGGCCATTAACACTTCTAGCGAAAAAGGTTTGGTGACAAAATCATCGGCGCCTAAATTCATGGCCATCACCATATCCATATTAGTGTTCCGACTAGAAATAAAAATAATCGGCACTTTAGACACTTCGCGAATTTTTTGGCACCAGTAAAAGCCATCGTAAACTGGCAAATTAATATCTAAAAGGATTAGTTGCGGTGTTTCTCGTAAAAAGTCGGTTAACACATGGGCAAAATCCGTCACGCCATAGGGTACTAACTGCCATTTGGCAATTTCTTCCATTAATAACTGGCGAATTGTCTGTTCATCTTCCACAATCATAATCTTTTGCATCCGCTCTCACTCCTTCTTTTCTATTTTACCAAATTTTCATTTGAAAAAGTGGCCGTAAACTAGATTTTTAATGAAGCTTTTAGGCAAGGGCAACTGTTTAAGCCAATCTTACTTTCTGCCGTTAATAAATAAGGACTGGCGTCTTTAAAAGTTGCCAGTCCTTTAAAATTATTTAGCTAAACCTTGTAAGGTGTTAATTCGTTCGCGAACAGTTTGTAGCCGTTCTTGGTATTGGGTTTCTTTAGCTCGTTCTTCTGCTACCACCGCCGCTGGTGCTTTAGCAACGAAACGTTCATTGGCTAATTTTCCTTGCACCCGTTGGACTTCTTTTTGCCATTTGTCGGCTTCTTTTTCAAGACGGGCGATTTCTTCCGGAATATTAATCAATTCCGCTAATGGTAAATAGAGTTCCGCACCATGAATCACCGCACTCATGGCTAATTCTGGAGCCGTTAAGTCTTCGGCAATCACCAATTCTTCCGGATTAGTGAAGCGTTGAATGTAATGGGTATTCCCTCGTAAAAATTCTCCCACATGTTGAGCTGTTGGTTTAATGAGCAAGGTAATGGCTTTAGAAAGTGGCGTATTGACTTCTGCGCGAATATTCCGTACGGCGCGAATCAATTCCACTAAAACCGCCATCCCGCTAGCTGCGGTGTCATCATTCAATTCCGGATGGACTACCGGATAACTAGCCGTCACAATTGAATCTCCTTCATGAGGGAGTTCTTGCCAAATTTTTTCTGTAACAAAAGGCATAATTGGATGTAATAAGCGTAAAATTTGGTCCAAGGTATACAGTAAGACGCTGCGAGTCGTTTGTTTTTGCGTTTCGTCTTCCCCGTATAAAACTTCTTTACTCATTTCAATATACCAGTCACAAAAATCATCCCAGATAAAGTTGTAAAGAGCACGGCCGGCTTCCCCAAACTCAAACTTATCAAATAAAGTTGTCACTTTTTCAACGGTTTCATTCAGACGGGTTAAAATCCAACGATCTACTACTGTTTTTTCACTAGTTAAGTCGATATCCTTTAAGGTCATTTCAGAAGTATTCATTAAAACAAAACGACTAGCGTTCCAAATTTTATTAATGAAATTCCAGGCAGCATCCATCTTTTCATAGCTAAAGCGGACGTCTTGACCTGGGGTAGAACCGGTAGCTAAGAACCAACGCAAGCTATCAGCGCCGTATTTTTCAATCACATCCATCGGGTCAATGCCGTTACCTAAAGATTTACTCATCTTGCGACCTTGTTCATCGCGAATTAACCCGTGGAGTAAAACATTTTTAAATGGCCGCCGCCCCGTAAATTCGAGACTTTCAAAAATCATCCGACTTACCCAGAAGAAAATGATGTCATAGCCAGTCACTAAAGTGTTATTGGGGAAGTAACGTTTAAAATCAGGATTTTCCGTATTTGGCCAACCTAATGTGGAAAATGGCCATAAAGCACTGGAGAACCACGTGTCTAAAACGTCATTATCTTGGCGCCAATTTTCAATATCTTTTGGTGCTTCCATCCCCACATACATTTCACCTGTTTCTTTATGATACCACGCTGGGATTTGGTGACCCCACCATAACTGCCGGGAAATCACCCAATCATGGACATTTTCCATCCAGGTGGTAAAAGTTTTATTGAAACGCGGAGGATAAAATTCAACAGCGTCACTGGTTTCTTGGTTAGCTAGGGCTTGTTGTGCTAAAGGTTGCATCTTCACAAACCATTGGGTAGAAAGCCGCGGCTCTACCATCACCCCGGTTCGTTCGGAGTGTCCAACGGAGTGGATCATTTTTTCAATTTCAATTAAAGTGCCGTCTTCTTTAAGATCAGCGACCATCGCTTTTCTGGCAGCAAAACGATCCATCCCGGCGTATTTACCAGCGAGTTCGTTCATGGTGCCGTCGTCATTCATCACATTGACCCGTGGCAAATTGTGACGATTCCCCACCTCAAAGTCATTTGGATCATGGGCCGGCGTGATTTTTACTACCCCGGTTCCAAATTCCATATCGGCATGTTCATCGCCAATAATCGGAATTTCTTTGCCCACTAAAGGCAAGATAACTGTTTTGCCAATTAAATCTTTGTAACGTGGATCTGCCGGGTTCACCGCTACCGCCGTATCCCCTAACAGAGTTTCTGGCCGCGTCGTAGCAACTTCTAAAAAGCCAGAACCATCAGCCAATGGATATTGCAAATGATAAAAAGCACCTTCTACATCTTTGTGGATGACTTCAATATCTGAAAGCGCAGTGCGGGCTTTCGGATCCCAGTTAATGATGTATTCCCCACGATAAATTAACCCTTTTTCGTAGAGTTTGACAAAAACTGTCCGTACGGCCTTAGATAAACCATCATCCAGCGTAAAACGTTCCCGAGAATAATCTAAAGATAAACCTAATTTGGCCCATTGTTGGCGAATATTTTCGGCGTATTCGTCTTTCCACGCCCAAACTTGTTCTAAGAATTTTTCCCGGCCTAAGTCGTAGCGACTAATACCTTCTTCGGCGAGTTTGGCTTCCACTTTGGCTTGGGTAGCAATCCCGGCGTGGTCCATCCCTGGTAGCCATAAGGTGTCAAAACCTTGCATCCGTTTTTGGCGGATAATCATATCTTGTAATGTCGTATCCCAAGCGTGACCTAAGTGCAATTTTCCCGTCACGTTAGGTGGGGGAATGACGATACTATAGGGATGTGCTTTTTTGTCTTCACTAGGTTTAAATAAATCTTTGTGTAACCATTCTTCATAACGACCCGTTTCAACTTCATGCGGATCATATTTACTGTTGAGTTCTACCATGAAATGTCCTCCTTTAAAATAAAAAAAGCGTCCTAGTTAAACTAGGACGCTTGCGCGCGGTACCACCTATGTTATAGAAAAATTTTTTCTATCCCTTAAATGTTGTAACGGTCATCACCGAATTTCTCGACTCCCAAGCAACCCGCAAAGCTCTTGTTAGGCCACTTCCACTGACAGGCCCTCTCTTTTAACAAGGTAACTTTACTCCTCTTGTTCCACGTCTTTACCAGTCATTCTACAAAGCTTTGCCTCACTTGTCAAATCTCGCAGGTAAAAAAATTATCCTTTTTGCCACAAACACCCAATTAATTCGCTTTATTCAATTGAAAATTGTTATCGTAGTAAATTAAAGTCTGTAGCTCCGTGGTTAAATCGATGTACTGCACATTCACGCCATGAGGCACCTTTACCCGGTCGGGAGCAAAATTTAAAATGGCGGTAATTCCACTAGCTACAATACTATTAACGGCATCTTGCGCAAAATGCGAAGGTACGGTAGAGATAGCTACGGTAATATCATTGCGCAAAACGGTATCGTTTAATGCACTTAAAGGTTGAATGGTAATCCCGTTAATCGTTTCGCCAAAAAGTGTTGGATTAACATCAAAAGCTGCCACAATGTTCAAATTCTCATTACGCCGAAAATTATTATTCAGTAGTGCTTTCCCTAGATTTCCACAACCGACTAAGGCGATTCTTTTTTCTTCTTTAGTATTTAAAATTTCATTGAAGACTTCAATTAAGTAAGGTACATCATAGCCGTAGCCACTGCGTCCTAGTTCCCCTAAATGAGAAAAATCGCGGCGAATTGTGGCGGAAGGCACTTGGGTCACTTCGCTGAACTCTCGCGATTTAATGCGGACTACCCCAGCGTCATTTAATAATTTTAAATACCTTAAGTATAGTGGAAAGCGTTTCGTCGTCGCTTTTGGAATCGACGCGGTTCTTTTTTCATCAATCATTTTATTCCCTCGTTTGTTCACAAATTCACATTTATAAAGTTAGTTTAGCACCAAGTAGCGTGACATGCAACAACTTCGTGAAAAATAATCAAAAAAGAGTTAGACCTACTGGAGTCCTTTTCTTTCTGTTGGCCCCGTTTGACTTAAAACTAAAGAAAAAAGCCGCACCAATGTCAGGTACGGCAAGACTTTTTTAAAGTAAATCGTCAAAGAGCTGGCTTTCTGCAACCACCGTCTCCTGCTTCTGGACTAGACCATGACGATTAATTTGTGAAATTTTGATACCGCTAACGGCGCGTTCCACCAATTCTTCCACCGCTAAACGTTCCTCATATTGTAAAACTTTTTCCAATTTCGGCCGTGTCTTTGGTTGAGGTGGCGCAAAAATCGTACAGCAATCTTCAAAAGGTTGAATCGCTAGTTCAAACGTATCAATCTTTTGGGCAATCTCGATAATTTCATTTTTATCCATCGTCACTACTGGTCGGATAATGGGTGTGACCGTCACCGCATTAATCGCCACCATGGAAGGTAATGTCTGGGAAGCTACTTGCCCCAGGGATTCACCGTTAATAATCACTAACCCTTTCCGCACTTCTCGCAAACGATCGGTGACCCGCAACATGAAGCGGCGGGTAATGGTCATTAAGTAGCCTTGGGGAACATGCGCTTTGATTTCTTCTTGAATCTCCGTAAAAGGCACTTCAATAAATTGAATACTCCCCACATAAGGAGCTAATTTGGCCGTTAAATCTTGCGCCTTTTGTAAGGCTTGGGGTGAAGTGTAAGGCGGTGAAGCAAAGTGGACAGCTTCGATTTCTACGCCCCGCTTCATGGCTAAAAAGCCCGCCACCGGTGAATCAATCCCACCAGAAAGCATCAACATCCCGCGACCGCTGGTGCCCACTGGTAACCCGCCTGCCCCATTCACCGTCAAGTAGGATAGATACGCTCCTTCACGGCGAATTTCTACCCGCAAAGTCACTTCAGGCTTGCGCATCTGGGCAACAATTGCGGGGAAAGCATCCACCGTCGCATTGCCTAAAAATAAATTCAATTCATTCGTGTCCAAGACAAAGTCGTGATCACTCCGGTTGGTATTAATTTTAAAGGTCAAACCAGGGTGATACACTTCACCTAACATAGTTAAAGCCGTCTTTTTAATCACGTCTAAATCTTTTTCCACTTTGATAACTGGCGAAAAATTTTGAATGCCAAAAATTTCCGTCAGTCGCCGACAAATTTCTGTGCTATCACTACCGTTTAGTAGGAGATGCATCCGGTCGCGGTTACCGTGAATTTTCACCGCAGGAAAATCTTGCAGTGCTTGCCGCACGTTTTGCGCTAAACGTTGAATGAAGGTCTGACGATTTTTACCCTTCGTGGATAACTCGCCATAGCGCACCATAATTTCTGTATATTCCATATCATTCCTCTTTACTTACTAAGATGATTAATCTTACTAAATTTTTCTTGCAAAAATGCCATCTGAATTAAAAACTGTTCCATTTCCGCTAACGTATTGCTTTCATCTAAACTAATCCGTACCGCCGTTTTGGCTTCCCAATCGGCTACACCCATGGCGTGAAGCGTCGAGCTAGGCGTTTTTTTTCGTGAAGAACAAGCACTAGTAGTAGAAATAAAAATTTCTTTTTCTTCAAAGGCGTGGACCACCACTTCACCACGAATATCGCGAATCCCAAAGCATAAAATATGCGGCGCAAAGTTTTCCTCCGTACTTGAATACAAAGTGACTGCTGGGTACTGCGCTAAAGATCTAGCTAAGTAATCGCGGTTCCGCCGCATATGCTGGGCTTTTAGTTCCCAGTCCGTCATGGTCAAACGCAACGCACGAGCCATCGCGACAATCGCCGGAACATTTTCCGTACCCGAGCGCTGATTTTGCTCTTGACCGCCCCCGTTTAATAAAGGCGCTAGTTTGCGACCCGTTTTCCAATAAATGAACCCTACACCTCGTGGCCCATGAAATTTATGGCCAGAAACTGTCGCAAAGTCCACCCGTGGCGTTAACCATTGGCTAGTGGCAATTTTACCAACGGCTTGCACCGCATCCACATGAAAATGAATCGTGGGATAATCAGCTAATAATTCGCTAATGGCTTCAATGGGTTGGACGCTACCAATTTCATTGTTGACGGCCATCACTGAAACTAAAATTGTTTCTTTGCGCAATAATTTAGCCAAGCCCGCTACATCCACAAAACCTTGGGTGTTTACTGGGACAATATCTACGACAAAGCCTAGCTGTTCTAATTGGGCAGCCGTTTCTTTGACGGCTGGATGTTCAATCGCTGAAATAATCATGTGCTTACCAAAAGCATGTTTGGCTAACGCGGTACCTTTTAAAACCCAGTTATCCCCTTCAGTTCCACCAGAAGTAAAAAAGATTTCACTGCTGGCAACGTTTAGCAATTGGGCAATTTGTTTGCGACTTTCTTGTAACAAGCGTTGCGCTTGATTACCCAATTCATGCAAACTAGAGGGATTACCTAAAATTCGTTGACTTGTTTTCACGTAAGTATCTAATACTTGGGGATGAATCTTCGTCGTTGCACTGTTATCCAAATAAATCACAACAGAACTTCCTTCCTTTTGAAAAATGTTCCTTAAAAGAAATCTTTTTTATTATAGCTTGTCTCCTTCTCAGACACAAGCGCCAAAAATAAAAAGCATCAGCGTATTTGCTGATGCTTCAAACTCCGGCAGTAGGACTCGAACCTACGACATCATGATTAACAGTCATGCGCTACTACCAACTGAGCTATGCCGGA
>NZ_BJDR01000038.1 GCF_005405245.1 Enterococcus nangangensis | reverse complement strand
AAAACACCTAAAGCAGACTTGATATCTACTTTAAGTGTTCCATTTTCAGACCTATCAGTCCGATTTGACAAAGAGCCATTAATTGTTGGATGGCAGCCACCACCAATTGTGGTTGCTCCCAGTGCAGGTAATGATAAGTCCCTCCCGTTAGAACTTGCGATTTAGCGTTAGCCGTTTGATATTCAGAGCGTTTCATTTCAGCTGCACGATATTCTTCTGTTAAAAGGATACTGGCTAAATCTTGAGGTAAAGTTAAGTCCGTAGCCGTCCAAGGAATACCAGCCATTAAGCCTTGCATCCGCCGACTGTCTGCTTCCGTTAAACGAGCAACGCTTTTTTGATACGTTTGCCAAATTTGTTGATGTTGAGCGGCGGAAAATTCTTTTTGGCTGTGATCCTTTAGCCATTTTTCAAAATCGACAGGGGTCCATGTTGCATCTTGGGCGGCAGCTTTTAGATAAGCTGGTTCTTACGGCGGATTGACGACCACTTCCCGAGTAGTCGGTTCAATCCCCACAAAGCCAATTAAGTGTTCAATCTGGGGAGCCATCAATAAAGCATAAATGCCCCCAATACTATGAGCTACAAGAATGACCGGCGATTTTTCTTCATTGGACTCATTGATTAGGGTGGCAATCGTCGTGGCTTCTTCAGTCACCGTGTAATCTTTGGCAGGTACGCTGCTATATCCGGAATTTAGGTAGTCAATAGCAAAAATCCCCAAATTTGTGGGTAAGGCGCTGATGACTTGGATAAAAGTTTCCGCGGTATCAAATTGCCCCATGCCGCTTAAAAAGACGATGAGAGGCGCAGATGCCGCTGGTTAGCGCCAACTAATCTTAAAGGTTCCTAAAGAGGTAGTACTCTGTTTTGTTTCTAGCATAAAAAGAACTCCTGTGTTTCACGTGTTGGCGTTATTTTACGCCTTTTTAGCACTTAAATCCACTAAAATAGGACGCTTAACAAGTTGCCAAACGCTAACAATACCCCAACACAAAAGCATTAGCCAAAGTGCAGGATAAAAATAAGCGGGGGGCTGATAGGTGACAACGAGCTTATTAGCGCCGACTTGTGGTGTAACTAGCACTGCACCTAGGGGCGTTAAATGGTAATCTTTAGCCCTTAGCTTTTGGCCATTCAAAGTCAGTTGGGTATCTTGGTACTTGATGATGGGCACTTGCAGCGTTTCTTTGGAGCTAGCTTGCCACGTTACTACAAGTTGGTGTTGCTGAACTTCTTTAGTGAACGCCTGTTCTTTCTTTAAAATCGTCTCCGCGTATTCATCGTAGGAATTTTGGGGTAACTCTTGATAAACAGGCAAATAATCTGGTGTGGCTTTTTCTACCAGTTGTAAGGTTTTCGTGCGGTCACGGTCATAAAAACTATCTTTGATTTCATTGCTACTTAAAGGCACTACTTTAGCATGGGGTCCAAGTGCCATATAATTGGTGACGTGGTTCCAACGTTGGAGCATTTGCGTGGTCATGAAGCTAAAGCCAACAAGACCAATAAGTGCTACCACGCCTAGCACCAGATGCGGCCATTTTTTAGCAACGACTCTTTGTAAGGTTAAGCCCACCGCTCCTAAGAGCAAGACTGTTGCCGGAATGACAAAACGAAACGGAAATTGAATGGTCTCAACAATAGTAAATTTGTGTTGCACCAACCAACGCCAAGGAACAACGTTAGTGGCAAACAAAAAGAAAGCGAAGGCGCTAAAGGTGAAGAGTTTAACCCCGGTTTTTAATTTTTTCCACCAATGGAAGGTGAGAACGCCTTGCAAAATAATTAATAGGGCGATAGCAGGCGGATCAATAATCCAATAATAAGAATTTTTATCTAACGTGCTAGTATACATATGACGATTTTTAAAGGGGGGTAGAATTTCGTTGACCTGGTAAACACTAAGGAAAGTCAGCCAAATATTTATGGTTAAGACAAAGAAAATTAAAATACTAAAAGCTAAATTTTTTACTAGTTGTTTTTTATCACTAGTTTGGCAAAAGGCATAAATAAAAAATGGTACATAAATGGCAGCCAGCATGACACTAGATAGCAAGTGAGTTTGAAACATTAAGGCCATTAAAGCGCCTAGTGTTAGGGGCTGAATATTTTTCTTTTGCAACATATCCACAACCGGGAGTAGACATAAAGGCATTAAAGCTGCCCCCCAACTAGAGAAACCTTGGCGGGTCACCCAATAATTTACCGGGTAGCTCGTCATAAAAATAATACTCAAGGAACTCTGAAAACTAGGACTGATTTTTAACTTTCGCAATAAAGCGTACATGGATAAGCCAGCCAATAAATGAATCACCAAGTTTGCCAACACTTGATAGCTAAACCAAGAAGAACTCATTAAAACTAACAGGCCATGAAAGTAAGCCACCAAAGGGCCATACAAAGCATTAACGATGCGCCCTGAACTTTGAAAGCCGTACATGGTGATAAAATATTGAAAGTTCCCTGTTTTAATTTGTTCAGCGGTATCGTAAAAGCGGTTAAAATGGAAGACAGCATCAGAACCCACAATCATGTTGCCTGTGATCAGCTGTGGTAATGCTAATAGTAAAGCCGCCAAGGTAATCAGAACTATCGGATTTTTAATGAAGTTTCCTAAATTTGTTAATCGTTTCATTATGCACTCCTTCTTAACGTACTCCAATATACCAATCTAGCGGATATTTTCCTGAGTGTCTAGGGAAAAATGAAGTAAAGCGCTTTAATCACACTATTTTTAAGATTATTGTAAAGGATGGCCTAACGCCTTTCTTTTTTAGCAACTTTTGGTAAAGTGGAGGAGAAGTTTGAAAAAGGAGTTGGGAAATATGGCTGCAGGGCATTCAGGGACACCAAACAGTCGCAAAGCGCGGAATCAAGATAAATATCGACGCTTAAATCCCCAAGATTATCCGCGGGGAACCGATAGTAGGACGAATCATTATCAAGACGATGACGCGCAAAATTATGAAACAGATTACCAACAAGGAACTAGGGGGGATTATCCACCAACAGGTCAAGGCGACTACTCAAGCCAAAGACCAGGGTATCGCCAACAAGTACCACCACGAGCTCCCCGAAATTCTGGTGGCGGGGGTAATAATTATCACGGGGGCGCTCGCCCGCCGCAAAAGCCGAGACCAGCTAAAGTGCGGCGTAAAAAACGTCATCATTTTTTACGGAACCTTTTCTTGCTTATTCTTTTGTTACTAGGCTTAGGCGTCTGGCAATATTTCCGTGGCGTTAGCGTGGCGAAAAAAGATTTGGCTAATGAAAATGTACCAACGGAAACCTTTAATGGGGCAAAGGCTGCAGATGGTAGCACGAATATTTTGCTGATTGGTTCTGATCAACGGCCGCAAGCCAACGATGCTTCCAGAGCGGACACGATTATGATTTTGCATTTAGGGAAAGGTCAAAGCAAACCGAAATTGCTTTCTATTATGCGGGATACGTATGTTACTATTCCAGGTCACGACAATAATAAAATTAATGCCGCCTATGCTTATGGCGGGGCCGAACTGTTACGGCAAACGATTGAAGCAAATTTTGGTATTACGTTGCGTTACTACATTCGTGTGGATTTTGAATCCTTCGAGCAAGTGATTGATCAGCTTTATCCTAAGGGGGTTGCCATTGATGCCGAGAAAAATCTCGATTTAGACGGGGTGACGATTACCGCTGGCCAACAAAAAATGACGGGGCACACCCTCTTACAATACGCGCGTTTCCGTCACGATGAAGAAGGGGACTTTGGTCGGATTCGCCGTCAACAACAGGTGATTAATGCTTTAATCCAGCAAGCAAAAAATCCCATGACCCTCATTCATCTACCTAAGGCGATGGGGGCGGCTATGACCTATACCTCCACCAACTTACCGAAGACCTTTGCACTAGGTCAAGGCATTAGTTATCTCTTTAAAGGAGCCAAAGGGGTTGACCGTTTATCGGTACCAGTGGAAAATAGTTGGAGTTATGGCAATTATGCTTCAGCTGGTAGTGTTATTGAGATTAACTTTGAGACCAATAAACAAGCCATTACCAACTTTTTTGCCCAATAGAAAATAGCTCGCTAGTTATTTTCTCTAGCGAGCTTTTATGCTATGATAGGTACCATACCAATGAAGGAGGAGCGTACATTTTGAAAATTGCAATTGTGGCAGACTCGACGGCCTTTATCCCCCCGGCGCTGAAAACGCATCCTAATCTGCGTTTATTAGACATTCCCGTCATGCTTGCCGAAAAAACTTTCTTAGAAGGTGTTGAAGAAAGTGTTGCGGCGTTTTATCAAGAAATGGCCGTAAGTTCTGAATTTCCCAAAACTAGCCAGCCTTCCGTTGGCGAAATGATTACCACGTTTGAGAATTTAAAAAAAGATGGCTTTCAACAAGTGATTAGCATTCATTTATCTTCTGGTATTTCCGGCACAGTAAGCACGGTAACCAGTATTAAAGACGAAATTCCCGGTTTAGAAATTATTCCTTTTGATTCCTTAATTACGAGTGTACCCATGGGACATATGGTGCGCCAAGCCTTGGCTGATGTAGATGCCGGCAAAAGTGTTGCCGAAATTATCGCCCATTTAGAAATGATTCGCCAAGAAAACCACGCCTTTATTGTGGTGGATAATTTGAACCAATTAGTCAAAGGTGGCCGCTTAACTAATGGGGTGGCTTTAATCGGCGGCTTGTTAAAAATCAAACCAGTCCTCACCTTTACCAAAGAAGACGGCAAGATTGTTGTTCACGAAAAGATTCGAACTTCCAAAAAAGCTTTGGCCCGCGTCGAGGATTTACTTTTAGCCAAAGCGCAAGCAGATCCTGATTTCACTTTCTTTATTATTCACGCCAATGCTAAAGCAGAAGCGGAAGAAGAAAAAGCTCGTCTCTTAGCTGAAAACCCAGCAATGAACATCGAAATTGCTTTCTTTGGTCCCGTGATTGGCGCTCATTTAGGAGAAAAAGCGTTAGGCTTTGGTTGGGTGAAAAGTAAATAATAGCTAAAACAACGCCACCGCCCAATTGGGTAGTCGCGTTGTTTTCTTTATTCAGCTGGAGAAATCCAAGTGTTAAATTCGGCGCTGTCGTAAATCGCTTCTAAAAGCCGGACAGTCGCCGCAGCATCGCCACCTGACGCAAGTACTGTCTCTTCACCCTGACAGCTAGCTACAAAGTTAGCCAGCATCAAGGGATAACTTGCTTCTTTTGTAGCGTGATAATGAAAGACTTCTTGGTGGATGCCTTGCGGTTTGTGAGCTGGTTGCGGACTTGCTTCTTGATTATTGTAGGTCAAGGTCACTTCTTGCGGCGTGACCACCATTTTACCCGTGGTCCCCGTAATCGTTAAGGTGTCTTCCGGGTAAGGCTCGGTGACGGAAAGGACTAAGCTACCAAAATGTTGTGGGCTAAAGTCTAACAAAACTTCGGCGGCTTCTTCCACTTCAATCTGCCGTCTAACGCCAATACGCAACAAGCTAGCTACGCGACTGGGTTGACCTAACAGCCAACGATAAAGATCTAGTTGATGGTTCCCCTGATTCAGTAAAACACCGCCACCTTCAGCGTCTTTAGTGCCCCGCCACGCATTTTGTTGGTAATAGCTATCAGTGCGATACATGGTAGTGACCACCCAGTGGCTTCGCTGAATGGTACCTAAGACGTTTTCTGCCAACAGTTCTTTGGCTTTTTGATAGCTAGGCATAAAACGTTGATTGTAACCTACCGCAAAAACTTTGCCACTTTTTTCAGCTTGATGCACTAATTCTTCTGCCTCTAAGGCGTGTAAGACAAGGGGCTTTTCTACAAAAAGATGCTTGTGGGCCTTTAAAACATCGCGGGCGATTGCATAATGCGTCGGGTGGGGCGTTAAAACGAGTATCGCTTGAAGCTCGTTATCTGCCAGCATTTGCCGATAATCCGTATAAAGGTCGTAGGTGGTACCGAACTCGTCTTTGAGCTTAGCGTAACTGGCCTCACTTTGAACGGCTAGCGCTTTGACACTGACGTCAGACTTTTCTTTTAAGAGGTCTAAATATTTACGACCAATCATGCCAACACCAATCAAACCAACTGTGAGCATCGCTTCACTTCCTTAAACTTTATTTGTTATTTCTAGTATAGCAAACTTAGTGTATACTAGCGCTATAGAAAGAAGGTTAAAGGATGAAAATTATCCCTTACGAAGAAAAATATTTAAATAGTTGGTTGCGCTGTCGCTTGTTATCCGGCTACGGCACCGCTGAACAATATAACGGTTTAAAGACGACCAAAGACAGTTATCCGGAAAATCCGACGATTGACCTCATTTGTGTCAATGACCAAGATGAAGTGGTGGGCTTGCAACAAACTGTGTTGGATACGCCAGCCAATAAAGAAACGATGTATCAAGGATTATCTCAGCAAGGTGCTTATTTTATGGAAAATTATGTGCATCCTGATTATCAAAGACAAGGGATTGCTACAGCGCTTTTTCAACAAACATGTCAATTAGCCAAAGACGCCGGCGTTTCTTGGTTAGAAATTTGGACTTGCGGCGATGAAGCGGCCAATCATTTTTATCAAAAAGCAGGAGCTCAGCCCATCTATCACTATTGGCAAGTCCAAGGCTATAGTAATCCTTGGCCGCAAAACCAATGTCAGTATGATGAAAATGGTTTTTTGCGGGAAGTTTTACGAGAGGGACAACACTTTCCTTATCTACAAGAAATCACCAATTATCAAGTATATCGAGAAGAAGATTTACAAGCGCTAGAGGTGGTGAAACAAAATAAAGTGACCTGCTACCTCTTAAAATTGGCCGAAAACGCAAGTTCCATTTGACAAATTTTTCTTTCATGCTATCATAAGACACATATTAAACGATGAAGGAACGCAGTAGTGGATCTTCCTCTAGTCCAGAAAGCTGACGGATGCTGCGAGTCAGACGATGAGGTGAAGCGAAGTACATTCTGGAGTTTTGCTTTTAAAGCACGCGGCAGCGTTAGATGCTTGAGGCAGGTTTAACCTGTAAATTTTGGGTGGTACCACGAAAAATTTCGTCCCTGAGCGTTATGCTCAGGGCTTTTTTTATTTTAAGGAGGAAAGAAAATGGATATTTTAACAGATTTAACTTGGCGCGGCGCCATTAACCAACAAACTGACGCTGATGGCTTAGCAAAATGGATTGAAGAACAAAAGAGTATTTCATTGTACTGCGGGGTGGATGCTACTGGCGACAGTATGCATATTGGCCACTTGATTCCTTTTATGATTATGAAACGTTTCCAATTAGCTGGACACCATCCTTACATTTTAATTGGTGGGGCTACCGGCGCTATCGGGGATCCTTCTGGTCGCAACTCGGAACGGACTTTGCAAACGATGGAAGACGTCAACCGTAATGCGGCTAGTTTAACGAGTCAAATGAAAAAATTATTTGGTAAAGATGCCAACGTTACGATGGTAAATAATTACGATTGGTTATCAAAAATTTCTTTATTAGACTTTTTGCGAGACTTTGGGAAAAACTTTAACGTCAATACGATGCTGGCTAAAGATGTGGTGGCCAGTCGTTTAGAAGTGGGGATTTCTTACACGGAATTCACCTACCAAATTTTACAATCCATCGACTTTTTACACTTGCATAAGCACCATCACGTTTCTTTACAAATTGGTGGTTCGGACCAATGGGGCAATATTACCGCCGGCACCGATTTAATTCGTAAAGTTTTAGGGAGCGAAGAAAAAGTCTTTGGCCTAACGATTCCTTTAATGCTGAAAGCTGATGGCACCAAATTCGGGAAAACTGCTGGGGGTGCAGTGTGGTTAGACGCCGAAAAAACATCACCTTTTGAATTTTACCAATTTTGGTTAAATCAAGATGACCGCGATGTGGTGAAATACTTAAAATACTTCACTTTCTTAGACAAAGAAGAAATCGACGCCTTAGAACAAGAAGTGGCTACCCAACCGGAAAAACGAGTAGCACAACGACGGTTAGCAGAAGAAGTAACCCGCTTTGTTCATAGTGACGAAGATTTAGCGGAAGCACAAAAAATTACTGCAGCCTTGTTTACTGGCGCTATTCAAGACTTAACGGCTAGTGAAATCAAACAAGCTTTTGGCAAAATGCCAACTGTTGACATTACCGCCGAACCTACTAACGTGGTAGAACTATTAGTTGCCACTAAAATTGAAGCCTCTAAACGCCAAGCGCGGGAAGATGTGACCAACGGGGCCATCACCATTAACGGTGAGCGAGTAACCGATGTGGCAGCGCTAATTGATCCTAGCGCCCACTTTGATGGTGAATTTGTCGTAATTCGCCGAGGCAAGAAAAAATATTTCTTAGGGAAAGTACAATAATAAAGTGCGATTATCTTGACTTGGACTGAGAGACTGCTAGTTTCTCAGTCTTTTTCTTTTTTGCTGTATCAGCTCGTCCATGGTGGAAAAGTCGCGGAGGAGGATCTGGTTGGCAGCGATTTGATAGCGACAGTCTTCTTCAATTTCTTTGGTTCGTTTAGCTAGTACACTTAAATCGTCAAATTGATAGGTACTTAATAAATCTTTGGTTTTAAGTTTTATTTGTAAGTCTTCTTCCAAAGAAGTTTGTAAGGCGCAGGCAGAAATAAAAGCTAAAGGATAATTTTTGTTTGTTGCACAAAAATAGATTTTATTAAATGTTGAAATGAGTTCTTGAAACCAATCGGCAGCAGCAAGATAGTCACTGCTACTTGCTGAAGCTGCCACACGGTCTTGCCTCACAGCCGCAGATGTTGCGGTAACTTGTTGCAGTTGCTCTTCTTTTAATCCCAGAAATTGCCGCGTGTTGAAGAAAATTTCTTGGCAATCTGCTTTGATTTTAGCTGGATTGTTTTCCTTAATAATGCTTTGGTAAGTTACGAGGAAGTTTTGGGGCAATTTGGGCATTTTTTTTAAGTCTATGAACTGTTCTTTTAACCCTTTGCGAAAATAAGTTTGATTTTCGTAAGCACAAACTTCCGCTATTGACATCAATAGCTGTCCGGCAAATTTGCGAATAGCACTAAGTTCGTGTGCTTGGAGGAGTTGAAAGAATATTTCTTTAGCGCTTGTCAAACGCGCCAGCGCGCGATGATGCATATACGTTCTATCTGTAAGGTGAGCTGTCATTTGTTGTTGTAAATGGAGAAATTTTCTTTTTTCGGCAGAAGAGTGAGCAAATAAAATTTGCACATCCCCAACTAACGGTGAGAGGTTGTCCTCAAAATCGGCAATCCGCGTTAACCGTTCCCAAGTCATGCCAAAAAAATCATAACCAATGTCGGCTAGGATAAATGTTTCTCCAAGTTGGTAGCCTCTTTTGGTGCGGGGGATAAAATATAAATCAACATCTGAATAAGAATTAGCGGTCCCATTTAACGCAGAGCCATACAAGAGCAACAGGGCGATATCCTCGTGAAAATCTTCAGTGATGCGCTTTAAAACGTAGTCCGTAATTTCGTTATTTTTAGTCATGATATGTTCCTCGCAAATTTTAATTTTTCTTGGAGCTAAGTCTATGAAATGAGATAATAAAAAGCTTGAATTGTTACTCCATCATTATACGAAACAAGTCATTTTCCGACAACTGTATTGAGGAGAGCCGTTATGAGTTATCGCTAGCAAAAGACATAGACTTTAGCTAGATGTAACATCATATCTTTTTTTGCTGATTTTCAAAAACGCTTTCTTTTTGACAAAAAAATCGCGACAGCGCACAATGAAGGGGTAGTAAAGTGCCTAAAAAGAAGGAGGAACAAGAAACATGACAGTAAAAGTAGGAATTAATGGTTTTGGTCGCATTGGTCGCTTGGCTTTTCGGCGCATTAAAGAGGTATCTGATGATATTGAAGTAGTGGCAATTAACGATTTAACTAGTCCTAGTATGTTAGCTCATCTCTTGCAGTTTGACTCCACCCACGGAACGTATCCTGGTACGGTTACCGCTACCGAAGATAGCATCGTCGTAGATGGCCATGAAACACGGGTTTATGCTGAACCTGATGCTAGTAAAATTCCTTGGGTCAAAGAAAATGGTGTCGACATCGTTTTAGAGTGTACCGGTTTTTATACTTCGGAACAAAAAGCCCAAGCCCATCTGGATGCCGGCGTGAAACGTGTCGTGATTTCTGCGCCTGCTGGTCCCATGAAAACGATTGTTTATAACGTCAACGATGATACTTTAAATGCTGACGATAAAATTATTTCTGCCGGCTCTTGTACCACCAACTGTTTAGCACCATTAGCTTACTTCTTGCATCAAGAGTTTGGGATTGAAGTAGGAACCATGACTACCGTCCATGCCTACACGTCCACGCAAATGCTCTTAGATGGTCCTGTGCGGGGTGGGAACTTACGAGCTGCCCGTTCAGCAGCAGATAATACTATTCCGCATTCCACTGGTGCCGCTAAAGCAATCGGTTTAGTCATTCCCGAATTACAAGGGAAGCTGCAAGGGCATGCGCAACGGGTACCGGTGGTAGATGGCTCCTTAACCGAATTAGTAGCGATTTTGAAAAAGAAAGTAACTGCAGATGAAGTGAACGAAGCAATCAAGAAACATACGGTAGATAATCCATCCTTTGGCTATGATGATCGCCAAATTGTTTCTGGTGACGTTATTGGTACAACAGAAGGTTCAATTTTTGACCCAACCCAAACCGAAGTAACGACAGCCGGCGACTTCCAATTAGTGAAGACGGTAGCTTGGTACGATAACGAGTACGGATTCACGTGCCAAATGATTCGTTTATTGGAGAAATTTGCTAACTTATAAGCAATAGTAAAGAAGTGACGATAACAGTCGTCGCTTCTTTTGTTTGCCCGGCATGGGCAAACTCTCATGGGTTCAAGTCCCTAGCGTGTCCTCATAACGGAAAACGTTA
>NZ_BJDR01000037.1 GCF_005405245.1 Enterococcus nangangensis | reverse complement strand
CGAACACAAAAAGAGAAGTACCGAAGTACTTCCCTAAGCGAATTTAATGTGAAACAACACCAGTTGACAAAGAGCCGTGACTTTTATGGTTAATTTAAAAGTTCTTTGACGACGGCGTTAACCAACTTGCCATCTGCTTTGCCTTTAACTTGCGGCATTACTTTCCCCATGACTTTACCAAAGTCGCTCTTGCCAGTAGCGCCTGTTGCTGAAATAGCAGCAGCCACGATGGATCGAACTTCTTCTTCAGTCAATTGTTGTGGTAAGTAACGTTCTACAATAGTAATTTCTTTTGCTAAATCATCAGCTAAATCCTGTCGTCCAGCATTGGCAAATTCTTCTTTTGAGTCCTTCCGTTGTTTCATCTCGCGAGCTAAAATCGTAAGTTCCTCGTCAGGAGTCAATTCTCGGTTAACCTTGATGCCTTCGTTTTGCAGTGAAGCTTTCAGCATGCGAATGACGGATAAGGTTTCTTTATCCTTAGCTTTCATCGCTTGCTTCATATCATCACTAATTTGTTGAAGTAATGACATAAGAAATCATTCCTTTCGTACTAGAATTTTTTGCGTTTTCTAGCAGCTTCAGATTTTTTCTTACGTTTAACACTTGGTTTTTCGTAAAATTCACGTTTGCGAGATTCTTGTAAAGTCCCAGCTTTTGAAACGGAACGTTTGAAGCGACGAAGAGCATCGTCAAGAGATTCATTTTTGCGAACCACTGTTTTTGACATGTAAATTCCCTCCCTCCGAGCTTAAAAAGTAACCGTTACTATAGGATAACCTAATTGAAACTGTCCTTTTAGTATTATACCGAAGTAATTAGATAACGTCAACCAACGATTTAAGCAAATTTTTCAATGCTTCTCATTTTGTTTTAGACAGTTTTCACATAAGCCGTAAATTTCAAAACGGTGACCTGAAATAACACAGCCTGGTAATTGCTCTTGGAAAACATCCATGGGACACATTTTAAGAGGAATCGTCCGGCCACATTGGGTACAAATAAAATGGTGATGGTGCTGATGACCGCCACAATTTATGCGGTAACGTTTTTCACCAGCAAAGTCCGTTACTTCTAGCAGATGCGCTTCCTCAAACTCTCGCAAATTGCGGTAGACGGTATCATAGCTTAGCCCCGGATGATTTTTCTGTAAGTACTGGTAGACTTCTAAGGGGGATAGATAGCGGTTCTCTCCTTGTAAAAAGCTTAAAATTTCTTGACGCTTACTGGTCGCCTTAAAGCCCGCTGCCTTTAATTTATCTTGCCAATTTTCCAAGTTTCTGCCACCTTTCGCCTATTTCTTTTCACGTGGACTATTTTGTGAATATGGTATAATAAATTACATTAAAACACAAGAAAGGATTTTACTTATGGCCTTCCCTCCTTTAGAAAAAGAACTGGTAAATATTTTTTTAATTTCCGACTCCGCTGGCGAAACTGCCTTAAAGACGGCGCAAGCTTGTATGGCACAATTTCCAGGCGCCAACTTTTGTTTATACCGTCGGACCTTCGTCAATGATAATCAAACTTTGTTAGATGCTTTAAAAGAAGCCAAAGATGTCGGTGCGCTTATCATGCATACCTTAGCTGATCGCAAACGCTTGGAGCTTTGCCAAATTTTTTGTCAAGAAAGTGGACTACGTGCCTTTGACTTAATTAATCCTGTGATTAACGAAATTGCGCAACGCTCTGGTTTAGAACCCAGTGGTGAACCTGGAGCTTTACACCACTTAAACGAAAATTACTTTAAGCGAATTAAAGCGATGGAGTTTGCAGTGCAATATGATGACGGCAAAGACCCGAAAGGCTTTTTAAAAGCCGATGTCGTTTTATTAGGCGTCTCGCGAACGTCTAAAACACCCTTAAGTTTATTTTTAGCCAATAAAAATTTAAAAGTGGCTAACTTGCCTCTCGTTCCGCAAGCACAATTACCTAAAGAAATTTTCCAAGTAGATCCCAATAAGATTGTGGGACTTACTAACAATCCAGAAATTCTCAACAATATTCGGAAGGAACGTTTGCGAGCTTACGGTCTAGATTTAGATAGTGCGTACTCGGACTTAGATAAAATCAAAGAAGAACTGGCTTACGCTGAAGCGCTTTATCAAAAATTAGGTTGCATCGTCATTAACGTTGCTTCTTTATCCATCGAAGAAACAGCTTCTTTAATCTTAGAAGCGCTAGATTTGCCGGACCAAAGTTATGGCATGAAAATCGCTAACAAATAATGAAAAGGTAGTGCTCCCGTTGTGAGCACTACCTTTTTCATTAATAAACTTGAATACCTTGTGTATCTAAGGAGACTACTTGAACTTTATTTTTCGGAGAGAGTTCTTTCAGACTCCATTCAATGCGTCGAACTTTACTTGCCGGCACTAAAGCTAAAATCCCGCCGCCGGTTCCAGCGATAAAACTGCCGTAACCTTGATATTTTTCTAAGACCGCCCGCACTGCTAATAAGTGGGGATCTGGCGTGCTAAATTGCTCCGTGTATTTTTGCAAAGTCACTAACAACTTACCGGTTAATTCGATGTCGCCATTAAACAAGGCTCCCACCAACAAGTTCGTCGTACTGGTCATCTTTTTAACAGTAGCAAAAGATAAAGTTTCTGGAACTGGCAGTTGCTGCAGATTTTCTTTTGCCGGCAAAAAGAGTAGCCAATCACTTTCTGGAAAATAATGACGCAAACAATGTTGGACATTTTCGCCATCGGTGATTAAAAAGCCGCCTAAAACCGCTGCGCTACTCCCACTGATATCTAAGCCTAAAGCGACAGCTTGTTGAATTTTCGCAGTCTCACTTAATCCCAAATGTGCCAAACGATTCGCCAACTCGATTGCAGCCACCCCAGTAGCTACTTCTTCCCCCAAGCCGTAGCCCACTGGAATTGTCGAATGAATTCGAATCCTTTGCGGCGTTAAATCCGGCGCAGCTTCCTCAACTGCTTTTAAAAAGATTGCTTGCATCCCAGCTGTGACACTTTCCGCTGTGGCACTTTGAATTTCCCACTGATTACTAGGTTGCAAGACTTCCACGGTTAAATATAAGGACAACGCCAGCCCAAATGAACTGTATCCTAATCCTAAATTTTGGCTTGTGGCTGGCACCATAATTTTCAAATTACTACACCAACTTTCTTTACAACTCTCGTTTAATTATGTAAGACGTGTTCAAAGGTTTGTTGCAAAATATCCAACACGTGGTGATCGGCCAACGCGTAATAAATAATTTTGCCATCTCGTCTAGCAGCAACAATTTTGTTGTCCCGCAACAACTTTAACTGATGAGAAACCGCAGATTGCTCCATTTCCACATGATTGGCAATGGCCGTGACATTCTTTTCCCCGCTTTGTAAAAACAAAAGAATGCGCAGACGATTTTTATCTCCCAGTACTTTATACATCCGACTTACTTTTTCAATGACGACTGCTTCTTCCACTAGATGAACCTCCTTACTGTTTATCTATTTTAACATAAGAATACGCTAGGGAAAGCAAAATGGCTAGTTCCCCTTAAATTTAGCCGTTTATTTTCTAGCACAGTCAAAGAAAAGAGTCTACAAGTCCCATTGCTGCCTGACTTGTAGACTCCTTGACACTATTCAGCAGTTAAAGCTGCCAAACTAGTTGCTAAGGCCGTAATTTTTTGTTCTGCGTCGGCATGATCATTTCCTTTAACGCCCACGTAAAATTTAATTTTTGGTTCTGTTCCTGATGGTCGTACGGCAATCCATGATTCATCTGCTAAGTAATACTTCAACACGTTAGATTTTGTCATGGGAATTTCTTCCACATTGCCATCCACTAAGCGCGTTTTCTTTTGGGTTTGGAAGTCTTCCGTTTGAATGACTTTCACGCCAGCAAATTCTGTTGGTGCTTCCTCCCGCAACTTATTCATCAAGGCTTTGATCTTTTCAGCCCCTTCAATTCCATCTAAGGTTACCGAAGTTGTTTTTTCTTGATAATATCCAAAGCGAGCAAAAATACTTTCTAAGCCATCATATAACGTCTGCCCTTGATGTTTATAATAGGCAGCTACTTCAGCTAATAAAACTAAAGTTTGAATGGCATCTTTATCCCGGACAAAGGGTTTAATTAAGTAGCCATAGCTTTCTTCAAAACCAAAGACAAAACTTTGACTGTGGTCTTCTTCATACTGTTGAATTTTTTCGGCAATGAATTTGAAACCAGTTAAAACATTAACCGTTTGAACTTCGTAGCTAGCCGCAATGGCTGCTGGCAATTCACTAGACACAATAGATTTTAAAATCACCGCGTTATTTGGCAAATCATGGGCTTTTTCTTTGGCTTTTAATAAATAATCCACCAATAAAGAAGCGATTTGGTTGCCTGTTAAGACTTGGTATTCGCCATTTGGTAAACGAACAGCAGCTCCCAAGCGGTCGGCATCGGGGTCGGTGGCAATCAAGACATCAGCAGCTTCTTGTTTGCCTAATTGAATGGCATATTCAAAAGCACCAGGTTCTTCAGGATTGGGGGATTTCACCGTGCTAAATTCTGGATCAGCAACTGCTTGTTCAGGCACCAGCACAAACTTTTCGAAACCAGCTTGTTTTAAAGCCCGTTCCCCTAACATCCGGCCAGTACCGTGAAGTGGTGTATAGACTAAGCGTAAATCTTTCCCCATTTCTGCAACCAGTTCTGGATCTACGGTTACTTTTTTCACTTCTTTTAAGTAGGCGCTATCGATTTCTTCCCCCACGATGGAAATCAAACCAGAGTGTTTCACTTCATCTTCCCGTAAAACAGGCACGGCTAAAGGATTTGCCACTTGTCGGACAAAGTTAGTTAAACGATCGGCATCTTCTGGTGGCATTTGGCCCCCATCTTCACCGTATACTTTATAGCCATTGTACTTAGCTGGGTTATGACTTGCCGTAATCATGATTCCGGCAAAGCAGTGTAAATATCTAACAGCAAAAGAAAGTTCGGGTGTTGGGCGCAGACTTTCAAAAACATAGCTAGGAATATTATGATAAGCGAGAGTCCGCGCTGCTTCCATGGCAAAATCTGGTGACATATGGCGAGAATCATAAGCAATCGCTACGCCTCTTTTTTTAGTCTCCGGATCTTGTTGGTCCATAAATAATGCTAAGCCTTCAGTAGCTTGCCGCACAGTGTAGATGTTCATGCGATTAATCCCCGGGCCTAAAATCCCCCGCATGCCGGCGGTTCCGAATTCTAATGGAGCGTAAAAAGCATCTTCCAACTCCAACCGGTTTTCTTTTAATTCCTTAAGTTGTCCCTTTAAATCTTCGTCTAATTGGTCAAAACTAGCCCAATTACGATAAATGGTTTCCCAAGACATAACATCCACCTCTCTCATAGTTTTACGCTTTAAAGTATACCATTCTTAGAAAATACATTAAAGGAATAACCAGAAGAATTTAATTCTTACTTTTCAGGACGTAAAAAAACACCCATCTCGCAAAAGACAGGTGTACTTTGATTTTTTAAGCTAGCTCTTGTAAATATTGATAGACTTGTTGGCCGGCAATGCCACCTTCACCTACTGCGGTAGTAATTTGGCGCAACGTCTTTTCCCGTACATCGCCAATGGCATAGATACCAGGAATTTTCGTTTCCATTTCTTGGTCCGTTTCAATCCATCCTTGGGCATTGGTGATGCCCAGTTTGCGGAAAGGTTCCGTTAAAGGATCTAAGCCCACGTAGATAAAGACGCCATCAGCGCTTTCTGCCGTAACTTCACCAGTTTGCACGTTTTTCAGTTGCACGCCTTGCACTTTGATTTCGTCGCCAGTAATTTCTTCTAACACTGTGTTCCAATAAAATTCCATCTTGGGATTAGCAAACGCTCGCTCTTGAATAATTTTTTGTGCCCGTAACTCGTCACGCCGATGGACAACCGTTACTTTGCTAGCAAATTGGGTTAAATAAATGCCTTCTTCCACTGCAGAGTCGCCCCCACCAATCACAAAAAGATGTTTGCCTTTGAAAAAGGCTCCATCACACACTGCACAATAAGATACACCGCGCCCAGCAAATTCATCTTCGCCAGGAACACCCAACTTACGATGGACACAGCCAGTAGCAATAATCACGGCTTTTCCTTCATAAGATTGATCTTCACAGACCACGGTTTTCGTCGTACCGTGGTCGATAATTTCTTCCACAATACCATACGCATTCACTGTGCCAAATTGATTGACACCTTCGTACATCTTATAAGCTAACTCCGGCCCCATAATGGAGGTGAAGCCTGGATAATTTTCTACTTCAGCGGTGTTATTCATTTGCCCCCCAGGAGCGCCACGCTCAATTAATAAAACTTTTAAATTAGAACGGGATGCATAAAGCGCTGCGGTCATCCCCGCAGGCCCGGCACCAATCACGATTACATCATACATTTCTTTGGTTCCTCCTCTTTTTCCTCACGGGTTAGATTACCCTTAAATTCGCCAAATGACAAATTTTCTGCTTCCTTAAGCGTAACGAAATTTGCGACAAAAAACAAGAGGTCCTTGTTCTTTTTATCCCCTTCAAGTATCCTTGAGACGACAGCGAAAAAGACTAGCCTTCCCTGCTAATCACTCCACCTCGTTGCTGCTAAATTTTTCAAGAAAGAAGAGCCACTATGAATATTCGACCACTCAAATCTGACGACATTCGCCAGCTAAATCTTTTTTTACGCCAATCGGCAATCATGGAACAACGAACACATCCTAAAGTGGAAATTGAACGGACGATAACCTATTACCAACAAAGTTTAACTGTGGAAGGTGAGTTGGCCTTAGTTGCAACTGACCATGAATCAATCGTCGCTTGTGCCCTTTTGCATATTAGTACGGAGCAACAACTGCTTCACGCTAGTGGCGGCTTTTTAGCTTTGAACCCACCAGTAGCTTACCCTCAACTACTAGATTATTGCGCCAAACATTTTCCCGGCTGGCAGTTACTCTTTACCCCGACGGAAAAAAATTTTGAACTAGTGGCTTATCTTGAAACATTATCCCCCATTGAAAAAAGTAGTGCGCTGGATTATCGTGGGCAGTTACAAAATTTTAGCACTAGCAACCCGCCTTTAGTGCCCCTGACTGCCCAACAATTTCTGCCTTATCTAGCTACGTACGATAGCGAAATGCACGCTGCCTTTTGGCACGGCGAGCGTTTGCTGGCTGAATTTGCAAAGTGGCGGGTCTATGGCACTCTAGCAACAAATGGCGCAGTGGAAAATTTGATTGCCCTCCAAGTTTATGCCAGCGGGATAGTCGAAGTTTTTTACGCTTATAGCACTGCTACTCCAGCGGCGGAAGAAAATTTTTATCGCGGCGCCTTTGCTAGTTTAAAAGCTTTAGGCTATGATTCTTTCATTTGGTTTGCCGAGGAAAGCTTGCCTGTTAAAAATGCTTTAGCCCACTGGTGTCAAAGTAACGGTACCTACACAGAAATTAAAATTCAACTATAAAAATAAAAAAGTGTCGGCCAAAGAATTTTTCTTGGGGCCGGCACTTTGCTAGTTTATCCTTCTGAATTTTGTAATTGATACATATCGTAATACAGACCACCTAATGCTAAGAGCTCATCATGGGTTCCTCGTTCCACGATGCGTCCTTTATCTAAAACTAAAATTAAGTTCGCATCACGAATGGTGGACAAACGGTGAGCAATGGCAATCGTCGTGCGCCCCGTCCGCATTTTTTGAAGACCTTCTTGAATCAGACTTTCCGTTTCCGTGTCAATGTTGGCGGTGGCTTCATCCAAGACTAGAATTTTAGGATCCGTCACCATCGTCCGAGCAAAAGTAATCAGTTGGCGTTGGCCGGAAGAATAACTAGCTCCTCGTTCAATGACTTTGGCGTGATATTTGCCAGGCAACGTTTCAATAAATTTATCGGCTTGCACAAATTCAGCAGCTTGCCGGATTTGGCTGTCGGTAATGTTCTCGTTTAAAAGGCGAATGTTACTAGCCACATCCCCATAAAACAAGAAGGCATCTTGTAAGACTAACCCTAATTTTTCCCGTAACTCCGGTAAAGAAAATTCACGAATGTCGTGGTCGTCAATTAGAATTTGTCCTTGATTAAATTCGTAAAAACGCATTAAGACGTTAATGATGGAGCTCTTTCCACTACCAGTGTGTCCAACTAAGGCCACCGTTTCACCAGGATTAGCAACAAAAGAAATATCTTTTAAGACGTCGTGTTCCCCATCGTAAGAAAAAGTCAGGTTTTTAAATTCAATTTTTCCTTGTTGAATTTTTTCAGCCGCGTCAGGCTTTTGTTGCGGCGTAATTTCTTGGTGATCTAAGATGCGCAAAATTCGACTAGCCGCCACCGTCCCGTCTGTGAAGACAGACAAGTAATCCATCATGGAAGACATGGGGTTAAAGAAAGATTGCACGTAACTAGTGAAAGAATAAATTAAGCCAACTTTTAAGGGGTTATCCAACGCTTCAATCCCAAAAAGCGTCAAGACTAAAGCAATCGCTAATGAATAAAGTAAATTAATCACAGGTCCTAACAATAAGGAGTTAATGCGAATCATGGAAAACCGCGTTTTTAAGTAGTCATCGTTTACTTTTTCAAATTCCGCTTCTAAACGGTGCTCTTGGCGAAATTGTTGGACGATTTGCATCCCGGAAATCGTTTCGTTTAACTTGGTATTTAATTGGCTCAAACGTTCCCGCATCGAGCGGTACAACTTAGAAGAATATTTTTGGTAGTACCAGATAATCACCAGTAAAAAAGGCAAGAAGACTAAGCAAGCTAAGGCGATCGTCTTATCAATGGCAAACATCGCTACAAAAGCGGAGACCACGGAGAAAATACCCGTTAAAACCATCATAAAGACGTTCCAAAAATCAAAAAGCGTTTCCGTATCGTTGGTCACCCGCGAGACGATAGAGCCTGCTGGTGTTTGATCAAAGTAACGCATGCCTAATGTGTGGAGTTTTTCAAACAATTTAACGCGAATATGTTGGTAAGTTTTTAAAGCCGCTTGAGAATATAAAAAAGTTTGGAAAAACCAAATGACGCTTTTTAAAATAGTCCCCACTAAATACAACAGCGCAAAAAACAAAATGACTTGCAGCGTTGCGCTTTGGTTGCGTAAATATTTATCGATTAATTCTTGCAAAATGAGGGGCATTAAGATATTAACGACACTCAGTAAGAAAGCAAAGAAAATCGAAGCGAAAAAAGTTTTGCCAAAGGGTTTAGCAAAGTGAAACATCCGCTTGACGATTACTTTTTGCTCTTTTAAGGGAATGGCTTTGGACCATGCAGATTGATATTCTTCCATTAGGCTTTCCCTCCTTCAATTTTTTGTTCCAGTTGTTGCTTGGCATACATTTTAGCATACCAACCATTTAAAGCTAAGAGCTCTTGGTGAGTACCACGTTCAGCCACTGTACCATCTTTAATAACTAAAATTTCTTTAGCGTGCATTACAGAAGACAAACGGTGCGCTGCGATAATCGTTCCCTTGTTGCCGCGACGTTCTTTTAGGTTGTGGAGAATTTCTTCTTCTGTCTTAGCATCTACAGCGGATAAAGCATCATCCAAAATTAAAAGTTCTGGATTCATTAACAAGGCTCGCGCGATGGACAAGCGTTGCTTTTGACCACCGGAAAGAGAAACGCCCCGTTCTCCCACCATCGTTTCATAGCCGTGGGCAAAGCCTAAGATGTCTTCGTGGACATCAGCCAGTTTAGCGGCCGTCATGACTTCTTCCATCGTGGCTTCCGGGCGAGCAAAACGAATATTATCAGCCACCGTCATGGAGAATAAGAAATGGTCTTGCGGCACATAACCAATTTGTGGCAACAAACTGTCTAAGGCGTAATCTTTAATGTTGACGTCGTTCCACAAAATTTTTCCTTGGTACTCGTCGTATTCCCGCATTAATAATTTAATTAAGGTCGTCTTCCCGGCGCCTGTTTTCCCGACAATCCCAATGGTTTCACCTTCGTGCAACGTGAAACGAACATTTTTTAAGCCCACACTGGCATCGTCAGGATAAATAAAGTCAGCAAGTTGATAGTCTAACGTGCCACAAGCTGGCGTCGTAACTGGAACTTTAGCTTCTACAATGTGGGATTTTTCCCGCAAAAGTTCTTGGACCCGATCGTAAGAGGCGGACCCTCTTTCTAAGACGTTAAAAAGCCGGCCAATGGCAAACATCGGCCAGACTAACATCCCAATGTAGGAGATGAAAGAAACCAATTGCCCCACGGTTAACTCGTTATGCACGATGAGTTGTGAGCCTAAAATAATAGTTAAAACATATGAAAGACCAATGATTAAGGTGGTGAAAGGATCGAATAACGCATCTAAAAAGTTGGTGCGGCGATTTTTTAAAATCGCGTTATCAATTTTAGCATCAAAGTCGGCCAAATCTTCAGCTTCTTGACCAAAAGTTTTAATCACCTTAATGCCGGTAATACTCTCTTGCGTTTTATCATTGATATCAGAGAAAGCTTCTTGGCTTTCCCGAAAGGCATCATGAAGTTTAGTGCCTAAGACCCGAGCTAACATCGCCAAAAAAGGGAGCGGAATCAGCGCAATGAGGGTCAAGCGCCAATCCACAAACACAATCATGGCAATAATGGTGGAGCCCCCAGTAATGATGGAGTCCGCTAAGGTTAAAATACCTGAACCCGCCACATTTTGCACAGCGTTTAAGTCATTGGTAGCATGGGCCATCAAGTCCCCTGTACGGTACGTTTGAAAAAATTGGTGATCCATCATGGTGAAGTGATGAAATAATTGTTTCCGTAAAGATTTTTCTAGTTTAGCAGCACTCCCCCAAATACATTGGCGCCAGATGTAACGGAATAAATATTGTAAAATTGCCGCAGCCACTAATAAACCAATCCACATCATAATGCCCGACATGGATAAAGTACGTTCATCAATAGCATCGATGATGATGCCAATAACTTTCGGTGGTGCGAGTTGGACGATGGCTACTAAGAAGAGGGCTAAAACACCCCAAAAATACGCCCATTTTTCTTCTTTAAAGAACCAACCTAGTTTTCTAAAAATTTGCATTGTTGCCTCCTACTTCTCACGGCTGGCCTAAAGCACTAGTCGTTTTGTTTCTAAAATAAATTCTGAAAATTAGCACAATTAAAAAGAGCATAAAAAAACGGGCTGAGACTATCAGCCCACAAAGGATTTATTTGCCTTTGCCAGAGTTTTTCATTTGGGACATCATTTGACGAATTTTCTTTTCAGAAGGTTTTTGACCCATTTGCATCATCATGGTCCGCAACATTTCCTCATTGATTGGAGGATTTTTCTCAAGATAGTCTTTCATATATTTACGCGCTAAGAAGAAACCGCCCACAGCTCCTAAAATTGCTGCCACAACGGCAATTAATACTACCCACGGTGTAGCCATATTTAACATACTCCTTTCTGTACGATATTCTCAATCAATCATTTTACTAGAAACTTTCCTAAAATAAAAGACCTTCTGAAAATTTCTCTAAAAAAATCTCGTTCGAAAGTGATAATGTCCTAGGTATATCGAAAGGGAAAATGTCCCAAAATGATAAAATAACCTTAT
>NZ_BJDR01000036.1 GCF_005405245.1 Enterococcus nangangensis | reverse complement strand
CAACTATTACAAGCTCACCATCTATTTCAGAGTCAGCATTGTATCAAAACTTTTACACAGGATTATGGACTTGACTGAGTATTTAATCTAATAAAAAAAGTGCAAAATTAAATTTCAATTATTCTCAACAATCGGTAGTAGAACACTAAATACACCTTGACACTTCTTTCCATAACGAAAAAAAGTGTCAAGGTGTATTGCTGGAGCGTAAATATTTAAAGAACTCTACTTTTTTGTAAGAATTTTTTCCCTATTTGCCAAATAATAATTAATCCTGCGAAAACAACAATCACTAAAATTCCGATACTTTTTTTTGCTGGTGATTTAGTGTTAAGTAATACAGTGGCATCGATTGTATTTATACTTCCTACTTCGTCTGTTACCGGAGTTGCTTGTGCGATTTCTTTTACAAGTTGGTAATCTAGCACGCCTGTGCCATATTGCCCTTCTTCAAAAATAATAGGATTAGCTTTACTACTACGTGTCGTAGGACCGCTATAAAATGAATCTCCTGATTCTCCTAGAATCAAGGTTTCCGTCAAGGGATAAAGTGCTTTAGGTTGATCATTTTCTACAATTAAAAGCGTTGGCGATTGCAACAAACGTAATCCTGTCACTAAATAGTTACTGCCCAAGTTTAATAAATTATCATCTACCTGTCGCAACTTCTCTTTAAAAGAAGTTTCATCTTGGTAGCCTTTGCCACTAACGTACCATTTACCAGCTACCGCTTCCAAAAAAGAACGCTCTTCTTCAGTCCACTCAATACTTTCATCTACGGGACTCCCTTTAGTAATTTCTAACAAGTAATTTGTTCCTGATATTTCTTGCTCGTAGTACCAAAGTATTGGTGCTGCTGCTAAAACTTCTGACAGTTCTTGTTGATCAAAATTTTGCGATAGCAGGTTGTCTGATACATAAATTTTTAGTGACTTTCCTAAATCGATTTTCGTATCTATAGGCAAAGTATTTCCTGTTTTTTCTTGATAAACAAAGGCAATAGCTTCTCTTGCTTCTGATTCTAGCGCCATTATCTCATTATATTGCGCATCGTTTTCTAGTTGAAAGGGGGCGGTTTTATCTGCAGCAAAAACTGATTTAACTGTGAAAAAAAAGATAAATGCTAAAAAGAAAATAATTTTTTTCATAAAATAAAACCTCCTTTAAACTACTGTAGCCCCAGTAACTACAACATCAATCCGTTCTTCCTCCAGCGACAATAGTTGCGAATATATTTCATCTCTTCATTAAGTAACTATTCTGTGGGTAATAATAGAGCCAAAATAAAATAAATAGGGACCGCCCCAGTAAGGATAAAGATAAGCCGAACAGTGAAGGGAGAAATATCAAAAAAGTTAGCAATACCACTACAAACACCGGCAATGATTCGATTTTCTAAATTTTTCTTTAGCGGATACATTTTCCTTCACCTCTTAGGGTTTCAGATTTATTTTTGTTATCTATATTCTAAATGATTTAACGGTACGACACAATCGTTTATCGAAATGTCGTTTAAAACACAAGCTTAGCCCTTGCTGTGATAGACTAGGTAAAATAAATACCGACAAAATTCAAACTTTTAAGAGTTGCTTTTGTTCTCCATTTTTTAAATTTAGCACCAAAAAAAGAAGCCACGTGGGCTTCTTTTTCATTTTCCTTCAGTTTACTCTTTGGCAGTATCAATAATCTCGGTGCGCACGCGCGCCATAATTCGCAAAAGTTCGCGGGCATCTTTTTCCCCTAGGCGTTTGGCCCACATGGCAAAACGTTTGGCAATTACTTGATTTAATTCGGCGGTTACTTCTTCGCCCTTTTCCGTCAAGCTCAAAGGTAAGCGTCTGCGGTCAGTAGAGTTACGATCTTGCATTACTAAGCCTTTATTTAATAAAGTTTTCAACTGGCGGGAAATCGCCGCCCGACTGACATCTCGTTGCCGAGCAATTTCCGAGACTTCCAGTTGGTGCCCTAAAGAGAGGTCTCGCATAATCAGATACTGTTCAAAAGAAACTTGATACACTTTCATGGGTTGGGCAATTAAGTCATCTAAGTACTTAAACGTTCCCCAATACATTTGAATATAATCGTTTAACAGCTGCTCTTCCATGGCGACCATCGCTCCTTTAGGTATTTAGATGCCCCTTAAGTGTTGTTTTTTGTGTCGTAAATCTTTTAAACCTGAGAAGAGGATTAAAAGGGCGACGCTGACAACTGCGATTCCTACTAATACTTCCACACTTAACGTTACCGTTGAACCGGCAATGCCTGAGGTAATCACTTGGCGGTATCCATTAATAGCATACGTCATTGGGAGGAACTTTTGCAAGGAGGTAAAGAGGGGACTCACGGTTTCTTGTGGGAATAAGCCGCCAGAACCACTCATGGTCAGTAAGCCTAACGCCACAAAAATTCCTAAACGACCTAACACGATATTCAGGAACATCGTAAGATACATGGCACTAATGGCAAAGAGCATCGTCACACCGTAGAAGGAAAGCACGTGATCCACATGTAGACCGACTGCTAACATCAGACTAGCTTCAATCACTGCCATGCCTAGTGCTACCCCCGTGCCGATTGCTAATTTTCCTAACAACCACGCTAATGGTGAGCGTTCGTCGTCATCATTACGTTTCATTGGATAAGCGAAGTTAAAGATGACAATGGCGATAAATAAAGCCAAGGCTAAAACAAATGGTGCTAAAGCCGCGCCGTAATTCGGTACGAAGCTATATTGTTTTTGCGTTGTTTCCGTTGGGGCAGCGAACATATCGGCGGTCATGTTCGTTAAATGAGTAGCGGCAATTTGTTTGTAGCCATCGTTTAAGCCCTCTGCTAATTGCCCACTGCCGGCAACTAATTGTTGCGTACCATCGTTTAAAGCTTGATTGTTGCTAACTAATTGTTGCGTGCCATCATAAAGTTGCGTGACCCCGTCAGCTAAGGTTGGCGTTTGACCATTCAAGGTATTCAAACCGTCAGATTCTTGCACAGCGCCATGATAAAGTTGGTTCACACCATCAGCTAAAGCTGGCGTTTGACTATTTAAAGTGTTCAAACCATCTGACTCTAAAACTGAACCTTGATAAAGTTGTAATACACCGTCACTTAAAGCTGGCACGTTAGCCGCTAATTGGTTCATACCGTCTTTTAGCTTCGTAATTCCAGCCAATAAGTTTTGGCTTTCATCAGGGTTATTCACAGAAGCATCCAGTTCTTCCAAACCTGCTTGCAGTTGCGCAACGGCATTGGCATAAGTTGGATGTCCGCTCACGTCTGCATCACTTAACTCAGTGTTTAAAGTAGCTAGCTTTTCTGCAAAAGTTTGCAGTGCTACTTGTAACCCAGTTGGATCACCTTGATCATCGGTTCCCTTATTCGTTAACGATTCTTTAGCAAAATTCAAATATCCACGAGCAGTAGCATACTCATTATCTTTAGCTACTTTTTCAGCTTCATAATCGGTTTTAAACTGTGCCAACTTTTCATTTTCATTGGTATTTTCTGTTTCATATTGTGCTTTAAAGTCTGCTAAAGCTTGTTTGGCTGTTTCATCATTAGTCGTAGCAACAGCAGATTCTAGAGCTGTCAATGCGCTTTGTACTTCAGCACTAGGAGCACTAGCCGTCCCTAATTCTGTCAAACTAGCATCTGCTTTACTTGTTTCCTTTTTAGCTGCAGCTTCATAGTGAGCCAAATTGTATGCTTTCCCATCAGGACTAACAATTCCTAATTGTTCTGGCGTCACATACCCGTATGGCTCCGTATTCGTATCAATACCAATAGGCATATCAAAAGGAATAAAAGCAGCACTAATTAAAGACGATTGTTTATTGACGGCATCGAACAATTTAGACATTTTTTCAGCCATTTGTTGCACACCATCAACCATATTAGGATTGCCATTACGTTGTTCTAGCGTATAGTACTCTAAGTCTTCAATGCCTTGTTTTAAAGCTGTGATGCCTGTCGTTAGCGTTTGACCTTGATCGTTTTTAGTCGTCACGGCCGCATACAACTGATTTATGCCGGCGTTCAGTTGATTAACACCAGAACTTAGCGTTGGAACTTGATCATTTAATTGTTGCAAGCCATTTTTTAATTGGCTACCGCCGTCAGTCAGTTGGGTCACGCCAGAAGTTAAAGCAGGAACTTTCCCTTGCAATTGACCGAGACCATCTTTAATTTGATTACCGCCATCTGCTAGTTGGTTAACACCAGACGTTAAGGCTGGGATGTTGCTAAACAGCGTCCCGACACCCGTATTGACTTGCGTTACGCCATCGGTATATTGCGTCACACCAGATTGTAACGTCTTAGTGCCGTCATTAATTTGCGTGGCGCCAGCAGCAGCAGTTTTAATTTGGCTACCGATCGTCCCAATTTGGTCAAATAACTCAGACGCAAAGGCCGTGGTTACTTTTTCGCGAATTTGGCTATTGAGTTTGTCCACACCTACTTGGGTAATGACTTCTGAAATATAATTCAAAGAGCCGTTAGTTTCGTATTGCAGCTGCATTTTTTCTGGCTTGTCGTCTAACACCGTTGCGGCATTTTTTGAAAAGTCTTTCGGAATGGTAATGACACTATAGTATTGATTTTTTTTCAAACCAGCTTGCGCTTCTTTTTCAGAAACGAAAATCCATTTTAACTGATCGTCGTCTTTTAATTTAGCCACCGTATCGGCGCCAGCTTGAATTTTCGTACCGTTGAGTTCTGCTGGTTCATCTAAGTTCACGACAGCAACAGGAATTTTCCCCGTGTTACCGTAAGGATCCCAAGCCGAAGTCAGAAAACAAAAGGAATAGAAGAAGGGGATAATCAGGACTAACACTAATGCCCCAATTAAGCCTTTGTTCCGCGCTATTAATTTAAATTCTTGATTTACCAATGTCAAACCATCTCCTCAATCGACTTCACTTTTTAAAATGAAGCCCTCCACAATTTATATACGGCATTAATAATTAATGCCATTTACAATTTTTGAGTATGAACTTTCTCGACTTTACTGTCAATAAGATTTTTCAGAATTTTTTCTCATTTTATTATTAGGAAATTAGGCGCCATCTCCAAATAAAAAAATCCTCCGCGCCCATTAACGTGAAGGATTCCTGAAAAAAATTATTTCTTTTTTGTTTTACTTTTCGCTTTTTTGACGGTCTTTGTTTTTTTCTCAGTCGGCGTTGCAGCTTTCGGTGTTTCTAAAAGCTTGGCTAACTCTTGAATTTTGTTAAAGACGGGAGATTCGGTATGTTTGTACCACTCATCATCCGCATTCATCAACTTCAGCATTTCCTTGCGGGCTTCAATCTGTTTCGGTGTCTTCATCTACATACTGGCAACACTACCAGTACCACCACTTCCTTTATTCTGGCTTGAGAACGTTTTCTGATTGACCTCATTGTACCAAAGTTTTCAGGAAATAGTTAAAAAAATTAATTTTATCCGTAAAATTTTTGCAATTCGTAAATATTACTGGAAAAAAGTTGGTGACTGTTTCTTCTCGATTACAAATCTTGACTTAAACGCACCATATCGCGTAAGACAATTTTATTTTCGATAATTTCTTCGGCGTAGTGGCGCACAAAAAAATCACGATCAATGTGGGTCATGCGAAAACCGCATTTTTGATAGAGATATAGAGCTTGAAAGCTGGAACTCCCCGTCCCGATTTCCACCGTTTGATAAAGTTGAGTTTGACACCAAGCAAGTGCTTTGCGCACCATTTGTTCCCCGACGCCTTGCCCCTGGAACGTTTCTTTTACTGCTACGTTGACAATCTCAGCTGTTGCCGGCCGTGTAGCAATCACCACAAGAACCCCCACCAACTCGTCTTGATAGCGCGCTTCAAAACACGTCCCATTTTTGACGTAGTTGGTCACTAACGCGCGATTAGGGTCGGCGTCCAGTAAAAGCTCATAGTGAGCCGCTGTCGCTGTCGTAAATTTTTGCCAAGTAATAGCTATCATATTATCCCTACTCTTCCTAGCAAAAAACCGAGGCCTAAGCCTCACTTCCTTAAGCTTCTAATAATTTAGCCTGCACTAATGCACGGCGCACTGCCAAACCAATTAAAGCAGCAGCGACACCTTTAATAATTCCAGGAATTAACCACATGACAAAGCCTGCTTGAAAGGCTGCCGCGAAATTTGTTTGCAAGGCTAACCACAACCATAAAGTACCAAAGAATAGCGTCACCGCTGCCCCTAGCAAATTAGCAATAATTCCGTGGACTACCGTGTGCCCAAATTTTTCTAACCATGCGCCCGTTAAAAGCGTGTTAAAGATAAAGCCGACGATAAAACCACCAGTAGGGCCTAAAATCACACCCACGCCACCTTTCATCCCAGCAAACACTGGCAAACCAATCGCTCCTAGTAGCATATAGAGGACTAACGCCCACGTGCTCGTTTTTTTATTTAACACTGTCGCCGCTAACCCTACGGCAAAGGTTTGTCCCGTTAAAGGAATTGTTGCCACGGGAAAAGTTAGTTGGGCAAAAATAGCCACGATGGCCGCAAATTCAGCCGCTAAAATCCAATTTTTTAATTTCATGGTAAACTCCTTTGATAAAAATATTTGAACTAGCCACTGGAAGAGCTAGCCTATGGTGAATATAACCAATATCGCCTGAACTGTAAAGTGCATTTCCCTCATCAGCGAGTTCTTTTCGTGTATTATTCGGAAAAGAGCTCCATAAACTTGTTCAGAAGAGGAGTAATAATAAGATGAAAGACACGGAAAATTGCTTCCCCAAATTTTTGTGGCTTATGGCTTATTACCAACTCTTCTAGTTTACTGAGCTCGACTACTAAAAGAGCTCGCTTCCCTCGTTCAGAAATTGAGCAATAAGAAAAGGAAAAGCCTGGAAAATCTCCCTTGTCGCAGCTACTTGCTTTTCAAAATTGCCCTTGCTATAATTCAGGTGTAGGGAAAAGGTACTAGGTATACCTCTTCCAATATCTACATGGCAATGGCCGGTTGCGACTCTAAAGATTACTCTTTAGGGTCTTTTTTTAATTTAGGTTGGGATAAAAAGCGCTTAGCTCCAAGAAATAAACGGGAATATCCGAAAATAGCTCTTCATATTTTTGTGATATTCCCGCTTATTTCCGAAGGAGCTGCTTTTTTCACACCGATTAGTTCATGGGCAATTTCAATCATCAACTTAATGATGATTAAAATGTGCCAAATGCCTTCCAGCATTTTTAGAACCTTTCCCGCTTCCCGGCGATTCTTTCATTGGCATGACCTCCTTCAGCACCAACTTTTCTAGAATTCGTTGATTGTTGCTTCAGGGGCGACCAAAGTCCATGTGAACTACACCTGAATGATAGCAAAGACATTTTTGTCCTCTTACAAAGAAGATACGCAAAAGATTCTGAAATGCACTATATTAAAAAAATTTTTAGGCGGATTAACTTTAGCAAAAATTGTTTATCTTAAAATGATAAAAAGCCCATCAATTTTCCTAGAAGTTAATCTACTTTTAGGATTACTATTTTCACGTTTACCTAAATATCCGGAAAACATTTAACCATCTAAAAAGAGGTACAAGCACTGTCAAAACAGCCCTTGTACCTCTTCAAAAAATTATCATCCTTTAATTGTTAAAAAAGCGCTGCTGGCTGCAGCGCCCTTTTACTCCTGTTTTAAAAAATTAGTTTATTCGTAATGGCCTTCAAAAGTCACGGGATCGTAGTTATTGTAGTAAACCGTCATAAGCTGTGTCTCTTCGCCGGCTTCAATGTCTACCGCATAAGCATCTTCTAAGTCGACACCGTAGAATACTAACAGATCGGAATCTTCATCAATAAAGGCTATGTCGTGATAGAAGTAACCCTCTACTGCAATATTAGTCGTCCCTTCGACCCGTAAACCTTGCGACTCTTCCAAGTGATTATATCCGGCATCTTCCGTTTCGCCGGCTTCCATAAAGTAAGCTTCCACAAAGGCATAACTAGAATAGTTACTTAAAGTAAATTCATACCAACCGTAGTCAGCACTTTCCTCGTAATCGGACCAATCAGTGTCAGACCAATCGCCTTCGTACCAATCTTCATCATACCAATCAGTGTCAGCGCCGCTCATGGTTCCAGCTACAGTAATCGTCTCACCATCTAAAGTAGTCGCAATCGCGGTTACCGTTCCATCTTCACCTGAAATCACTAAAGTACTAGCATTTTGTAACGGAATCCGTTCAAATTCCCACAAATCGCCGTCTTCATCCACTGCGCGCACGTCATAAACCCCATTACTAGCGGTAGGAATTTCTAACTCGTGGGTGCCATTGGATTTTAGAATTGTCGTGCCACCTAGTAAATCTTCCCCCCACGTATCTAAAGAGGTTGGCGAAAGGTAGACTTCATTAAAAATATAACCTGACTTGTTGGTAAAAGTTACCCACGTGCCTTTTTGCACTTCCGCATCGAGTTCTTCCACCTCTTCTTTTTCACTAGAAGCTACCGTGGAAACAGTCGTAGCATTTTTATTGGAACTGCTGTTATTTGATTTACTACAAGCAACGAGACCAGTTGTACCTAAAGCTAAGACTAGTCCGACTGTCATTATTTTTTTCTTTTCCATCTTTTAATCCCCCATTTTCTTGTCCAATTTGTGATGGTTTTCCTTTACAAAAATAATATTATCATGAGATTAGATTAAAAACAAATTAAAACATCTGTATTTTTTCTAACTGATTGAAAAGAATAGATAGCAATAAACAAAAACAGTCTCGTCTGTAGGCTAAAGAAAAAGAGCTACGTCTTGAAGCGACGTAGCTCTTTTTCGCTGTTCATTTTAAGCGTTTAGTAATTCGGTCAAACTTGGCATGTCGTGCACTTGATATTTTTCTTTGAAAGCTTCAATTTCCTCTTCTGAAAAACGCGTCGGATCCAATTGGAGATTTTCCACTGGTAAAGGTCGCGTATTGGCAATTTTCACATCGATGACTACGGGACGTGTACTGGCCTTCGCTTCGTCAAAAATTTTAACCAAATCTTTCGTATCCGTCACGGTATAGCCTTTAGCACCTAAGCCTTCAGCCACTTTAGCAAAGTCCGCCCCCGCTAAATAGACACCATACTTACTTTGATGGGTGTCTTCTTGTTCGGCTTCAATAAAACCAAAACTATCATTGGAAAAGACCAGATTAATGATGGGGAGTTGGTACTTCACTTGCGTAATCAAATCTTGCATCACCATGGCAAACGCGCCATCGCCACTTAAGGTGAAGATTTGCCGTTTAGGAAAACTTAGCTTAGCCGCAATCCCGCCAGGAATGCCATTGCCCATGGTAGCAAACCAACCAGACGTCGTGAAGAGTTGTTCTCCATTCATCTTCAACAAACGAATCGCGTGAATCGTGGAGTTCCCCACATCGGTGACAAAAATTGCATCTTTTTCGGCGATGCGATTAATTTCTTTAAAAATCGGTTCTACCCGCAGTGGTACTTCCGTACTATCCGCAAAGCTTTCCAGCCAACGATGCCAATTGGCGATATTTTGCTGGTTCGCGGTTAGCCAAGGTGTCACGGAGCGTTTCTTTCCAGCCGTCACTAAAGTCCGCAACGCAGTAGGACCATCGCCTAAAATGGCCACATCAGTAGCGTGACGGCGCCCTAATTTACTGGAGTCAATATCTACTTGAATAAACTTCGCTTGGGGATTAAAGAAGTATTTGGTAAAAGGAAAATCACTGCCGACAAAAAGAATCAAATCAGCTTGCGCCAAGGCTTCATTTGCCGGTTTCCAAGCTACTCGTGCCGCCGTTCCTAAATAATTCGGATAGTCGTCAGGAATAATCCCTTTGGCTAAAACCGAAGAAGCGACTGGTAAAGCAAAATGTTCACAAAAAGCAGCCACATCTTCCCAACCACCCCGCACTCCTTGTCCCACATATAAAACAGGTTGTTTCGCTTCGGCGATTAAAACGCTAGCCGCTTTTACATCGGCATCATCTAGAGTGTAATAACGATTTTTACGATGACTACTAGCCGTAGACACTGGCACATCGGGAATTTCCACCGTACCATAATCAACAGGAATCGTTACCACGGCAACGCCTGAGTGTTCATAGGCTTGGCGAATCGCTTCGTCTACCACATGGGGCAAGCTTTCTGGCGTCATCACCGTGCGATTATAAACCGCAACGTCTGTGAACATGGGATTTTCATTTAACTCTTGAAACCAATTATAGTTCATTAGGTTGCTGGCGACTTGGCCAATCAAGGCTAAGACGGGCACGTGATCCATTTGCGCATCGTATAAGCCATTAAACAGATGTGTAGCCCCTGGACCTGCTGAACCGAAACAAACGCCGATTTTTCCGGTTAGTTTCGCGTCAGCTGCAGCCGCTAAAGCTCCCACTTCTTCGTGCCGTACTTGAATGTAGCGCACCTGATCTTGTGCTTCATAGAGCGCATCCATGGTGGAGTTAAAAGAACCGCCGGGAATGCCGTATAAATGGTCTACATCCCAACTTTTTAACACTTGCACCATCGCCGCACCTGCCGTAATTTTTCCTGTCATTTCATCCCATCCTTTCAGTAATCAACTTACACCCCCAGTATAGTCAGTTCCCATAAGAACACCAAGCAATCCGTTTTTAAGACTTAAAAAGTTAGACGTCGATTGGCATATTGCGCAACGCCTTCATCGTGACTAATGATGAAGACAATTTTCTTTTCAAGACTGGCGATAAATTCACTGAAAAAAATTTCTTGGCTCGTCCCATCAAGATTACTGGTGACCTCATCGAAAATATAAACGTCGGCTTCCTGTAATAAAGCCCGCGCAATAGCTACCCGCTGCTTTTCCCCACCAGAAAGATTTTCCCCGTTACGTAAGATGAGGGTATCTAAAGATTTATTTTGCCATAAAGGTTGTAAAATGTTCAGCTGCTGAATTTTGGCATCTACTTCCGGACTTTGCTGCGTATCTACGAGAATATTTTCTCGCAATGTGCCGGGAATTAGACTAGCACTTTGGGGTACGTAAGCGATCCTCCCCCGTAACGTTCCTTTGTCTAATTGATTGAGGGGCAGCTCATTAATCGTTATTCCCGTCACCGGTCGCACGTTGAGTAACGCCCGCACCAATGTACTTTTGCCGGCACCACTTTTTCCCGCCAGATACACTACATCCCCCGGGGTGAACTGCGCCGTTAAAGGATAACTAAACTTAGTGTCCCCCACCGTAACTGTCGGTGCTTTGAAGGCTAATTTTTCAATTGTAGTCACCGGTGTTCCCGTAGTTGTTTCTAAATTTCCTGAAATTTCCTCTTGATAAAAAGCAGTGTTTACTTTGAGGCGCGTATAATTAAGGTTCAAATGATTTAGGGAATAGACAGCATCAAAAAAAATACTAATCACTAACGTAAAAACAACTAAAGAGCCCACCTGCGTCTTTCCAATCGCCACTTGATAACTAATCAGGAGCAAGATAGCATTTTCCACAAAAGTGTTGAGAAAATTAATGATTTGACTACTGGTGCCGGCGAAACGATTAATCTCCGCGTGCGCCTGATAAATTTCTTGAATCCGTTGCGCCATTAAATGTTCAATGCCGGAAAAATGAACTTGTTGCTTCACAAAATCTGGCTGCTCATAAATACTCATGATGTCTTGGAAATTTTTTGAAGTCACCGCCTGTAATTTTTTACTGCGGCGCCCTAGCTCTTTATTTAATAATTTGTAGCCAAAAAAAGTCGTGGGAATCAAACAATTTACCGCCAGCCCATAAAAAAGATTCTCGCGATATAACCAAAAGAGACTGCCGGTAATAATAACCACAGCACTCACCAACTGAATCACGTCATTCAACATAAATTGGTAAATACTATTAGTGAGAGCGGCCACTTTGTCAATGAGATTGTTATTCCCTGTAGCAATCATTGTGTCATACTCCACGTGAAAAAGTTTATCTAAAAATTGACGCAAGTTCTTTTCGTTAACGTTCACCGCCGCATTCTCTCGCAATAAGATTAAGAGCACTTGAAAAAAGTAACTCCCCAACATTACGCCTACCACTAACAAAACATTAATCAGCTGAATATCAGCCACTTGGGCAAACAGCCGATTACTTAAAAAGGGAATGGCTAACGTGGCTAGACTAGCGATTAAGCTAGTGGCCACTGACAACAACATAAACTTGCGATTCTTGCGAAAAATTTCCTTTAACATGGACTTCCTCCTGACGGAAATAGGAAAATTATTGTCTTTCCTTGTCAATGTTTTCCTAAATATTCCTATTCGTTGTCTAGATAATAAACCTCGCAAGAAACTATGTCAATACTTTCCTAATTGATTTCCTTATAATTCCTAAAGGTATTAAATAAGAAAACCCTCGGATAATTATCCGAGGGCTTCTTTGATATTTGCGCATGCTGTTTTATTGCTCGCTGAATCG
>NZ_BJDR01000035.1 GCF_005405245.1 Enterococcus nangangensis | reverse complement strand
TAATACCTATTTTATTGCATGAAAAAAGGAGTGGATTTCTCCACTCCATAAAAGTCTAACTTTTTGGGGTCACTACAAAAGCTACACGGGTTGTTTTTTGCTGAAAAATTTCGGGAAAATGAGGCTAGGGCCAGTTAGTGTGACTAGCTTTATTTTTTTCGCCGCGAAATTTTTAAAATTAATAAGCTAACTCCGGCTAGCGCTAAGGTGAGGTAGCCTAAGGGAATGCCGAAAAATCCCGGCTCTACTAACACCCCATCGGCATCCAAGTAGGAAGGAGAAAGGGCCGCGACAGCAAAGAAAATGATACTCAGTAAAAGCAAGAGGCAAGGTAACCAATATTTTTTCATTGCGACACTCCAGTCATCATCGTTGATTTATTTCTTTTTTTCATCATACGAAAAAGCTACCAAAAAGGCTAGTAACATCATTTCCCCTTAGTTCTTTCCTAAGAATTTTTTTCTTGCGAGAAATTTGTGAAATTTTTAGTAAATTGGTTTAAAAACAAAGGGACTTCCTTTATACTGGAGGTGTGCTCTTACGCAAAGTTAGGAGAGAAAGAGAATGACAAGAAAAAAACAAACAATGGACGGCAACACAGCTGCCGCTTATATTTCATATGCTTTTACGGAGTTAGCGGCAATTTATCCCATTACGCCTAGTTCTACCATGGCAGAATTAGTAGATGAGTGGTCCGCCCAAGGAAAGAAAAATTTATTTGGTCAACCAGTGAAAGTGGTGGAAATGCAATCAGAAGCAGGGGCAGCCGGCGTGGTTCACGGCTCCTTAAAGACCGGCTCCTTGACTTCCACTTACACAGCTTCACAAGGTTTACTTTTAATGTTACCGGATTTATATAAAATTGCTGGTGAATTGTTGCCTGGCGTTTTTCATGTAGCCGCGCGGGCAGTGACCAGTAATGCCTTGAGTATTTTTGGCGATCACTCTGACGTGATGGCTGCCCGGCAAACTGGGGTAGCGATGTTAGCAGAAAGTTCGGTGCAAGAAGTGATGGACTTATCCGCCGTGGCCCATTTAGCTGCTTTAGAAGGTAGTTTGCCTTTTATGAATTTCTTTGATGGTTTTCGTACTAGCCACGAAATTCAAAAAATTGAAGTCTTAGACTATGACGAGTTGATTCCTTTAATGAGTCAAGAGGCTTTAGCACGCTTTCAAGCACGGGGAATGAATCCTAATCGGCCAAGTGTCAGCGGGACGAATCAGCCACCAGAAATCTTTTTCCAACAACGGGAAACTGTCAATCAGTATTATCAAAACTTACCAGCCATTGTTGAAAAATATATGACCGCGATTAATGAGTTGCGGGGGACAGACTATGACTTAGTCAACTATTACGGCGATCCAGAAGCTACTGAAGTAATTATTGCTATGGGAAGTGTTGGTCCAATTATTGAACAAACGGTGGACTATTTACGAGGACTTGGTCGCAAAGTCGGCTTTTTAAATATTCACTTGTATCGTCCGTTCCCTGTTGCTAAACTATTAGCTAACTTACCGCAAACTGTGGCAAAGATTGCTGTTTTAGATCGGACGAAAGAGCCTGGAGCAGGTGGCGAACCTTTGCTTTTAGATGTGCAAAGTGCTTTTTATGATGCCCCTAAACGCCCGACAATTATTGGTGGGCGCTATGGTCTGGGTTCTAAAGATGTTTTGCCGAATCATATTGTGGCGATTTTTGACGAATTGGCCAAAGATCTGATGGCCATGAAGAGCCGCTTTACCGTCGGCATTGATGATGATGTCACCCAAATGAGTCTAGCAAAAACGTCGATTTTAGATTTGACGAATCCGCAAACCTTCCAAGCGAAATTCTGGGGCTTTGGTTCTGACGGCACAGTTGGAGCCAATAAGTCAGCGATTAAAATCATCGGGGATCACACCGATAAATTTGCCCAAGGATATTTTTATTACGATTCCAAAAAGTCTGGCGGGCTGACCGTTTCTCATTTGCGTTTTGGAGAAACTCCAATTCGTTCCAGTTACTTAATTGAAAATGCGGATTTTATCGCCTGTCACAATCCTTCTTATTTGCATTTGTATGATTTGACGAAGGGCTTGAAAAAAGGTGGAACCTTCCTATTAAATACCGTTTGGAACGACGAGCAATTAGATCGTAATTTGCCGGTGCGCTTAAAACGTTATCTCGCGCAAAATGAGATCCAATTTTATACCATTGATGCTGTAAAAATTGCTAAAGACGCAGGTCTTGGCAATCGGATTAACACGACAATGGAAACAGCTTTCTTTAAGTTAGCCAACATTATTCCTTTTGCCGAAGTGTTGCCTATTTTAAAAGCAAGTGCGCAAAAAGCTTACGGGAAAAAATCACAAACCATTGTCGATAAAAATATTCGCGCCATTGATGATACGGTTGCCCATCTCCATCAAGTAGTGGTACCGGCTAGTTGGCGAGATGCCACCGAACAAAAACGGCAACCAAGTACGCATCTACCTAAATTTTTCTACCAGATTTCGGAACCGGTCAACGCTCAAGAAGGCGAGAAAATTTCTGTTGGCGACCTCATTGCTAACGGCATGGTGGACGGCTCGATTCCTTTAGGGACGACGCAATATGAAAAACGAGGGATTGCTTTAGAAGTCCCTGAATGGATTCCTGAGCGTTGTACTATGTGTAACGAATGTGCTTTCGTTTGTCCGCATGCGGCGATTCGTCCTTTCTTAGCCGATGAAGATGAAATGGCCGAAGCTCCTGCTGGGTATATCGTGCGGGATATGAAAGGTCCTGACGGTCAAAAGTATCGGATTCAAGTTTCCATTGAAGATTGTACTGGCTGTGGGATGTGTGTGGAAGCGTGTCCGGCTAAAGGTAAAGCTTTAGTCATGAAACCTTACGAAGAACAAAAGGAACAAGCTATGAACTGGGCTTTTGCCATGACGTTACGGACTAAAGAAAATCCTTATCGTGATAAAAAGAATTCCGTTTTGTCCACGCAATTTAATAAACCACTAATTGAATTTTCTTCAGCCTGTCCAGGTTGTGGGGAGACGCCTTATTTGAAATTATTAACACAAATGTATGGCGATCGCATGATGATTTCTAATGCCACCGGTTGTTCTTCCATTTATGGTGGAGCTTTCCCGGTCACCCCGTACACCACTAACGATCAAGGACAAGGGCCATCATGGTCCAACTCTTTATTAGAAGATAACGCGGAATACGGATATGGCATGTATTTAGCTAATGAAACACAACGAGAACGGGTGGCGGTGTTAGTCAGCGATGCTTTACCAAATGTCACGCAAACAGAACTAAAAGCTTTAATGACCGATTGGCTAGAACATTTTTCAGAAGGTGAAGGGACACGTCAACGCTCTACGAAGTTGATTGCCGCTTTAGAGGCAGCCTTAGCTGTGGCTCCTAATGAAGTATTAGCCGCTATTTACGCCCAAAAAGATTTATTTGTCAAACCTTCCCAATGGTTAATCGGTGGTGATGGTTGGGCCTATGATATTGGTTTTGGCGGCTTAGATCACGTCATTGCGACAGGTGCGGATGTGAATATTTTAGTTTTAGACAACGAAGTATACTCCAATACCGGTGGTCAAACCTCTAAAGCAACACCCGCTTCAGCTATTGCCAAGTTCTCGGCTAGTGGTAAATATGTCGGGAAAAAAGACTTAGGCATGATGGCCATGAGCTATGGCAATGTCTACGTGGCACAAATTGCCTCTGGTGCTAATCAAATGCAAACGATTAAAGCCTTTGAAGAAGCTGAAAAATTCCCGGGGCCGTCTGTCATTATTGCCTATACGCCATGTATTAATCACGGCTTAAAAGGTGGCCAAACCATGAGTCTAAAAGAAGCTGATGATGCAGTTAAATCTGGTTATTGGTCTTTATATCGCTATAATCCTTTGTTGGAAGAAGCTGGCAAAGTTCCCATGACTCTCGATTTCAAAAAGCCAGACTTTTCTTTGATGCCCGACTTTATGCGGACGCAAGTACGTTTTTCAGCGTTGGAACGGAATTATCCGGCAGAAGCACAAGCTTTATTTGCAAAAAATGTTGCTGATGCTCGCCGCCGCTTCTTTGCCTATGCCCGTTTAACGGGACAAGAAGAAAAAATTCGTAGTCGCATTGAAAAAGCAGAAGGTACTGCTGCACCAATAACAGCCACCACCGTTGAAACAGTGCCCGTGGCTACGGCGACTAAAGAGCGACCAGCCCGCAAAGAACGTGTAGTAGACCCTGAGCGGGAAGCACGACGCTTAGCCCGGCGCGCCAAACGTCACCAAAATGATGAAGAAACTAAATAGCTGATGAAAAGGGATTGTGACAAAAGTCTTGTCACAATTCCTTTTTTGAATATATTCACATTTAAAAGCATAAAATAGCGAAATTAATGTTTATTTTTGCTGGGAAGCGTTTTTATTTAAGAAATATTCAGATTATAGTTGCATTCTTTAAAATTCATGATATGATAATTCATGCAAAAGAAAAATAAATATTGAATAAATATTAAGGGGTTTGACATTATGAAAAAATTTTTAGGTTTATTATTTGCCGTTGGGACATTAACTTTATTATCTGCCTGTGCCACTAGCACGGATAAAACAAGCTCAAGTAGCGCAACTAACAATACTAGTGCAAATAACGACGACAAGTTAGCGCAAATTAAAGAAGCTGGCGTTTTGGTCATGGGGACATCTCCAGATTTTCCGCCTTTCGAATTTCCTGATGCTAATGGGGATGTGGTAGGGATTGACGTGGATATTGCTAATGCGGTAGCCGAAGAATTAGGCGTAGAATTAAAAGTGATGCAATTAAGTTTTGACAATTTGCTCCCTTCATTACAAGCTGGAAAAATTGACGTAGCTTTAGCTGGAGTTTCCGCTACCGAAGAACGTCAAAAGAGTGCCGACTTCTCTACACCTTACTTTACGCCAACGCAAAAAATTGTTATTCAAAAAGCAAATGCTGATACGTATACTTCTGTGGACTCTTTAGATGGTAAAAAAGTAGGGGCACAAAAAGGTTCTATTCAAGAAGGGGTTGCTGAAAGCCAGTTACCAAAAGCTTCTCTTGTTTCTATTCCTTCTAATGCCACCATGTTAATCCAGTTGAAATCTGGAGGCTTAGATGCTATGGTTATGGAAGGTGCTGTGGCTGAAAACTATGTAGCGCAAAATGCGGATTTAGTAGTTGCAGATATTGATTTAACTTCTGCTGATGATGAATCTTATGCTGTTGCTTTACCAAAAAATTCTGGGGATTTAAAAACAGAAATTGATAAAGTCATTGAACAGTTGATTGCTGACAAAAAAATTGACGAATTTGTTACAAAGAATACCGAACTTTCTGATCAAAGCGCTGACTAATTTTTATTCCTTTAAGGGGGCTTTTCATTGAACTTTTCATTTCTTTCCCAATACTATCCCTTCTATTTGTCTGGTGCGGTAGTAACGCTTTTTGTTTCCTTGGTCGTTGTCGTTTTCGGAACCTTAATTGGGGTCTTGGTGGGTATGCTAAAACTATCACGTTTTAAAGTGGTACGTTTTATTGCCAGTTGCTACATTGAACTATTCCGAGGCACACCAATGTTCGTCCAAATTCTGATTGGTTTTGTGTTGCTTTATAATAAAGTTCCCATGCCTAAACTTTATATCATGAACGCTGAGTTGGCTTTAGTGATGGCTGGGGTTATTCCTATGGCCATGAACTCCGGGGCTTATGTAGCAGAAATTGTGCGCGGAGGCATTCAAGCCGTAAGTAAAGGGCAAACTGAAGCTGCCTACTCTTTGGGCTTGCGGCCAGGACTAACGATGCGCTTTGTTGTTTTACCACAAGCTATTCGTAATATCTTACCAGCATTAGGAAATGAATTTGTGACGATTATCAAAGACTCTTCATTACTTTCCGCTATCGGGGTTGCTGAATTAGTCTTTGGGGCAACACGGGTCCAAACGATTACCTTCTTAGGAATTGAGCCGCTTTATGTGGTTACCGGCATTTATTTTGTCCTTACTTTTACCACCAGCCGTCTGTTGATTTTGTTAGAGAAAAAATTAAGCAAAGGCTACGCCAAGTAGGAGGGCTGCGAGATGGTAGAAACGATTATTGAAGTTCAAGGATTAAAAAAATCCTTTGGTAAAAATGAAGTGCTCAAAGGCATTGACTACAACATTCAAAAAGGACAAGTGACCGTGGTTATTGGTCCTTCCGGCTCAGGGAAGTCCACCTTTTTACGGTGCTTAAACTTATTGGAAGTGCCGACAGCAGGGACAATTTCTTTTGAAGGGGTCAACATCACTACCAAGAAAAATGATATTTTTAAGATGCGGGAAAAAATGGGCATGGTCTTTCAACAATTTAATTTGTTCCCTAATATGACGGTGATGGATAACATCACTTTAGCTCCCTTGAAGATTAAAAAAATCAGTAAAGCTGAAGCTGAAAAAATTGCCATGGACTTGTTAAAGAAAGTGGGCTTGGAAGATAAAGCACAAGCTTATCCCCAGTCTTTATCTGGTGGTCAACAACAACGGATTGCCATTGCGCGTGCGTTGGCGATGCAACCTGATGTGATGCTCTTTGACGAACCTACCTCAGCGCTGGATCCCGAAATGGTGGGAGAAGTGTTAGGGGTCATGAAGGACTTAGCCAAAGAAGGCATGACCATGGTCATTGTAACGCATGAAATGGGCTTTGCTAAAGAAGTCGGGGACGAGATTCTCTTTATGGACCAAGGCATTATCATGGAAAAAGGTACACCAGAAGAAGTCTTTGACCACCCGCAAAATCCGCGGACTAAAGATTTCTTGTCTAAAGTCTTATAAAAAGTTGTAAGAGAGACTACTTTGATAAGTAGCTCTCTTTTTTGTCAGCTATTGATGGCCAAACCTATTTTTTAGAAAAATATATTTTACCGTTATAGTTTTCGAATGTTAAAATTAGCAGAGAGTAGGAACATAGCTTCAATTCCTAAAGCATAATAAAAAAATTTGTGGTACACTTTTTTTGAGGTGAAGAAGTTGCAAGCTGAATACTTAAAACAATTACAAGCATTAAAAGAAGGACAAATCAAAGAGATTCCCCTAACGCTAGAAGAGTTTATGGTTTTTCGGGAAGCGTGGATTACGTTGCCAGATAAGGCTGATTTTCGCGGTATTGCTACTTTAAAGGGCGGGGTAACTTTTATTTATGATCCGGATGCTAATCCCACCAATAATCAAGATGAAGACTAGGTAAAAAAGTTTTTGCATCTTCATAGAAAAGGGCGTATAATGTCACTTGTTGATGCAACGGGGCGTTGGTCAAACGGTCAAGACGCATGATTCTCAGTCATGAAATAGGGGTTCGATTCCCCTACGCCCTATTTTTTTATTGCCTTGGAGAGATGGCAGAGTGGTAATGCACCGGACTCGAAATCCGGCGAGTGGACTTAACGTTCATGCGCGGGTTCAAATCCCGTTCTCTCCTTAAGCTTAACGCGTAAAAACCATTCCTTTTTTGAGGAATGGTTTTTTGCGATTGAAGAAAAAAACTGTAATTTTTTTTCAGCTGAGAACTTTTCTTTTATAGCGACGATGCTCTTTGAAAACAGAAATGGCGCATATGAGGGCTAAAATAAGCAGCAAAGCACCGAAGGCAATTGCGATGGCTACTTGTCCCACATAGCTATCTAAATGTTGACGACTATAGCCGGGACTTCCGACATCGTAATGAATATTCGTCGTAGCCCCACATAACTTTTACGGGTGGCATAATCGATAAAACTGTAGGTTTCTCCAGCGACTGTATATTCGTAATGTAAATCATATTGGTCACCGTCGTCTTCATCATGACCAACATATTCCATTTTGACAACTTGGGCCTGGGCTTCATTTGCGCGAGTGAGAAAAGCTTGGTCATCGTGATATTTCCAAATGCCTAAACGAATGACGCATAGGCCTAACAGCGTCAAAATAATTGGCAAAAGATACTTCTTCATGGCAATTTCTCCTTCTTTGTCATAGGGACTTACTTACTTGATAAGGGCTACTTAAAGCGTATCATAGATAAAAAATTCGGTTAAGTAAGATCATTTACGAGAAGGGCTAGCCGAGAGAAAACAAAAAATCCTGCACCTCTTTTGATAGAAGTGTCAGGATTTTTATAAAATCGGAGAAAGTAAACGGGAGAAGTTTTGTTTGAAGCGGAGCCAACGGGATTGGTTGGCAATCATTTCTTCAGTGAGTAAGGTGCAGTGTTCGAGATCTTTAATAAAGATTTCTTCAAATTTTAAGTTCAATTCTCGTGAGTATAAGAAAGCTTGCGCTTCAAAGTTTAATGAGTAAGACCGAATATCTTGGTTCATGGAACCGATGGAGCAGAGATTGTCGTCCACCAGACTTGTTTTAGCATGCAAAAAGCCGTTGTTATAAATATATACCTTAACTCCTTGTTTCGTTAAAATATTGGCGTAATACTGTGTTGCCCGATAAATAAATGGATGGTCGGGCATGCAGGGAATCATGATGCGGACATCAATATCGGAGCGTGCAGCAATCATTAGCGTGGCCATCATGCTATCGTCAGGAATCAAGTAAGGGGTTTGAATCCAAACTCTTTTTTCGGCGTCGTTGATCATACGAATCATGGCACCTTTTAAAATATCTTCTGGCGATTCGGGACCATCAGCCACCACTTGAATGCTGTGACTTCCTCGTAAGGCGGTGGGTGCTCCTTGGAAGAATTTATCTTCGTAGTGAATCACTTCTTTTTTCTGACAGGAAGCGTTCCAATCACGGATAAAAATTTCTTGTAAGGTAAAAGCCACTGGACCCACAAAACGAGCGTGACTATCCCGCCAATAGCCAAACTTAGGATTTTCCCCAACGTATTGGTCGGCGATATTAAAGCCACCGGTCCAGGCTAACAGGCCATCAATGACGACAATTTTCCGGTGCAAGTGATAGTTCAAACGCGTTTTTAATAAGACGTTTTTACTAGTGACAAATGGGGCAACTTCACCGCCGAGATTCTTCAAGGGGGCAAACCACTTTTTAGTCGCTTTCTTGGAACCCCAAGGATCGTAAATTAGGCGGACTTTTACGCCAGCCCGGGCTCGTTCCTCTAAGGCGTGTAAGACACGATTGCCTAGTGTATCGTTGTAAAAAGAATAATACTCAATGTGGATCGTTTCTTTAGCTGCGGCGATGTCTTTTAAAAGTTGGGCAAATTTTTCTTGACCATCCGTAAAAAGTTTTACATCATTTCCTTGGGCAAAGGGAGATTGTTGAGTCTTGTCTAGATAACGGACTAATTTTTGCGCATTAGAGTCCAGTGGTGGAATTATCCAACCAGAGTAGGCCAGTGAATCGGTCTCCACTTTCATTTCAATCGTTTCAATGTCGGAAATATCTTCTGGCGTTAAATTTAAAATACTTTCTTGATCAATGCCCCGACCACAAAAGGCGTAAAGTAAAAAACCAATGCCTGGTAGTAAGGTTAAGGCAATCATCCAAGCCAAGACACTTTGAATACTCCGTGGTTTACGAAAAACGGTAATCAAGGCCGCTAACGTATTAATAAATAGGAGCAAATATAAAGAGGCTAAGATAAAAGTCATAAGACCCCTCCAATAACTTTTTTATTAAGTATACCAAAAATCGTAAGTTTTGACTTATAAAACTTCCAGCAGGCAAGAAAAATATGGTAGTATGATTTGATGGATAAAATGAATGAGGTGAGCACGTGAATTTTGAAAACTATACATTTCCAAAATTTTTACACGATGGCTTAAAGGCCAAAAAATTTGAAACCCCAACGGCAGTACAAGAAAAAATTATTCCCCAAATTTTAAAGGGAAAAAGTGTTGTGGGGCAATCGCAAACCGGTTCGGGGAAAACGTTAGCGTTCCTCTTGCCGTTATTAGCGCGCATTAACCCAGAAGTACAAGATGTGCAAGTGGTGATTACCGCTCCCAGTCGGGAACTAGCAAATCAAATTTACCACGAGGCACAATTCTTTGCCAATTTCAGTGATGCAGAAATTCGCGTTAGTCGTTATGTAGGGGGCACGGACAAAAAACGGCAAATTGCCAAATTAAATCATCAACAACCCCATCTTGCCATTGGCACCCCGGGTCGTTTGTTAGATTTAACCAAAGAACAAGCGCTAAAAGTGCATACTGCTTTTGCTTTAGTCATTGATGAAGCGGATATGACTTTAGACTTCGGTTTCTTAGGAGAAGTTGACCAGTTGGCAGCAGCCATGAGCAGTGCTACTGAATTTTACGTTTTTTCAGCGACGATTCCGGAAAAACTGCGGCCGTTTTTGAAAAAATATTTAGAAAATCCAACGATTGTCGAGATTGATCCGGCGGAAAAAATTGCCACGTCGATTGAAAATATTTTAGTCTCTACTAAAGGAAAAGATAAAAATCGTTTGATTTACCAACTCTTAACTTTGGGTCAACCTTACTTAGCCTTTGTTTTCGCCAATACCCGCCAACGGGTGGAAGAGCTGGGGGACTATTTAAAAGGTAAAGGCTTGAAAGTTGCGAAAATTCACGGTGATATGCCCGCACGGGAACGGACGAAAGTCATGAAACAAATCCAAAATCTCGATTACCAGTTTGTGGTGGCTACTGATTTAGCAGCTCGCGGTATTGATATTGAGGGGATTTCTTTAGTCATTAACGATGATCTACCACAAGACTTATCATTCTTTATTCACCGTGTTGGACGGACCGGTCGTAACAATTTACCAGGAACGGCGATTACCTTATACGCCCCTAGCGAGGAAAACCTCATTGTGGAACTGGAAGGCCAAGGGATTACTTTTGTGCCGCAAGAACTCAAAGGCGGGGAACTTGTGACTAGTTATGACCGGAATCGCCGCGAAAAACGGCAACGGACGAATCAAAAAGAATTAGATCCGACTTTAAAAGGTTTAGTGAAGAAGAAAAAGAAAAAAATTAAACCCGGCTATAAAAAAGAAATCCAACGGGCCGTAGAACAAAAACGGAAACAAGATACTAAAATGGAAAAACGCCAACAAGAAAGAACCCGACGGAAGAAAAAGAAAAGCAATAGCGAGTACTAAAAAGTAATCGTTTCGTAGTCGGCTAAGATGGAGGAGGGAATCCAGTGGCTCTTTATTTAGAACATTTTTATTTGCCTAATGAAGATCAAGAGTGGCGCTTTTTTATTAGTCAAAAAAGCCGAGCTTTTACCACCTACTATCCTTTTCAGTTGTTTCCTGCAAAAGAGTTCAGTCACTTGTCCTTTGAGCCGATTACGATTTTTTACGGGGGCAATGGCTCAGGGAAGTCGACCCTCTTAAATATCATTGCCGAAAAATTGCAGTTGCAACGGGGTGCCCTTTATAATCGTTCCAGTTTTTTTGAAGACTATCTCAAGCTGTGCGACTTTTCTATGCGTTACCCTTTACCGCGACAGTCTGCTATTATTACTAGTGACGAAATTTTTGATTACATGTTAAATTTACGAGCTTTAAATGAAGGCATTGATCGTAAGCGTGTTGGTATGTTTGATGATTATTTGGCCACGAAGTTTAGCGATTTTCACTATCGCGACTTGTCTGATTATGATCAATTGAAAAAAGTATTGGAAACGCGGCGTAAAACCCAGTCTCGTTACGTGCGGGAAAATTTAATGAAAAATGTACCAGAAGAGTCCAACGGGGAGAGCGCCTTGCGTTTCTTTCAAGAACGCTTGCTAGACGACCAGCTCTATTTATTAGATGAACCAGAGAACTCTTTATCACCAGCTAACCAATTGCTTTTAGTCAACACATTAGCTGAGGCGGCCCGCTTTTTCGGTTGTCAATTTATTATTGCCACCCATTCGCCTTTTGTTTTGTCTTTAAAAGGCGCTAAGATTTATGATTTAGATGAAGTGCCAGTTACTACCAAAAAGTGGACGGAGCTTGCAGCTGTGCAAGTTTACGCTAATTTTTTTCAAGAACATCAAGCAGAATTTAATTAAAAAGCTAGTGCCGGAGTTTCTTGTTTAGGGAAATTCCGACACTAGCTTTTTTAGCCGATTTTTTTAGTAAATAGATAGCAGGGAATGGTATCAATGCTAACTTCTTTTGCCGCCGTTTGGTAGCCGTTTTTCAAATAAAAAGCTTGCGCTGCGACTTCACCCCATAAGAAAGCTTCCGTCAATTGATTCTCCTGACCTAATTTTTCCATCGCGTGTAAAAGCTGGCTACCAATTCCCCGCTTACGAAAATCTTTTAACACACAGAGACGATCGGGATTTAATTTACCATCTTTGATTTGGTAACGTAAAGTGGCCACCGGCGCCCCGGCGACAAAATAAACAAAATAAGGTGTTTCGTCCTGCAGACTTTCGTCATATTCCACACTCCAGGGGATTTGCTGTTCTTTCACGAAAACCTCCATGCGTAAATAATAGGCACAGGCTTTCAAGTAAGGGGTTGCACCAAATTGAATCATACGTCCTCCAATGTTTTTTTCTTTGTTACTTTAATGGTATACTTAGACCAATGAATTGACAAGGAGGAATGGGGAATGAACGCCTTTGAGCAAATGTATTGGCCCATTTGGAAAACATTACAAGATAAAGATAAAATGGTTTTAATGCGCCAAGTATTGATGTATTTCGTTTCACCTTTGACTTTAGTGCGGGACGTGGAGCTGCGAGATTTTGAAATGGGAGGCGTCAAATGTCGCACTTTTACTTTTACCATTAACGGCGAACCTTTTGTTTTTGTACCAGGGCAAAAAGAAGCCATTCTAGGTTGGGATCAAGGAACAGAAGGCTTAAGCTTGCGAGATATTTTAGCCAGTGAAGCCGCCTTTAACTTTTTTGAACAACATACGCATCCGCAAATTCCCACACCAGAAGAGTTGGCTGCTGTCGTCAATGAGAATACTTCAGCTTTGCGGAAGGTCAATGTGCCCCCGATGATTGTTTCTCGTTATGCGATTCCCTTTGGTTGTAGCTATATTGGGGATTTTGATACGATTACTGGCTTGTTTTACGGCGAAGTGGCAGACTTTTCACCAATTGAGACAGCGATTCGTCAAATTGTCTATCCGGCCATGACCCAAGAAGAGAGCCTGACGTGGGAGTTTCCCAAGCGTTTCTTTAAAGAAGGAGCCTTTTATTTAGAATTAGATCCGCGGGACAGCCGGTATCATGTTTACAAGCATCAAGTCAAAACTTTAGCGACCGTTGAAAAAGAATTGCGGCGTTATAATTTTTATTTTCCCACTGAAGACGAGTATGAATATTTGATTGGTGGCGGGACTCGCCGCCTGTTTGTTTGGGGGAGTAGCCTTAACTTTTTTGATGGTGTGAATATTACGCCGTCATTTTCGCAAATCGATAACATGTTTGGTTTAAAAATTAATATTGATCGCTGGCAACATTCTTTGTTGCGGGATACCGATGTCGTGAAAGCAGGCCCGGTAGATTCCACTAGTCCTAATTTAATGGCAGCCTTATTGCCTTTAAGCCATTATTATCGCAGAGTCGATCCGCTCCTACCCGAAGCTAGCTTGCCGGCTCAAGATTACGCTTATCGCAAAGTCACCCGTATCTTACCTTGACATTTTTAGAAAACTTTTTTATACTCCTTCATGAAGGATATGTCTGTAATGACTTTTGTCTAGCGAGTCTGGGGTTGGTGCAACCAGATCAAAAGTGTCCCAGATGCTCCCTTTAATTGACGTAACCCGTCCGTGCCTTCGCGTTAAGAAGCTTAAGAGGTAATGATTACACATCATTGCAAGTCAGGTGGTACCGCGTTTTGGCGTCCTGGCTGGCAGTGGTGTGTTTTATTTTTTGTCAAAAAGAAAGGAAGAACAATTGATGAAACAATTATCCAGTGCTGAAGTTCGGCAAATGTTTTTAGACTTTTTTAAATCAAAAGGGCACAGTGTTGAACCTAGTGCTTCTTTAATCCCAGTGAACGATCCAACTTTATTATGGATTAACTCCGGGGTGGCTACTTTGAAAAAATATTTTGATGGTTCCGTCGTTCCTGAAAATCCCCGCATCACCAATGCACAAAAATCAATTCGGACCAACGATATTGAAAATGTTGGGAAAACGGCTCGCCACCATACGATGTTTGAAATGTTAGGCAACTTTTCCATCGGCGATTACTTTAAAAAAGAAATCATCCATTGGTCTTGGGAGTTATTAACGAGCCCTGAATGGTTTGATTTTGATCCAGAAAAACTTTACGTTACGGTTTATCCTAAAGATACGGAAGCCAAACGGATTTGGCATGAAGAAGTGGGGCTACCTTTAGACCACATTATTGAAATTGAAGATAACTTCTGGGATATCGGTGCCGGTCCTAGTGGTCCAGATACGGAAATTTTTTACGATCGCGGCCAAGAATTTAACGATGTTGCAGAAGATGATCCTGAAAATTATCCTGGTGGGGAAAATGAACGTTACTTGGAAATTTGGAACTTAGTCTTTTCTGAATTTAATCATACGCCGCAAGACACCTTTGAACCGCTACCCCATAAAAATATTGATACGGGGATGGGCTTAGAACGGATGGTTTCCATTATCCAAAATGCCCCAACCAACTTTGAAACCGATTTGTTCTTACCGATTATTCATGCCACAGAAGCAATGAGTCATAAAAAATATGCCGTCAATAAACAAGATGATATTTCCTTTAAAGTTATCGCCGATCATATTCGCGCCTTATCTTTTGCCATTGGCGATGGGGCTTTACCAAGTAATGAAGGCCGCGGCTATGTTTTACGTCGGCTTTTACGGCGGGCGGTGATGCACGGGAAAAAACTCGGCATTAACGAAGCATTCTTATACAAATTGGTCCCTGTTGTCGGCAAAATTATGGAAAGCTATTATCCAGAAGTTTTAGCCCAACAAGAATTTATTCAAAAAGTTGTACGGAATGAAGAAAATCGTTTCCACGAAACCATCAATGAAGGCTTAAGTATTTTAGAAGAAACCATTGCAAAAACTAAAGCTGCCGGTGCAACGACTTTAGCAGGAAAAGATATCTTTAAATTATATGATACTTATGGTTTCCCAGTAGAATTGACGGAAGAAGTGGCTGAAGACGCAGAACTTTCAGTAGATCACGCCGGCTTTGAAGCAGAGATGGAACAACAACGGCAACGGGCACGGGCTGCGCGGAGTGATGAATTTTCCATGGGTGTGCAATCTGCTTTATTAACCGATATTAAAGTCGACAGCAAATTCATCGGTTACGACAATTTAACCAGTGATAGTGAACTGTTAGTCATTATTCAAGATCAAGAACTTGTCTCTAAAGGCTTAGTGGGTCAAGCACAATTAATCTTTGACCAAACACCATTTTATGCTGAAATGGGCGGGCAAGTAGCAGATCACGGCGTTATCACCAATCAAGCGGGTGAAGTAGTAGCGAAAGTTGAAGACGTGCAAAAAGCGCCTAATGGGCAAGCGTTGCATACCGTAGAAATTTTGAGTGCCTTACAAGAAGGCAGTACCTATCACTTAGCTGTCGATAAAAAAATGCGTAAAAAATTAACCAAAAATCACACGGCTACCCATTTATTACATCGGGCTTTAAAAGACGTTTTAGGTAATCATGCCAACCAAGCTGGTTCATTGGTTGCCCCGGGGCATTTGCGTTTTGACTTTACCCACTTTGGGCAAGTGACCCCAGCCGAACTGGAAGAGATGGAACACATCGTCAACGAAAAAATTTGGGCTGCTATTCCTGTGGAAACAGTGGAAACAGATATTGACACGGCTAAAAGCATGGGGGCAATGGCTTTGTTTGGCGAAAAATATGGCAAAGAAGTTCGCGTCGTCAAAATTGCCAATTACTCCTTAGAACTTTGTGGGGGGAATCACGTTGCTAACACCGAAGAAATTGGCGCCTTTAAGATTATTTCAGAATCTGGGATTGGCGCGGGGGTACGCCGGATTGATGCGGTGACTAGCCAAGAAGCATTTGAAGCCTTTAAAGCAGAAGAAGCTTTATTAAAAGAAACCGCGGCTTTGGTAAAATCGCCACAATTAAAAGAAACACCAACTAAAGTAGAAAGTTTGCAAGAGTCCTTGCGCGAATTACAAAAAGAAAATCAAGCCTTATTGCAAAAATTAGCCGCGCAACAAGCGGATAATCTCTTTGTTAATCCCGAAACAGCTGGTGCTTTAACCTTCTTAGCCAAACAAGTTAAAGTCAAAGATATGAATCAATTACGGCAGTTAGCCGACGAATGGAAACAAAAAGCAGCTAGCGATGTCTTAGTGTTAGCTTGTCAAAACCAAGATAAAGCTAATCTTTTAGTCGCTGCTAACCCTAAAGCGGTGGCTGCTGGCGTCAAAGCTGGCGATTTAATTAAAGCTATCGCCCCATTAGTGGGTGGCGGCGGCGGTGGTCGTCCTGATCTTGCTCAAGCTGGGGGTAAAAATCCAGCAGGAATTCCCCAAGCTTTAGCTGCGGTGGCTGAATTTTTAAATAAATAATTTTTAAGTAGAGGAAGTTGTCTGAAAACAGACAGCTTCTTTTGTTTGCCCGGCATGGGCAAACTCTCATGGGTTCAAGTCCCTAGCGTGTCCTCATAACGGAAAACGTTAGCTG
>NZ_BJDR01000034.1 GCF_005405245.1 Enterococcus nangangensis | reverse complement strand
GTGTTTGTTTCGAATATCCGAAACGCCCTACACATTGGTTGTATTCACTTTGTTCAGTTTTCAAAGGTCTACTTTGTCGCATCCAGCAACTCTTATATCCTATCAGCTTTTCAAATCGTTGTCAACAACTTTTTTGAAAAGTTTTTTAAGTTTTGTGAGCCACCTCTTAGCGACTCTGTCAGTTTAACATAACAAGAAGTTACTGTCAAGCAAGAAATTTAACTTTTACTTTTTTTAAAAGTAAGTAGTAGAAACCTTGATGGCAACTTGTTCATGTCTCAGCGACGTATATTACTATACCAACTCCGCTAGCAAATTGCAATAATAAAATCACAAAAAATAAAAGAAATTTCAAATTGCGGACATTTGTTGTATTTCGGTATTTAACGTTTGTAATTATCGAGATTTGGCGATACTTTTTTCTATATCCAAATGGAATGTCTGGATTTTACAAAAAGGCACTTCGTCTCTTCGCAAGAAGAATACGGAGTGCCTTTAATCTATTTTATTTCTTCGCTCTTTTGTTGAACAATTGGAAGATATAACCGGAAAATAGTTCCATGTCCCACTGCGCTTTCCGCGACGATTTTCCCGTGATAATTATCAATCAGCTGTCTGGCAATGGATAATCCTAGCCCATTGCCGCCTTGATTGCGACTCCGCGCTTTATCTACACGATAAAAACGATCAAAGATGCGATCTAAATCTGCTTGGGGAATCCCTTCCCCAAAGTCTTGAATGGCTAATTCTAAATACCGCGGATTTTTCGCCATCGAGATATGGACTTCTTTACGCTTCGTGGAATATTTCACGGCATTATCTAAAATAATAATCAGGATTTGTTCCAAGTGATTGCGGTAAATCGCGACTTCTTCTTCCTGTAACAATTCATCATCTAACGTAAAACGAAAATCGCCATAGAGCAATTTGAAGTTATTGTATATCTGATGCACGACTTCTTTAGCATAGGAGGTTTTATCGTAGTATTGAACATCCACTTGTTCGGCCCGCGAAAGATCCAGCATTTCCTGCACCAACATTTTCATCCGCGAGATTTCTTGTAAGCTAGCACTTAAGGATTCTTCTAAAACCTCCGGATCATCTTTGCCCCAGCGTTCTAGTAGATTCAAATGTCCTTCAATAATGGCCACTGGCGTCCGTAGTTCATGAGAAACATCTTGCACAAATTGTTCCTGCTGCTCAATATAACGTCGCATGCGTGCCATCATTTCATTAAAAATTTCCGACAAATCTGCCAATTCATCACGAGATTTCAAAATTGGTGCTTTCACTAGGGATTGTGGATCCCGCCGAATCGTGTCCATCGTGTCCCGTAAGACCTTAATTGGCTTTAAGAAGTAGCCAGACAAGAAGAAGCCTAGAATGCTACTCAGGACCAAAGAGACCACTTCTAGGATAATTAGGGTCACTAACAAGCGATGCTGAATTTCAAAAAAGTCCGTTAAATCATAAAAAGCTTGGGCATAACCAATCAATTTTCCAGTTTCTTTAGCGTAAATAGGTTGAACGGTAACAAAACCGGTGCGACTGTTAATACTTACAACGGTAGCCGCCATTAACTTTTCAGACATTAAATTCATTTGTTGTTCTTCAGACTTGTTAAAGATTAATTCGCTTTTGGTATTGTAGACAAAAACGGAAAGTTGACTTTGCGACAACTCAGAAATAAAGCTGTTGAGTTGCAAGGTCCCTCCATCAATCGTCTCACTACTAGGGATGGTGCTATCGGAATCAAAGGAGTTAAACTCCGTCAAACTTTGATAGGCATTTAAAAAGGTGAGTTCGCTATCACCAGTGGCCAGACGATCCACTAGCTGGTTCATGGTTTTAGCTAGGTTGGAACGCTCTTTACCGATCAAAAGATTGGTGGAAGTTTTATAAGTGAAAACGGCAAAAACCGTAAACACGACGAAGATAAAGAAAGAACTTGCTAGAGCCCACTTTACAGTCAAAGATGGGCCTTTAATGGCAAGTTTTTTTTCTTCTATCCAATTTTTGAAAGCTTTCACGAGCGCATTACGTAACCCGTGCCGCGAACAGTTTGGATGTAACTATCATCTCCGGGTACGTCAATTTTATTGCGCAAGTAACGAATATATACATCCACTACGTTAGTTTCTACTTCCGTTTCATAACCCCAAACCTTGTTTAATAAAACATCCCGCGCTAAAACGACGTTGACGTTTTCCATCAAAGTTAAGAGAAGTTCGTATTCCCGTTTCGTCAACTCAATAATTTCATGGCCGCGACGAACAACGCGATTTTCTTTTTCAATCGTTAAATCCCGATACGTAATGGTAGTTTGTTTAGCGACATTCTTGTCCCCTTCAATATCAATCCGGCGTAACAAAGCCCGCAAACGTGCCAACAATTCTTCAATCGCAAAAGGTTTGACGATATAATCGTCAGCGCCATGGTCAAGCCCAGAGACGCGATCAATCACAGAATCTCGCGCCGTCATCATAATAATCGGTGTGTTTTTCACTTGACGTACCCGCCGTGCTACTTCTAAACCATTTAATTCAGGTAACATTAAGTCTAATAAAATGGCATCCCATTCTTTTCCTAAGGCTGCATCTAAACCCGTCCGTCCATTATAGTGAACCTCGGTGTTGTATCCTTCGTGCTTTAATTCTAACTCGACAAAGCGTGCTAGATTTTTTTCATCTTCAATAATTAAAATATCGCTCATGAAATTTTTTCCTTCCTCCCTTACTCGCTCCTTAAAGTGACGAATCTACTCATTTTCATTGTATACAAAATTAGAAAAAGCGCAAGATATAATCAAATTCTTTAAAAAAATAGCCCAAAATGAAGCCTCCGCCTCATCTTGGGCTAAGCGTATTAAGCTTCTGGATACCAGTTATAGTGGAATGTGCCCTCTTGATCTTTACGTTGGTACGTATGGGCCCCAAAGTAATCCCGTTGCGCTTGAATTAAGTTAGCGGGCAAATTCTCAGAGCGATAAGAATCATAGTATGCAATCGCTGAAGAAAACGCTGGTGTTGGAATCCCAGCTTGCACGGCAAGACTCACAACATCTCGCAAACTTTGGTGATATTTCGCCGTGATATCTTTGAAGTATTCATCCATCATTAAGTTATCTAATTCTGGGTCCCGTTCAAAAGCATCGGTAATCTTTTGTAAGAAGCGGGCGCGAATAATACAACCAGCGCGCCAAATTTCCGCGATTTCCCCATAAGGTAAATCCCACGCAAACTCTTTGCTAGCTGCTTTTAATTGAGCAAAACCTTGAGCATAACTCATGATTTTTGAGAAATACAAAGCTTGGCGAATTTTTTCCACCAATTCTTTTTGATCACCAGTAATTGCTTTAGCGCTTGGTCCAGCTAAAACTTTACTTGCTTTGACCCGTTCTTCTTTGTAGAAGGAAATAAAGCGTTGGAAAACAGATTCTGTAATTAAAGGTAGGGGCACGCCTAAGTCTAAGGAAGATTGGGAGGCCCATTTACCAGTGCCTTTATTGGCCGCTTCATCTAAGATAACATCAACAATTGGTTTACCGGTGTCTTCATCTTTGCGGGTTAAAATGTCAGTGGTAATTTCAATTAAGTAGCTATCTAACTCTCCTTGATTCCATTCACTGAAGATTTCTTGAATGGCCGGCACTTCAAGACCTAAGCCCCGCGTTAATAAATCATAAGACTCCGCAATTAATTGCATATCGCCATATTCAATCCCGTTATGGACCATTTTAACAAAGTGTCCGGCACCATTAGGCCCAATGTAAGTCACACAAGGAGCCCCATCAGGAGCTTTAGCGGCGATTTGTTTTAAAACGTCGCTGACTAAGTCATAGGCTTCTTTTTGACCACCAGGCATTAAAGACGGACCTTTTAAGGCGCCTTCTTCACCACCGGAAACCCCCATACCGATAAAGTTGACTTTGGATTTAGCAAGGTCAGCATTACGGCGAATCGTATCTTTAAAGAACGTATTCCCACCGTCAATTAAGATATCACCTTCGTCTAACAACGGTAAAATTTCTTGAATCGTCGCGTCTGTTGGATTGCCGGCTTTCACCATTAAAAGAATCCGGCGGGGTTTTTCAATTGCTTCAACAAATTCCGCCATGGAATACGTTGCTAAAAGTTTCTTTTCAGGGTGTTCTTCCACCACTGCTGTTGTCTTTGCTGAAGTCCGATTGTAAAGTGCTACTGAATAGCCTCGACTTTCAATATTTAAAGCTAAATTTTTTCCCATTACCGCCATACCGACGACACCAAATTGTTGTTTGGTCATGCTTTAAAACCTCCTCAATGATTGTTCCACGTTCTCGTCCATTATAGCCTAGAATACATGCAGTTGAAAAGAAAAAATCTCAGGCTCCATGGTTAGCCTGAGATTTTCCTAAATACTCTGTAAAATATTTAGTTTATGCTTCTTTTGTTTTCACGTCGTTACCGTCGTAAAAGCCACAGTTTGCACAGACGTGGTGAGAACGTTTTGCTTCGCCACAGTTAGGACAAGGATTTAAACCGGCAATGGTTAATTTGTAATGTGTCCGACGTTTTGCTTTTTTTGCTTTAGAAGTTCTTCTTGCTGGTACTGCCATCAGTATCCACCTCCTTAAAAAATACTTACAGTCTAAGCTGTAATATTCCAATCTAGCTAGTCTTGTTCATCTTGAAAGAATTCACTGAGTTTCGCTAGACGCGGATCCACTTTTTCCATCTTTTCTTTAGCTTTAGCTTCTTGGTATTCCTCTTCAGTCATAACCTGCCAAGCATCTCCTGTCGGCATCTTTTCCCCAGCAAGCTCTGCTGGTGTCAAAATTTGACTAGGAATCGCTAATAAAAGATAATCGGTCACTGCTTCGACTAAATCCACCGTTGACTCCGTTAATAAAATGGCATCTTCAGGGACTTCAGTTTGCATCGCCGCTTGTTCTTGTGTCAGATAAATTTCATCGACAGTAAAATCCAAGGGCAAGACAACGGGTGTCAAAGAACGGGTGGAAGGTAAAGTTAAACTTCCTTGAATCCGCAAATGCGCAACGGTTTCCCGCTCACTGGGACTCAATAGACCCTCAACGTGAATTGCTGAAACATCGAGAATTTCCGAATTGCGCTGTTGTAACTCATCTTGCAATGAGAGCACCTCGTTAATTTCGATTGGTTGATAAAAATGTTTCTTGAGTTCTTGTTGTGAAAATTTCATCTCGTCACCCCTAAGCAACAAAAGCAATTATACCGTTTGAAAAAAAGCTTGTCAATGGAAAATTCTTTACAGCTTCCCTGACCCGGCTTTTCTTCCAGCATTTGCTTTTAGCAAATAAAAAGGACTGTGATCTAAAGAGCGTCACAGTCCTCACTTTCGTAATAACGTTGTTGAAAGCTCGTCTTAAACAAAACAGTTTCGACTATCTTTGAACAACCTTCCCAGCAAGCTTTAAATTGCTGTAACTTCTCCGCGGTAAACTAAACCACGACGAGGGTCAACGGTAATCGTTTCACCATCAGTGATTACTTTAGTAGCATCTTTGCCAGAGACAATTACAGGAATATCTTTAGCGATACCTACAACAGCAGCATGGGAAGTTAACCCACCGTCTTCAACGATTAAAGCGCTAGCTTTATCAATGGCTGGCATATAGTCTTTATCCGTTGTTGGCACAACTAAAACTGCACCATTTTCCATTTTGCTGTTGGCTTCTTCTGCAGAGTTAGCAACAACAGCTTTGGCTACAACTGTTTGTGTTCCTACGCCTTGGCCGCTTAAAAGTTCGCCACCAACCAATTGAATTTTCATGATGTTGGTTGTACCCTTTTGTCCAACTGGCACACCAGCAACGATCAAGATTAAATCGCCTTCTTTAGCCATGCCAAGTTCAACAGCTTTTTTCGTAGCTAATTCAAACATTTCGTCCGTGTTCCCTGGTTTTTCAACGATTGCTGGTACAACGCCCCAGTTGACAGTTAAACCACGACGAGTGCGATCATCAAAAGTTAAAGCTAAGATGTCAGCATCTGGACGGTATTTAGAAATCATGCGAGCAGTATGGCCAGATTCAGTAGCTGCCACAATTAATTTAACGCCTAAGTTTTTAGCAGCATGGGCTACAGATAAACCAACTGTTTCCGTAACATCGGTACGGTCGAATTCATTTAATTGGTAGCTCTTTAATTCCGTTAAAGCAGTTTCAGCTTTCATGTTAATGCGAGCCATAGTAGAAACAGCTTCTACTGGGTAGTCCCCGTTAGCAGATTCGCCAGATAACATAGTAGCATCCGTGCCGTCAAAGACAGCGTTAGCTACGTCAGAAGCTTCAGCCCGCGTAGGACGAGGATTTTTTTGCATTGTTTCTAACATTTGAGTTGCTGTAATGACTGGTTTACCAGCTGCGTTACATTTTTTAATTAAGCGTTTTTGAACCAATGGCACATTTTCCACTGGAATTTCAACACCCATGTCCCCACGAGCGATCATCACACCGTCAGAAACTTTTAAAATTTCGTCGAAGTTGTCGATACCTTCTTGGGATTCAATTTTAGGGAAGATTTGTACGTGATTCATGTCAGCTTCTTCTAAAATAGCGCGGATATCTAAAACGTCTTGTGCTTTCCGAACGAAGGAAGCAGCAATATAGCTAATTTCTTTCGTTAAACCAAAGCGGATATCGTCAGCATCTTTTTCAGTAAGTCCTGGTAAGGAAATAGAAACGCCTGGTGCGTTAACCCCTTTTTTAGAACCTAAGATTCCAGCATTTTGTACTTCCACAACTAATTCTTCATGTTCGTCATCTTTTTCAAGAATTAACATGTCGATTAAACCATCATCGAATAAGACATGGCCACCAACGTGCACATCATGATATAAGCCTTCGTAAGTAATCGCGATTTTTTCTTTAGACCCAACTAAGTTGCTGTCCATGGAAATACGTGTTTTGTCGCCAGGATTAAATTCGATTTTTCCTGTTTCAGTTCCTTGAACAGTGGTCCGAATTTCAGCCCCTTTAGTATCTAATAACAAACCAACTGTTTTACCAGTTAATTTTTCAGCTTCGTGAACTAAAGCCATCCGGCCGGATTGTTCTTCATGGTCCCCATGAGAGAAGTTGAAACGGAATACATTAGCGCCAGATTCAATCAATTTTGCAATTGTTTCGACTGAGTTGCTGGCTGGTCCTAATGTGCTGACAATCTTTGTTTTTTTCATTACTGTAAATCGCTCCAATCTATTTATTTAAAGGCTTAGGCCCTTTTACCAAAATTAATAAGAGATTTCTTGATTTAGCTCATAAAGGCTTAAATCAGGTTGATGCTTGTGGTTTTCCAATGTATCGATGATTTCACTAGCTACGACTTTATTGTCTAAGATTCCGATGCACAAACCACCTTTACCTTCTTTCAATAAGTCCACTGCATAGCCACCAAATTTAGAAGCTAATACTCGGTCACGAGCGCTAGGTGCACCGCCGCGCACAACGTGGCCCAAAGTGGTTACCCGTACGTGGAAGTTCCCAAAAGCGTTGAGTTTTTCAGCAAATTCTTGACCGCCCATCACACCTTCAGCTAAAACAATTAAGCAATGTTTTTTGCCGCGGTCACGACCTTCTTGAATTTTCTTGGCAACTTGTTCAATATCAAAGTTGTGTTCTGGAATGATAATTTCATCAGCTCCTCCGGCAACGCCGCTCCATAAAGCGATGTCCCCAGCGTTACGACCCATTACTTCAATGACAAAGGTCCGCACGTGACTGGTTGCCGTATCCCGAATCCGGTCAATGGATTCTAAAACGGTATTGATAGCTGTATCAAACCCAATTGTGAAATCAGTTCCTGGAATATCATTATCAATCGTTCCTGGTAAGCCCACAGTTGGATAGCCGTGACGCGTTAACGCCATTGCTCCGTGATATGAACCATCCCCACCGATAACTACTAAGCCTTCGATGCCAAATTTCTTCAATTGCTCGATACCTTTTAATTGCCCTTCTTCAGTGGCAAATTCTGGGTAACGGGCAGAATAAAGGAAGGTGCCACCGCGTTGAATCTTATCTCCGACATCCCCGATGTCTAAGCGCCGAATGTCCCCTGCTACTAAACCAGCAAATCCATAGTTAATACCATAAGCTTCGATACCTTCGTAAATTGCTTTACGAACAACTGCTCGGACTGCTGCGTTCATACCAGGAGCATCGCCACCACTAGTCAAAATCCCGATGCGCTTCATTTCATTCACCTCGTTAAATGATGTTCACCGAATTTCTTCGATGGATTTAGCAAGCTAAATCTGAATTACTCCAAAAGTATTCTACCATTAATTTAAAAAATTGTCTTGAAACATTGCTAAAATTTTCAAGGTATCCGTTTTCAATGAGAATCTCCTGAGGGTTTTTGCCAAACCACATTATCAACACCTAAGATATTTTCTAGCTGCGAAAGTAGCTCTGGTTGTGGTGTTACATTAAAATTAGCTGGCAATGGTCGGGTACGCTTTTCATCTTGATAATATAATATCACTGTACTATTACCAGGAAATTTCTGTAAAAGTTGGTGCAACTGTTGTAAAACAGTGGCGTCTTGCGTTATCCGTAAAAAAAGTTTGCCGGGGGCTTTCATCGCTAATTCTTTTTCCACCTCGTCTAAAGTTTGGAGGCTATTAGCTAAAACTTGCAGTTCCTCTTGAAAACGACTAGTTTCCACTTTCCCCCGCAATAAATAAAGCTGATGAGGAGCCATATGAAGCGCTACTTGTCGATAAAGGATGGGAAATAAGGTAACTGAAACTTCGCCGGTTAAATCTTGGGCTTGAACAAAAGCCATTTGCTCCCCTTTTTTGGTGCGAATTTTTTTGATTTCTTTCACGTAAATAAAAGTCGCGATGTTTTGCCCCACTTGATAGTCACCAATGTAGGTGGTGGGAATATGTTGAGCTAAGGGGCGCGTTGTCTCTAAAGGATGCCCAGAAACAAAGGTCCCTAAGTACTCTTCTTCAAAGTTCAAGCGTTCTTCTAAAGAATACTCCTGGATACCTTCTTCTTTTAACTCCATGACATTTAACAAGTCCATGCTCCCGGCAGCGTATAAAATATTTTTGATTTTTCCATCTAATTGACTGGTTAGCTCCCGGCGTTTCACGCCTAAAGAATCAAAAGCTCCAGCTAAAATTAATGGAATTAACCAATCTTCTTTTAACCACTTGCTAGACATGCGGAATAAAAAATCATCAAAAGAACGATAAGCACCATTGCGGCGCTCTTGAAAAATCTCTTGCAAGAAATCCCGCCGTAAGCCTTTAATTTTTCCTAGGCCAAAGCGCAAGCCATCTTTCGTTAAGGTAAAGCTGTAACCTGATTGATTGATATCCGGTCCTAAAATAGCCACTTGCGCTTTTTTCGCTTCGCCGAGATAACTTTTTAGCTTACTATCATGATTGCTGACAGAATTTAAAAGCGCGGTGAAAAAAGCAGCGGGATAATGAACTTTGAGATAGGCTAGCTCAAAACCCACGACACTATAAGCAAAAGCATGGGAGCGGGGAAAGCCATAGTTGGCAAACTTTTCAATCAAGTCATACACTTGATTGGCAACGCCCACACTGTGGTGGTGGGCAACACTTCCAGCCACAAAGGAGGCTCGCTGTTGATCCAGTAACTCTTTTTTCTTTTTGCTGACAGCTCGGCGTAAAATGTCCGCTTGTCCTAAAGAGAAACCCGCTAGCCGATTGGCCACTTGCATAATCTGTTCTTGGTAAATAATGATGCCATAGGTGTTAGCTAAAATGGGTTCTAAGGCCGGATCGGGATAGCTAATTTTTTCTTGCCCCTTTTTGCGGCGAATAAAACTGTCGATGTTTTCCATCGGCCCTGGTCGATACAAGGCATTGACGGCGGCCACATCTTCAAAAGAAGTCGGGCCCAGTTTCCGTAAGACATTGCGAATTCCTTGCGATTCAAATTGGAAAATCCCCGCTGTATCGCCTCTGGCAAATAAAGCCAAAGTTTCCCCATCGTCTAAAGGAATTTCATGAACATCGAAAGGGCGCCCTAATAACTTTCCAGTAACGTCCACGGCTTCTTGTAAAATCGCCAAGTTTTTCAAGCCTAAAAAGTCCATCTTTAAAAGACCGATGGCTTCTACATCTCCCATGGTAAACTGCGTCAGGAATAGACCATTGCTGCCATTTTGTAAAGGGACCCACTGCACTAGCGGACCATCGCCAATCACTACGCCGGCAGCGTGAGTGGAAACATGGCGCGGTAAACCTTCTAACTTGAGGGCCGTTTTAAAGAGCAATTGATTTTTCTCTGACTGTTGTACGAGACGCTGCAACGTTGGCGACTGCTGATAGCTTTCTTTCAAGTTAATCTTTAAAACGTTAGGAATAGCTTTGCTAAATTGGTTGGCCTCACTTTGCGATAAGCCAAAGACGCGAGAGACATCCCGCAAAACCATTTTTGCAGCTAGCGTGCCAAATGTCGCGATTTGGGCAACTTGTTTTTTGCCATATTTTTCTGCCACATACTGTAATACTTCTTCCCGCTTATTATCGGGAATATCTAAGTCGATATCCGGCATGCTTTTCCGCTCAGGATTTAAGAAACGCTCAAACAACAAGTCATAACGTAAAGGATCCACGTCCGTAATGTGCAAAACATAAGCCACTAAACTACTGGCTGAAGACCCCCGGCCAGCTCCGGTCATCACCCCATGGGTATGGCAATAATTCATGACATCCCAAACAATTAAAAAGTAATCGGCAAAACCCATCGTTTCAATAATCCCTAATTCATAGTTTAAACGCTCTTCGTAAGCTGGTGTCACCTTGGCGATACGCTTTGGTAAATTCGTTTGCGCTAAGTGGCGCAAATAACTTTTAGCGTCAGGATAATTTTCGATAAAAGGATAATGAGGCAATAAGGTTTGTTTCAAAGGCGGTGTAAACTGCAGATTAGCCACAAATTCTTGGCAATTTTTTTGTAGCAAGGGCCATTGCCCTGCCGAAAAGCCGGCCTGCATTTCTTGTGGGGACCATAAATATTTTGTGCCAGTCTTTGGCGTTTGTTGTAATTCTAAAATCTCACCAGCTTCTAAGGCGCCTAGTACTTCCGTAGCAAAAGCATCTTCGGCTTGCAAGTAGCGTACTTGATGCAGCGGCAAGGCTGGAATTTGCTGTTCTTGTAAAAAGTGTAACCAGTGACTTTGCCGTAATGTTAAAATTTCATCAGCTTGCTCTACCGGTTCTATGCCACAAGCAAAATTTCCTTTAAAAGACTGAAACAATTGCAAAAAGTCGGTTGCGGCTGCTTTTTGATTACTGATAAAGAAATAGCGCGCCGGGTTATCGCTGGGTAAAAGAATTTTTAAATGCGCTAGTTGCGGTAACAGTGTGCTTAAGTCTTGCGGTCCTGCGGTCATGGTAGCTGTCGAAGCCGCTAACAATTCCTCATAAGCTTTAGCATTTGGTGCATAAGCTAAGAGCTGGTGAGTTTCATTTTCATAGCGATAGTTTAGAGTTAAGCCCACAATAGGTACCAGACTTGCGGCTTGAGCAAGACGACAAAATTCTAAAATTCCACTTAATTGGTTCTCGTCGGTTAAAGCCACGTGGGTGTACCCTAGTTTCTGGGCTTGTTTCACGTACGCCGGCAGACGTAGCGTACTTTTCAATAAAGTATAAGCACTTAAGGTTTGTAATTGCGCTTGCAACATCTTCACCAACTCCTTTAGTGCTACTATAACAAATCTTTTCTCTTTTGGGGGAGCATTTTGGGTTTTACAAAAGAAAAAAACGTGATATGATACCTGTGAAAAGGGGGCATTTTCAATGCGCTATATTATCGTCTTATTTTGGGCTGTCTTATTAGGACAAATCGTCGGTTATCTCGGCGGCGCTTTAAACCAACAAGCGTATGACCCGATTACGACGACTGTCATTTCTTTAGTCGCAGGTGTTTTGGTCATGATTATTGGCACCGTCGCCTTACCAGACAAAAAGAAATCTACGGATCAATAAAAAAGCTTTCTTCTCTTGCGGGAAGAAAGCTTTTTTACTTTAAAAACTATTTTTGGTAAATAATGTTTTCCGAAAGTTAAAAATCGACAAGCAAATGTTAAACAAAACAAAGCACGCCGTAGCGATAAAAACAGAAGAATAATTATAAGCTGCGGCCATTGTCGAACCTACCATTGGTCCTAAAACCTGACCAAAATTTTGGAACATCACGTTGTAACTATAGACGCGAGATACGCCTTCAGTTGGCGTTAAGCGACCGATAATCGTATTGATAGAGGGCATTAAAGCCCCGGTAGAAAATCCTAACAAGAAACGTAAAACGCCTAACTGAAAGGGCGTTTGTACAAAGGACATGGGCACGTAACAAATCAGGGAAAAAATTAAACCGGCCACTAATACTTTTTCTGAACCGATACGATCTCCTAAGCGCCCTAAGACTGGCGAAGAAATCACCGCAGAAATTCCCGCTACGGAAACAATTAATCCACTGACAAATAAAATATTGCCACCGGCCCCGCTTAATTGACGAATATACAAGGTTAAAATTGGGGAAATCGAATAAATTCCTAATTGCAAGACTAAGGTCGTGATGAATAATCCGATTAAAATAGGTAGATTGGAAACGCGCCGAAAAACTTCTTTCGTGGGCACCACATCTTCTTTTTCCGCCGGTGTAAAATCTTCCTTCACTAGAAAGATTGTCAAGATAGTCGTAATTAGTAACAAGACACCGGTAATAATAAATACAGCACGAATGCCGAAAGCTTCAGCTAGAGCGCCTCCTAATGAAGGACCAATCAGACTGCCAGCCGTTCCACCAGTAGCTAAAGTCCCTAAGGCAAAGCCCCGCTTATCAAGTGGCGCTTGACTGGCAATCATGGCTGTGGCATTAGGCATATAGCCTGATAAGATACCGTTTAAAAAGCGCATGACTAGTAACCAAAAAACATTAGGGACAAAGGCCAAAGAACCCATGGCAAAAGTCATCCCAATGGCCGCCCGCACCATCATCAACTTACGTCCTTTCCGGTCAGCTAAAGATCCCCAAACCGGCGAAATCAAAGCCGCGGCTAGTGCTGTAACCGAAATCGACAAACCTGCATAAAATTCAATTTTATCTTTGGGGGCACCCAGTTGTTCCACGTATAAAGGAATGAATGGCATCACTAAAGAAAAACTCACGCCTGTGAAAAAGCAACCAATCCAAGCTACCCACAAATTCTTTTTCCAATTAATCAAAAAACTTCCACCTCATCTTTTCTCATTTAACTATACCCTCTTTTCCTGCCAAATTGAATAGGTGGTCAGAATTTTCTCATAACATTTGTTACTTTTACATAAAATTAATGAGCCTTCTCTTGCTTTAACAGTGAACTTACTAGCTAAAAATGCGCCTTTTAACAAAAAAAGCTCTCGCCTCATCGGCGAGAGTTTTCGGATTATCTTTTACAGAATCGCTAAAATGACAAAGTTTAAAATAAAGAGCACATCGACCACCCATAAGATTGGCGTAACGACTTTGGCTTTCCCTTTGATTACTTTAATCAAAGTGTAGGTAATAAAGCCAGCGGCAATTCCGTAAGAGATTGAATAGCATAGACCCATGAAAACAGAGGCGAAGAAAGCAGGAACCGCTTCTTCCAAATCGGGCCAGTTGATGTCTTTAAAGGAAGCCAGCATCATGATCCCCACAATAATTAAAGCCGGGGCAGTTGCTTGCGTAGGTACTAAAGAAAGTAATGGCGCAAATAAACTAGAAATGAGGAACAAACCAGCAGTGACGACCGAAGTTAACCCCGTCCGACCACCAGCACCAATACCGGCAGCAGATTCCACGTAAGTCGTCGTGTTAGAGGTCCCAAAGATAGCCCCTACAGAAGTAGCAATGGCATCGGCAAACAACGCCCGATCCATTTTTGTATTCATTCCTTTAGATTCTTCTAAAGCGTCTTCGTCTTCCTTAGAGAAGATTCCTGTCCGGCGCCCGGTACCAATAAATGTCCCAATAGTATCAAAAGTATCGGATAAAGAGAAAGCAAGAATCGTCATTAAAACTTGCGGGATTTTGGCTGAGTCACTAAATAAGGAACCCATCCCTTCACTCCCAAAAGCAGCACCGAAAGTCGTCCCTAATTCTTTAAAAGAGTTCCCTAATGAATTAGCATGAAAATCGACAGTGGACAGGTCGACTACCCCCATCAAAATTCCCACAATGGTAGAAAGAATGATCGAAATAAAAATTGCGCCCTTAACGTTTAATAAAATTAAAATAATCGTCAAAGCTAAAGCAATCAAGGCTAAGATAATGCCAGGATTATTGAAAGTAGCAAGACCTGGTACGATGGAGCTGTTAGTGGTAATGGTCGCTTCGCCTTTTGCCGCATCACCAATCACGGTGTAACTACCAGGATCAGCCGTAAAAGTTAAGAAACCAGCATTTTTAATTCCTACATAAGCGACAAAAATCCCAATCCCACCACCGATTGCGTGTTGCAAACTTTCAGGAATGGCGTGAATAATCATTTTCCGAATACGCGTAACCGTGATTAAAATGTTAATCATCCCACAGATGAAAACCATTGCTAAGGCTTGTTGCCAAGAATATCCCAACACGATGACTACCGTGTAGGTAAAAAAAGCATTTAGTCCCATCCCTGGCGCTTGGGCATAAGGAACGTTGGCAAATAGTCCCATCACTAAAGTCCCAATGACTGAAGCAATAATTGTGGCTAAGAAGACCGCTTGTGTAGGCATGCCAGCTTGCCCCAAGATCGTAGGGTTAACGAATAAAATATAACTCATGGCAAAAAAGGTGGTAACCCCCGCCATCACTTCTGTGGAGACTTTAGTACCGTTTTCCTTTAGCTTAAAAAACTTTTCCATTTCTTCTTTAAACTCCTTCGTGAACAATTAATAATAAGAACATCTTCACTATAAGAGAGTTTGCTAGTTGTTTCAACTTTAAATCGAATTTTAATCGTTAAATTTTTATAATCGTTCGTGTTTAAGTTAATTTGCCATCGCAATCGTTCGGATTTAGCCAAAGTAAACGGAAATTTTCTTTTCTCTGGTGTCAATTCGCTTTTTGGCTTAAAATTTGCTACACTAGAGAAACATAAAAAACTGAAAGGAGTCCCGATATGCCAAAAATTATTGCCATTGATCTGGACGGCACTACCTTAAATCAAGCTTCCTTGATTACCGAAAAAACCCGCCACGTTTTACAAACAGCGCAACACGCGGGACACCAAGTGGTGATTGCTACCGGGCGGCCTTACCGCATGAGTCAACAATTTTATACGCAATTAGGCTTAACTGAACCGATGCTTAATTTAAATGGCGCCATTGTCCATATTCCCCATCAACACTGGGCCTTAGAAAAACACTTTTTAGTGAAGCGGGATTTAGCTTTTGAAATTAACGCACAAAAAGCTGAATTTGGCGCCACTTTTGTCGCCTGCGAAAATAAAGAAACTTTCTTTTTAGATAATTTAAGTCACTATGACGCTGCCTTTTTTGCCGGCACAGCAAACGAAAATAATTTATTAACTCCGCAAAATTTAATTGGTGATCCAGCATCCATCATGTTAGGAACCACCCCGGAAAACTTGCAGCCTTTAGCGCAACGTCTACAAACTCTTTATGGCAGTGACGTGGATGTTCGAACGTGGGGCGGTCCGTTTTCTATTTTAGAGATGACAGCAAAAGGCGTGCAAAAAGCCCACGGACTAGAATATCTCAGTTCGGTCTTAAACTTCAAAGCGCAAGACGTAGTAGCCTTTGGTGACGAGCATAACGATGTAGAAATGTTAGCTTGGGCCGGCTGGGGCGTTGCCATGGCCAATGGTACACCTGAAGCACAAAAAGCAGCCAATGACGTAACCACTTTAGCTAATAGCCAAGACGGTTTAGCCGAATACCTCTTAGACTATTTAAAATTACGTAGCATCTTAGACGAACAGGCGGTTTAAATAAGCAAACGTCAAGTTGCTTCCTTGCTTAAAAATCATAAAGGAGCAGTCCAACATTTTTTGTTGGGCTGCTCCTTTTGATTATTCCCAAAAACGGATGAAATCCCGATAGTCGGTGCTAGCCGCTTCCGTATCGGGATAGTCTAAATGAAATTCATGACCACAAGCTGTAAATTGCAAAGTTGCACCCTTTTGCAACAACTCCACATCGGATAGACAATAGTGGTCATACGTAAAGTCCGCAAAGTTTACTTGCGGATGAAGAGGATAAAAAGCGAGGGGCGTCAAAATCAACGGCACTTTTTCCCGCGAAATATCTAAGAAAAAATTCAAGAGTTCAGCTGGTGTTAAAATTTCATCCGCGTAAGCTTGCAAGAGATTAAATTGTTGCGCTGGCGTGTACACTTGATAAAAGTCGTTCATCTGACTACTCCTTTCCTATAAAGTTTGCAACTTGCCTTGAAACTCGGCGATAGACTGGTAGCCTTTTTCTTTCATAATTGCTGCTAGTTCTGTCAGTAAACGTTGAAAAACTGCTGGTCCTTCTTGATGCAGTTGCGTCCCCACTTGCACGAGACTAGCCCCACAAAGCAAGTGTTCAAACACGTCGGCGCCGCTAGTAACGCCACCGGTACCGATTACAGCGATATCTGGACGTAACCGTTCCCTAAAGGCGCGGACATTGGCTAAGGCAGTAGCCTTGACCATAGCGCCGCCTAAGCCACCAAAACCGCCTTTAGGTTTAATGACTGCCGCTTCTGTTGCTAAGTCCACGACTAAGCCGTTGCCGATACTATTGATGCAGTTCACATACTTGATAGGATAACGATTTAAAATTTCCGCCATTTCATCAAAATGCGCTAAGTCAAAGTAAGGGGGCAATTTAATGCCTAAGGGCTTTTTAAAAAAGGTAAAAGCTTCGGCTAAAATTTTATCGGTCAAGGCAAAGTCATAAGCGACTTGGGGTTTGCCAGGCACATTGGGACAGCTTAAATTTAATTCGGTAAAGCCATTAAAAGAACTCTCTTGAACCATTTTCAATTCGGCAAAAATTTCTGAGGTGGTCATGCCTACTAAGGAACAAAAAATAAGTTGTTGTGGCTCTTTTTCCGCCGCTTTTTCTAAGTAAGCTAAATAATAAGGCAAGCCATGGTTAGGTAAACCCATGGAATTGATACTTCCTTGAGGCAAGTCACGATAACGGGGCTCAGGATTCCCTAACCGTGGTGCCATTGTCGCTGTTTTAGTAACGTAAGTGGCCGCCATACTTGCTGCTAATTCTTCCAGTTGGCTAACCTCCATACAATGGACACCAGAAGCATTCATTAAACAATTTTCTAAGGGATAGTCAAAAAAATTCGTTGCGAGATTCACAGTAATTCCTCCTTCAGTTGTTTTAAATCTACCACGAAGGCGGAAGTTTTGGCAAAAATTTATCGACGTGTCTCTCCTTAATTTAAGCTAACGTTCGTCATTTTTCGTAGCCCTTTAAAAATAAAAAACTGCAGCCTTAAGCTACAGTCAAAAAATATTTACACCGGATAATCTGTAAAGTTCACTTCAGCAATTGTCGCAAGGGTGGCTAGATCTGCCATAAAAACGTCATACGGTAAATCTTTAGGTAAGCGTAAGCCATAGGTATCGGTATAAAGCAGTTCACCGGTGGCTGATCGTTGGTAATCTAACGTCATGGTAAAGACGACAATTTTTCGGTCAGCGAAGTATTGGTTTAACCAAGCTTTCGTCACTGCTGCATCGTAATACTGAATCGTTACTCGCCGTTTTACATTGGCCTGAAAAAGATGTAAGGAAATATGCATGATGAAAAAAAGCGCTAGAAAAACAATACCAGCAATTTCATAATGTCCGGTGCCAATCGTTAAACCGAGAGCCGCTACACTCCATAACGTCGCCGCGGTGGTTAAACCGGTCACCGTATTTTTTGTGACAATAATGCTCCCGGCACCGAGAAAACCGATACTACTGATAACTTGTGCTAAGATCCGCACCGCGTCGACTTTCACTACATTCCCATAACTCGGCACATTCGCCCCCATAGTTGTAACATCAATATTCAATTTCACTTGCAGTAATGCAAACAAACACGCCCCCACACAAACCAACTGATGCGTTCGTAGTCCTGCTGGATGATTCTTAACTTCCCGCTCATAGCCCACCACAATTCCGCAAACCAGCGCTAAGAAAACCCGTAAAGCTCCTTCTTGCAATGAAAAATTTTCCATCTCGCCACCTCTTTTCCTTAACTTAAGGATAGCGAGAGAACAAAAGCGCTGTCAACTAAAACAGCGCTAGACCCTACTTACCATATTTGCGTTGTAACAAAGCAGCAACTTCTTTTTGTTTGCGACCACCGATAATCAGTTGGTCCTTAACCCCAAAGCTAAAAAAAGGCGCATCTAAATCCGTCATCTTACTAAGTTGACTGACGGTTAAATCGTACTTAGTCACGTAATAGCGAACAATTTGGGTATAGTAACGTTGCTTTAAAAAATCGACGATTAAATATTGAAAAAGCAACATAAAGCCCACGAACCAGACAATTCCTTTAACATCAGCAAAAAGTGCCCAAACAGCAGTTAAGGAAAATTTTTTCATGACGATAATCAGTAGAAAACCAACAACTAAAGCAATTAAGTGCATTTGGATTAATTTATTTTTCGGAATCATGACATCCTCCACGGGAAATTTTTATCATAAAAAGCATATCAAACTTTGTAAGAAAGTCAATCCGCAAAGTTACTGCCAACAGCACGTCTCGTTCGAAAGTGATAATGTCCTAGGTATATCGAAAGGGAAAATGTCCCAAAATGATAAAATAACCTTATGGAAG
>NZ_BJDR01000033.1 GCF_005405245.1 Enterococcus nangangensis | reverse complement strand
TTTGTATAGAAAGTTTGAAAAACTTTTGAGACAAATGAGGGGCCACATTTTGGGACAATTTCCCTTTCGCTTGACAGACCTTCTGAAAATTTCTCTAAAAAAACTTACGCTTGGGTAACAATCTTGGTTAATAATTCTGGGTCAAAGACTCCCGCTTTCAACATGGCAATTTCATAACCATATGGCGAGAACTGGTTTTTCTTATCTGGACCCACATAAGGTGTCTCTAAAATTTTAGGTAAGGCCGCTAGTTGAGGATGATGAACCACGTAATTCAAAGCCTCAAAACCAATCTCACCAAAGCCAATATTAGCATGGCGATCTTTATGGGCACCGCGAATATTTTTGGAATCATTAACATGGATTACTTGTAGCTTATCCAAACCAATCACTTGATCAAATTCTTTTAAGACGCCATCGAAATTATCTTTGATATCGTAGCCGGCATCATGGGTGTGGCACGTATCTAACGTAACCGAGACTTTTTCTGATAAGGTCACGCGACTAATAATTTCGGCTAGCTCATCAAAAGTCCGCCCAACTTCGGTTCCTTTTCCCGCCATGGTTTCTAAAGCAATTTGTGGAATTTGTTGTGGCGTTAAAACTTCGTTTAAGCCCCGCGCAATGTTTTCAATGGCCGCTTGACTCCCAGCACCAACGTGAGCCCCAGGATGCAAAGTAATTTGCGTAGCGCCTAGTGCTTCTGCCCGTTGAATTTCTTGGCGCAAAAATTCCACACCAAAAGTAAAGTTTTCTGGTTTTAACGTATTTCCCAAATTAATAATGTAAGGCGCATGCACGACGATGTGACTAATATTTTTTTCTGCTAATAATTTTTCACCCGCGGGAATATTTAATTCAGCGATGGGTTTACGCCGCGTATTTTGTGGCGCCCCTGTATAAATCATCATGGTTGTGGCTTTATAACTGGCGGCTTCTTCAGCTGCTCCTAATAACATTTTCGGTGCTTTCATGGAAACGTGGGAACCTAAGAGTAACATTGCTTTTCCTCCTTCGTCGTCTTTGCTGAGCATCAGCCCCAGGGACAACAAAAATTCTCTTCATTTAATCATCTTACCGAAAAAAAGTTTTTTTGTCTGAAGTTATTACTTGAAATTTTGCAATTCCCTAAAGATTTGGTTACAAAAAGCTTTGGTAATTTCTGAAAGCTACCTTTTGGGAATTGAATTTGTTATAATCAACCAGAATGAATAAAAATGAGGTGAATTCGTTGCCACAGCAAAATAAACCAAATAAAAATCCGCTGCAAGACTGGTGGCGCAAAAATCAACGCCAGCTGCGCAATCTTGCTTTTGGCTTAAATGTTTTTTTCGGTGTCATCCGTAAATTTTTCTTACTTATCGTGGCTTTCGGCCTGTTGGCAGGTGCCTTATGTTTAGGTATCGGGACAGGTTACTTCGCCTATCTCGTCTCTGACACTGAAGCTCCTTCCAAAGAAGAATTAGCTAAAGAAATCAACGACTACGATGAAGTGTCGAAAATTATTTATTCTGACGGCGGGAACATTGCCACCATCAGCTCGGATTTGATTCGGACTTCCGTCTCTTCGGAAAATATTTCTGATTACTTGAAAAAAGCCATTATTTCTACCGAAGATGAAAATTTTGAAACCCATAATGGCGTGGTACCTAAAGCTTTAGCCCGCGCAGTTATTTCCGACATTACCGGTTTAGGGGGCAGCTCGGGTGGTTCCACCTTAACGCAACAGTTGGTTAAACAACAAATTTTAAGTTCAGAAACCACTTTTAAACGCAAAGCCACCGAAATTTTATTAGCGATTCGTGTGGATAAATTTTTTAGTAAGGATGAAATCATTACTTCTTACTTAAATGTTTCGCCTTTTGGTCGTAATAATAAAGGACAAAACATCGCTGGGGTGGAAGAAGCGGCTAAAGGAATTTTTGGTACGACGGCTAAAGATTTAACTTTAGCTCAAGCAGCCTTTATTGCGGGCTTGCCCCAAAGCCCGATTATTTATAGCCCTTACGCTGGGGATGGTTCCTTGAAAGAAAATCTTTCAGCCGGCTTAAATCGTAAAGACATCGTTTTATTTAGTATGTACCGGGAAAAAGCTATTACCAAAGAAGAGTATGAAGCGGCTAAAGCTGAAGATTTGACTACGCAATTTCTTCCGCAAGCTAAAGCAGCCCAAAGCACTCGCGGCTTTTTATACTACACCGTACAAAAACAAGCGATTAATATTTTAATGACGCGAGATTATACGGCGGATGGTTTAAGTGCTGAGGATGTCAGTGGCGATGATGATGTTTACAACCAATACTACGAACAAGCACAAAGAGAATTGCAACGTAACGGCTATACAGTTACCACCACTATTGACTCCAGTATTCAAGGCGCTTTAGATGAAGCCGTCGCCAATTACGGGTACATGTTAGATGACGGCCGTGGCTCTTACGTTGAAAACGGTGGCGTTTTAATGGATAACCACACTGGTCGCATTTACGGCTTTATTGGGGGGCGCGACTTTAACACCAGTCAAAATAATCACGCCTTTGATACGAAACGTCCGCCAGGTTCCACCATTAAGCCCGTCTTAAACTACGGTCCAGCAGTGGATATTGGTTTAATCGGGACGCAAACCATGCTTTCTAACTTCCAAACTTTTTATAAAGAAGAACCGGAAACTGAAATTTGGAATGCTGGTACACCACCAGATAGCACCTTCCGTTCTGCTAGTAATGCTTTAGCGAACTCGATTAACGTCCCGGCTTATCATTTATACCAAGCTTTGATGGCCAAAACTGATCCTGCCACTTACATGGAAAAAATGCAATATGACGTCAACTCTGACGAGTGGCACAACGAATCCTCAACTTTAGGACAAATGGATGTGACCGTTTACGACCAAACAAAAGGTTTTGCAACTTTAGCTAACGGTGGGGTTTACAATAGCGGCTACATGATTGACAGTATTAAAGATTACGATGGCAACGTGATTTATCAACACGAAGCTAGTCCGGTGGAAGTCTACTCTAAGTCAGCAGCCTCCATTATGAATTACATGATGCGTAACGTTTACCAAAGCGGCACCGGAACCACCGCACACAACACTTTAGATAGCTTGAACAGCACGTTAGCTAACGCCGATTGGGTAGGGAAAACTGGGACGTCTACCGACAATAAAGATTTTTGGTTTATCGCTTCAACTCCAGGAATTACTTTTAGCTCATGGATTGGTTACGATGATGGCACTTCCATGGCCCGTGGTAATTCTAGTGCCAACCAACAATATTGGGCGTACGTCATGAATCGCGTTTATCAAGCTAACCAAGATATTTTTGAAGCGGGTACTAAATTTGAATTAGATCCTGAAGTCGTTGCGGTGGAAGTTTCTAATTTCACCGGTGAAAAGATTGCTAACTTCCAGTATGACGGTAAAGATTACGTCACACCAGGTAGTAAAGTAACCAGTTACTACGCTAAAGGATTTACGGCACCCACTACAACGTACGAGTTTGCTATTGGTGGGAAAGCTTCCGACTACACCACTGCTTGGAAAGATAAATTGCAGTTAGTCAAACCAATCGTCACGCCACCGGCAGCGACTACGCCATCTACCACCACTCCATCCTCTTCTGAAGAAAAGAAAGAAGAGGAAAAGGACAAAGAAGAAGAGAAAGATAAAGAAGAAACGCCAGCTGCTGGGGATGCTAATGCTAATCCTCCGGCTGCGCCGACAAACCCATAACTTTAAATAATGAAAAAGCTCCAACAACATCCACCTAGGAACAAGGTAATGTTGTTGGAGCTTGCTTTTTTATTCGACAGTGACGCTTTTCGCTAAGTTACGCGGTTTATCCACATCTAAGCCGCGTTGCAAAGTCGCGTAGTAGGCAATTAACTGCGCCGGCACAATGCTGACTAAAGGACTTAATAAAGGATTAACCACCGGCACTTGCAAATTATCTTGGGCTTGGGCTAAATCTTCCCGCACAATCGTATAGACATTAGCTCCCCGGCTTTTCACTTCTTGAATATTGCCGCGGGTGTGACTGGCGGTCACTGGATCATTAATAATCGCTAAAACCGGCGTGCCCTCTTCAATTAAGGCAATCGTGCCGTGTTTCAATTCACCAGCCGCAAAACCTTCTGCTTGAATGTAGGAAATTTCTTTTAATTTCAAGGCGGCTTCCAAGGAAACTTCATAATCCATGTAACGGCCAATGTAAAAAGCATTCCGGGTGGTAGCTAAATATTGATCTGCTTGAGCGGCAATGGTTTCTTTTTCACTAATCAAAGAGTCCATCCCATTAGCGACTAAGGACAACTCATGAGCTAAATCAATTTGTTCCTCCTTAGGTGCTAGTGCTTGGGCTAAACAAGCTAAGACTGCAATCTGAGCCGTATAAGCTTTGGTGGAAGCCACCGCAATTTCTGGTCCTGCTAAAATCGGCAGCGCAAAATCGCTTTCCCGCGCTAAAGTCGAACCTAAGACGTTGGTAATCGTTAAACTAGGATAACCTAACTCTTTGACCCGCACTAATACTTGCCGACTGTCGGCTGTCTCACCACTTTGGGAAAGAAAGATAAAGAAAGGCTTGGCGCTAAAAAGCGGCATCCGGTAGCCAGCTTCACTAGCTAGTAAGGCACTAGCGGGTTTAGCCACCCATTCGCTAAAGAAATGGGCGCCAATCCGACTGGCGTGCCAACTAGTGCCACACGCTACCAAATTAATACTGTCGGCTTCTTTTAAAGCGGCTAAAAGCGCTGGGGTAATGTGTTGGCCTTCATGCAAATATTCTTTGACAATCCGCCGAATAGCCATCGGTTGCTCATCGATTTCTTTTAACATATAAAAAGGATAGGTGCCTTTATCTAAGTCGTTACTATCAATTTCTGGCACAAAACTCTCCCGTTTTACTCCATGACCGCAAGCATCTTCCAGCTGAACGCTAGCAGCGGTTAAAACGGCCAACTCACCATCGTGAATCTCTAAAAATTCCGTAGTGTAATCTAACACCGCTAAGGCATCGCTAGCAATCACGTTAAAGCCGGCGCCTAAGCCAATCAGGAGGGGACTTTTATTTTTAGCAGCGTATAATGTATCGTTATCACTCGCATCAATTAAGCCAAAAGCGTAAGAACCTTCGATTACAGCCAAAGCCTTTTTAAAAGCTTCTTTCGTGTTAGTACTTTCTTTAGCAAAATGAGCGATTAAATGGACAGCAATTTCTGAGTCTGTTTCCCCGTAAAAATGATCTGCTGATAAGTATTTTTCTTTTAATTCCCGATAATTTTCAATTACCCCGTTGTGGACTAAAATAAAATCCCCTGCTTCACTCGTATGGGGATGGGCATTTTCTTCTGTCGCTTTTCCGTGTGTCGCCCAACGCGTATGACCAATGCCTAAGGTGCCATTAATTTCCGGCGTTAATTTTCCTTCTAACGCTTTTAAAGGACCAACTGCTTTGACTAATTGTTGGTGATCTTGTAAATAAATTCCCGCTGAATCATACCCACGATATTCTAAACGTTTTAAACCATTAACTAAAATTTCTACCGCCTGGGGATGACCCACGACGCCTACGATTCCACACATTCGGACACCTCTTGACTAGACCAATTGTTATCAATTTTAATTGGTATACCTATTATTTTTCTTTCGAACGTTAATAATCTTAACTTTATAACATTTGTTTGTCAATTGGTTTTAGCTATATTTATAAAATAAAAACGGTAAAAAAAAACTGCCGTAAAAATTAAACGGCAGGTTTAACTAACGCTGTGGTATCCAGGCAGCGGGAATGGCGATGGTCTGGGTTGGCTTTTTGGTGGTGGCTAAGGTGAAGGCCGCTTCCCCAATAGCTCTTAAATGATGATCGATAGTCGGTAACTGCAACAATTCGCCGCTTAGCTGTTGGTCTTGTCCAATTAGTAAAGGCTGGGGTAAGTTATTTTTGTGATATGCCTTGGCAAAGCCCACTGCAATGTCATCTCCATTACTGAAGACGGCTGCAACCTTTTCACCTCTGCGTATCAGTTCCGCAGCCGCCTGATAGCCATCTTTTGGCGTAACAATCTCAGTAAAAACCAACGCTGGTCTTGGCAGCTTACCAAAAATTTTTTGGTAAGCCATTAAGGTCGCTTGACTGGTGGCGCTCATTGCAGCCGGTCGGCTTAAAAGTATGGCAACCGGCCATTTACTCTGATCTTTTAGCCACTGAAAAGCCGCTTCGTAAGCTGGAGCGCGCTCCACGTAAACTGCTGGCAGCTTCGCATTTTGCGGATTCTCACAACAAATCACCGGTCCATACTTTTGATACGCTGCTAAGGTCGCTAACGAAACACCATGAGAAGTAAAAATTAAAGCATCAAAGGCTTTGCTGCGGAGTTGCTCCAAGTAGGTGAGCTCTAACTTTTCATCATAAGCTGAGGGCAAAATCACAATGCGATAACTAGTGGAAAAAGCCTGTTGAATAATTCCTTTTAAAATTTCGCTAAAAAAAGGATGCTCCACATGGGGTAAGACCACACCGATATTGTGGGTCTGTCCTTTACTCAAATCACGAGCAATGTCGTTGGGAACGTAATCTAACGCCGCAATCGCTGCCAAAATTTTTCCTTTGGCTTGGGGCGAAACATAATTTTTTTGATTTAACACCCGCGAGACAGTCGCTTTTGAATAACCGCTCATTTTTGCGATATCCGAAATATTGGTCATGGCTCCTCCTTTGCTTTTTAAAGGAGATAGCGCCAGATGCCCGCTCCTACTCCATCTTCATTATTGCTAGTCGTGACAAACTTGGCCACTTTTTGCACTTCTTTTTGAGCGTTAGCCATGGCAATAGGCCAACCCACCATTTTCAACATCGGTAAATCGTTATGTCCATCGCCAAAAGCTGCCGTCTCCTCAAGCCCTAACTTTTCTTTGGCCATAATTATTGCTAACCCTGCTGATTTTTGGGCAGCTTCATGCGTAATTTCTAAATAAGCCGTCCCCGATTGTTGAATCGTAATCCCCTTAAGTTCCAAGGCCGTTAAAAAGTATTGCAGCCGCTGCAACTCTTCAGAGTCAAAAGTAATCAACATGATTTTAAAAATTTTATGCGGCCCCGTCTGAAAAAATTCCGTGGGCTGAATAATAGTAGGTGTTTGGCCGGTAATCTTTGCTTCATACAAGATGCCCGCATCTACGCTTGCCGTATACCAGTGCTCTAAATCGTAAAAACTAAGACTAACCTGAGGAAAATAAATTTGAATGAGGGTGATTAAGCGCCCCGCTAAATCTCCGGTTAAATACTTTTCTTCTAAAATTTGTAAACCTTGCGGCGTGGGGGCGTATACTAAGCCGCCGTTAAAAGCCACTTGCCAGTCGGTTAACTTTAAAGCCTTGAGGACAAAAGCCATTTCCATTGGCGCCCGGGCAGAGACTAACGTTACTGGCAGTTGACTAGCTAAAATTTTAGCGACGTTGCCTGAACTAAGCGTGCCATCACTAGCCAAAAGTGTCCCGTCTAAATCGGTAAAGATATGTTTTATCATCAGCTTACCTCCCTTATCTTGGCCCTACTATACTTTATGAAACGGGTTTTAGGTCAAGGGAAAAGTTAAAAAAGTTTCTGACACCAAGCTTTAACGGCGAAAAACTACGCACCATTCCTCAGTAACAGAAACTTTTTAAGTTTAATCGTTGCGACGATTGCCACCAAATAAAATGACTAGCCGTAGCAACTGCAAGAAAGTCGATAAAGCAGCGGCCACGTAAGTTAAAGCTGCCGCAAACAAAACTTTTTTCACCATGGGAACTTCCTCTGGCGTCAATAAGTCGCCCGCGGCTAAAATTTTCACTGCACGGCGCGAGGCATCAAATTCCACCGGCAAAGTGACTAATTGAAAAAGTAAAGCCAAAGAAAAAGCGAAGATGCCAATATTAATCAAGGTTTGGTTCCAACTAATTAAGACCCCGATTAAAATCAAAGGAATTGAAATCGTCGAGCCGATATTCGCAATGGGCACAATGGCATGACGAATGCGCATCGGTAAATAATCCACTTGATCTTGCACGGCGTGACCACATTCATGAGCAGCCACCCCAATGGCGGCCACAGAAGGTGAATTGGCGGTACTTTCCGATAAATTCAGGGTTTTATTTTGCGCGTTGTAATTGTCCGTCATGCGGCCGCTAATTGGTTGTACCACTACATCAGTAATGCCACTATCACTTAAAATAAATTGAGCAGCAGCTGTTCCCGTAACATTTTTTGCGCTACGAATTTTGTCAAATTTATTAAAGGTACTGTTGACATAGGCGGACGCCGCACCAGAAATCAGTAACCCGATAATCACCAAAAGAAAGGTTGGATCGTAATAGTAAAACACAGGATTTCCTCCTCTACTTATTTTCTTTAGTGTATCATGAAATACACTAATCGTCTTTTGTTTGCCGCATCTCTGCTAAAAGGGTGGCGGCTCTTTTTTGATTCATGTTTTTTTCTTGTTGCAAGGCCTGAGTTAAGCGTGCTATCTCTTGCCCTGACGCTCCGACGCTCATGGCTAAAGAACGAGCTTGTAAGCTCATATGGCCTTTTTGAATGCCTTCACTCACTAAAGCCCGCAAAGCCGCTAAGTTTTGCGCTAGGCCGACAGCAGCTGCCACGGCGGCTAATTCTTGGGCTGAATTGTCCGTCAGCTGCAACAGTTCTAAGGCAGCCTGGGCTTTTGGTAAAACACGCGTGGCCCCGCCCACCGTTCCTAAAGCTAACGGCAAGGTCATGGTTCCCAGTAGTTCATCCCCCACCACGTGCCATTGACTCAAGCCGCGATAAGCAGCAACTCCTTCATAAACCAAGGTACTAGCATAAGCGTGGACTGCCGCACTCATGGCCCGGGTATCATTACCGGTAGCTAAAACGACAGCTTCGATACCATTTAAGATGCCTTTATTATGGGTCGTCCCCCGGAAAAGATCCACTTGGGCTACAAGACTTGCCGCCGCAATTTTTTTAGCAATCGCCAAGCCTTGGTTCGTTCCTTTAGCCACTTGCCCCACTGGCAGACGACAACTGACGGTCACCAGCGCGTGGTCATTGAAATTACTTAAAATACTCATTAGAGGCGGCAAGGGGATTTCTTGACGCAAAACTTGCGCTAGACTTTCCAAAATCGTGTTTACTATATTGGCTCCCATCGCCTTTTGGGTATCTACTAAAATATCCACCGAAAAAAAGTGTTGGGGTAAAGAGCGCCAGCTTATTTTCCGCAAGCCGCCCCCGCGTTCCACAATGGAAGGATAGGCTTGATTAGCCGCAGCAATTAACGTTGGTTTTAAGGCCGTTAACGTGCTAGCTAGTTGTGCAGGGTCCGTAACATCTTGTAAAACAATTTGCCCCCCCACTAAACGGGGCGTGACTGTCGCTGCAACGTTTCCCACCATTTTTGCCCCGTAATTACAAGCCGCCACTACCGAGGGTTCTTCAGTCGCTAAAGGGACTTGATAAGTTTTACCATTGACTTGGAGATTACGCACCACACCTAAAGGAATTTCTGTGGTGGAGATTTGATTTTCAATTAAGTGCTGACTGATTTCTGGGTCAAGACTCTGAGCCCTAAGGATTGCTGCACTTTGTTTCGTCAAGTGACCTTCTGTCACTAGTTGCGCTAATCGTTCCTTTGCTGTTAACTGATAGAAACGTTGCTGTTTCAGCTTTTCAGGAGTTGGAGCTTGTCCGACACGCTCTAATAAAACTCCCAAGCCTAGACCACCTCCGACGCATAAAGCGGCAATCCCTAATTTTTTATCGAGACTACTTAATTGGTTGCTTAAGGTAGTGACAATCCGTGCACCAGTAGCCCCAATCGGGTGCCCTAAGGCGACACTCCCTCCCCAAACATTAACTTTTTCAGGAGATAATTGTAAAGTTTCTTCCACCGCAATAGAAGTCGCTGCAAAAGCTTCGTTAATTTCAAACAAGTCGATTTCTTCTTGGGTTAATTGATTTTGTCCTAATAACTTTTCAATTACTTTAATGGGCGAAATCCCCATTACAGCTGGATCTACACCAATTTCCACAATATCTTTAATGACCGTCTGGTAAGGCAACTTTTGGCTATCGGCAAATTCTCGCGTTGTCACTAATAGTGCTGAGGCACCATCACTTAGCGCCGAAGCATTCCCCGCGGTAACTGTCCCGTCTTCTTGAAACACTGTTTTTAAGGTGGCTAACTTTTCCACAGTCGTTTGTGGCCGGAGACACTCATCTTGCGTTAAGCCAGCCAGTGGCAGCATTTCTTTTTGGTAGTAGCCAGCGGTTGTCGCCGCCCAGGCTTTAGCTTGCGATTGTTGCGCAAAAAGATCTTGTTTTTTCCGACTGACATGATACAAAGTGGCCACCTGTTCTGCCGTTTGTCCCATGTGTTGCTGACTAAAAGCATCCCGCAAGCCATCTTGCAACATACTAGGAAGCAACTCTTCAGCTTCCTCATATTTTAAAAAGGGCGCTTGGGACATATTTTCCGTGCCCCCACATAAAATAATCCCGGGCGTCATTTGGAGTGCTTGACTAGCTAGTTGGAGCGCCTTTAGGCCTGAGCCGCAGACTTCATTAACCGTAAAAGCGGGAACCTCATAGGAAAGGCCTGCTTTTAGAGCAATTTGCCGCGCGACATTTTGACCGTTGCCGGCTTGTAAAACATTGCCAAAAATAACTTGTTGAATTTCCGGTATTAATTGTTGATTTCTTGTTAAAAGTTCACGGCTGATGGTCGTACCTAGTTCCACTGCCGAAAATTTGCTTAAGGTACCATGGAATTTTCCCATGGGGGTTCGTAACGCGTCTAAAATGACAATTTCTTTCACCGCAAAACACCTCCATATTGCAATATATCATGTTGAAATAGAAAAACAAATAACAAATGACTAGGGCTAACTTTTTTATAAAGATTCTTTAACATTACTTAAAAATCTTCACAAAAAGTAGTGAGGAACTTTAAAAATATGTTACCTTTAATGAAAAGAATTTACTAAAGGAGATTAGCATGACCATCGGAATTGATGCCTTAAACTTTTTTGTCCCCCCTTATTATGTAGAGATGACGGAACTAGCTGAAGCACGCCAAGTAGATCCCGCTAAATATACCATTGGCATTGGCCAATCGCAAATGGCCGTGGCCCCTAGGAGCCAAGATATTATCACCTTAGCCGCTAGTGCCGCCGAAACTATTTTAACAGTTGCCGACCGCCAAGCAATCGATTTAATCATCATCGGTACCGAGTCCAGTATCGATGAATCAAAAGCAGCCGCTGTCGTCCTCCACGGTTTATTAAAACTGCAACCTTTTGCCCGCGCCATCGAAATTAAAGAAGCGTGCTATGGGGCTACCGCTGGTCTCCAATTAGGTAAAGATTATTTAGCACAACATCCTGGGCGCAAAGTATTGGTGGTGGCGACAGATATTGCGAAATACGGCTTAAACTCTGGTGGCGAACCGACACAAGGGGCTGGGGCGGTGGCGCTACTTTTGAGCCACCAACCAAAAATTTTAGCCTTAGCTAGTGATAATGTTACTTTGACTGGCGATATTTATGATTTCTGGCGCCCCACTCACCATGAGTATCCTTGTGTGGATGGTCACCTTTCCAATGCCACGTATCTAGACTTTTTCCAAAAAGTTTGGACGGAGCACCAACGACAGACGCGTTTAACCTTAACAGATTATGCAGCTTTATGTTTCCACATTCCTTACACAAAAATGGGCCGCAAAGCTTTACAAACTATTTTACCCACAGTAGCGGAAAGTGAACAAGAACGCCTTTTAACCCGCTACGAAGAAAGTATTCAATTTAGTCGCCGCGTTGGTAACTTGTACACCGGTTCCCTTTATCTCGGCTTATGTTCCTTATTAGAAAATAGTCAGGCCTTACATGCCGGCGATCGCCTAGGCTTTTTCAGTTACGGCTCTGGTGCCGTAGGGGAATTCTTCTCCGGAACACTCGTACCCGGCTATCAAGAACATTTACACGGGACAGCTCATCAAAAAATGTTAGACGCACGCCAACGTCTCACGGTGCCCCAATACGAAAAAGTTTTTGCCGAAAAAATTTTGCCCCAGACGAACTATACCTTCCAAGATGATTTACCTTTTAGCATAAAAAAGGTTCATGAAGGGATTCGTTATTACAATGTGCCAGAATAAAATAAAAAATCACCCCCAAGCCTTTTAAGCGTTTGGAGGTGATTTTTTACTATGCTAACTCTTGACGAAAACTAGCGACAGCTTCCTGAATTTCTTGATAAATAACGGCGCATTCGGCTAAATTTTTGGCATTAGCGCCACTAGCTAGCGGGTGACCGCCACCGGCATGACGTTTCGCGATTTCATTAATCACGGGACCCTTTGAGCGTAAACGCACGCGGTAAAAGCCTTCTGGTTGGGCGACAAAAATCGCCCAGGCTAAGATACTATCAATTTTTCCAGGTAAGGAAACTACCGCCGAAGTCTCTGAATCCACGACGTTGTATTTTTCCATGACTTCTTGGGTTAAGAAGACCTGACCAGCCCCCAGTTCATCCATTTGCAAGTTTTCAAAGACGTAACCAAAAAGTTTGGCTACTTTATAAGAAACTTGATCTAATTGGCGATTCAATTCTGCCCGATTAAAGTTAAATTCAGCTAACTTACCGGCGACTTTTAAGGTCGTGGGGGAAGTGGCAGGATACAAAAAGCGCCCTGTATCCCCTACAATCCCAGCGTACAATAAGCGAGCACCGTTATCAGAGATTTTTAATTCATCAGGGTAAGCAAAATAAAAACGGGCAATAATTTCACTACAACTGCTAGCTGCTGTATCCACATAGGTCAAATCGCCATAAGGTTCGTCGTTAGGATGGTGGTCAATTTTAATCCAGGCAGCACCTTTATCGTAGTCATCGCCAGAAATCCGCGCGCTATTGGCGGTATCGGTAACAATCACCAGGGCGCCTTGATAATCAGTGGTTGTTACTTCATCCATCGTATTGAGAAAATCCAGCCCTTCTACCGGACCACCGGCTAGTAAAACACGTTTTTCAGGAAAAGTCGTTTTAATAATTTCAGCGAGTCCCCCTTGCGAACCTAGGGCGTCAGGATCCGGCCGTTTATGACGGTGAATAATAATTGTTTCATACTCTTTAATTTTTGCTAATATTTCATCCGTAATCTTCAAAAAGAAGCCTTCTTTCTATGGTTTTTCCATCACTTGGCAAATCACAATGGATTTAGCCACGATGCTATTTTCCAAATACACTTCAATATCTAGTTTGGCCGACCGGCGACCAATTTCTAAAATCCGCGGCCGAATAGAGAGTTCACTTTCCAATTGAATCAAACGGAAATAATGAAGATTGACTTGTTCAATTAAGACATTGCGTTTTTGATGCGTCAGCATAATCCGTTGGGCAGCAGTAGCGACGATTTCACTTAAAACGCCAAAAGAAATCGTCCCTACGCCATTCACCATTTGTGGCGTGACCGTAAAGCGGTATTCCGTGCCGGTGGCTACTCGCGTATCTTCTACATTATTCAATTGCGCAGAAATTTGATCAGAAATCGTATCGGTCATTTGGGGTTGCCGTTGGACTAATTGCATCGCCTTCATAACATCACGGCGGGAAACAATCCCTTCCAAGGTCAAATCGTCTTTCACTACGGGCATAACTTCCAGGCCGTCCCAAATCATTTGGTGAGAAACGCTGGCGACACTCATCCCACGTTTAACAGCAATGGGATCTTTCGTCATAGCTTTATCAATAGTTTGGTTATCATTTTTTTCCATCACATCTTTAGCCGCAATCATGCCTAGGACCCGCAAGTGATGGTTCACTACTGGAAAACGGGAGTGCTTAGAAGAAGCGGCCAATTCTTTATATTGGCTGATGGTGTCAGTGGCGTACAAATAATTAGTTTTCTCTAACGGCGTGTAAATATCAGACACTAGCATAATATCTTTTTTAATGAGTTGGTCTGACAAAGCGCGGTTAATCATGGTGGCCACCGTAAAGGTATCATAGGTCGTACGCAAAACCGGCAAGGTCAGCTCATCGGCTAATTGTGCAATTTCTGGTGTGGTGGCAAAGCCCCCGGTAATTAAAACCGCAGCACCTAACTCTAGGGCTAGTTTTTGTACTTCAGCGCGGTTCCCGACAATCATTAAAGAGCCGGGTGTAATGTAGCGTTCCATAGCGTCAGCAGTCATGGCCCCAATGACAAATTTATTTAAATCTTTGTCTAGACCCTTTTGTCCGCCTAAAACGTCCCCTTCAATAATCCGAACTACTTCGCCGAAAGTTAAACGTTCAATATTTTTCTTTAATTTTCTTTCAATCCGAATTGTCCCCACTCGTTGAATGGTGGAAACTAATCCGACATTTTCCGCATCTTTAATCGCCCGATAGGCTGTCCCTTCACTGACGCTTAAATTTTTGGCGATACTCCGCACCGAAATTCTTTCTCCTACTGGCAAAGACTCAATGTAGGAGAGAATTTGATCATGTTTAGTAGCCAACGTCGATTCCCCCTATAGTGAATATGTTGCCCCTGGTGCTAAAATTACCGCTACCTCAGGTGAACACATTCCTTGAAATTTTACTGGATCTTGTTGAATCACGGGAAAAGTATTGTAGTGAATCGGGATGGCTTTTTTGGCCCCCACCGCAGCGACACAACGGGCAGCATCTTTGATGCCCATCGTATAGTTATCCCCAATCGGTACTAAAGCAAGATCAATGTCAAAATCTTCCTTTAACAAGCTCATATCGGAAAAATAAGCAGTGTCCCCTGCTATATACAAGGTTTGATTATCCGCTTGTAAAACAAAGCCCGCCGCTTCTCCTAAATAAATATTTTCCCCATTTGCTTTTGAAAAACTAGAGCTGTGTTGGGCAAAGACCATTTTTAAATGGCCAAAAGGAAAAGCGTAGCTACCCCCAATATTCATACCATGGGCCTGGATCCCTTGCTGAGCCAACCAATCGGCCATCTCCGCAATACAAACCACGGGAATTTTGTCTCGTTTGGCTAAAGGCACTAAATCATCAATATGATCGTTATGGCCATGGGTAGCCAAAATATAATCAGCAGTAATGTCTTTTAAAGCTAGCGGTGCTTGGGGATTATCTGTAATAAACGGATCCACCAAAATTTTCGTACCCGCTGCCAAGGTAATGAGTACACAAGCATGACCGTAATAGGTGACTTTCATCAGGGAAACCTCCTTTTCTTCGCTACAAATAAAACTTCTCGTCTTCTTGATTATAACAGATAAACTAAAAAAGTAATACAGTAAACCTAGAGAAAGTTAGGGGATATCTTGGAATTGGTTTTCGCTCCTAACCCTTGCCTGCTTTTCGACCTAAAACAAAGACGACCCGCAAATCCAGGGTCGCCAGATGTTACTATTCTTTTATTTTTGCACGCCCACAATAAAGGTAAAGATACATTCGCAGACTTTTTCAGTTTCCACCGTAGCATAGGCGGTGGCCGTCCCGATATTGCCTTTAAATTTTGTAATATCAAAATGCAATTTCAAGACATCCCCCGGTTCTACTTTCCGTCGAAATTTAGCTTTATCAATGCCGCCGATATAGGCGGTCTTACCGGCAAATTCTTCTTTCGTTAAAATCCGAATGGAACCCGCTTGAGCTAAAGTTTCAAGAATTAATACGCCAGGCATCGTGGGGTTACCAGGAAAATGACCTTGGAAAAAATCTTCATTGATGGTGACATTTTTAGTGGCGACAATCCCATTTTCCGTCAGTTCATCCACATAATCGATATAGCAAATCGGGTAACGGTTGGGAATAATTTCCATAATTTGTTGTGCGTTGTATACTTTTTTCATTTTAGTCCTCCCATTTTTTAAACGCTAAGACGGCATTATGCCCGCCAAAACCAAAAGAGTTGCTAAGGCAATATTGCGGGGAAACTTGTCGCGCTTCGTTGGCTAGATAATCTAAGGGGCAAGCTGGGTCTTTTTCGCCTAAGCCCATGGTGCCGTGGGCAATTCCTGTTTGCAAGGTTTGGACACAAGCGATGGCTTCAATTCCCCCAGCGGCTCCTAATAAATGACCTGTCATACTCTTAGTGGAAGAAACCGCCACCTTAGAAGCCTGATCACCGAAAACTTTAATAATTGCCGCGCTTTCTTCTTTATCGTTAGCCACTGTTGAAGTGCCATGGGCATTAATATAACCGACTTTTGCTGCGGTAATTTGGGCATCCGTTAAGGCTTGTTCCATCGCGGCTGCCGCGCCAGTCCCCCCGACACTAGGTGCTGTAATATGGTAGGCATCCGAGGTGGCGCCGTAACCCACTACCTCGGCTAAAATAGTAGCTCCTCGTTTTTCAGCGTGGGTCAGCTCTTCTAAAATCAGCATGCCACTCCCTTCCCCCATCACAAAACCGTGCCGTTTAGCATCAAAAGGAATCGAGGCTTTTAAAGGGTCCGTACTAGTGCTTAAAGCCCCTAGACTTTGAAAACCCGCAATTCCCATCGGGCAAATGGCCGCTTCACTGCCCCCCGTTAACATGACGTCAGCTTGGTTCTGGCGAATTTTGGTAAAAGCTTCCCCAATTGCATTAGTTGCTGAAGCACACGCGGTAATAATCGTTTCGGAAACGCCTTGTGCTTGAAAAGCAATGGAGAGATTCCCGGCTAATAAATTAGGAATAATCATCGGCACAAAAAAAGGACTGACCCGCTTTGGGCCTTTACTATTTAACACTTGTACTTGATTAGCAAAAGTGGTCATCCCCCCAATACCCGTCCCGACGATTACACCAAAGCGCTGACTGTCAAGGTTAGCGGCAGCTAGTCCCGCTTGGGCTACTGCTTCTTGCGCCGCCACTAAACCGTATTGGCAGTATAAATCTAAACGTTTGCTTTCTTTTTTTCCTAATAAACTGGCGCCGTCAAAATCTTGTACCTCACCAGCTAATTTTACGTCAAAATCGGCAGTATCAAAGTGGGTAATGGGGGCGATTCCTCTTTTTCCTGCTACTAAATTACGCCAAAAATCAGCGACTGTCTGACCTATCGGGGTAATCGCCCCTAGGCCCGTAATGACTACTCGTCTCATCTGGTTCCTCCTTTAAATGACAAGAAAATTAGTTTGATTATCAAAGTATTTTCTCGTAAAAATTCACTCTCGTCATTGAGAATGAATTTCATTTGCATCGTAACAGATTTTTTTCAGCGGGTCAAAAAAAGTTTTTCAAAATGAGAGTAACCTTAGAAAATAGCGAGGAGCGCTTAGTCAGTAAGGAGCGCTTTCCCAAAATAAAAAGGACTATCTCCAACTAAAGATAGTCCTTTTTATAGCTTAATTTTTCGCTGCTTTTTTCATTTTAAAATAACGATAAACTGTCATAATCGTTGCCACTAAACATAAGATAAAGGAGGCGCCAAAGGTTACTTGCATCCCATAAATAAAGACTTGCGGCTCGTTAGTTAAGTAGGTCGTGACGTGTTGACCATAATTGTGACTCATGGCGGCGTATAAAATCGTCGTGGCACTAGCAATTCCTAACACCATCCCCAGATTACGGGCAAAAGAATTCAAAGAAGTAGCCACGCCCAAATTTTCCACCGGTACGCTACTCATCACGGTGGTGTTGTTGGGAGATTGGAATAAAGCGTTCCCTACCCCCATCAACGCAGAAGCAAAGATAAAACTGGCTAAAGGTGTATTTAAGTCCAACAAGAAGTAACCAGCACCCGCGATACATAACAGCACTAGACCGATCACCGTCAAAATCGCGGGTCCTACTTGGTCTGTAAAATAACCAGCTAAAGGCGAACCCACCACCATTAATAAAGGAAAGACCATCATCAAAAGACCAGCCGTTGCTGCCGAATAGCCCCGAGCGTTTTGCAAGTAAAAAGGCAAAACGACATTAGCAAAAAAGTTAGCGGCAAAAATTAAGACCGCCGTTAATAAAGAAATAGTAAACATTTTATTTTTAAAAATACTAAAGACGATTAAAGGGTGTGCTTGCCGTTTTTCAAGCCAGACAAACGCAACCCCGCTAATGATGGCTAAAGCAAAGAGCAACAACGGAATCAGAGTATGATACCCTACTTCCTGGCCTAAGAAAATCCCGCCAAAAAGCCCAACAATTAAAAGCGCAAAAGAAATAAAGCCAGAAAAATCAATTTTGTCGTGACTGGCATGAATATCTTGCGGTAAATAATGACTGCCAATTAAAATGGTCGCCAGCCCCACCGGTACGTTGATCCAAAAAATATAAGACCATGGCAAACGCGCCAATAAAATACCGCCAATCCCCGGACCGGCGATAGCCCCTAAAGAAACGAAAGAGCCGATAATCCCCAGTGCCCGCCCCCGTTCATTCATGGGAAAAACTTCGGTGGCAATGCCAGAGTTGGTAGCCATGGTCATGGAAGCTCCCACCGCTTGGACCACCCGTGCTAACAATAAGAATGCAAAGGAATGATTAATTCCACATAATAAGGACCCAATGGTAAAAATCCACGTACCTAATTTATAAATTTTAATCTTTCCTACGCTGTCCGCAATTTTCCCAAAAAGCAATAGGCAGGCACAAACCACAATTAAATACACAGAAACTACCCATTCCACTTGATTCATGGGGACAACTAAATTGTCAGAAATCGTCGGCAAGGCGATATTGACGATACTGGAGTCCAGCGTTGACATAAAGGTAAAGAGGGCCACGGATACTAAGACCCACCAGCGATTTTTTTGGACGATAGGATCGTCTTGATAACTTTTCACGTAAAAACTCCTTTCACTAAAATCCATTTTATTTTAAGCGTCAAATCGAGTAGGAGGTAGACGATTATTTCGCCTACCGACCTCTCACACCACCGTACGTACGGTTCCGTATACGGCGG
>NZ_BJDR01000032.1 GCF_005405245.1 Enterococcus nangangensis | reverse complement strand
TCTAAATCATATTTAGCCATAAAAATAGCGACCTCCAAAAGTTAGATTTTTGGTCTAACTTTTGGGGGTCGCTTCATTTTCAGCTTACGCGGGTTGTTTTTATTTTACTAATAGAGCTCTAAGTATTGATCTCTTTCCCATTGCGAAACAGTTTGCCGGAAGGCTGCCCATTCCATTCGTTTAGCTTCGACAAAGTTGTTGAAGATGTGTTGTCCTAAAGCATCAATCATCACTTGATCTTCCCGTAAAACTTTAATCGCATTGTGTAAAGTAGACGGTAAATCGAAAATATCTACTGCTTTCCGTTCTTCTTCCGTCATCACGTAGATATTACGGTCCACAGCTTTTGGTGGTTCGATTTCATTTTTAATGCCATCAAGACCCGCTTCTAGTAAAACAGCCATGGCTAAGTATGGATTAGCTGCTGGATCTACTGAGCGTAATTCTAACCGAGTAGATAAACCACGCGACTCTGGCACCCGAACTAATGGTGAACGGTTATGTCCAGACCAAGCCACGTAAACCGGTGCTTCATAACCCGGCACTAAACGTTTGTAAGAGTTGACAGTTGGGTTACAAACAGCCGTATAAGCGCGGGCATGTTGCAACAAACCGCCTAAGAAGTGGTATGCCGTTTGTGACAATTGCATTTCACCTTTTTCATCGTAAAAAGCATTGCCGTCTTTCGTAAACAAACTCATATTACAGTGCATACCAGAACCATTGATACCAAATAAAGGTTTAGGCATGAAGGTCGCATGTAACCCGTGTTTGCGAGCAATTGTTTTAACAACTAGTTTGAAAGTTTGGATATTGTCACATGCTTCTACTGCATTGGCGTATTTAAAATCAATCTCGTGTTGTCCAGGTGCTACTTCATGGTGGGAAGCTTCTACTTCAAAGCCCAGATGTTCTAATTCTAAAACGATATCCCGCCGACAGTTTTCCCCAAGATCAGTCGGTGCAAAATCAAAGTAGCCACCTTGGTCGTTTAAGTCGGTAGTAATGCCACCTTTTTCATCTAATTTAAATAAGAAAAACTCTGGTTCTGGTCCCAAGTTAAAGGAACTGAAGCCTAGCTCTTCCATATGTTTCAAGGCCCGTTTCAAGTTGCCCCGTGGGTCACCAGCAAAAGGCGTGCCATCCGGATTATAAATATCACAAATTAACCGCGCTACTTTACCATGTTGATTTTCCCATGGAAAAATCATCCACGTATCTACATCGGGATGCAAGTACATATCACTTTCTTCAATCCGAACAAAGCCTTCAATAGAAGAACCGTCAAACATCATTTTGTTGTCTAAAACTTTTTTTAATTGGCTAACAGGAACTTCAACGTTTTTAATGGTGCCCATAATATCGGTAAACATCAAACGTAAAAAGCGGACATTTTCTTCTTCAGCTAATTTTAAAATTTCTTCTTTTGTTTTTGTCATCATAAACTTCCTTTAATATTTATTTTTTAACAAGGGATTAGGGTTATTTAGACCACCCTGTGCAGCAATCTCATCGTAAAGAATTTTCCGCACATCTTCATCAGTTAAAGTAGCGCTGACACGAGCTTGCTTCGTATTTTCCATTTCATAAATACGTTTAATGCCCGCCATATTCAAACCGTCTGCCAAATAATCTTTTATTTCCAAGAGACGATCAATGTCTTTTAAGGAATAAATCCGACGATTGCCTTCGCTTCTTTTGGGATGAATCAAGTCTTGGTCCTCATAATAACGGATTTTCCGAGCAGTAAGGTCCGTTAGTTCCATTACCGTCCCAATTGGGAAAACGGCCATGGAGCGTCGCAGTTCTTTTTCTTTCACGGCTTTCCTCCTTTTTCCTTTCTGGTGATACTATACCAACTGTTTTTTTCCAAGTCAATCCTTTTATGTCAGAAAATCTAACATAAATACAAAAAGATAGTTTTTAACAAGCTTTCTTTAAAAGAATTCGGTTTCAAAGACTTTTTTCTTTGGAAAATAAAGTTCGGGTTTTCACCTAGACCATTTTTCCCAATGATAAATTTCACGCAAATAAAAAAGCTTGTACCTAGACCAAATAATGGTTTTGAGGTACAAACTTTTTTCACTATTGATAATAAACTTGGTGGACCGCTTGGCAGACAGCTAACTTCACATGCTCATAGGTTAGACCACCTTGCAAGTACAAACCGTAAGGCGCCCGCAAGGGACCATCGCTAGATAATTCGATACTAGCTCCTTGCACAAAGGTACCCGCGGCCATAATGATGTCGTCTTCGTACCCTGGCATATAAGCCGGCAAGGGCAAGACGTGAGCATCTACTGGCGAAAATTTTTGAATAGCTTGGCAAAAAGTAATCATTGCTTCTTCTTCTTGTAGTTCAATGAGCTGAATCAAATCTGTCCGCGGTTCATCCCAACTGGGGGAAGAAGTGATGCCGTGACGCGCTAATAAAGCGGCAGTAAAGACTGCCCCTTGTAGCGCTTGGGAAACTACGTGGGGTGCTAAGAAAAAGCCTTGGAACATCTCCGGTAGCGTTCCTAACATCGCCCCACCTTCTAAGCCCACACCTGGCGTAGTGAGACGATAGCCACAAGCTTCTACTAAATTAGCACGCCCCGCTAGATAGCCCCCTGTTTTTGCTAAGCCGCCGCCGGGATTTTTGATTAAAGAGCCGGCTATTAAGTCCACCCCTACAGCCGTCGGTTCCAGCACTTCAGCAAATTCACCGTAACAGTTATCGGCAAAAATAATGACCTCTGGTGCCAGCTGGCGAATTTGTTGTACCATGGTGGCCATTTTTTCAATAGTGAAGGATTTGCGACTAGCGTAGCCGCGGGAACGTTGCAACGCAATCATTTTGACATCAGGTGTTAACTTTTCTTTTAAAGTTGTGATGTCTAACTCTTCATTGGGCAATAAATCGACTTGATCATAAGTAATGCCAAACTCTTTAAGGGAACCAATGCCGTTGCCCGTTAAACCAATTACTTCTTGTAAGGTATCATAAGGTGTTCCCGTAGCGTAAATTAATTTATCTCCTGGTCGCAAGACACCAAATAGAGCGGTAGCAATCGCATGGGTGCCAGAAATAATTTGTGGGCGGACCATCGCCTTTTCGCTATAAAAAACTTCAGCATAAACTTTTTCTAAAGCATCGCGCCCTAAATCATCATAACCGTAGCCGGTGGAAGGGGCTAAATGACTCTCAGAAACTTGGGCGTGACGAAAAGCAGCCAAGACCCGCGCTTGATTTTCTAAAGCAATTTCTTTTAATTCCAAAATTTTGGGTTGAATTTGTTTTTCAACTTCCATAATGATTTGACGCAAAGCTGGTGGGAATTGTTCATTCCAGGTCAAGTTCTTCATCCTCTCTGACAAAAGGCGATGTCTTTTTGGCAAAACCTTTTACGTGATAACTTTGAGTTGTTTCTTGAAACTCTTCTAAAATAATTAACGTCTCTGTTTTTAAGCGACTAAGGAGTTGCCCGTCTTTAGCCGCCACTTCTAGCTCATAAGGCTCTAAAATTTCTAACATTCTTTTTTTTACTTCTTGGGTTAGCGTCTTGCGGCCCCCAGAAGATTTTGCTGAAATAAAACAATTCGGAAACAGACTAGGCACAAATTGTGCCGGATCTACTTTATCACCTTTATTGTAGACGGTTAACCGTGGAATATTGGCCAACTCCAAATTATGCAACAAATCTAAGACGGTTTCTTCTTGTTGTAAACGTTGTGGACTACTAGCATCCACCACATGTAAAAGTAAATCCATATTGCGACTTTCCTCTAAAGTTGACTGAAAAGCTTCAATGAGTTGGGTAGGCAAGTCCTGAATGAAACCTACCGTATCCGTCACAGTTACTTCAAAGCCTTGAGGAAAACGCCAACGTTTTGTCAAAGGATCAAGGGTGGCAAAAAGTTGATTTTCTTCGTAAGTCTCACTAGCCGTCAGTAAATTTAAAATTGTGGATTTTCCAGCATTCGTATAGCCAATTAAACCAATTTGAAAAATTTGCGACGTTTGTCGTTTTTTACGAGCTTCTTGGCGCTGTAAACTGACTTTTTTTAAATCACGTTTGATTTGGGTGATTTTATCGCGAATATGACGGCGATCACTTTCTAATTTGGTTTCCCCTGGCCCCCGGGTGCCAATGCCAGCGCCGAGACGGGATAAACTAGTGCCTAGTCCTGTTAAGCGCGGCAACAGGTAATTTAATTGGGCTAGTTCTACTTGCAATTTTCCTTCTCGCGATTTCGCCCGCATCGCAAAAATATCTAAAATCAATTGGATGCGGTCAATCACTTTAATACCTAATTCTTCCGCTAAATATTGACCTTGACGGGGCGTTAACTCCTGGTTAAAAATGACCACGTCGGCTTCATATTGCGCGATTAAATTTTTTAACTCGACAATTTTGCCTGAACCGATGATACTTTTGGCGTCAAATTGTTGCCGTTTTTGGACTAAGGTTTCCACCACTTCCCCTTGAGCGGTTTCTGTTAGACTCTTTAATTCCTTCATGGAGTCAAAAAAATTATTTTGGTTGCGTTGGGTTTCCACCCCCACTAAAATACCGCGTTCAGTCATCAATTTCCTCCTTGAGCCATTGTTTGACGATGGTTTCAATCGTCGTTACTGTTGCAGGTTCTTCCACTAGATTATAAAAAGGTACCTCCATGCGATTTTTAAACCAAGTGATTTGGCGTTTGGCGTAGCGGCGAGAGTTACGTTTTACTAGCTCCACCGCACTAGCTAAAGAAATTTCACCGGCAAAATAAGGAAAAAATTCTTTGTAGCCAATCCCTTGTAAGGCGGTACACTTTTCTTGTGGATGTTCCTTTTGAAAATCGTATAAAAGTTGCGCTTCTTTTAACAAGCCTTGTTGCATCATAAGGTCGACTCGTTGATTGATGCGTTGATGTAAAATTTCTCTAGTAGTATTTAAACCAATGATTAAGGCCTCATATTGTTCAATGCCTTGCTGATTTTCCCCTCGCAATAAAGCGCGCATAAGACGCCGCCGATTGTTAGCATGAGTACTTGCTGCTAGTGCTGGTTCTTTTTTTTCCACAGCCGCTAATAACTCTTCATCAGTAAAGTGCGCAAACTGCGCCGCTTCTTCTGTTGTAATCTCACTACCGCCTAAAGAAAAATCTTCCAATAACGCTTGAATATAAAGACCAGTCCCACCACAGACAATCCCTAGCTTTCCCTCACTGTGAATTTCAGTTAAGGCCTTTTGCGCTGCCAGTTTAAAATCAAAAGCTGAATAGTTTTCCCAAAAATCTTTTTCATCGATTAAATAATGGGGAATCCCCTGTGCTTCTTCAGGGGTAACCTTAGCGGTACCAATGTCTAATTGACGATAGATTTGCATACTATCACCACTCACTACTGCGCCGTTAAATTTTTGTGCTAAGTCAACAGCTAAAGCAGTTTTCCCAACAGCGGTAGGTCCGACAATCACAATGATTTTTTGTTTCATCCGCGCCGTCCTCGAATGCTGGCGACTAAGGCTTCTTGTGGAAAATCTGTAATAAACCCAGCCAGCCCTAATTGTTGGGCAAACTGCCAATCTTTCTTTTGATTTAAGGTCCAGGGACGCAGCTTGCGGGGAAAGGCAAATAGTTCGCTGGCTTCTTTGCGCACCCACGAAAATTTAGGATGCAGCGCAGTGAGGTAAGGATATTTTAAAAATTCATGGATTTTCTTTTCTGGATGGTCCCCTACTAAATAAGCCAGTTCCGCACGAGGTACTTCCCCATGAATCAAATGGAGGCTAGTGAGATTAAAACTACAAAAACGAATTTCAAAAGGCCACAGTGTTTGATTTACTGTTACTGCGATGGCGTGCTCGATTTGCGGATAATGAAACTTGTCCGTTTTAATTTCAATCAAAACAAAACCCGTATAATGAAAGGTCGCAAGTTGCGTCAAAACTTCCTGCAGACTAACTAAACGGCAAGGTTCATTTTTGAATTTTGAAGTAATGGTTAAGTCCTTTAATTGAGCAAAGGTATAATCCCGTACGAGACCATCGCCATTTGTCGTGCGGTTAACCGTCTCGTCATGAATCACCACTAGCTCTTGGTCGCGGGAAAAGTGAACATCAAGTTCAATACCATCAGCCCCACTTTTAGCCGCCGCCATAAAAGCCGGCAAAGTATTTTCTGGATAGTGACCACTGGCACCACGATGGGCAATAATTTCCATGGCGTTCCCTCCTTCATAACTTTTCTTTATTGTAGCATGCTTTAAGGAAAATCGCTGAACTTTCAAAGGGTTATGATTAGCAATTTTGTTAGCTTTTTGTGATAATGAAGAAAAGGAAGGTGAAGGCAATGCGTAAGTTTGTTAGTGGTTATCTTTTAGGAACAACCGTTACGGTAGCTTTCGTAGCTGGTTTAGTTTACGGTTTAAAAAAAACCGTCATTGAACCTATCGAAGAAAAAGAACAACAAATTGAAGACAACCGGAAAAAAGCGGCACGGAAAAGTTTCGCTCGTTAAAAGTTGTAGTCACTAAAAAAGCTGTACCGAAAAAATTTTTCGGTACAGCTTTTTTTTAAATATCTTTTTTAATTTTGCCAGTCCAGCCTTCATAACCTTTTTTCAAAATATAAATATTTTGGTAGCCGCTTTTCCGTAATTTATTAGCCGCCCGAATGGATAAAGTTTTCCGTTGGTCGTATAAATAAATTGGTTGGTCTTTCCGAATGGAAGGCATTACTTCTTTAAACATGGTGTAAGGCATACTGCGGGCTCCCAAAATGTGGCCGGCTTTAAACTCATCTTTTTCCCGTAAGTCAATCACTTGGGCTTTCCGCATTCCTTCCCGAAATTCCGTTTCATCAATAGTCGTGGCGGACATTTTAGCCATCAGTCTAAAATAAGTATCCCGTGCAAACCATAAAACAATAATCGTAATTAAAATGATATTTATTACTCCAAAACCGCTTATACTCATGAACATGCTTTTCTTTCACCCTTTACTTGATAAATTTCCGTGCTAAGGAAGCGGCGCCAATGACGCCAGCGTCGTTACCTAGTTGCGCTAATTTTACTCGCGTGCTTTGGCGCACTTGCGTAAAGGTAAAGGCATCAAAGTATTTTTGCACTCGTTCTCTTAAAAATTCGCCAGCCGCGGAAACACCCCCGCCAATCACAATATCGGAAGGATTCAAAAGATTTCCGATGTTAGCTACCGCAAGCCCTAAGTAGTAGCACACTTTATCCACCACCATCAAGGCAAAAGCATCGCCAGCTTTGGCAGCATCAAAAATATCTTTACTAGTAACTTCAGCACCATCGTCAATCAAGGCTTTGATTTTCGAATCGCCAGCGTATTCTTCAGAAAGTTTATGGGCAACTCGAACGACGCCTGTGGCTGAGGCTACCGTTTCTAAACAGCCATGTTTGCCACACGTACATAAGAAACCATTTTCAGGTTCCACCGTAACGTGACCGATTTCGCCTGCCGCGCCTACGACACCGTGGAGTAAATGCCCCTCTGCGATAATGCCGCCGCCAACCCCAGTGCCTAAAGTAATAAAGGTAACATCAGGATTATTTTCCCCTGCTCCTTGCCAACGCTCGCCTAACGCGGCCACATTAGCATCATTATCAATCTCAAAAGGAATGCCTAAAGCACTTTCCATTTGTTCTTTAACAGGTTGTAAGGTGGTCCAGTTCAAGTTATACGCACCAATCACCGTACCGGCCTTGCGGTCAATCACGCCGGGTGACCCCATGCCAATGCCAATAAAATCATCTTTGGTCATACCATATAGACTTAAACGATGACGAATTGAATCGATAATGTCTGGCACAATGTGTCGACCTTCATCGAGAATGTTCGTTTGAATACTCCACTTTTGTTGAATCTCACCAGCTAAGGTTAAAATCGCAAATTTTGCGGTGGTACCCCCCAGGTCAATCCCTAATAGTTTTTGATCAGCCACTACATTTCCTCCTTATTTTGTCGTTCCTCTTCTAAGCGATGCTCTCTTTTTAAAACTAAGATGCCACTTTTAAAAAGTTTGTCCTCAATCAGGCCGGCTTCATACAATTTTTTAAACTCAATTTCCATCAGTTCAATATCGTATAATCGTTGACCTAAATAAACAAAAATCCCAAATCTTTTTAAAACTTGTTGGATATCATATAACGTGCGCATAGCTCAAGACCACCTTATTATATCGTGAAACCATATTTTTTAAAACCATAGATTACAAGGATCCCCAACAAAAAAACAAAGAGCACACCACTGACGATACGCTCATGGAGATTTACTTCACGGTCTTTAATGGGCACATTGAAAGAAACGGCTAAGAGTAAGCCCCCCACAAAGCCACCGATATGGCCAAACATATCCACCGTCGAGCTAAACAAGTTAAAAATAAAGTTCATCCCGATAAAAACAAGATATCGTTGCACCAACATACTAATAGCTGGATTATCTTTAAAGAGCCGCCCTAAGACGATGAATGCTGCAAACAAACCGAACAAAGCCGTGGAAGCTCCCGCTGAAATCGCATTAGCATTACCAAAAGCAAAGCTCACGACGTTTCCTGCGACACCGCTTAAAAGGTACAGCCAAAAGTAGCGGAAGTGACCATAAATCATTTCCACTTGCTCCCCAATAAAATAAAGCGTCACCGAATTAATCGCAAAATGCGCCCAACCAATATGTAAAAAAATTGGCAAGACAAAACGCCAGTACTCATGCTGATACAAAATACCGCTACGTTCCATCGCCCCAAATTGATCTAAAATCATCACATTTTGTGAGCCACCGAAGCCGTACCCGGCAATTTCCATCCATAAAAATAAAATAGTTTGTAGTAATAAAAAAAAGTAAGTCACATACGGACGCTGCCGCCAGTCCTTCACAATCTTGAGGGAAGTTTTCATCTTTTCTCCTTAATTAATCCACAGTTTATTTACGGCGATATCAAAACTTGCTGGGGTAAAATCCTCCACTTGCTCTTTAAAAAGAAAGCTCACCGTTTCTCCTGTAAATTGTACCAAAAAACGATCATAGTAACCACCACCAAAACCAATGCGATAGCCATCTTTGTTAAAAATTAAACCCGGTACGACTAATAAATCAATCTCATCTATAGCGACTGGTCGTTCTTTCATGGGTTCTAACACGCCAAAAGCCGAGCGGTTAACTGGGGTGGTGGCTTGATATTCATAAAAAGTCATCTGATGATGAGCCGCTACTGGTGCGACAATTTTTTTGCCATCAAGCCAAGCTTGCTGAATTAAAGGCGTTAAATCGAATTCAAAAGGTGTCGGCAAAAAAACTCCCAGGACTTGAGCTTCTTGGTAACTGGGACTAGCCATAAAGTCGGTCAATAATTTATTTTCCCGCAACTTTTTTTGCGGGTTATCTTGAAAGCTTTTAAGAAAAGTAATCGCTTGTTGGCGTAAAATATTTTTCAATTGGGGCACCTCCTAATGGCTTCATCTTACTATGATTGCCTAGAAAAAGAAATACATAACCGCTCCCTCTTACACTAAATTCCTCGTGAAAAATTTAGTCAAAATAAAAACGTTCGTCTCAGCATATTATTTTCTGGCTTCAAAAAAGAAATTGTTCGTTTACAACTTTTCTTTCCTATTGTATGATTATTTCCGCACGCAATAATTATTTCACTCATTTTTGGAGGAGAGTTACATGAAAGAAAAAATCTTAACCTATTTCCAAGTTCAGGAGTTAAACACGACTGTTAAACGGGAAATGTTAGCCGGCTTTACTACTTTTATTTCTATGGCTTATATTTTATTCGTCAATCCTAGCGTTTTAGGTGCTGCCGGCATGGATCAAGGAGCCGTCTTTACTGCTACAGCTTTAGCCAGTGCCTTAGGATGTTTACTGATGGGTTTCTTAGCTCGTTATCCTATCGCCACAGCTCCTGCTTTAGGAATTAATGCCTTTTTCGCGTATTCCGTTTGTATCGGAATGGGTATTTCTTGGGAGACTGCTTTAGCTGGTGTTTTTGTCGCTTCGTTAATTTTTATTCTCATTACAATTTTTAAATTACGGGAGTTAATCATTGATGCTATTCCTGCTGATTTAAAATTTGCCATCTCTGGTGGGATTGGTTTATTCATCGCTTTTTTAGGGTTAGCCGATGGCGGGGTCATTGTGGCCAACGAATCAACCTTAGTCGGTCTCGGTTCTTTTACTGAAGGAACGACTTGGCTAACTGTCTTTGGTTTAATCGTGACGGCAATCCTTTTGGTGCGGAAAGTTCCTGGTGGCATTTTTATCGGGATGGTGGCGACAACCTTACTGGGCCTCGTTACCGGTTTAATCGCTCCTCCTAGCCAAATTATTTCTGCTGCTCCTAGTTTAGCTCCAACTTTTGGCGTTGCTGTCAAACACATTGGCGACATTAATACGCTACAACTTTGGGTGGTGGTTTTAACTTTCTTACTAGTGACTTTCTTTGATACCGCTGGCACTTTAGTGGGACTAGCCAATCAAGCTGGCTTTATGAAAGATAATAAAATGCCACGGGTGGGAAAAGCTTTAGCTAGCGACTCCACTGCCATGTTAGTGGGTTCTGTCTTAGGAACATCACCAGTAGGCGCTTATGTCGAATCTTCTGCCGGTATTGCTGTTGGGGGACGAACAGGTTTAACGGCCATTGCGACTGGTGTTTTATTCATTGCTAGTTTAATCTTTTCTCCATTGTTATCAGTGGTAACCTCCCAAGTCACCGCACCAGCTTTGATTGTGGTAGGAGTTTTAATGGCTCAATCCTTAAGCAAAGTAGACTGGCAACGTCTAGAGATTGCAATTCCTGCTTTCTTAATTTTAATCGGGATGCCCTTAACTTACAGTATCTCTGATGGGATTGCTTTAGGTTTCATCTTCTATCCCATCACGATGGTGGCGGCAAAACGGGGTAAAGAAGTTTCTCCGATTATGTATCTCCTCTTCTTTGTTTTTATTGGTTTTATGTGGATTTTAAATGTTTAATCTTGCTTAGTTTACGACGACTGCCGATGATGGCAGTCGTTTTTTAATTATTCTTTAAAATGCAGTTGAAAAGCTCCTCGGTGGACGGATAAATTGCTTTATTTCCTTGCTCTTGTTATTCTCACTTTGAGGAGGTGGCTTACCATGAAAAAAGCCAATTTCATCGTTATCTTTTGGTTGCTTTTAGCCCTGATTTCTTTTGTAACTTTCCTCATTCAATTAGGAAACTTTTGGGACAACCTCGCTTACCTCATTCTCCCTTACACTAACACCGTAGAAGATTATCTCCCAACGACTCGCGATATCCAGCGGGACTTAATTCGCAACGTGCCGATGCTCGCCATTAGCGGTCTCCTCTTTGGTTTATTCTTAAGACAAGGACTAAAACTTTATCACGCCTTACCTAATCCAACGCTTTAAGCAAAAAAGATGAGTCCATTGTCGGCTCATCTTTTTTATTACGTTGTGGGATTTTTTTCCAAAAAGTCATACACCCAGCTACTGAAGCTTTGAACGTAGCGAAGGCTGCCCTCAATCGTTAAGCGGGTGGTATCCTCAGCCAAGCGTTGAAAATGAAAAAAACGCTTCGCTCCATCTTCATAAACTTCATTAAATTGCGTCAAAAAAATATTTTTTTGCCGTTCTAATTCTGCGGCTGTTTGGTAAGGAATGTCGATAATAATCACGGCACTAGGCAAATCTGCTTGTTTTTGCAAAAATTTTTTTACTAATTGTTGGGTGTCCGTCACTTCTGGCGCTAACCCTAGAAACGCTACAATTTCATCTTCTGTGAAACGCCATTGGCCCCCAACCTTTTGCCCTTTTAACTTATTATTTCTTAAATAATTACGAATGGTGCGAGTGCTTACTTGTAAACGCGCGGCAACTTCTTCTACTGAATATAACTTCATCTCGTCGCCTCCTTTAAGGACAGTTTACCAAGGAAAAGTTGAAGCGTAAACTCTTAAAAAAATTTTTTCTACTGCTTTATGCTACACTAAATACAGCATAATTTTTTAAAAGTAATTTAAGGAGGTTCCCCTTTGCTGAAAAAAATGAAGCCCTGGTCTTATCTACGCTGTATTTTATTCATTTATCTTTGCGGCATGTTCTTTTTTGCCCAATACTTCTTCTTTATGGTTTTGAATGTTGCCTTAGCATGGCTAGCCTTAGAGTTAGGACGGGGATTACTAAAAGTTCGGGGACAACTAGCCATTTTTTTACTAGGAATTTTATGGTTACTTTTTTATCCCAATCTCCCTTATCTTTTTACCGATTTTTTTCATTTACAACTGCTACCTATCTATCACGCCGACGGTCACTTTCTAGCTGACAGCTCCGCTTGGTTAGCCTTTACTACTTTAGTCTTACCTTGTCTAGCACTCCCGTTGATTGGTTTTTGGCAACTGACAACCGTTGCCGAACGTTTTTTCCCTCGGCAGCAATCCCACTTTTTGCTAGCTGTTTCTTTACTAGCCAGCTTAGGGATTTATGTCGGTCGCTTTTTACGTTTACACACGCTACATCTCTTTATTCAACCCTTTACTACCCTATGGCAAATTTTTGGTATGTGGAGTGGGGCTAAAATAATTTTCATCCTAGCTTTTACCTTGATTCAAAGCGTGATACTTTATCTCATTACTCTAGCAGAAAAGCAGTCCCCGCCTAAAATTTAAGGGGGGACTGCTTTTTGCAACTAATCATTTAAGGTATAACGTAGTTTCATGGAAGAGCCACCCGTTGTGACCATTTCCCCTAGGAGGGCCGTCGCGTTGGCAAAAGAAATCGCGGCCATGGCTTCATTGGCTGCCGTCAACGTAGCGGATACGTCAGTAGCTTCCGCAATTTTTCGATCCGTATCCTGTTGAATCTTGCGACAAGCGGCCACGGTTTTTTGTTCAAAGCTCGCTTCTAAATCACTATATAAACTAAAGTTGCTGTCGCCCAGTAAAGCCGTGGTGGCGCTTAGCCAATACATTTTGCTTAAATCAAAAGTGTCTGTGGCATCGCGGTAACAAGCTGGGGTATCTTTGACATTAGCGTAAAAAGGAATTACTGCATTAAAAGTATTAGGACCAAAGCCTAACCAATGAACCCCGGCGATTTCTTTTGGTACATGATTTCTAATTTGTAAAATATGCACGTGATGGTTGCGGTTAATGCCGATAGGCCGGAAAAGTTTCTTCTCCGCCTCACTACCATGACCATAGCAATCATATACTGTATTTTGATAATGAGAGCTTAAGACCCACTTCACATCTTCAATACTTATTAAACGATTGGCCCGATTGATAAAAGGTAAATTTTGATCCATGGGTTCTTGTTGAATTTCCGGATTAAAATATTTTTGCCCGTACCACGCCCGCGGATTGTTGTAACGGGTATCTTTTACGGTACTGCTGCCAAAAATGTGGCGCAAGTTGTAACCGTCGTAATCAGGATTCAAATGATTTTCGGTAATCAAAGCTTGTAGGTCACTGGAAGCTAAACAGTCAGGGGAATTAAAATCAAAAGTATCAATGTTCAAGCGATTAGGCGCAATGACGTAAGCATCATCTGGAATGCGGACGGCTGCCCAATGATGACCACCTAATGTTTCTAAGTACCAAACCTCATCTGCATCACAAAAAGCAATCCCGTTTGATTCGTACGTGCCATAAGTCGCTAAAAGTTCCCCCAAGCGTAAGACACCTTCTTTAGCTGAACGAATGTAAGGCGCGACAATTGTCACCAGGTCCTCTTCACCAATACCATTTTCCACTAAAGGATCAAGGGCTAAAATCCGCGGATTGGTAGTAATGGTTTCGGTAGCGCTCATGGCGACATTCTCTTCATTAATCGCGGCACTCCCCCAAATACCATGATCGTAAACGGCATTAGGGGTACAAGTGTAACGCAAAGGATTATCAGGCAAATCCATTTCCACGCTACTTAACACCGCTTTGTAGTGCCGTACTTGCGCTTCAGGCTCAATTAAAATAAATTTAGTCGCTTCAAAAGCTTCATGCCCATCCGCATTACGGGAAATTAAGGTGGAACCATCAATGGTGGCTTTTTTCCCGGCTAAAATGGTGGTACAAGAGCCCACTCTTCTTTTTTCCATGTTCAACACTTCTTTCCGTCAGATTCTTCTTTTCTATCTTATGCTTTTTTCGTGTTGGGTCAAGAAAAAACTTGCGCAGGTTAGTTGAAGTGGCGCAAGCTCCAAGAAATATTTTGCTAAAAAATAATATTATCTTTAATAATCTCAAGATTTTTAATGACAATTTTGCGATTGCGCACCTCAATGGCACCCATTTCTTTTAGTTGTTGCATCATCCGATTCACCGAACTAGCCGCAGCAATCCCGCAAAAACGGGCAATCTCTTCATTGGTCACCACAAAATCAATCAGTACTTCACCGTTGTCTAAGGTCTTGCCAAACATGTCATACAATTCATAAATTTGCGTGCAGACAGCTCCGAACTTACCATTCATTAACATCTGCTGCATTTTTTTCATGGAGTGGAGCAAATGCACCCGGTAGTAATCCTTCACATATGCTTGCAGCTCTAAATTGTGATTGATATCTTGCCAAAACTGCACCCGGTCAATTTGATAGAGTTCTGCCGTTTCCGATTCGATACGAATATTAAAAGGGGCATCGATAAACTGAGAATACTCATCTTTAAGTAAGGAAACAATCTCCAGTCCGTTAATGTATTCAATGTTGAACTCCCGCCCATCACGTGAAATGACGCTAGTCTTAATCACCCCTGATTTTAAAACGTAGACATAGCGATCTTGAATTCCTTCATAGATTAAATATTTTTTCCGTTTCTTGACGATAACTGGAAAATCTCGCTGACTCAAATATTTTTTTAGGATGCGACTATCCACTTTTGTTCCCCCACTTTTTCGTTTTCCTACATTTCTTTTCTATTATACGTAAAAGCACAACATTTGTTAATAAAAAATGTTGTTTACAAAGACGATTTTTTATTTTCTGAATTTTGATATAGTGTCAATTGTTGAAACTACCAAAAGGAGGTGCCTCACACGCAGTCTAGTCTTTCTGCCATGATCGAACGTTTGGAGACCGCCTATGAAGCGCGCTTTGATCGCCAAGCTTGTTTAGTTTTTCTAAACGATGCCTATCAAGAACTCTTGGCCTTAAAAAGTTCGCCCCATTACGCCACCAGCCCTGACTTGCAAACTTTTGCAGAACAATTTTTAAGGGCGCGGGATTTATTTATCCTCCAGGCCGTCGATCGCTATCCATCTAACTTTGCTGAAGTGGCTAGCAAAATTCAAGTACTAAAGGACGCAATCCCCATTACCGTCGAAAAAAGCAACACCAACCAAGTTTCATAGCACTTATTTGTCAGGGAGCAACTAGCAACTGACTATTTTATTTACCAAAAATGAAATGAAAAGAATTTATTTTTCAGTAATTTAAAAATTTTTTCAAAAACAATCAGGAATTGAAAGGGAATACGTTATTCATGAAAGAGCAAAAATTATTTAACAAAGGATTTATTAGTATTACCGTCATTAACTTTATCGTCTTTTTAGTCTATTACTTATTAATGGTGATCATCGCCGTCATCGCTTCTGATGAACTAGGCGCCACCACCGCACAATCTGGTTTTGCTTCTGGAATTTATATCATCGGAACTTTATTAGCTCGCCTCTACATGGGAAAAAAATTAGAAATCTTTGGACGTAAAGCCGTCTTACGTTATGGCATTATTTTCTACTTGTTAACGACGGCCGCTTACCTTTACATGCCAAACTTGGCTGTTTTGTGTATCGTCCGCTTCTTAAATGGTTTTGGTTACGGGACAGTGTCTACGGCTTGTAATGCCATCGTCACTTATTATATTCCTGAATCTAAAAATGGTGAAGGTATTAACTATTATGGTTTAAGTACTTCACTAGCCGCTGCTTGCGGACCTTTCTTAGGGATGATTATGTTAAAGAGTACCAGCTTCCATACAATTATCGTGACTTCAATTATTCTAGTTGCCATCACGACAGTTGCTTGTTTCGCAATTAAAGTGGTTAACTTAGAAATTACGCCAGAGCACCGCGCTTTATTAAACAAATGGACCTTTGATAGTTTCATTGAACGAAAAGTTTTATTTATTACCGGTGTGGCCTTTTTCATTGGTCTTTCTTATTCTAGCGTCTTAGCTTTCCTTTCTACTTATGTTAAAGAAATTCATTTAGTTTCAGCGGGTTCATACTTTTTCGTAGTTTACGCTTTAGCCGTAACCTTCACTCGTCCTGCTACTGGTAAACTCTTTGATGCTCGCGGTGAAAACTACGTCATGTATCCTAGCTACATCTTCTTAACGTTAGGTTTACTGGCTTTGAGTATTACCACTAAGAGCTGGATGCTTTTAGGTTCTGGTGTCTTAGTTGGTTTAGGTTATGGGACTTTCATGTCTAACGGTCAAGCCGTTTGTTTGAAACACGCCGCTAGCCATCGTATCGGCATTGCTCTTTCTACTTACTTCATCGGTTTAGACTTGGGTCTTGGCGTTGGTCCTTACGTAATGGGTACCGTCCACAACTTCTTGCCTTTCCAAGGAGTGTATGTCGTCGCAGCTTTGATTCCTGTTGCTGTCACCGTAGTCTACGGACTATTTTATAAGGCTTCTGTTTTAAAACATCAAAAAGCGGATGCCGCGCTATCAGAAATGGAAGATTAATTCTTGCGCTAAAAAAATCGCAACCTCGCTTTTAGAGGCTGCGTTTTTTTATGTCTGATAAAAGATTAGTTTGTTTACTTTCAGGCAGATACCACATTGCTAAATTTTTTTGAAACGCTAAAGGGATAAATTTTAAAGCCACCGTTTGACTATTATTGCCGGCTTTAATTGTCAGTTCAAGATGTCCCAATTGTTTAGGCACCAGCCAACGAGAAGTTTTACACGTTAAGGCTTGTACTTTATTGCGCACTAAAATACTTTGCGTCCGCGTAATACCAAAGACTGTCTCTACTGCTAAAAAATGATTACTTAAAATTTGAAAACCTTGAACGTGGGCTTTCCAAATATCACCAGCAATTAAGAATGCAGCAAAGATTGCCACAGCCAACGTTAACCACCAAGTCAGAAAATAGCCCAAGCCTATTCCTAAAATCAGACCAATGAAAAGATTATAGCGGATAAAGTACCACAATTTTGGTTCTTCATTGCGCGTAAAATTCGTGCTGGGTAATTCCCAAGCGGGTAGTAATTTTTGTAATAAGGCGGTACGTTCCTCATCTGCCACAATAGGCAGTAAGTAAAACGTGTTCTCATCCTTGTCAGAGTTGCCTGTCGCTAAGAGTAACTTCACGGAGCTCAAACGAAAAATTTTTCTTAACAGAGTCTGCTTAATTTCAATACCTTGAATTCGACTGTAAGGAATAACGGTTTTTTCCCGCGCCAATAAGCCCCGTTCCACCGTTAACTCTTTAGCATCTTGAAACACTTGAAAATCGTAGTATAAATAAATTCCTTTAACAAAAGAACAAAAAATAATGATTAGTAAAACGATTAATATTACAAATACTATCAACCACAAGCTACCACTCACTAATTTATCCAAGGTTCCCATCGCTTGGTCATACCACTTAGACAAATAACGATTCAAAAAACTAGTAATAACAAACACACTTAGTAACATGGATAAATCCGTTAAAGAAAAAAGCAAAATTTGCTTCATACTTATCGTATAAGTTGGTTGAACATTTAACGTTGACGTTGAGGTAGCCACCACTTCCTCTTTTTCTTGACTAAATTCTTCTGGTTCATTACTAACAAGCATTTCTTGGTCTGCTTCTTGCAAGTTAGCTTGAGCCTTCCGTGCTTGAATAATTTCCACAACCTCTTGAGGAATCGCTGGAATTTGTACTTCCGCTTCATTACTGTTACCAGCTGTTTCAATTTCTAATTGAATCAAGTTAAAAGGTTCAAAGAAAAACCATTGCTTTTGTTTTAATGCTTGAATACGATCATAGGGAATAGACAAGGCTTGCTTTTTAAAAACCCCCTGCCGAATTTCAATGCCATCGTTAGTAATGGCGTACCCGTAGAAGAAATACTCCACCATTCCAGGAATCACTGTGAACAAAAGAAATACTAATACTAGTACTAAAGACAACCACAGCTCCCTTTCCCCACTAATTAATTTTAAAGAAAAAATAGCAAGTAAACCCCAAATTTTGTAAATTCGGCGCAAAATTAAGACCACCAATGAAAGTTTTGGTAAGCGTTGGAAATCGACATTAGACATCTTCTTTCGCCACCTTCACTAAAGCGATAATTTGTTCTCTTAATTGTTGCGCATCCGCCACCGTCAAGCCAGCTAGTCGGTGCGTCGTCGCCGCTGTGTGCAAAACAACACTCATTAAGCCCGCTTTTCGCAGTAGCGGTCCTTGCTCAGTCTCCACGTGTTGAATCCGACTAATCGGCACAAAAGTCATATTGCGAAAAAAGTAGCCAGTTTGAAGAGCAATATCCGCATCATCAATTTCAAAACGGTGAAACTGGTAGCGGTAAGGAATTAGGGCAAAGTCGATCAATTTAGAAAGCAAAAATAAAAGCGTCAATCCCAACCAAATCCAAAAGAAATAGGCGGGCTGTAAAAATTCAAATATTTTTACGGCCCAAAAAGTTCCACCACTCACTACGATGCCCACAACTAGACCAATGAGTTGGCGAGACCGCCAAACATTTTTTATTTTTGGTGGGAGTTGTCTTTTTAATAAAGGATATTCCATCATCATACCTTCTTCACACTAAATTTTGGCTATTATACCATATAAACATACGTCCTTAACTGCTTTTCCAAAAAAATATATCGCTTAAAGTTTTATTTTTTAGCGTTTAAAATGTTTTTTTCATATCTTTCACAAACCTATAAATAAAAAAATAAAAATCTCCAACTTTTACATAAGAAAATTGTGATAGAATAATCCTGTGGGGAATATTAGTAAATAAGCAAAAAGTATACAAATCCTTGAATATCCGCTATTAAATTGCATTTTCATTCGCAAGTGTTCGCTAAATTTAGGGATTTGCACAAAAAGAATCGTTATCTTAACTATTTGCTAATTTAGATTTTATTTGAGTTTACCGTTATAATTTTTACCACCTTTGTGAAAGTTAAAAAACAGCTAGTCGTCTTTAATATCCCGAGACATGCTGTGTCAAAACGAGCATCCTTGATGATGGCACCTAATTTTTTTTACAATTCTATAGGAAATTCTGGTAAGTTGATAAAATAAAAAAAGAGTTAGCCCCTCACAATAAATTTCCTATTTTTCAGACGCGCTAGCTGCCATTAGGGTCTTGTTGAAAATAATTTAAATTTATTAATAATTCACGAGTTTTTACTTGTTTTTCAGCAAATAGTCTTTATAATAATTATTAGTTGTAGAAATGGTATGTCACTAATATTTTGTTATATTTCGTCTATTCATCTCGACGATTAATTTAGGGGGAATTGGATCATGGCTTTAGTCCACGGAGAAATTATCAAAGCAGAACGTAAAAAAAGAAAAATGAGTCAAACTGAGCTTGCTGAAGGAATTTGTAAACAAGCGACCATCAGTAACATTGAGCGGAAAAACTTTTGTAAAGACATTGAAATCTTGGCGAAAGTCTGCCGCAAGTTGGATCTTGTGTTAACCCAAGTGGTAGAAGCTAGTCCGGAGGATTGGTTGGAAGAACGTTTAGCAGGTATTGAAGATCAATTAGCTTCCGGCCATGCTAAAGAAGCTTTAGTTGACTTAGAAAAAATTAAAAATGACGACATCGAAGATCGCCGCGTGTTAAATCGTTACTACTACAATTTTGGTAATGCTTTATTACAAGCGAAAAAAGATACAGACGGTGCTTTATTCTATTATAATCAAGTCATTAACAACACTAACGCCGACGAACTATATGGTATTCTAGCTAACACGGGTATCGCTGTGACTTATGGTGAAAAGAAACAACCGAACTTCGCTGAAACCTATTTCCAAAAAGCTTTAGCAGGAATCAAAAATAATAGCAAACCTTATCCGCTACACTTCAATCAAGTTTTCCTAGATGCTGCTAAGTTTTACAATAGCAACGCTGACTTTGATAAAGCGATTAGTGCTACTAAAAAAGCTTTAGAAATTAATCAAAGTTACCACTCCACCCAATTATTAGATCAAATTATTTTTGAAAATGCTCGGAGTGAAAAAGGTTTAAACAAAGAAACTAGTGCGGGGCTGTTCGACTTCGCTGCTAAACTTGCTGAGTTTAACCAAAATAAACGCTTAGCTAAAAAAATTCTTGAAGAAAAATAAAACAAAACGAAAGCTGCGACCTAAAAAAGATCGCAGCTTTTCTTTTATTTATTTTTTAGATTACCGACTAGTCCACAAAGTCCTACCAGCAAAAAAGCCAAGGCTAACCAAAAAACACCATCGACTGTAATTTCTCCAGCAACCATAAACTGTTGTGTTCCTAGATAAAGAAACAGGAGAATACTACCAAGGATGATAAAAATAATATAGCTACTTAACACACTTTTTTTCTTCTCAATAAAGCCAAAATGGCTACCTGTTAGAGCTTGGAAACCCACCACGGCCGTAATCGTTGCACAAATAATAAAATAAGCCACTAGTGTTGCATTAAATTTATAACCTATTCCATGAAACAAAAAAATCCTTTATACTAGCACTTGGATGACTTATC
>NZ_BJDR01000031.1 GCF_005405245.1 Enterococcus nangangensis | reverse complement strand
ATAAGGTTATTTTATCATTTTGGGACATTTTCCCTTTCGATATACCTAGGACATTATCACTTTCGAACGAGATTTTTGAAAATTTATTGAATTTTTTTCTTGACAGAAGACATTCTCCTTGATAGAATGACCTCAGTTAAAGAGAACAAGTGCTTTGAAAAGAAGAGTAAGCTTTCAAACATTTTTTAGAGAGCCCCGTGAGCTGCAAAAGGGTATTTGGGAAAAAGCTGAAGATGGTCTTTGAGCAAGAAGTGATAAGCGTGAGTGAGTCACTTACGGGGGCGCCCGTTATAGCGACACAGTGTGCGGAGTTTTTAGGATTGCAAGCACTGGTGGAGGCAGATATTGTGAGATGTCTGTAAAAAAAGGTGGTAACACGAATGTTAATCTTCGTCCTTTCTTTGTTTAGCTATTAAACAGAGGGGCGAAGATTTTTTTATGGAGAAAGGAAGTTACTATGGCAATCATTCAATTACGAAATGTCAGTAAAACGTTTCACGATGGTAGTAGTGAAGTAAACGCGGTAGCAGATGTCAACTTGACGGTAGAAGCCGGCGACATCTTTGGAATTGTGGGGTACTCTGGTGCAGGGAAAAGTACTTTGGTGCGGTTGCTCAATGGCTTAGAGCAAGCGAGCGCTGGGGAAGTTGATGTACGCAATCAGGATATCACGAAACTTTCCGCCAAAGATTTACGTAATTTCCGCCGCAAAGTGGGGATGATTTTTCAACACTTTAACTTATTGTGGTCCCGCACGGTGGAAGAAAATATTGAATTACCTTTAGAAATTGCCGGTGTTAAAAAAGTTGAACGAAAAAAACGCGCGCAAGAGTTGATTCGTTTGGTAGGACTTGAGGGTCGAGGAAAACATTATCCTAGCCAACTATCTGGCGGTCAAAAACAACGCGTCGGGATTGCCCGGGCTTTGGCCAACAACCCAGAAATTTTGCTTTGTGATGAAGCGACTTCTGCTTTGGACCCGCAAACGACAGATGAAGTCTTAGAGTTGTTGTTAAGCATCAATAAGCAACTAGGATTAACGATTGTTTTAATTACCCATGAGATGCACGTGATTCGTAAAATTTGTAACAAGGTTGCCGTGATGGGAAAAGGAACCATCGTGGAAAAAGGCGATACTTTAGAAATTTTTAGAAATCCTCAACAAGATATTACGAAGCGCTTCGTAAAAAAAGAAACGGCAGAAGATGATACAGAAGGAATTTTACAGGCTTTCCAAGAAGAAAATCCTAACGGTCTGATTGTCAATTTACACTTTACGAAAGATTCGGCAGAAGAACCGCTGATTTCGCAAGCGATTCGTAAGTTCCCCATTGATATCTCGGTGATTCAAGGAGCAATTCAAAAAACTTCTACGGGGCGTTTCGGCAATCTAACTGTCTTACTCAACGGGCCAGCTAAAGATCAAGAGAAAACTTTGCTCTTCTTTCAAGAGCAAGGAGTCGACGTGGAGGTGTTAAGTCATGAATAACAATCAAAGCTTATGGCAAAAATATTTTGATTTTAGCCAAGTGGATTGGCCCAAAGTGGGAGAAGCTACTCGTGATACGGTCTACCTCACTTTAGTGGCCACCTTCATTATCTTTTTTGTCGGCATGCTCTTAGGGATTCTACTTTACGCCTTAGGTCATAGCAAAAAAGCTTGGGGCAAAGTAGGCTACGGTATTGTTTCGGTTATAACTAACGTTTTACGGGCTGTGCCTTTCATGATTTTATTAATCTTTTTAATGCCAGTGACAAAAACTTTAATGGGGACGACCATTGGCGTTAAGGCTGCTTATCCTGCGCTGATTTTATCGGCCTCACCATTTTTTGCCCGCTTAGTGGAGTTGGCATTACGGGAAGTAGATGGCGGTGTCTTAGAAGCTGCAGACGCGCTAGGCGCTTCGCCATTACAAATCTTTTTTAAAGTATTGATTCCAGAAAGTTTACCTGCCTTGATTTCTGGTTTAACCGTCACCACGGTTTCCATGATTGGTTTTACAGCGATGGCCGGTGTCATCGGGGCTGGCGGCTTAGGCCAGTTAGCTTGGAATACTGGGTTTCAACGGAGCAACTACACGGTAATTTTAGTAGCGACGGTTATGATTACTTTGTTTGTTTTTCTCGTCCAAGGAATTGGCGATTTTATTGTTAAAAAAGTAGACAAGCGCTAAGCTTGATTGACTTTAATATATATTTAAGAAAAAAAGGGGAAGATATTAATGAAAAAGAAAATTTTTGGTTTGGTAACCTTAGCTGTTGCCGTATTAAGTTTAGCTGCATGTGGCAGCAAAAAAGAGGACACTGCAGCTACTGGTGACAGTGCAAGCGGTAAAACAGAAAAATTAGTTATTGGAGCAACACCATCACCTCACGCTGAAATTTTGGAACATGTTAAACCGTTATTAGCTAAAGAAGGCGTCGACTTGGAAATTAAAGAATTTACCGACTATGTTTTACCAGATACGACTTTAGTTGATGGCGATATTGATGCTAACTACTTTGCCCACATTCCTTTTATCAACGCTTTTAATAAAGAAAACGGAGATCCTTTAGCAATTGCTGGAGCTATTCACATTGAACCTTTAGGGATTTACTCCAAACGCTTAACTGACATCAAAGATGTTAAAGATGGCGCGACCGTTTTAGCTTCCACTAACGCTCCTGACTATGGCCGAATCTTAACTATTTTGCAAACGGCCGGCTTAATTAAAGTGAAAGATGGTGTGAACTTAGAAGAAGCAACCTTTGATGATATTGCTGAAAATCCTAAGAACTTGCAATTTAAATACGATGTTGCGCCAGAAATGATGACTTCAGCTTACGATAATGACGAAGCAGACTTAATCTGTATCAATGCCAACTTTGCTTATCAATCTGGTTTGAATCCAGTGAAAGATGCCTTGTTAATTGATGGCGATGATTCACCTTATGCTAACGTTGTCGTAACCCGCAAAGGGGAAGAAAACGATGAACGTGTCCAAAAATTAGTGAAAATTTTACACTCTAAAGAAGTTCAAGATTGGATTTTAGAAAAATGGGATGGTTCCGTTAAACCCGTTGATGCTGAATAATTTTTAAAATAAACAGGAAACAAGCGCCCTTGAGCTGAGAATGCTCAAGGGCGCTTGTTTGTAATTAAGAGGGTCGTGGTAAATAAATTTGTTCTTGAATGGTTCCGTAATAAGGACCGGCCAGACGCGCTACCGGTTGGACTTTTAAAAAGTCCAAGTATTCACGTTTTGCGTCAAAAATTTCTTCAGCAAAATAAAAATCGCAAATTTCTAAGATAAATAAATCCGTCATCACCGCGCCATTAGGATTTTTTAAGGGGAGATATTGGTAGACTCTCGCTTCCATTTTAACCAAGACATCAGCAAGACTCGGCACTGCTACTGTTTTAGAAGGAACAGTTTGTAAACCAGCTAAGGCAACTTCGCTTTGGTTGGGAGCAATTTTAGCGGCCGTTTCATTCATCCTTGCTAGCTTGGTCTGGTCAACTAAATGGAGCACAGCTTCTTTAGTCGCCAACAAGTTACGAGCGGTGTCTTTAGGTTCGCTACTATCACGTAAAATGGCAACAGTCACTAAAGGCAATTGATTAGAAACACCAGAGTAAAAGCTAAAGGGCGCGAGGTTCAGGACAGTGTGGTCCTGATTATACGTTGTCAACCAAGCAATTGGGCGCGGGACGACGATGCTGGTGATGAATTTGTATTGTTGTTGTGGAGTTAAAGTGGTGGCGGCATAATGATGCATCACGTTACTCCTTTCCTTGCGGCAGATTGTGTTTGGTGGTGTCAAAAGGACGGACGTAACCTTCGATTTCGGTCCGTTTCTTTTCTAAGAATGGGGGTAAAGATAAAATTTCGCCGGCAGTTTCATAAGGTTCGTCCACTAAAAAGCCTGGTCCATCAGTAGCAAGTTCAAAAAGAATCCCCCGAGTCGGTTTGAAATACTCCGATTGAAAATAAAAACGATCCACAAAACCGGAGCTAGGATAAGCTAAATTTTCTAAACGGAAGATCCAATTTTTTAAACTGACGTCATCTTTGACGCGCCAAGCTACGTGATGAACTTGTCCGTAGCCTTCTTGCGCTAAGGGTAAATCTGGTTGATAGTTGACAATGATTGCACCACCATTGCCACCAGCACCGACTTCTAGGAGTGTTGAATGGTCCACCGTTAAGACTTCTTTAAAACCTAACGTGTCCACTAAGACTTCAATTAAAGTTCGGGGATGATTGACATTTACCAGGATTTGACCTAAGCCTGTGATGGCGTGTTCCGCAGGCACGGGCGCATTTTTCCAAGGAAGACCGCCGGGAATGCCAGCATTATTTTCATCGGAAATCAATTGATAATTTTGACCGTCAAAATCGACAAAAGGCAAGACTTTTTTCCCGAAAAGCTCGGTGATATCTTCGTGTTCAATTTGAAATTGGCTCAAACGTTCTTGCCAGTAAAGAAGGCTGGCGTTACTAGGGACCCGAAAAGAAGTTGCAGCGATACTGTCGGTTCCATTTTTTCCTTTAGGCGCACCGGGAAAATCGAAGAAGGTCATATCTGTGCCGGGAGTTCCGACATCATCAGTAAAATATAAATGGTAGGTTTGGATGTCGTCTTGGTTGACGGTTTTTTTTATTAAACGCAACCCTAAAATCTCGGTAAAGAAGTTATAAATTTTTTCAGCGCTAGAAGTCATGGCTGTTACGTGGTGTATCCCAATGATGGGAAACTCATTCATGGTCATCGAAGTTCCTCCTTTTATTCTTACTATAAGTAAGCTTAACGAGAAAATTTTTTTCTGGCAAGTAAAGACTCTTTTAGAATTAAGACTTGAGGGAATGACGAAAAAAAGTTACACTGGAAGGGATTATTAAGGTTAATGGAAAGTAGGAACAGCAAAATGAAAAATATTATTTTAACTGGGGATCGTCCCACTGGCAAACTCCACGTTGGACATTACGTCGGCTCGTTGCGTAATCGTGTGGCGATGCAAAACGATGACAACAATCAAATGTATATTATGGTAGCCGATATGCAAGCGTTAACGGATAATGCTCACAATCCCGTAAAAGTTTCCAGCAATGTCTTAGAAGTAGCTTTGGATTACTTAGCTTGTGGGTTAGACCCTGTTAAATCCACACTCTTTATTCAATCACAAATTCCTGAACTTAGTGAATTGACCATGTACTACATGAACTTAGTGACGGTGGCCCGCGTCAGACGCAATCCAACCGTTAAAGCGGAAATTGACCAAAAGAATTTTGGGCAAAGTGTACCCACTGGCTTTTTTGTGTATCCTATTTCCCAAGCTGCCGATATTACTGCCTTTAAAGCTAACTTGGTGCCGGTAGGGGAAGATCAAAAGCCAATGCTAGAACAAACGCGGGAAATTGTGCGGGACTTTAACAGCACTTACGCTGAAGTCTTAGTGGAACCGGAAGCTGTTGTACCGAAAGGGGCAATTGGACGCTTGCCGGGGATTGATGGTAAAGGGAAGATGAGTAAATCTTTAGGTAACGGCATTTACTTAGCCGACTCCATGGACGTCGTTAAACAAAAAGTAATGCAAATGTATACCGATCCGCAACATATTCACGTAGAAGATCCAGGTCAAGTCGAAGGGAATATGGTCTTCACTTATCTTGATGTCTTCGGTAAAGACACTGCAAAAATTGCTGAACTTAAAGACCACTATCGCCAAGGCGGTCTTGGTGATGTAAAAATTAAACGCTACTTAATCGACGTGTTAGACGCCGAATTAACGCCTATTCGGACGCGCCGTGAAGAACTAGCGAAAGACCCGGCTGGTGTGATGCAAATTTTACAAGCTGGCTCACAAAAAGCCGAAGCCGTTGCCGCCAATACCTTAGCTGAAGTGAAAAAAGCCATGGGTATTCAATACTTTAAGGATTAGACCAATGAAAAATATTTTTTTTGATTTAGATGGGACTTTAACCGACTCTGGTTTAGGGATAACCAACTCTGTAGCCTACGCTTTAAAAAAATTACAGCAACCTGCTTTAGAAATCCAGGAGTTGGAATTATTTATTGGACCGCCCCTAGTGGATGCCTTTATGGATGTGGCGGGGTTGACCAAAGAAGAAGCGCTATTAGGTGTGCAATATTACCGCGAATACTATCCGGAAAAAGGAATTTTTGAAAACGAATTGTATGCCGGGGTTACCGAGATGTTAACTGAACTGCAAGCTGCTGAAAAGACGCTTTTTTTGACGACTTCTAAGCCACAACTTTACGCTGAACAGATTTTAGCTCACTTTGGACTAACCCAATTTTTCAAGGGAATCTATGGGGCTAGCATGGATGGCAGTTTATCAGCTAAAGGAGATATTATTCGTCAAGCTTTAACGAAGGAAAAGTTAAGTCCAGCTGACACCATTATGGTAGGTGATCGTGAATATGATATTCGTGGTGCTTATCAAAACGATTTAATGAGTGTCGGTGTCTTATATGGCTACGGGACTGAAGTGGAATTAAATACGGCCGGTGCACATTATTTTGCCGAGTCGCCCTTAGAAGTCGCTGAAATTTTATTAGGAGAATAAATTAGCGATTGACAGGCACAAAAAAATTAGTTAAACTTTTGTTTGTGCCTGTCAGTTTGTTATAAATTTTTTGCGGAAAATTTTAAGGAACGGTTGACAAGTTAGTTAAAATCAGTTATTCTATTTCTTGTGTTAAATAACAAAATGCCGCTTTAGCTCAGCAGGTAGAGCGCTTCCATGGTAAGGAAGAGGTCATCGGTTCGAATCCGATAAGTGGCTCTAAAAAGTAAAATCTGTAAACGTTGGCTTTCCAGCGCTTACAGATTTTTTATTTTTTAAAGGCACAAAAAAAACAGTCCGCAGACTGTCCAAAAAATTATCGGGAAAACAGGATTTGAACCTGCGACCCCTACGTCCCGAACGTAGTGCTCTACCAAGCTGAGCTATTTCCCGTCAAAGTCTTTTATACACCTTTAAAAATAGATTTGCAAATAAAGGGGCAGTTTAAATTTTTAGAAAAATGTGGTATTTTACTTGTAATTTGCTTGAATTGTGCTTTAATTTTAAAAGGAATCATTTAAAAAAGGAAGGCAGTCATGGAAAAAATTACGTACCAATTAGCGGAGCTTGCCGACCTCGCGGCAATTGTGACGATTTACAATGAAGCGATCCCTAGTCGCGTGATTACGGCGGATTTACAAGAAGTAACAGTGGCAGAGCGGACACCATGGTTTTTAGCCCATCATGACAGACGGCCGCTTTACGTCGTTTTGCAGGCTGGAAAAATTGTGGGTTGGATTTCTTTAAGCGATTTTTATGGTCGCATTGCTTATCAAGGAACAGTGGAAGTTAGCATTTATTTGACGCAAGCGGTCGCCGGGTGTGGTATTGGCAGTCAAGCTTTAGCCTTTGCTGAAGAAGAAGCCAAAAAATTAGGCATCACGACTTTACTAGGTTTTGTTTTTTCCGGCAACGTTCCTAGTTGTCATTTATTTAAAAAGTTTGGTTACGAGACGTATGGCTTTTTACCAACGGTGGCCGATATGGAAACGAGTGTCCAAGATTTAATTATTTTTGGAAAAAAGATATAAAGGGGAATTTTTGATGAAAGTAGTAGTCTTAGCAGGTGGTTTAAGTGATGAACGGGATGTGTCTTTATCTTCAGGCAGTCAAATTGCCAACGCCTTAATCGCCAATGGTCATGAAGTCTTATTAATGGATGTTTTCTTTGGCTTTCCGGAGGCCGCAAGTTTTGCCGAGGCTTATGCGCAGTTTGGACAAAAAGAATATCAAGCAGTCATCTCCACCCAAGCACCAGACTTAGCGGCTTTAAAAGCAGCCAATCCTACTTTGACTAATTTAGTAGGACCTCATGTGATTGAAATTTGCCAAGGGGCTGACGCAGTCTTTTTAGCCTTGCACGGTGGTATTGGGGAAAATGGTCAAATTCAAGCGTTGTTTGACTTGTATCACATTCCTTACACTGGAACAGGGTACAAAGGCTCATTACTAGCCATGGATAAATTATTAGCCAAAAAACTTTGCGCTTTAGCAGGCATTACCTCACCAAAATATTGGGAATATAACGCTGGGGAAGACATGGTAAACTTTGCAGCGCAAATTACTTATCCAGTGGTCGTTAAACCCTTAGACAACGGTTCTTCCATCGGGATTCAAATGGTGGATGATGCACATGAGATGATTCCGGCACTAGTGGATGCTAGTCGCTACTCCGCTAAAGTTTTAGTGGAAGAAAAAATTGCGGGACGGGAATTTTCTGTTGGTTTATTAGATGGGAAAGCTGTGCCCATTATTGAAATTATTCCTTTAAAAGGTTTTTATGATTACGCCAATAAATACCAAGCCGGCGCCACTAAAGAAGTGACACCAGCTGAATTATCGCCGGAAAAAACCAGCGAGATGCAACAAATTGCAGAAAGAGCTTATCAAGTGCTAGGCTTACACGGCTATTCGCGGGTCGACTTTATGATGGCAGAAGATGGCACGATTCACTTTATCGAGGCCAACACTTTACCTGGTATGACGCCAACTTCTTTATTACCACAAGAAGTAAAAGTATTAGGCATGAGTTATCCTGAACTTTGTCAAAAATTATTAGAATCTGCATTTCAACGTTAGTTTTATTGCGTAGTTAACCTTTTTTTGCTATCCTTAGGCTAACCGATGAAAGGAAGGTAAACTACTAGTGAATAATTTATAAGTCAATCGTTTTTACTGTAAAAAGGTCAAAAATCTTATGGGATTTTTGCGGACTTTTTCAGGATTGGCAGTAGATGTTCACACTAGGCGACATTTCCTAAGGCTTTATTTGGTTTACGGAAATAGTGTATCTTCTGACCTGTCCTGATGTGGGACAGGTTTTTTGTTGTCCCGGAAAGGACTCTTATGGACATTCAAATTAATAATTTAAAGGTATTTGCCGGAGCAGAAAAATTATTTGCGATAAAAAAGTTACAAGTAGGACCCAAAGATCACATTGCGCTTGTGGGGAAAAACGGGCTGGGGAAGACAACGTTGTTGGAGCTAATCTTTCAGCAGAAACTGATGGAAATTCAAGTCGCTGCTCAACTAGGTTACTTACCCCAAAGACAGGTGGACACCAGTATTAGTGGCGGGGAAGAGACGAAGAAAAAAAATTTAAAATTGTTACAAGAAAATACCGGCTGTCTCTTATTAGATGAGCCGACGACCAATCTTGACTCTCTTAATCGTCAGTGGTTAGAAGATCAATTGACCTGTTATCAAGGTTCTTTATTATTCGTCTCTCATGATCGGATTTTTTTAGAAAAGGTCGCTAATAAAATTTGGTATGTCGAGGAAGACGAAATGTTGGAGTTTGTTGGCAGCTTTACCGAATTTTCCAGCTGGCAAAAAAAGAAAGAGCGGCAACAAGCACTGTTGTATCACCAACAAGAACAAGCTAAAAATAAATTGCTACAAGAAGCTCAGAAAAAACAACAGCAGGCTAACCGCGTAGAAAAATATAATGGGAAAACGGGAGCTTCTGATTGGAAAGCACGCAATTTTTCAGGCACCAGTGCCGGTAAAGAAAAAAGTTTGGCGCGCCTTGCTAAAAATTATCAAGCACGAGCGGAAAATTTAAAAACTGTTGCGAAGCCGCAGTCGGAAAAAAAGATTCACTTAAAAGCTACCGGTCATTTAGCACAAAATAAAGGAACATTAATGCATTTGAAAAATTTTAAAGTACAACAAGCCCAGCAAACTCTCTTTGAAATTTTTGATTTTAAAATTCAGGCAGGCGAACACCTTAGCATCATGGGAGCAAATGGTGCGGGTAAGAGCACTTTTTTAAAACAATTAGTCGATCCTTCTTTAGCAAGAGTCGCTTATCTACGGAAAAATTTGGCAGTAGGCTATTTTGATCAAAAATTATTAAATTTTGATTTAGAAAAAAGCGTTTTAGCAAATGCCATGAGCCAGACCCTGCAAAGCAAGCAAACCGTATTTAACTTGTTAGGCGGGTTGGCCTTTACGCCGGAGATGTTCAGCCGTAAGGTATCAGAGTTAAGTGGAGGTGAAAAAGTTCGCCTTGCTTTAGCGAAAATTTTATTAGGGGATTACGATTTGTTGCTACTGGATGAACCCAATAATTATTTAGACCTGGCCAGCTTACAAGTAGTGGAAGATTTTTTACAAAATTATCCAGGGACCTTTATCCTAGTGAGTCACGATGAAAAGTTTGTAAAAAATACGACGCAAAAGTGTTGGCAAATTCAAAAGGGTAAAATGGTGGCTGCTGCAAATCCTGTTGTAAAAGAGAAATTTTCTGACGATTTACCTTTACTTTTACTAAAGCGCGACCGGCTTATTCAAGATGCTACCAGTGATTTAAATGAACTTCGCAAACTCCAAGAGCAAATTGCCAACTTACAAAAAAATAAATAGTAAAAGCCCGCAACGTAACTTGTAGTGAGCGCCAAAAGTTAAAATAAAAATCTAACTTTGAGGTCGCTTCAACTAACTACGCTGCGGGCTGCTCTTATTTTTCCCAGATTTTTAACAAGTGCTTTTGTCTTTATTATTGCAAACTAAAATGCATCACAATGGGATTGTGGTCGGAATATAAAAATGCTTCGTCCAAAACTTCGACAGCGGAAGCTTTGACGTTTTCTGAAATTAAGAAGCCGTCAATTAAGGAGACGTAAGTACTACCTTTTTCATAGCCGGCATTGGAGTCCCGCACAGAAGGGATGGCTGCATCGGCTAAAGTTTCCGTAACTGCCCGAAAGCCAGTTGGTAAATCGGCGATTGGGAAAGGATGTGTCCAAGTTTCTCGTTCTTCTTTCGTGTTAAAGACTGTCGGGCTGTTTCCTAAGAGGTCGTGATTATAGTCGCCCCCCACAATAACGTAATGACCAGCCTGATACTCTTTCTCCATTTGCTGAAATAGTTTCTCCATTTGCGCTTGCCGCACAGCAGGGTCTTTCGTGAAGGCCGATAAATGCGTATTAATTAACGCTAGTGTGCCACCGTTTTCGACTGGCAAATGACTAACGGAAAAAGCGCGGTCTAAATCGAAAAATTTGTTAAAGTTCGTTTCAATCGGTAGAGAATAACGCATACTGTCGGTAATTTCGTAGCGGGCTGCGGTCACTAAACCAGACTTAGCTTTCCCAATAGGATCCAAAAGGGGATAGAAGAGATAAGGGGAGTCGTAGTTTTGCGCAAAGACACTGCCATAATCGGTAAAACCCTGACGAATCTTCGCCACTTGATTGACATGGAAGGAACGATCACCGTTTACATCAACTTCTTGCATTAAAAATAAATCAGGATCCGCATTTTTCACAATGTCAAAGATACCTTGCAAATCTTTTTCCACTGTCTCTTGATCATAAGCGCGGGAATATTTCCCACCCGCCATAAAGAAACTATAGTCTTGCGGGTAAGCCCCATAACCGATATTAAAACTCAAAATTTGATACTCTGTTGCCGGCGCCAATTGTGCGCTTTGACTATTCTTGACCTCTAAATCTATTTTATCGGCTAAACGATGATAGCTAAGATAGGCATAAGCGACATAGGCGGCGACGATCAACACGAGTACTACTACTAAGAAAATAATAACTTTCAACACTTTTTTCATGATGACACCTCCTGCAGTAATCATATCATGAAATAATCCACTACCCAATTTTTAGTGTCAGCAGAAGAAAAAAAAGTTCGTGAAGAACAAACTATTTTCAGAAAATTCATAAGAATTTGCGCTAAACGATTGCAGTTTTTTCTTGCAGGGTTTACAATGCTCTTTGAACTAATCAAAAAGGAGTGTTTGTATGTCACAAGAAATTACCGCTAACCAAACGGCAAAGTTTGCTGAAGCTTTTGCCGCTGACAGTAAAAAAACTGCCATCCAACGGGCCGTTGTCAAAAATGGAATCCAAGGAGCTTCTGAAAATCAAGCAGGTCATGTGGAAAGTAATCCTGTTTACAGCATTGATTTAACTACTGGTAAAGTAGCTAACCAAAAACAATCTGGTCGTTGCTGGATGTTTGCTGCGTTAAATACTTTCCGTCACAAAATTTTAAACAACTTCAACTTAAAAGACTTTGAATTATCCCAAAGTTATACTTTCTTCTGGGATAAATATGAAAAAGCAAACTGGTTTTATGAAGGTATTTTAAATACAGCCGACGAAGCTTTAACGAGTCGTAAAGTTGCGTTCCTTTTACAAACGCCGCAACAAGATGGCGGACAATGGGACATGATCGTTTCCATTTTCCAAAAATATGGTGTCGTGCCGCAAGCTGTTTATCCTGAATCTTTCACCAGTTCAGCTTCTGCTCAATTAAACAAATATTTAAATAAAAAATTACGGATTGATGCTAAAACCTTACGTTCTTTAGTGGCTGAAGGAGCTAGTGCAGAAAAAATTGCGGAAACAAAAGAAGCCATGTTGCAAGAAGTGTATAATTTGTTAGCAACAACTTTAGGCACACCGCCAACGACTTTTGATTTTGAATACCGTGATGAAAACAAAGAATATCACATCGAACAAGGTTTAACTCCACAATCTTTCTACGATAAATTTGTCGGCGTTAACTTAGACGATTACGTAAGTATCATTAATGCACCAACTGCAGATAAACCTTTCAACAAATCTTACACGGTAGAATTGTTAGGAAATGTTGTCGGCGGCAAACAAGTAAAATACTTAAACGTTGATATGAGCACCTTCAAAAAATTAGCGATTGCTCAATTAGAACAAGGTGAATCTGTTTGGTTTGGTTGTGATGTTGGTCAATCTTCTAACCGTGACGGTATCATGGCTACTAGTTTGTTTAGCGTGAATGAAACTTTAGGCGCTGACTTTGATTCTAATAAAGCGGACCGTTTGGATTACGGCGAAAGCTTAATGACTCACGCCATGGTCTTAACTGGTGTAGATATCGTGAATGGTCAATCTACTAAATGGAAAGTTGAAAACAGCTGGGGCGATAAAGCTGGCTTCAATGGTTTCTACGTAGCCACTGACGCTTGGATGGACGAATACACTTACCAAATCGTTGTTCGAAAAGAATTTTTAACAGCCGAACAACAAGCAGCCTTTGCTGCTGAACCAAAAGTTTTAGCACCATGGGATCCAATGGGTGCATTAGCTAACTAGGACTTAACAAAAATTAAAAAAAGACTTAACGGCGCTAATTTTTACGCCGTTAGGTCTTTTTTTAGTTTCCCGATTTTTAAATCTTTATTGACATTCCGAAAGACAACTGCTACGTTAATGCTGATATGAAAAATTTTTTACACAGTAATTTAAATGGTTTTCAGCTAACGAAAAGGGGCGAGATTAGATGGGGTCTAGAAGAAATCAACGGAAAAAACGTAGTCGACGTAAAGTGCAGCAACTCTTTATAGGAACAGTAGCACTGGTGGCTATTTTGGCAATCGTTTACTTGGCGTACACTTTAAGTACGCAAGGGAAAGCTGCGCAGCAAAAAACGCCAGCTAGTACTACTGCGACGACGACTGCTTCCTCGACAGTTTCAACTATAGAGAGCACGGCTGCCACCATGAGTTCCACTAGTGAAACTACAACTACAGTAGAATCAGAATCGACAAGTCCTTTGCTGGCTGGGAAAAATCACAATGAAGCCGCAGCAGCGTACGCATATAGCACACAAGAAGTGCAAAATATTATGGCTGGCGTTACTCCCCCCATGACTGGCGACCGAATTTGTTTTTTGACTTTTGACGATGGGGCTAATACCACAATCACACCGCAAATTTTAGATGTATTAAAAGCCAATGACGTTCCTGCAACTTTCTTTATTGTAGGCAATACGTTAGGGGAAGAGGTCCAACCAATCTTGAAACGGCAAATCGCCGAAGGACACGCTATTGCCATGCATAGCTACAATCATAATTATGATTTGTTGTATCCGGGACGCAAGGCTAATGCAACACAGATTGCTAAAGAAGCGGATCAAACGCAAGCAGCCTTGCAAAATATTTTAGGAAAAGATTTTTATACGGGTGTGTGGCGTTATCCTGGTGGGCATATGTCTTGGGAAAATTTAGCAGCTGCCGATGCGGCGCTAAATGAAAAGGGTATTCATTACGCCGATTGGAATGCCATGAGTGGCGATGCCCAACCTTTAGGGGATCGGCCGACTGATGCGGCAGCAATGGCTGCTTACCAAGCTAACTCCATCACGGAATATCCAGATGTTCATTTACGGGTTGTTTTAATGCATGATGCCGCGGATAAAAATGTCACGGTAGCTGCCTTGCCGGCGATTATTCAATTTTACAAAGATCACGGCTTTAAATTTGGTGTGTTAGAATAAAATAAAAAAGTGCTAGCTTTAACGAGGACAAAAAAGAGAGGGGGGACAAAATTCTTGTCACCCTCTCTTTTTGTAAATATTCGTTGTACTAGAAGTAACTCCTGGCACAACGTCTTTCACTTATTTATCATCTTTAAAACGACTCTTGGCTTTTTCTAAGGCTTTATTGGCGGCTTCTTGGGCCATTAGTGCTTTTTCCCGTGCTTCTTGGGAAAGATTTTCCATCGCTCCTTTAGCTTTGCCTTCCAGTTGCTCTACTTGACCTTCTGCCTTTTTCTTATCGTCGCCAGTGAGGTCGCCGATGATTTCTTTAGCTTTACCCTTTGCTTGATCTAAAATGCCTTTATCTGACATGGTGTGTCGTCTCCTTTTCCTTTGATAGTTTAATTATAAGAAACAATTTGTAGAAAGGCTTGCAATATGCTTGGAAAAAAATTTTTTCAATTGCTGAAAAAATCATGCTATACTGTTAAAGATTGAACCAAAAAGGAGAAGTCCCATGTAGCCATTGAAAAAAACGAACCAGTAATTAGCATTAGCAATTTCAATTAAAAGGAGCTAACCATGCAAAATAAAAATTTAAAAACGGAAGTCGACAAACGACGGACGTTTGCAATTATTTCTCACCCGGATGCCGGGAAAACCACCATTACCGAACAACTTTTACTTTTCGGAGGCGCCATTCGGCAAGCCGGGACGGTAAAAGGAAAGAAGACCGGTAACTTTGCCAAGTCAGACTGGATGGAAATCGAAAAGCAACGGGGGATTTCAGTAACCAGTTCCGTGATGCAATTTGACTATCAAGGAAAACGCGTCAACATCTTAGATACTCCGGGGCACGAAGATTTTTCTGAAGATACTTATCGGACTTTAATGGCCGTGGATGCGGCTGTAATGGTCATCGATTCGGCCAAAGGGATTGAAGCCCAAACCAAAAAATTATTTAAAGTTGTCAAACAACGGGGGATTCCCATTTTTACTTTTATTAATAAATTAGACCGTGATGGTCGTGAGCCCCTAGATCTTTTAGAAGAGCTAGAAGAACTTTTAGATATTGAATCTTATCCCATGAACTGGCCTATTGGGATGGGGAAAGGTTTAGCTGGTCTTTATGATTTGTATCATCATCGTGTGGAATTTTATCGCCCAGAAAACCCAGCAGAGCGCTTAGTTCCCCTGGACGAAGCTGGTCAACTGCCCGCTAATCACCCCTTAAATGAAAATGGTTTTTACCAACAAGTCTTAGAGGAAGTGGAATTATTAAAAGAAGCTGGCGATAGTTTTGATCTTGATAAAGTCGCGCAAGGAAATCAAACCCTCGTTTTCTTTGGTTCGGCCTTAACAAACTTTGGCGTGCAAACTTTCTTAGAGACTTTCTTGGAGTTTGCCCCTAAACCTCACGCCCACAAAACGGTTACTGGGGAAGCGGTGAGTCCCTATGAAGAAGAAATGTCCGGCTTTATTTTTAAAATTCAAGCCAACATGAATCCCGCCCATCGTGACCGGATTGCCTTTTTACGAATCTGTTCTGGGACGTTCCAAAGAGGAATGGATGTCACATTAGAGCGCACCGGCAAAAAAATTAAGTTAGCCAACTCGACACAATTTATGGCGGACACACGAGAAATTTTAGAAACCGCTGTTGCAGGAGATATTATCGGTTTGTATGACACTGGTAATTATCAAATTGGGGACACTTTAACTGAAGGCAAGCTCCACGTGGAATACGAAAAACTACCCCAATTTACACCGGAACTCTTTATGAAAGTTTCTGCTAAAAACGTGATGAAGCAAAAATCTTTCCACAAAGGGATTAATCAATTGGTCCAAGAAGGGGCCATTCAGCTTTATAAAACCTATTTGTCGGAAGAATATATCTTAGGTGCTGTGGGACAGTTGCAGTTTGAAGTTTTCCAATATCGGATGCTGAATGAATACAACACTGAAGTCATTTTAACGCCAATGGGTTCCAAAATTGCCCGTTGGATTGAGCCAGAAGATTTAGATGAACGCATGAGTTCTTCCCGTAATATTTTAGCTAAGGATCGTTTCGATCAACCGCTGTTCTTGTTTGAAAATCGTTTTGCTGAAAATTGGTTCAAAGATAAATATCCAAACGTAAAATTAAAAAGTCTGCTGTAAGAAAAAAATTTTTTCAAACAGAATCGACAGCAAAAAAAACGACCTCCAAAATTGGAAGTCGTTTTTTAGTTGGTGAGCAAATCTTTTTTTAAGGAGAGTTCTACGGCGCCGTCCATGTGGATAACTTCAATGTCATTTCCAGGTAAGACTAACTTAAAGTTGCGTTTAAAATACTCTTTAACAAATTCAACTTCAGTACTTTGAATGTTCCGCAGTTTGTTTACCAATAAAATTTCAGTATGCTGTGGGGCATCGGTGAAGATAACGGTGGTCTTCCCTAAACTATATACTTTGATAAATTGGGCATCAGTACTTTCCAATTGTTTTTGCACAAGTCGTGGATGACTATTGGTTACGTCAATTAATTTCATGGTCACACGTCCTTTATTTTTCATAGTTTAATTATAAAGATTTTTCTATAAAAAAACAAAGATAAGTTCTCGGGGAAAAGTTGCACTATTTTGCTGATTTTTTTAGAAAAAGAAGTAGTCGGGGAGTACGTCTCCGACTACTTCTTGGCATAACTTTAACTTATTCAGCTTGTGGTTCAACTTTTTTTTCTTTAGTAGTACTTTCTTTTTTAGCGGCTTCTACTTTAATTTGATCATCCACTAAGATTGCTTTTAAGTGATGAGCTTTTGGATGATTCAAATAAAAATCAGCGATGCCATCTTCAATTTGATCTTGAATTGTCCGCCGTAAAGGACGAGCACCCATGGCTGGGTCATAGCCCAAGTCCACCAATTTTTCCCGCGCTTCTTTGGAAACGTCGATAGTGAGTTTTTGTCCAACTAACATCTTGTTGACTTCGTTAATCATTAAATCAACAATTTGTAGCAAGTCTTTTTTCGTCAAGGACTTAAATTCGACAATCGCATCAAAACGATTTAAAAATTCAGGCTTGAAGAAATCTTTTAGTTGACCTAAGACAGAGTGGGTTTGACCCGCGCGCGTTGCTCCAAATCCAACGTTAGCTTCGACGTTACCGGTACCCGCATTACTAGTCATAATAATCAGGGTATCTTTAAAGCTCACGGTGCGACCTTGCGCATCGGTCATTCGTCCATCATCTAAAATTTGTAAGAACATATGCATCACATCAGGGTGCGCTTTTTCAATTTCATCTAACAAGATTAATGAGTAAGGATTACGCCGGACTTTTTCGGTTAATTGCCCAGCTTCTTCGTAGCCGACATAACCTGGAGGGGAACCAATCAATTTGGCAACGCTGTGTTTTTCCATGTATTCACTCATATCAAAACGAATCATGGCTTCTTCGGAACCGAAAAGTTCTAACGCTAATTGTTTCGCTAATTCGGTTTTCCCGACACCGGTAGGTCCCACAAAGAGGAAAGAACCAATTGGTCGATTTTGTTTACCTAAGCCGACGCGGTTCCGACGAATAGCTTTGGCCACCTTTTCAACAGCTTCTTCTTGGCCAATGACGCGGCCTTCTAAATCGGTCGCTAAATTTTTCAACTGTGTTTGTTCTTTTTCTTTTAAATCGCCGACTGGAATACCTGTTTTTTCTTCGACGATTTTTTCCATATCTTTTTCGGTAATCACTGGTTTTTCGTCGTCGGTCACTTGTTTATCTTTTAAGGCTTTCAACTTGTTGATTTGATCACGATAAAAAGCAGCTTTTTCGTAATCTTCTTCTTTGGAAGCTTGCAGTTTTTGCGCTTCTGCTTCTTTGAGTTTACTTTCCACAACTTCGGGATCCACCGCTTGAATTGTCAAGTTCATCTTAGAACCAGCTTCATCCAATAAGTCGATGGCTTTATCGGGTAAGAAACGATCTTGAATGTAACGGTTAGACAAAGTCACCGCCGCTTCAATGGCATCTTGCGTGTAGTGGACGTGATGATAATCTTCATAGCGAGGTTTTAAGCCCTCCAAAATCGCAATCGTTTCTTTGACGCTAGGTTCATCCACCCGCACTGGTTGCATCCGCCGTTCTAAGGCGGCATCTTTTTCAATGATGCGGTATTCATTGAGGGTCGTTGCTCCCACCATTTGCAACTGACCGCGCGCTAAAGCTGGTTTTAAAATATTCCCAGCATCCATATTGCCATCGCCAGCAGAGCCTGCCCCGACAATTTCGTGGACTTCATCAATAAAGAGAATAACGCGTTTATTTTGAGTGACTTCGTTAATCAATTGTTGCATCCGCTCTTCAAATTGACCACGAATGCCTGTCCCTTGTACTAAAGAGGAGACATCTAAGCGAATAACTTCTTTGTCTAAAAGTTTTTGCGGTACTTCGCCGTTAACAATTTTTAAAGCGAGGCCTTCCACCACCGCAGTTTTCCCAACACCAGGTTCCCCAATTAAAACAGGATTGTTTTTGGTACGGCGATTTAAAATTTCAATGACTCGTTTGATTTCTTCATCGCGACCAATGACTGGATCGATTTCACCTTTACGGGCTTCTTCGGTTAAGTTGACGCCAAATTGTTCTAATAAGCCCCCTTGACCATTGCGATTAGCTTGGGGTGAACGTTGTCCGCCACCGTTACCACCGAAACCACCAGGAAAGAAATTATTGTTGTTCCCATTGCCACCACCACTTTGTGTGGGGGGTGTATTATTCGGTGTATTTCCTCGTTGTTGCATCGCCCGGAACAAATCATCTAAAGTTCCAAAGCCGAAGGGATCTTGCGCCATTTGTGGCGGCACATTGCCATTTTGTTGTTGTTTAATTTTTTGATAGCAATTTTGACAGTAATCCAATTGTTTGCGTTCGCCGTTGACGTTGGCGTACAAGTGGATGGTTGCTTCATTTTTTTGACAGTTTTGACAAAGCATTAGGGCACATCCTTTCAAAAAAATAATCATCAAAAGGTCTTTGACCAATTTTGACCTTCAAGGACATTATATCATGATTGCGCTGTTGAGCAAGCAGAGTGCTCATTTTTTGTTAGAAATTTCCGTTAGGGAAAAATCAGCTTCATTTTGAAAAAGAAAAGGGGGTTAAAACACAGTTTCTCCGCAAAATCAGCGAAAAAAGTTGTAAGTCCTTGGGAAAAATGGTAATCTCTTTAGATGAAGAGACGTTTTCTTTTTCACGAAAGAAAACCCTCACAAACTAATTTTTCTACTCATAAAGGAGACCGATACTTATGGAAAAAAGAGATTTTCACATTGTAGCTGAAACAGGGATTCACGCACGTCCAGCAACTTTATTAGTTCAAACTGCCAGCAAATTCAATTCAGATATCAATCTTGAATATAAAGGCAAATCCGTTAACTTGAAATCAATCATGGGAGTAATGTCTTTAGGCGTTGGCCAAGGTAGCGAAGTAACTATCTCTGCTGAAGGTGCTGACGAAGCTGAAGCTATCGTGGCAATCGAAGAAACAATGAAAAAAGAAGGATTGTCTGAATAATGGCGGATAAGTTGAAAGGGATTGCCGCTAGCGATGGAATCGCCGTTGCCAAAGCTTACATGCTCGTTCAACCTGATTTATCTTTTCAAAAGACAAGCGTAACGGATACACAAGCCGAAGCTCAACGGTTAGATGACGCCTTGGCTGAATCCACTAAAGAGTTACAAATGATTCGCGATAAAGCGAAACAAACTCTAGGGGAAGAAGAAGCGCAAGTTTTTGATGCCCATATTATGGTTTTGGCCGATCCCGAACTAGTTGGACAAATTAAAGACAGTATTAAAACGAATCAAGTCAATGCTGAAAGCGCCTTAAAAGAAGTTACGGATATGTTCATTTCAATCTTTGAAGGTATGGAGGATAATCCTTACATGCAAGAAAGAGCGGCGGACATTAAAGATGTGACTAAGCGGGTCTTGGCACACTTGTTAGGAAAGAGCTTACCTAATCCAGCCATGATTAACGAAGAAGTGATTGTGGTGGCTCACGATTTAACTCCTAGTGATACTGCCCAATTGGATGGCAAGTACGTCAAAGCCTTTGTCACCGATATTGGCGGTCGAACTTCGCATTCCGCAATTATGGCGCGTTCCTTGGAAATTCCAGCAATTGTGGGAACCAAAGAAATTACGCAAAAAGTTTCTGCTAATCAAATGTTGGCTGTAGACGGTATTCACGGTGACGTGATTATCGATCCAACTGCTGATGAGATTGCTGAGTTCCATCAAGCTGCAAGCGCGTATGCTGCTCAAAAAGCTGAATGGGACAAACTAAAAAATGCTAAAACAGCCACTAAAGATGGCAAACACTTTGAACTAGCTGCTAATATTGGCACACCAAAAGACTTAACTGGTGTTTTAGGTAATGGTGGTGAAGGTATTGGTCTTTACCGTACCGAGTTCTTATACATGGACTCACCTGATTTTCCAACCGAAGATGATCAATTTAAAGCTTATAAAGCCGTCCTTGAAGGAATGGCCGGTAAGCCCGTAGTTGTTCGGACGATGGATATTGGTGGCGACAAAGAATTACCTTACTTGCAACTGCCAAAAGAAATGAATCCTTTCTTAGGTTACCGTGCTTTACGGATTAGCCTTTCAGAACTAGGAGACGGGATGTTCCGGACACAGATTCGGGCCTTGTTACGCGCTTCTGTTTTTGGTAATTTACGTATCATGTTCCCAATGGTAGCAACTTTAGTCGAATTTAGAGCAGCCAAGAAAATCTTCTTAGAAGAAAAAGCGAAGCTGCAAGCTGAAGGCGTTGAAGTTTCTGAAACCATTCAAGTGGGTATCATGATTGAAATTCCAGCTGCGGCTGTGATTGCAGATAAGTTTGCTAAAGAAGTTGACTTCATGAGTATTGGAACGAATGATTTGATTCAATACACGATGGCAGCTGACCGAATGAACGAACGGGTTTCCTACTTGTACCAACCTTATAATCCTTCTATCTTACGTTTAATCAAGCATGTCATTGATTCTGCGCACAAAGAAGGTAAGTGGGCAGGGATGTGTGGCGAAATGGCTGGCGATCAGACTGCAGTGCCATTACTCGTAGGCTTAGGCTTAGACGAATTCTCCATGAGTGCTACGTCTATCTTGAAGACACGTAGCTTAATGAGTCGTTTAGATACCAACCTCATGAAAGAGTTAGCTGAAAAAGCTGTGACTGAAGCTGATACGTTAGAAGATGTAGTTGCCTTAGTCAGTGAATATGTAAAGTAACAAGTTAAAGCGCGACAGCTTCGGTTGTCGCGCTTTTTGTTTGCCCGGCATGGGCAAACTCTCATGGGTTCAAGTCCCTAGCGTGTCCTCATAACGGAAAACGTTAGCTGA
>NZ_BJDR01000030.1 GCF_005405245.1 Enterococcus nangangensis | reverse complement strand
CTATAAGTATTTGCCATTTTACACAACCCTTTCATAAAGCAGTTTAATAACTCTACGAAAATGTGTCTACTAAATTAGCCTAACACCAGTGCGTGGATTGAAATTTTTTGACTGACACCGTTTGATTTTGCCGTATTTTGTCGCACCTCGTATGAGGTGCGTGGATTGAAATTAGGCTTAAGAGTTTAGAGAGTAGTCGTGATTGGGTCGCACCTCGTATGAGGTGCGTGGATTGAAATCGAACGACGTCGGGAGGTTTTCTTGCGTTCTGGGTCGCACCTCGCATGAGGTGCGTGGATCTTGAATTTACAATTTAAGTGCAACACCTAAAAATGACTCATAACCGATTTCCAACTAGAATATGTTTGTCGAAGAACATTATCAGGAGGAATTCAGTTATGAGCCACTATACACATCTTACCATATTCGAGAGAGCGCGGATCTTTCTACTCCATGAAAAAGGCTATTCTCTCAGAAAGATTGCTTCAGATATCCATCGGAGCCCCGCAACGGTCTCGCGTGAACTAAATAGAAACAGCGAAGAAAAGTACTCACCTTCTCAAGCTAATCGGAAGTACGCAACACGTAGGAAGAATTGTGGACGACGTAAAATTTTAAATAATCCTCGAGTTTGGGCGATTGTTCGCCGATTAATTTAATGGTCCCCAGAAGAAATTTCTAATCGATTAGCTTATGAACAAGCCGATTTTCAGATTAGCTTTGTGACGATTTATCGCGCAATTTACGATGGAACATTTGAACTAAGAGGTTGTGCCAGAAGTGTTTAACTTCAAGAAATAAGACGGGATTTCCTAAATTGCTTTCCAAATTTTTGTGAAATTTCGGCTTATTTCCGAAGGAGTTACTTCTGGGCACACCGTTTATTCGGAATAAGAGCTTGTGATAAGACTTTTGTCACAAGCTCGATTAATTCGCTCCTTACGTCATCGGGGAAAAACGCGTCATTCTAAAGAACATACAGAAACACGCGGAAAAATTCGAATTACCCACACCATTCATGAACGACTTGAAGCAGCTGAAAAGCGTAGTGAAATTGGTCATTGGGAAGCCGATACAGTGGCGGGTAAGACAGGTGGATCTTGCCTAGTAACTCTAACAAATCGAAAATCTCGCTTTCTTCTGGCAGGAAAAGTACAGAAGAAAAAAGCTCAATATGTTTGCGAAATGATGATAGAACTATTGAATACTATCGATAAAGAATGTGTTAAAACAATCACCCCAGACAGAGGTAAAGAGTTCTCAAAGCACTTCGATGTTACAGAATCTTTGGGAGATGTTCCATTTTATTTCCCTGATCCCCACGCCTCTTGGCAACGTGGAACAAACGAGAATACAAACGGGTTGATTAGAGAATATTTGCCCAAAACAAAAGAAATGGACACTGTAGAAAAGTCAACCCTCTATCGAATGATTGAGAAACTCAACAGCCGACCAAGAAAATGTTTAGGTTGGAAAACACCTTACGAAGTCTTTTTCAATAAAGTGTTGCACTTGATTTGACAATTCGCCAGGTTAAAAATTGTAGAGCAAGTTGCAAACTGTCCCGACTAGGCACGATAAGAAACCACCAAATGTTCAAATTTTAAAATGTACCGTGGCTTGCTACTTTATTTTTTATTATTAGTGACAAAAAAATATGTTGCTTTTAGGCGGAGCAATCCGGTTTTTTACATAGATTTAGAGGAGATTATGATATTTGTCCAGTTCGTGGATGAAAAATGACGACTTACAATTGGAGAATCCTGATTATGTTGGCATAACTAATGAGTTGAGTTTAAATGATTACAGAAAAAATATGAGTTAAAAAACTAATAACTAGCAACACTCATCAAATATGATTAACAAAAAAACGTCTCAAGTGAGAAACCTAAACTTTTAATAAAAGAAGAGTTGACGATATGGACAAAATAATAAAAGAGAAAATTAAAGAGATTGAAGAAAGAGAAAATGTTAAAGTTATTCTAGCAGTTGAATCAGGTAGTAGGGCTTAGGGCTTTGACTCGCAAGATAGTGATTATGATGTGAGGTTCATCTATATAAGAGAAAGGGATGAATACTTGAAGTTAGAAGGGATTAGAGATGTCATTGAATGGCAACTTGATGACACGTTAGATATTAACGGTTGGGATATTCAAAAGGCTTTGAAATTATTATATAAATCAAATCCGATACTATTTGAGTGGTGTTCATCTCCAATTATTTATCATGAAACGTCTGAGGCGGACAAATTAAGAGAGTTGTTGCCAACTTACTTTTCAAATAAAAAACTACTTTATCATTACTGGAACATGGCTAAAACTAACTATCATAAGTATTTGAAGGGTGAGAAAGTAAAAGCTAAAAAATATTTTTATGTGTTAAGACCAATTCTAGCGGCTAATTGGGTACTAAAATATAATAGTACTCCACCTATGGAATTTGTGAAGCTAATTAATAATGGGTTGAGAGATGATTTGAAACCAATTGTGTATGATTTGTTAGAGAAGAAGAATGCAATGAATGAATTAGATTTAGTTGATAAAATAGACTTGTTAAATCAATACATCGAGGAAAGTATCGATAACTTAGAAGAACAGGCACAGAATTCACTCGATAAGAATGACAATACATGGGACCCATTGAATGAGTTTTTCTTAAAAGTAATAGCTAAGTAGCTCTACTTGTTGGCAAATGGGAACATGAATTAAAAAATAATTATAAAAGGTAGGTGCATCTAAAATTGGCCTGAAACGTGGTTAACCGGCTCTCTGTCAACTGGTGTTATTACACCTTAAATATCATAGACCCATAAATTTTAGTGAATTTCTAGAAGAATCGGTAGAATGGTTATTTTTTGTTTTATCAGCTATTTCGAGAATTATTGTTAAAATTTATACAAACTTCCTAGTGGTACCTGTGTCGTTGCAAGTTATTACTATGAAGGTTACACTAGCTTCAAAATAAATAGCCTGTCAAGAAGTGTGTTCCTTAGAAATTTGTAGTGAGTTTTTCTTTAAACATTGTAAACGTAAGTAGCGCTGAAAAATCTATCTAGTAGTGAAAAGGTATAAATACACTAACCACAAACTAAGCCTCATTTATAACTACTCACCACTTCCAACTCGTGCTAAACTAAAAGCACATTGTAAAAGGTATGAGGAGGCAACAGAGCGTGGCAAAATATATTATGGCGATTGATCAAGGTACCACTTCATCAAGAGCCCTCATTTTTAATAAAGAAGGACAAGCAGTCGCCAGTGATCAAAAAGAATTTCCGCAATATTTTCCGCAACCTGGTTGGGTAGAGCAAAATCCTGATGAAATTTGGAACTCGGTGCAATCCGTCATTGCCGGTGCTTTAATTAACGGTAATATTCAGCCGACAGAAATTTGTGGCGTGGGGATTACGAATCAACGAGAGACCACGATTATTTGGGATAAAGAAACAGGGCGCCCCATCTATCACGCGATTGTCTGGCAATCGAAGCAAACTAGTGAACTGGCGGAAAAGTTAAAGGCACAAGGTTTAGCTGAAAAAGTACAGCAAAAAACTGGCTTACTGATTGATTCGTATTTTTCAGCGACTAAAATTCGTTGGCTGTTAGATCAAGTGCCTGGTGCCCAAACGCGAGCTGAAAAAGGAGAATTGCTTTTTGGCACGGTGGATACGTGGCTTTTATGGAAGCTAACTGGCGGTAAGGTACACGTTACGGACTACACTAATGCGTCACGGACGATGCTCTTTAACATCTACGATTTAAAATGGGACGAGGAGTTGTTAGAGCTCTTAAACATTCCACAAAGTTTGTTGCCTAGCGTCAAGTCGAATTCAGAAATTTATGGCTACACGCAAGATTATTTATTTTATGGGCAAAAAGTACCGATTGCCGGTATGGCCGGGGATCAACAAGCTGCCTTATTCGGTCAACTAGCCTTTGAAAAAGGTATGGTGAAAAATACGTATGGCACCGGGGCCTTCACGGTCATGAACACAGGCAAAGAAGCGATTCTTTCTAAAAAAGGATTGCTCACCACCATCGCTTATGGTCTGAAAGGCGAAATCAATTACGCCCTTGAAGGCAGTATTTTTGTGGCGGGCTCAGCCATTCAATGGTTGCGGGACGGCTTGCGTCTGTTTAATAGTGCGGCTGACTCTGAGGAATACGCACTACGAGTGGAGGATACGGAAAATGTTTATGTGGTACCGGCCTTCACTGGTCTAGGTGCGCCTTATTGGGATCAAGAAGCACGAGGGGCAGTTTTTGGTTTAACGCGGGGAACGACGAAGGAACATTTTATTCGCGCAACACTAGAAGCTATCGCGTACCAAAGCGCCGATGTCGTTTACACCATGTCAGAAGAGTCCCACACGGCGATTAAATTATTAAAAGTAGACGGCGGTGCCGCCCATAATAATTTTCTCCTGCAATTTCAAGCGGACATTTTACAAACGGAAGTGGAACGGGCAGCTTTTTTAGAAACCACCGCTTTAGGGGCCGCTTACCTCGCCGGACTGGCGGTAGGCTTTTGGCAAGATTTGGAGGAGCTGAAAGCTTTTTGTCAAAAAGGCCAACGCTTTACTCCGCAAATGGCGCCAGCAAAAGCAGAGGATTTATATGCCGGTTGGCAAGCTGCAGTGGCGGCCACCATGGGCTTTAAACATCAACCAAAAAAATTTTAAAATAACTTGAAAGAAACAGCACTCGTTAGAAGTTAGTTAAACTTCAACGCGTGCTGTTTTATTGATATGTTTTGAAAACCACCTGCTATGCGGGTGGTTCTGAGAAGCTTTCAGCGAGGTATTAAAAAATCCTCCTAAAATTGATAAAATGATATTGGTTTCCCGACCGCATCATCATCAAAATTAGGAGGTATCCTCATGAATAAGGATAATGAAAGTTTAGCACATACTAAATGGAGATGTAAGTATCATATTGTGTTTGCACCAAAATATCGAAGACAAATTGTATATGGCAAATACAAAGAAAGTATTGGAAAAATCATTCGTGAATTGTGTGCGAGAAAAGATGTAGAAATATTAGAAGCAAATGCATGTAAAGATCACATCCATTTGTTGGTCAGTATTCCACCAAAACTATCGGTTTCTCAATTTATAGGATATTTGAAAGGGAAAAGTAGTTTGATGATTTTTGATCGTCATGCCAATTTAAAATATCGATATGGGAATAGAAAATTTTGGTGTCGGGGATATTTTGTAGACACGGTAGGAAGAAATAAAGAAACCATCGCTGCATATATTCGTAATCAAATTAAGGAAGACTATTTAGCAGATCAGTTAACGTTATTCGAAGAATTCGATCCATTTACAGGAGATAAGAATCCGAAGAAGTAGAAAGAGATTCTTTTAGAATCAGTGAGTAAAAGAGGTGCGTAAGGGGAACCATTCAGCGGGCCTTTTAGGCCCAGCCGGTAATAGAGGCTTTTAGCCGAAGAACAAACCACCAGTTCGCACTGGTGGTTTTGATTATGTCTTTAGATCGAGGCGAACACATGAAGCGTGGTTTTTCTTATTCTTCCGCCAAAACATCTAATTGTTTTAAGTAACGTTTGCGGGAAATAATAAAAAAGAGGAATTGGAAGGTAAAGTAGGCGCCTACTAAGAGGAAGTACGTCGGCCAAATATTTAGAGCGCCAGCACCTAATTGAATGACGCCCCAAAAGGCGATCGCAAAGTGGAGACAGGCGATGAGTCCTGGTAAGAAATACATAGTTAGCAGTTGTTGAGTCACAAGGTGATGACGCATTTTTTCTGAGACGCCTAATAAATTTAAGGCGCGATGGTAGTGTCCGGCTTCTGTGAGTTGACCAAAGAGACGGAAGGAAAGGATAGTGGCGGCAAAGACGAAGAAAACGGAACCTAGCAAGATGCCCACCATGGCTAATAAACCATTGGCTTGACGGCTTGTTTGCCAAATGGCGTATTTAGAACTGACGTAAAACATTTTGCTAGTATCTGGAAGGCTGTCTTCAGCACTACCGGTATCGGTACTAGTTGTTGACGCTTGATTATGGAAGTTCTCTATCTCTTGGTGTAAAAAGCTTTCAATATCTTGACTTAAAGCAGCGTTGTCTTGCCATTCTTGATATTGGATGATGTACATCGTGAGTGCATTATTGCCCTCTGCTTCAACATGCACAAGTTGCTGATACAATGCATCAGCGACCACGCCTAGGCCCCACACCTCAATATTTAAAAGGGCGGGACATTTTTTTAGACGCACGGTCTGTTCACCCGTTTTTGTTTGCAAAGTGGCATTGGCGGTAAAAAGTTCCGCGCCTTTGGTTTGAATTTCGTTAACCTCGGTCAGACCGTTGGCAAAATAAATAATTTCATCGTCAGCCGGCTGGAGTTGTGGCAAGTCGGTAGTCTGTTGTGCTAATTGATTGTACACGCTAGCTGGCATAAAGGTGCCGCCGCTAGACCAAAATACTTTTTCGCCAGTATTTTGCAGATTTTCTGGGGTAAAAAAACTAGGCAAAGTCAATTTGGTAGCTGTCGCCTCGTAACCGGCTTTTTGAATTTTAGCGATGACTTTTTGCGTAGTATCTTGAAAATATTTTTCGTCAGGATTTTCCCCTGCTGGATGAATCAAGTACGCAAAGCTGGGGGCGTTACTGGTATTTTGATTGTAACGGGCTAAAAGTGTGGTCATGCCAATGCCGACAAAAGCGACACTCATGGTAAGCGCAATTAAGGCAGACATGGTGGCATTTTCCCGCATTTGAAAAATCATTTCGCTGAGATTAAGCAAGGGTACGCCGCCGCGATTTTTGCGCCGTTTTTTCATAAGCTGCAGTACCCAGATACTCCCTTGGCGCAGTAAAAGGAAAGTCCCGATAATCGTTAAGACGACACAGGCTAACAGTAAGAGGAGTTGCAGTTGGTTGTTACCTGGACCTTGGACAAAAAAGTATAGTGCCGTGTAACCACTGAGGAGTACCAATAAGCCAACGATGCTCCAAAATGGGCTAGCTTGCGGGAGAGGTTGGACTTTTTCGCTGCCTTTACTTAAATCCGTTAAACTAGTGGTTTCAATTTTTAAGGTCATAAAAAAGCTAATGAGTAAAAATTGCAGGAAGAAGACGCCAAGAGTTAAGGCGATGGCCGCTGTTGGAAAGTAAAAATTTAAGCCGCCGTTTAAGTGCATCACATTTTCTGTCAGGAGTAAAAGCACTTTCGAAAATAAAATGCCCCCTAAAACCCCAAGGACGGAAGCGGAACAACCGATTAATAAATTTTCACCGCGTAACATTTTACGTAAATCTTTCGGAGACATCCCCACCATCAAATAAATCGCTAAGTCGCGTTTCCGTAGTTTTAAAAAGTTGGCAAAGGAATACCAAAGAAAGATAAAAGAGAGGAGCACGATGACAACTTGGGCAGCTCCCAATCCGAATTTAGCAAGCAGAGAAATCGTGTCACTGTTACTGGGGAGTGCTGTTTGCAGTTGCGGGTGAAAGAAGAGTAAGGCGAAAATGAAAAAAACTAACACAGAAAATAAACTGCTGAAAAAGTAACTGCCGTAAGTGTGTTGATTACGTTTGACGTTATGCCAAATGAGGCTGCGTAAAGTCATGGCGCCGACCTCCCAACTGACTGAGCACCGTCAAAATGTTTTGGTAAAATTCTCGGCGATCGGCTCCTAAGTACAACTCGTTATACAAAAGACCATCTTTAATAAAAATGACGCGCTGGGCGTAGCTGGCAGAAATTGGATCGTGCGTTACCATCAAAATAGTTGCTTGTTTATTTTTATTTTGCTGAGCTAAAAGTTCTAAGACGTCACCGGCGGCTTTCGAATCGAGATTGCCGGTAGGTTCATCAGCTAAAATTAACCTAGGTTCATGAATTAGGGCACGGGCGATGGAGACGCGTTGTGCTTGCCCACCAGATAGTTCATAACTGCGTTTAGCGGCTAACGCGCTTAACCCTAACTCCGTCATTAAGGCGGTGACTTTTTCTTCAGCTGCAGCTAAGTCGTAACGATCTAAGGTTAAGGGAAGCAAAATATTTTCTTTCACGGTTAAGGGCGCTAGTAAGTTGTAATTTTGAAAGACAAAGCCTAGTTCTTGCCGGCGAAAAGCAGCTAATTGTTCTTTCGTATAATTTTGTGGATCGGTGCCGTTTAATAAAAAGTGGCCACTAGTCGGTGCATCAAGGGTCCCTAAGACATTGAGTAAAGTCGTTTTGCCGCTGCCAGATGGTCCCATAATGGCTACGAACTCGCCACTTTCGACAGTGAAATCAATTTTCTTTAAGACTTCGACGGGCACGGAGCCGCCGTAATTTTTCGTTAACTGTTGGACTTGTAAAATAGCCATAGAGTAAACCTCGTTTCTACTTTTTCTTTTAGTGTAGCAGTGGAAGGGAAAAGTTCCTATCGAAGTTTCGGACAGTTTTCTTACACGACTGTAAGAAATAAAAAAACTGCCAGCACCAATAGGGCCAGCAGCTATGTTAATTGAAAAGTGGGAAAAGTTAAGGTAACAGTAGTGCCTTTGCCCACCGTCGAAGTAATGGCAAGTTTCAGGTCTAAACGCTGACAAAGTTGCGCTACCAAATAAAGCCCCATCCCGGTGGCTTGGGCAAATTGGCGCCCATTTGCCCCGGTGTAAAAAGCTTGGGTTACACGCGGCAGATCACGAGCAGGAATGCCACAACCGTGATCGACCATTTGCAACTGGAGCTGTTGGTCTTTGACGCAACTGCTGAGCTCCAAGGTACTTCCGGCCGGACTATACTTCAGACTGTTGTTGATGATTTGTTCCATAATAAAAAAGAGCCACTTCTCATCACTAGTGACGACCAGACCAGTATCGACTTCGATTTTAGGAAAAATTTGGCGGTGAATAAAACTAGTCTTGTGTTGGCTAATTACTTTTTGTAGCAAAGCTTTTAAAGAAACGGCTTTTAAAACAAAATCTTGCTGAAAGTCAGTGGCCCGGACTAAATTTAAAGCGAGATTTAGTCCGTCTTTTAAACGTTGATTCTCCTCCAATAAAGACTGGGGGGCAATCGGTGTATCTTGTGCTAATAAATCAATCACCGTCACGGGTGTTTTCATTTGGTGCACCCAAATATTCATGAAATCGCGATATTGTTGCTGTTGGTCTTTTAATTGTTGGCTGGCTTGGTCTTTTTTTGCCAATTCACTCGTTAAAGCGGTGACGGTGGTCTGAGTTAAAAAGTCGCTGGTTTGCGTTAAATCGTAAAGGGGCACTTCTTGTTGGAAAAAGCGCCAAAGTTTGCGTTGGCGCCAATAGTAGCTACCTGCTAACAGGAGATTTCCCACTAGAAACAGCAAGCCCACATAGACTAGCAATAAAAAGTCGTGAAAGCCCGCCAACCAAATCACCCCTAATAAAACCAGGACAAAAAAGATTTCCCACAATAATAAAGGAAGATAAAAGCTACAAAATTTTTTCATGCTGATTCCTCAAGAAGCAGACGATACCCTAATTTCCGCACCACTTGAATTGTTAAGGGCGCAGCCAGTTCTTGCAATCTTTTTCGCAGGCGGGTGATATTGACTGACAAAGTATTATCGTCTACAAATTGCTCGTCGTCCCATAAACTGAGCAAAATTTCTTCGCGGCTAATCACTTGAGGATACTTACTTAAAAATAATTCTAGTAAATCCCCCTCACGTTTGGTAACGAGAATTTCTTGGCCGTGGCAAGCCACCAATAATTGTTCTGGCTGATAGCTTAAAGGACCGAGCTGCAATTGACGTTCTTTGGCAAAAGCTTGATACTCGCCATATGTCCGGCGCAACAAACCTTTGATTTTGGCTAGCAAAACTTCCGGGGCAAAGGGTTTCGTTAAATAATCGTCGGCACCACTTTCAATTGCTAAAACTTGATCTAATGGATGATCGCGACTAGAAAGAAAAATTAACGGGACTTGGCTCACTTGACGAATTTTTTGGCACCAGTAAAAGCCGTCAAAATAAGGCAGATTAACATCTAAAAGGACTAATTGAAAAGGCTGGGCACAAAAAAGGTCCAGCACGTTTTGAAAATCTTCACAAATTACACCGTGATAATCGTAACGGGTTAAGTGTTGCTGAATTTGTTGAGCGATTTTTAAATCATCTTCCACAATTAAAATATCCATTTGCTCACCTACTTTTTAAAAATAAACAGCTTGCTAAAGAGATAATTGGCCAAGATCACGAGAACTTGCGTACAAGTTTTCGCCCAAAAATCAGTCCATCGAAAAGTGTCGATTAAAACAATCATCAAGCCCATGTCAATGACTAAAGACAAAATCCGGTACCAGTAAAAAAGTAAGAACTCTTTAAAAAATTTTTGCCAGGCTAAGGTATGGCTTTGAAAAACCCAAAATTTATTGGTAAAAAAAGCAAAGAGCACCGAGAAAAACCAAGCGACGCCATTGGCTAGTCGATAGTCCCAATGAAAAGTATCTTTACTAAGAAAATAAACGAGATAATTGACTAGCGTCGTTAACACGCCAAAAAAAAGATAGGCGATGAGTTCGCGATTTTTTTGAATAATTTTCATAATAGCCTCCTAATTCATCCTATTCTAGCATATTTTGTTGGTGTCGAAGTGTCCCCACCATAATTTTTACCAAATATAAAAATTTTAAGGTTCTCCGAAAATCAAATTTATGATGTGAAAGAAAAAAAGTTGTCACAAAATAAAGAAAAATGTTATCAAGATACGGAAACTCGTGTTTTTTAAAACGTGAAAATTTGTTATTTACAGACAATTAAAATCAATAACGTATGAGTTTAAAAGAGTTTTATCATTTTTTAAAAATGTTCTTGATTGTTATAAAAAACATATGCGAAAATAAATTTGTAAAAGACAGCCGACAAAAAATTGTCAGCCAGTTTTGCACCACCAGTTAACTTTTTTTACAAAACAAACACAAGGCAGGTGGAAGAGAAGTTCGGAGAGAAAAAGTTGCTGAGGGCGAGTTGTTGAAATTGTAAGCGGTTTTTTCCGCGCAGATGATGAAAGGAAGTGTTTTAGAAAATGTTAGCGAAGACTAAAGAGAAAAAAGCCACCGGTAGTCTACTGGATAAGATGCTGAACACAGTAGAAAGTATCGGGAACAAAGTACCACACCCATCCATTATTTTCTTATTGTTAATTGGTTTTGTTGTTGTTTTGTCTCAGATTTTTGGCATGTTAGGTGCGACCGCTACTTATGAAGTGATTAACTCCGAGACGCTTTTAGCTGAAGAAGTTACGGTTGGTGTAACTAGCTTATTAAGTGTTGAAGGAATTCGTTTCATGCTGACTTCCACTGTTGGGAACCTGATGAGCTTCAATGCTTTAGGGGTAACTTTAGTAGCCATGGTAGGGGTTGGTTTCTGTGAAGAAATCGGTTTAATCTCTGTTTTAATCCACAAGTTAGTTAAAGTTGTACCAGCTTCCATGATTACTGGGATTTTAGTTTTACTTGGGGTAATGTCCAGTATTGCTTCTGATGCAGGTTACCTCGTGTTGATTCCTTTAGGGGCAGCTGTATTTTATAAAATGGGTCGTCACCCAATCGCTGGTTTATCCGCAGCTTTTGCTGGGGTATCCGCTGGTTTTGGGGTCAACCTATTCATCACGCCAATTGATGGGATGTTAACGGAAATTTTAAATGATGGCATGAAAACCGTTAACCCAGCTTACACTATCGACTTAATGGCTAACTTCTACTTCTCTATTGCTTCTACTATTTTAATTACGATTGTTTGTACGCTAGTCAATGAAAAATTAATTGAGCCGCGTTTAGGGAAATACGAAAGCCAAGAAGATTTATTCCCTGAAGAAACAGACAATGAAGTTGAGAAAAAAGGCTTACGCTATGCCTTAATCGCTTTAATCGCAGTTGTAGGGGTAATCTGCTTAATTACCTTACCAAACGGCGCGCCTTTACGTCACCCAGAAACCAACCAAATTATTGGCTCGACACCATTTATGGATAGCTTAATGACCTTAGTGATGATCATGTTCTTAATCCCATCCATCGCTTATGGTGTGGGTGTAGGGAAAGTGAAGAGCTCGTTAGATGTTGTCCAACCAATCATCAAAGTGTTTGGTAACTTATCTGGTTTGATTTTCTTACTCTTAATCATCAGCCAATTCGTTGCTTTCTTCAATTTTACAAACTTAGGAACCGTCTTAGCGGTAAATGCTGCTGATATCATTCGGGACATGAACATGAGTCCATTAGCTTTATTACTTTGCTGCTTACTCTTGTTCGCACTCTTAGATTTCATTTTAGTTGGGGCAATTCCAAAATTTGCCATCTTAACACCAATCTTCATTCCACTTCTTTATCAATTAGGCTTATCCCCAGCAGGCGTGTTAGCCGCTTACCGGGTAGCTGATTCACCAATCAACATCATTACACCTTTGATGCCTTACTTCGCCTTAATCGTAACGTTTGCGGCTAAGTATCAAAAGAAAACTGGGGTGGGTTCCATCGTTGCCTTGATGTTACCACACTCTGTTGCCGTAATGATCACTTGGGTCATCTTATTCGTGGCCTTCTACGTCTTCAATATTCCATTGGGTCCAGGCGTAGGTTTCCACTTATAAAATAGTAACACCTGCCACTGACTGCAGTTGGCTTGTCTTAGACAAGTCGGCTGCAGTCTTTTTTACGTTTTTCTTATAAACCTCGCAGCGGCAAAAAGTTCGGGATAGTGCTATAATTATTTGACAAAAATTTTTAGGGTGAAAATGATGAATCAGACAATCAAAAATAAATTGGCACTTTTGCCGGATCAACCCGGCTGTTACTTAATGAAGGATAAAAATGGCACGATTATTTACGTGGGGAAAGCGAAAATTTTAAAAAATCGCGTCCGCTCGTATTTTACTGGTAGCCACAATACGAAAACGGAGCGCTTAGTCTCAGAAATTGTCGATTTTGAATATATCGTCACGGAATCTAATATTGAAGCGTTGCTTTTGGAAATTAATTTAATTCATAAAAATGATCCGAAATACAACATCATGTTGAAAGACGACAAGAGCTATCCGTTTATCAAAATTACTAATGAAAAATATCCCCGTTTGATGATTACACGAAAAGTTTTGAAGGATAAAGCGACGTACTTTGGACCTTATCCCGACGTGGGGGCCGCCAATGAAACGAAAAAAATCTTGGATCGCCTGTTTCCTTTACGGAAATGTAGTAACAAAAAAGAGCCTTGCTTGTATTATCATTTAGGACAATGTTTGTGTCCTTATGTTTTCCATACGGACCCGCAAGTCTTTAAAACAATGGTGGAAGAAATTAAAGGGTTTTTCAATGGTAATTATGTCCAGTTAGAAAAAACCTTAGAGGAAAAAATGCAGTTGGCCGCCGAAAATTTAGAATTTGAAAAAGCGGCGGAATTGCGGGATCAAATTAAATCCATTGAAACGGTGATGACGCGGCAAAAGATGACCAACGCCGATTTAATTGATCGCGATGTTTTTGGTTATGGGGTGGACAAAGGTTGGATGTGCGTGCAAGTCTTTTTCGTGCGGCAAGGAAAATTAATTCAGCGGGACGTTTCCATGTTTCCTTTTTATAATGATGCGGAAGAGGATTTCTTAACTTTTCTCGGCCAGTTTTACCAAAACAATCAACATATTATTCCTAAAGAGGTATTGGTACCTAACGACATTGAGTTAGCCAGTGCGGAAGCTTTGCTGCAAACCAAAGTTTTACAACCACAACGGGGCCAGAAAAAGCAATTGGTGGAACTGGCCAATAAAAATGCCCATGTGGCTTTAGGGGAAAAATTTGCTTTGATTGACCGTAAAGAAGACCGGACGATTGGTGCGGTGGAACGTTTAGGAGATGCTATGCAAATTCCAACACCAACGCGGATTGAAGCTTTCGATAACTCCAATATTATGGGGACTAGTCCAGTAGCAGCGATGGTGGTTTTTATCGACGGCAAACCTTACAAAAATGAATACCGCAAATATAAAATTAAAACCGTCAAAGGTCCCGATGATTATGCATCGATGCGGGAAGTAATTTATCGCCGCTACTCGCGGGTGATGAAGGAAAATTTGCCGGTGCCGGATTTAATTTTAATTGATGGGGGCAAAGGGCAAGTAGATGCGGCCCAAGAAGTGTTAATTAATCAATTAGGCTTAGATATTCCGGTTGCCGGGTTAGCCAAAAATGATCAGCATAAAACGAGCGAGTTACTTTTTGGTCCCGAGTTGGCCGTTGTACCTTTAAAACGTAACTCTACTGAATTTTTCTTATTACAACGCATTCAAGATGAAGTCCATCGTTTTGCCATTACCTTTCACCGGCAAGTGCGGAGCAAAAATACCTTTGCTTCGGTGTTAGATGACATTGAAGGCTTAGGACCGAAACGCAAAAAATTCTTATTGAAAGAATTTAAGTCTTTAAAGAAAATGAAAGAAGCCAGTCTCGAGGAGTTAACCATCGGCGGCATTCCGCAAAAGGTGGCACTCAATGTTTATCAAACGTTACACCCAGAAGAAAAGGCAACTGGCGAGACAGCGGATCAAGAAGCAAAGGCGATGGAAAAAAATTCCACTGTCGTAGCTGAAGATGCAGCAACCAAGGCATAAGGGTGAAAGCTGCAAAAAAAATTTAGGATAAAAGGAGTTTACAAGGGATGGGTTGTGTAGGAAATATTATTTGGATGCTTTTTGGGGGCATCGCTGGTTGGCTTGGTTGGATGCTTGCTGGTATTTTGTGGAGTATCACGATTATTGGTATTCCCATTGGCAAACAATGTTTTAAATTAGCGAGTATGAGCTTGGCCCCTTTTGGTAAAGACATAGTGTATGAGCCTACTAACTACAGTATTATTTGGAATTTGTTGTGGTTGATTTTCTCCGGCTTTTGGCTAGCTGTGGGGCATTTATTCAGTGCACTTCTTTTATGTATTACAATCATTGGCATTCCTTTTGCGCAACAGTCTTTAAAATTAGCGCGTTTGTCCCTGATGCCTTTTGGTGCCCGTGTCGTAAAGTATCGTTAGATCTTTAATAAAAGTACAGTTCAGTGTTTTCAAAAGAAAACAAGGGGCTGTACTTTTTTTGTTGGGAAAAATAAAGACGACAGACTGCTGACCAATAAAAAATTTTAATTTTTACGAATTTTTTTCTTGAAAACTTTTCAGAAAATGCGTAAACTATAATAGTTACTAAAGATAATAATCTTAGGTTACTATTTAGTCTAACGACAGACTTTAAATTGAAAATTTTAGCTACTAGCTAAAAAAACATGAGAGAAAGGAGCACGGATTCATGGATAGTAAATTATCGGAAGATTATATTGATGCCTGTATTTTAGCGAAAAAAACATTATCGTTTTTGCCTGAACCGCCGAGGGAGTTGCAGCGTCGTCATTTTCATATTTTACGAATTTTTCACGCCGTTGAAGCCGAAAAGGGCGAAGTGAAAGTTTCTGATATCGCTAGAAAAATTGGCATGACCTTACCTAGTATCGCTAAAAATGTTGCGGAGTTGGAAAACTTAGGCTATTTAAAAAAAGTAGCGAATCCTGATGATAAACGCATCGTCAATTTGGAAATGACTCCCAAAGGTCGGCAACTATATCAAAAAAATGTGGTGTTCTATCACCAACACAACGCCGAGATTTTACAAGGAATCTCTGATGAAGAGATTAAAAGCAGCATCGCTACGATTCGGCAAGTTTATCAATTAATGAACGCCGAGTATGGCACCGGCAACAAGGAGGACAACAAAGATGTATAAAACACTAGCCAAATCTATTCGCCAGTACAAAAAGCCTGCATTTCTCACCATGCTGGTTTTAGCACTAGAAGTACTGATGGAAATGATGATTCCCTTTTTAATGGCTAAAATCTTAGATAAAGGGTTTATGATGCAAGATACGCATTATATTTTAATGCTGGGAGCGGTGATGTTTGTCATTGCTATGCTCTCCATGCTTTTTGGCGTGCTAGGAGGGAAATTTTCTTCAGACGCTTCAGCAGGCTTTGCTGGTAATTTGCGGCAAGATATTTTCGAAAATATTCAAAGCTTCTCTTTTGAAAATATCGATCGCTTCCAAACCTCAAGTTTGATTACCCGTTTGACAACGGATATTACCAACATTCAATTTGCTTACCAAATGGTAATGAAAACTATCGTGCGGGCCCCCTTTATGATTATTTTTGCCTTCACGATGGCCGCTTATACGAATTTACGCTTAGCCTTGAATATTTTATTTATCATTCCTGTCTTAGGAGTAGTTTTAATTGGTATCGTCTATAAAGTGCATCCATACTTTATTAAAGTTTTCCGGAAGTATGACCGCTTGAACCAAACCGTTCAAGAAAATATCAACGGTGTGCGGGTGGTAAAATCTTTTGTGCGGGAAGAAAAAGAAACGGAAAAATTTAAAGAAGCTACCGCCGATATTAAAAAGCTTTTTATGAAAGCTGAAAAAATTACCGCTTTAAACAGTCCTATTATGCAAATCGCCATTTACACCTCGTTACTTTTAGTGTATTGGTTCGGGGCGAAATTTGTCGTTGCTGGCGATATGACCGCTGGGCAATTAACTAGTTTCATTACCTACATGATGCAAATTCTGGGAAGCTTAATGATGATTTCCATGATTTTTGTGATGATTGTCGTTTCTGAAGCTTCCGTGGAACGGGTGGCCGAAGTTTTAAATGAAAAATCAACTTTAACTTCACCAGCTAACGCAGTAGAAACCATTGAAAATGGCGCCATTGAATTTCGCAATGTGGCCTTTAAATACAATGATTTGGCTGAAGAAGCCAGTTTAACAAATATTAATTTAAAAATTAATTCCGGCGAAACCATTGGGATTATCGGGGGCACGGGTTCTGGGAAAAGTTCGCTGATTCAGTTAATTCCGCGCCTTTACGATGCAACCCAAGGAGAAATCTTAGTTGCTGGGCGCAACGTGAAAGAATATGATCTCGTTACCTTGCGGGACCAAATTGCCATGGTGCTGCAAAAAAATACTTTATTCTCCGGCACGATTGCGGAAAATTTACGGTGGGGCGATGAAGATGCCTCAATCGAAGAAGTACGGCGCATGGCTAAATTAGCGCAAGCTGATGATTTCGTCGAAGCTTTCCCTGAGCAGTATGATACTGTCTTAGATCAAGGGGGCACCAACGTTTCTGGTGGTCAAAAACAACGCTTAACGATTGCCCGCGCTTTATTGAAACATCCGAAAATTTTAATTTTAGATGACTCCACTAGTGCGGTGGATACTAAGACGGATGCCTTAATTCGGCGAGCCTTTTTAGAAGAGATTCCGGCGACGACTAAAATTATCGTGGCCCAACGAATTTCTTCTATTCAAGATGCAGATCGCATTATCGTATTAGATGAGGGCAAAGTCAACGGTGTAGGTACCCATGATGAATTGCTCCGCACCAACGAAATTTACCGGGAAGTTTATGAATCCCAAGTGAAAGGAGGCAGCATCAGTGAGTAAACCTAAAACGATTGCCAAACCTAACGTACCTGTTAGTCAAATTATTAAACGGATTGCCGGTTACGCGACAAAAAAATACCGCTGGCGCTTAATTGTGGTCTTCTTCAGTATTATTTTGAGTGCCGCCACTAATGCTATTGGGATTAGTTTTACCAAGCGTTTAATTGATGACTTCATTGAACCGCTACAAAAGCAAAGTAACCCAGACTTCTCCCATTTAGGGCGCGTCATTTTACTGATGGGCTGTATGTATTTGATGGGGGCTGGCTTCACTTATGTTTACAACCGGACGATGGTGACGGTCTCCCAAGGAATTTTAAAAGATATTCGAGATGAAATGTTTACCCATATGTCTACGTTGCCGGTTCGTTACTACGATAGTCACGCCACTGGCGATATTATGAGTCACTATACTAATGATATCGATACTTTGCGGCAAATGATTAGTCAATCTATTCCGCAAATGATTGCTTCCACCACGACAATTTTAGCGATTATTGTGGCGATGGTGGTCATTGATGTGCCCATGACGATTTTTGTTTTATGTATGGTTCTCTTGATGGCCGGGGTTATTCGCAACTTAGGCGGCAAGAGTGGTCGGTACTTCCGTATCCAACAAAATGCTTTAGGGGCAGTTAATGGTTACGTGGAAGAAATGATGGAAGGGCAAAAAGTGGTGAAAGTCTTCAACCATGAAGATGAATCCATTGCCGGCTTTACGAAGCTAAATCGTGAGCTACAAGATAGCTCCACCAAAGCTAATACGTATGCCAACATTATGATGCCGATTATGGGGAATATTGGGAACTTAACATACTTGTTAACCGCCGTGGTAGGTTCGATTTTCTCCATCACCGGTGTTACTGCATTGACGTTGGGGGCTATTGCTTCTTTCGTGCAGTTTACGAAAAGTATTACCCAACCCGTAGCTCAAATCTCCCAACAATTTAACGCCATCATCTTGTCTCTAGCCGGTGCGCAACGGATTTTCAACTTGTTAGACGAAAAGCCGGAAGAAGACGCAGGGACGGCCACCTTAGTCAATGTCCATCAAGCAGCTGATGGAACGTTAACGGAAACACCGCAACGGACGGGACAATGGGCCTTTAAAAAAGCCGATGGAACGTTGGTTCTTTTAACTGGCGATGTTCGTTTCAAAGATGTTACTTTTGCCTATAATCCCAATAAAGTTATCTTGCACGATATTTCTTTATTTGCTAAACCAGGCCAAAAGATTGCCTTTGTGGGCGCGACAGGTGCCGGGAAGACCACGATTACCAACTTGATTAATCGTTTCTATGATATTCAAGAAGGACAAATTACCTATGACGGCATCGACATTAAAGACATTAAAAAAGATGACTTACGCCGCTCCTTAGGGATTGTTTTACAAGACACCCATTTGTTTACCGGGACGATTAAAGAAAATATTCGCTACGGTAATTTAAGTGCGACAGATGAAGAAGTCTACGCCGCCGCTAAATTAGTCAACGCGGACTACTTTATTCGCCAATTGCCGCAAGGTTATGACACGGAATTAACTGGCGATGGTGGTTCACTTTCCCAAGGACAACGCCAATTGTTAGCCATTGCGCGAGCCGCGGTAGCTGATCCGCCAGTTTTAATTTTGGATGAAGCAACCTCTAGTATTGATACTCGGACGGAAGCTATCGTGCAAGCAGGAATGGATTCTTTAATGAAGGGCCGAACCGTCTTTGTGATTGCCCACCGTTTATCTACCGTGCGTAATTCTGATGCAATTATGGTCTTAGAACAAGGCCGCATCATTGAACGAGGGGACCACGATGATTTAATCCGCCAAAAAGGCGAGTATTATCAATTGTACACAGGAGCGTTTGAACTTTCATAAAAATAAAAAGGCAGCGCCTGTTCGTCAAAACTTTCTTAGGAAAAGAAGACGAGGGGGCGCTGTTTTTTTTATGTAGCATTTTTTCACGAAGACGTGCTACCATAAGGACAATGAAGAGAGGCAGAAAGAAGGAAGCTTATGTTATACGGGGGAATTGAAGCTGGGGGCACCAAATTTATTTGTGCGGTCGCTAATGAAAATTTTAAAATAATTGCCAAGGGAAGCATCGCCACAGGAGAACCGCAAGAAACTTTAGCGGCGGTCTACCGTTTCTTTGATCAGTACACCTTGTCGTCGCTGGGAGTTGCCTCCTTTGGCCCCATTGGTATTCAACCTGGCACCGAAGATTACGGCTATATTTTACAAACACCAAAAAAAGCCTGGCAAAATTTCAATTTGCTGGGGGCTATACAAACGCGCTATGCCGTACCGACGGCTTGGACCACTGATGTTAACGCAGCGGCCTATGGCGAATTAAAATTGGGCGCAGCAAAAGGTGCGGATAGTTGCCTTTATTTAACCATCGGTACTGGTATCGGAGGTGGGCTAGTTTTAAACGGCAAAATTTATTCAGGCTTCACGCATCCGGAGATGGGACACTTGTTTTTAAAGCGCCACCCGCAAGACGATTATCAAGGCAGCTGCCCATATCACCATGACTGTTTTGAAGGCTTAGCAGCTGGGCCGTCCCTAGAAGCTCGCACCGGCATTAAAGGACAAGATTTACCTGAGGACCATCCTGTCTGGGAGCTGCAGGCTTTTTACATAGCCCAAGCACTAATAAGTTATACGTTAATGGTGGCTCCCACAAAAATTATTTTAGGTGGCGGGGTGATGAACCAAGAACATCTATTAAAAAAAATTCAGTGCTCCTTCAAAGTGCAGCTCCAGGACTATGTTGTTACTCCACCGTTAGCTGAGTACATTGTGAAGTGGGGCTTACCTAACGAAAGTGGCATTTACGGCAGCTTGTTGTTGGGAAAAGAAGCAATAGTTTAGAAGAAAATAAAAGTTTGTGGTACTTTTGTGGAATATAAAAAATAAGAGCCAGAAAACCTTGATAATAAAGGCTTTCTGACTCTAGCTTTAAGCGGGTGACGAGAATCGAACTCGCGACGTGAGCTTGGGAAGCTCATGTTTTACCACTAAACTACACCCGCAACACAATTTGTATTATACAACGAAGGCTTTAGTTTTCGCAAGGGAAACTTTACGGGTAATTCATGATTTTTTTGAGAAAATAACAAAGAAATCCCTAATAATGATGAAATTCATTTGAGGTTTTCAGCGTCTTTTAGTATGATAGGTATGTGAAAAAAGAATTGAGGTGAAGATGGATGGGCTTTACGGATGAAACGGTCCGCTTTGATCTTGACGATAACAAAAAACAAGAAATTAGCGAGACTTTGAAGATTGTTTACAACGCTTTAGAAGAAAAAGGCTACAATCCAATCGTACAAATCGTCGGCTATCTTTTATCTGGGGACCCTGCCTATATTCCTCGCTATCGTGACGCACGGAATTTAATTCGTCGTCATGAAAGAGATGAAGTGATGGTGGAACTCGTTAAGACTTATCTCAGTGACCAAGGAATTAACGTCAAATGAGGATAATGGGTTTAGATGTTGGCTCCAAAACGGTGGGTGTTGCGGTTTCTGATCCTTTTGGCTGGACAGCACAAGGTTTGGAAATTGTGCGCATCAATGAAGATGCTGGCGAGTTTGGCTATGAACGGGTAGCCACTTTGGCTGATGAGTACCAAGTAGAACTTTTTGTAGTAGGCTTACCAAAGAACATGAACAACACCATCGGACCACGGGCAGAAGCTTCCATGGCTTATGGCAATTCTTTACAAGAGCGCACTGGTATCCACGTCATTTATCAAGATGAACGTTTAACAACAGTGCAAGCAGAAAAAATGCTCATTAATGAAGCGAATGTTTCCCGAGCAAAACGCAAAAAAGTGATAGACAAGTTGGCGGCGGTAGTAATTTTACAAAATTATCTCGATAGTCATCAACAACAACTATAGAAAAGAGGCAGACTTATGGCAAATGAACACGAACATCATCACGACCATGACCACGATCATCATGATCACGACCACGAACATGAATACATTACTTTAGTAGACGACGAAGGTAACGAATCTTTATACGAAATTCTTTTGACTGTTGATGGTCAAGAAGAATTCGGCAAAAATTACGTTCTCGTTTATCCAAGTGGTGTGCCTGAAGATGAAGAGGTCGAATTGCAAGCTTACGCGTACACTGAAAACGAAGATGGCTCTGAAGGCGCTTTGGAAGAAATTACCACTGACGCTGAATGGGACATGATTGAAGAAGTCTTCAATACGTTTATGTCCGACGAAGACGCAGAATAATTTTAAAAATAAAGCTGAACTTTCATTGGTGGAAGTTCGGCTTTTTTGATAAGACATGAGTACCTTCACGAAAAAAATGTTGTCCCATTGTGGGCACAAACTACCGACGATTGCAAAAAGTTAAGAAAGATAAACGTTAAGCTATATGCTAAAAGTTATATTTTTTTGACGGTGCGAATATGTGGTGGACAGCTATTTTCTAATAGATTCGCACTAAATTTTAAAGGATTAGCAGGTATTTTTATTGTAAAAATTAGCGCTTTATTAAATGTGTCCCATATTTACTATTTTTTTTGTGAAATCAGCGAATTTTGTCTAGATTTCACGGTCGCACCTCGCATGAGGTGCGTGGATTGAAATTTAGATGGAAATTATAAAAATGACGAACGTAAAGACGTCGCACCTCGCATGAGGTGCGTGGATTGAAATTGTGTCACCACCCATTGATTGCAAGAGTGATGCGGTCGCACCTCGCATGAGGTGCGTGGATTGAAATCATTTCAGCCACTCCAACACGACCTGCTGATCGTGGTCGCACCTCGCATGAGGTGCGTGGATTGAAATAAGCACTGTCACCTCAATTTCTGTCCGTGGGTTGGTCGCACCTCGCATGAGGTGCGTGGATTGAAATTGAAAACAATAAAATTAATTTGACAGATACAATCTGTCGCACCTCGCATGAGGTGCGTGGATTGAAATTCGGATGTCATGACCAATGAATGCTTCCAATTGCTGTCGCACCTCGCATGAGGTGCGTGGATTGAAATAGCTTCTTCCCGCTTGCAAGCCCGCCATAAACACCGTCGCACCTCGCATGAGGTGCGTGGATTGAAATTTCTGATGATGATATTAAAAAATTAACTGAAGCTGTCGCACCTCGCATGAGGTGCGTGGATTGAAATTTAGAGCCACAAGGATTTATCTCTTGTTGTGTATAGGTCGCACCTCGCATGAGGTGCGTGGATTGAAATATCTTGCGTAGATAAAGCATCACGTTTCAAGCGTAGTCGCACCTCGCATGAGGTGCGTGGATTGAAATAGAAAAATCCTAAAGTGTATGAAATTTTAGCAAAGTCGCACCTCGCATGAGGTGCGTGGATTGAAATATGACTATTTACCATTAGATTGTGCATACGATACGTCGCACCTCGCATGAGGTGCGTGGATTGAAATAAATACTTTAGACAATCTAATCATGTCTGCGAAAGTCGCACCTCGCATGAGGTGCGTGGATTGAAATCAAGCATTCAAACTCTAGCGATTTATCCATTGCCCGTCGCACCTCGCATGAGGTGCGTGGATTGAAATTGAATCTTTGATAAATAACCCCCCACCTGGACTTGTCGCACCTCGCATGAGGTGCGTGGATTGAAATTTGTAGGAGGTGATAATAAATGGAGTTAAAAGACGTCGCACCTCGCATGAGGTGCGTGGATTGAAATACTGTAATCATTCATGGCTATTCACCATTAAGTTGTCGCACCTCGCATGAGGTGCGTGGATTGAAATAAAGTAGGCGACAAATTAGACCGTGAGCTTGAGTGTCGCACCTCGCATGAGGTGCGTGGATTGAAATTTCTCGGGTGGGGGGGATATTTTATAAAACGCATCGTCGCACCTCGCATGAGGTGCGTGGATTGAAATGCCGACACAATCCCAATGTAGCCATTATCCGCAGTCGCACCTCGCATGAGGTGCGTGGATTGAAATGGGGTCAATAAACCAATCCTCGAAAGGAAGATTGGTGTCGCACCTCGCATGAGGTGCGTGGATTGAAATCACACGCCATTTTTATCCTTTTTCGGCTCGGCCAGTCGCACCTCGCATGAGGTGCGTGGATTGAAATATACTATTTAGCCGAAACAGAAACACAACTCATTTGAGGTCGCACCTCGCATGAGGTGCGTGGATTGAAATTTTACTGGTTATTTTGACAGCTTTAAAACGTCATGTCGCACCTCGCATGAGGTGCGTGGATTGAAATTCAAATTTTTAAGATTGACACTGTCAATAAATTTGTCGCACCTCGCATGAGGTGCGTGGATTGAAATAAGATTAACAGCGAAACCAATGAGTGAAGAAATTGCGTCGCACCTCGCATGAGGTGCGTGGATTGAAATAAACTTGAGCTTGTCAAATTTTTCCCGTAGTTTTGCGTCGCACCTCGCATGAGGTGCGTGGATTGAAATGCTATTAACAAAAAACTCCAGATTGCCATTAGCGGTCGCACCTCGCATGAGGTGCGTGGATTGAAATCCAAGGACAATCGTCAACCGCAGCGACTGCGTTGTCGCACCTCGCATGAGGTGCGTGGATTGAAATAGAAAAAGAAGAAGCTAAAAACTGTCAAACCAAATTGTCGCACCTCGCATGAGGTGCGTGGATTGAAATCATGGGGGATGAACTAATGGCTAACGAATTAACTACGTCGCACCTCGCATGAGGTGCGTGGATTGAAATCGCAACCACTAAACAAAAAGAAAGGAGAAAAATGTCGCACCTCGCATGAGGTGCGTGGATTGAAATATAACTGCATGGACTGTCTCGTGTCCTATGACTCGTCGCACCTCGTATGAGGTGCGTGGATTGAAATTCCCCCGGCAACTCTTTTACAAGCGTCCCATCAGGTCGCACCTCGTATGAGGTGCGTGGATTGAAATCAAAGTCTTTGTGATGGGCAAGTTATTGAAAGAAATTTTTGTTACGCTTTAGCATGGGTAGGGGCATCTGAATTAAAGCTAGATACTAATGTTCAACAGTGACTCACTCTATTCGATTACTCCTTATATTAGGTACAGACAATCTCCCGCTATATTCAAGGTTGGCTCGCTAACAAAGTAATTTAAATGTAATCCATCTGAAATTGTCAGAAGTGCAAAATTTGTACTTCTTTTTTTAAGTCAAGTCCATAATCCTGTGTAAAAGTTTTGATACAATGCTGACTCTGAAATAGATGGTGAGCTTGTAATAGTTG
>NZ_BJDR01000029.1 GCF_005405245.1 Enterococcus nangangensis | reverse complement strand
GCCAATCGCCTGATTGGGGCAGTATTGATGGATTTGCACGAAGATTGGATCCGCTCATCCAGAAAATATATTCAGTTTTAACGCTGAGTTGAAATAGTAGCTGGATGATAAGGGGGGCTTCGAAACTTGTCAAAAGTCGCTTTGCTTCTTCTTTTGACAAGTTCTCACCACCCTCTTTGCTGGTCACCAACTATTACAAGCTCACCATCTATTTCAGAGTCAGCATTGTATCAAAACTTTTACACAGGATTATGGACTTGACTAAATTTCAAATGAACGCCAGCACTTTAAAAAACTTTCTGCTAGCATATTTACCCTCCTAATAATTAATGCTATAGTCAATTTGTAACCGCTTGTTTAAAAAAGTTAGAGGTGGGGATTATGAAGAAAAAATGGCTCTATGTGCCTATCGTTGTTCTTTTGACGATGTTCATTTCTGTTGTCGTAATAAAAGAAAGGGCCGCTTCTCCTTTAGAAATGAAAAAAATAGCAACCCCCATCACGTCGCATTTATCTTATGTGCCAACTTACTATCAGCATACCGCCGGTGAAGTAGTCTCCGAGTTTTATAAATTAGGCAGTCAGAGCTACACGACTACCAATATGCGGGAAACAACAACGAAACAAGCAGCGACAACGGTCACGATTCCTTGGCAAGTGGATGAATTATTAGCGGAAGAAGAAACTTTTGCGACAAGCTTTTTACAAGAGTTGACTAAAGTCTATCAACAAGAAATTAATACTCAACTTACCGTAAATCCCGCGACGATGTTGGAACATTTTTGGGCTAATAATCCTCAGGCTCGGGTGAACGTAGACGCTTACCAACAAGGAATAACGGCCTCAGGTTATGTGTACTGGGGTATTTATAGTTCCAGCGGCTCAAAAATAGGTTTTCGCAAAGAAAAAGTATCTGGGACGGTTCCAAGCATCGGCGTAACCTTAATGGTTGCAGATGAAGAATAATTAATGTTAGAAAAATAGTCAAAAGAAGCGCGCCAAAATCTGTGGAAAGATTTTGACGCGCTTCTTTTTTTCTGGGCAGTTTCAAGGCTAACTTTAAAAAATTTTACCAAAGAAAACGCCGTTGAGAAACGAAAAACTCAGTTGAAACAAAAGTAAGGTGAGGATATCTAACGGTAAACCATTAAGGAAAGGAAGGAGTGGGGTAATCTTTTGCCGATCACGCCACGCCCAAAAAGCAAAGGTATAAATTAAATATTGGCCAGCATAAATGAAACTGTACCCTAAAGGCCCCGTGCTAAAAGCGGTCAGATTAGGAAAAGTGCTAACAGCAAGAAGGAGACTAATGGGGAGCAAATATTTTCTTTCCAAAGGGGCCAGGCGAAGTAAAAAACTGCTTAGCAAGCTGACTAGAAGACTAAGAAGTCCAGCGATAAAATAAAGATGAATCGGACTCTCAATCTTAATCAAATGACTAGTAAGCAAACGATAACTACCGCCACTCAATAAATAAGTCAGAGTAACAAAACTAGTTCCTTTACATAATTTAAAAAAGGGAGCAACCGCATCGTGTTTTGCTTCATGACGGTACAAGTAATTGGTACTTAGAATCGCGCCAAGAAAAAGTAATTGGAGTGGAAAAGTTAACATAGCCAGACCTCCTAATCTTCAGGGACTTTCCAGACGACACCGATTGCCCCACGCTTTTCACCTAGTACTCGTTGTCGTAAGAGATAATCAATTAGTGGGACCAAACAGTTCATAATTAAGATAGCGTAACTGACGCCTTCGTGAGTAGCGCCTAAAAAGCGGAAGAGGAGAATGAGCCCGCCAATACTCGCAGCAAAGAGATATTCACCTAATTTAGTATTGGGGCTAGTGACATAGTCAGTCGCCATATAAAAAGCGCCTAGTAACAAGCCGCCGTTTAAGACGTGACCTAAGACATCACGCCAACTGCCTTGAAAAAGACCGTCGCCGGCAAAGATGAAGGCGCCTAAAGCGACCACCGCGATAATAGTTACCGGGATACGGGGGTGAATAATTTTTTTATACAAGAGAAAGCTCGCCCCTAATAAAATGAGAAATGCCGACGTTTCACCCGTTCGGCCACCAATCACGCCCCAAAAACTTTGCCACAGTTGCTGATTGGTAAGTTGTGCGCCTTGTGCCATTTGTGCTAAAGGTGTCGCCCCACTTAAAGCTTCTTGTTGGAGCGTTGCCATCACTACGGCTGGCTCAATTTTAGCAAAAGGGGGATCTGGCCAACTGATTTGAAACATTTCTTTAAAGAAGAGAAGTACCAATAAGGCGCGCCCTCCTAATGCTGGATTTAAAAAATTAAAGCCTAGCCCGCCGAAAAATTGTTTAACGACGATGATGGCAAACCCGCTCCCGATGATGGGAAAGTACCACGGCGCAGAAGGCGGTAAGTTCATCGTCAAAAGTAAGGCCGTGACGATACAAGAGAAATCCCAAAGCATTTTTTGTTTGGTAAGTTTAAACCAAAGTAGTTCACCCAAAAGGGCTGTTGCGCTGGCCAATAAATAGTTGCGCCAAACGACAACGCCGAATAAGTAGCCCGAAAATAAAACAATAGGCAAAAGGGAGAGACAGACGTAGCCCATTATCTTTTGGGTAGTTGCTGGACTTTTGAGATGAGGGGAGGCACCGGGAGCTTGATGCTGTTCTTGAAAAAGCTCAGCGCTAGGACTCTGGAAATATTTTTTATTTTTTTCCATCACTTTCTGCCTCCTTTCTTAATTGGGCCACGATTCCTTTAGCTTTGGTGATATTACTAGCTAGGTCGCGTTTGGCTGGACAAGTATACGTGCAGACCCCACAATTGATACACGCCTCAACTTGTAATTGGGCTAAACGTTGAAAATCTCCTTTACGGTAATAATGATCCAACAACAAAGGCATTAAGCCCATGGGACATTCCACCACACAGCGATTACAGCGGATGCATGGCGTTTCTGTGGTGGCTGGATTTAATCGGGCGTTTAAGGCGACCACGCCATTGGTTCCTTTGGTAATCGGTACCGCTAAAGAAGAGATGCTCCGTCCCATCATGGGTCCGCCTAAAAGTACTTGGTTTACGTCTACATCTAGTCCACCACAGGCATCAATTAAGGCGCCAACAGGAGTGCCTAAAGGAACGCGAAAAATCTTCGGTTGTGCTACATTACCAGTTACGGTAGTGATTCGTTCAACCAAAGGCTTTTTAAGGGTGACCGCTTCATAGATGGCAAATAAAGTTGCGACGTTTAAGACGATTACTCCTAGTGCTGACGGAAGTGCTCCTAAGGGGACTTCTTGGTTAAGTAGAGCTTTAATTAATTGCTTTTCGCCGCCTTCTGGATAAAAAACAGGAAGTGGGACGACTGAAAAGTTTGGCCAAGATGCACTGGCTTTTTTCATGGCTGAAAGGGCTTCTGGTTTATCTTCTTCAATCCCCACGACAATTTTTTCCACTCCAATTAATTTTTCGACAATTTTCGCACTTGTGATAATTTCGGGAGCAGATTGTTGCATGAGATAATCATCCGATTGTAAAAAGGGTTCACATTCAGCGCCATTAATGACTAGTGTGGTTAAGCTACCGTAAGGCACACTTAATTTAATATGCGTAGGAAAGGTCGCGCCACCTTTGCCGACGATTCCCGCATTTTGAATGCGTTGTAAAATTTCCTCATTAGGAAGCTCTGTCCACATATCAGGTGTAGTCCCATAACAAGTTTCTTCTTGAAAATCATTTTCTACCACGAGGACGGTACTTTGTTGGTTGTTGCTATCTGGCCACAAAATTTCATCGACAATTTTGCCAGAGACACTAGCGTGAACATTAGCGGAAACAAATTGTTCGCTGGCGCCTAATAGCTGTCCTTTTTGCACGGTGTCACCGATTTTGACGACAGAACTAGTCGGTGCGCCAATGTGTTGGTGGAGCGGAATAAAGACGTGAGGGCTTGGCAATGCTTCGATGGTGGCTCCAGTGAGATGCCAAGCTTTTTTTTGCGCTAATAAGGCTGGCGAAAAGCCGGTTCCTTGAATTTTTTTGGCAACCATACAATCCCTCCTAAGATTGACTAAGGTAACTATCTCTAAGAAAAGTTTATCATACATTCTTTATCGGCAAAAATAATATCCTATTTAAAAAGAAAAGAGGCATGGGAGGTGAAGACTTCATGAGACTCACTAGCAATTTCTAAAAAATTCAAGTAAAATGAAACGGAGAATGATAAAGGGGGACAATGAAGATGTCCATGTTTTTAGATCAAGTAACCATCGAAGTAAAAGCTGGTAAAGGCGGCGATGGCATGGTGGCTTTCCGTCGTGAAAAATACGTGCCAGATGGTGGACCAGCTGGGGGCGATGGCGGCCGCGGTGGCGATATTATTTTTGTAGTGGATGAAGGCTTGCGTACCTTAATGGATTTCCGTTACAACCGCATTTTTAAAGCACAACCTGGTGAAAACGGAATGGGTAAGGGAATGCACGGTCGCGGAGCCACTGACCGGCTAGTCAAAGTGCCAGCTGGAACCACGGTCAAAGACGCAGAAACGGGGAAAGTTTTAGGGGACTTAATTGACAACGGACAACAATTAATTGTCGCTCACGGTGGTCGCGGTGGCCGCGGCAATATTCGTTTTGCTACTCATAATAACCCTGCCCCAGAAGTAGCTGAAAATGGTGAACCAGGAGAAGAACGCAAATTAGAATTAGAATTAAAAGTTTTGGCTGATGTAGGTTTAGTTGGTTTTCCATCTGTTGGGAAATCCACGTTACTTTCTATCGTTTCAGCAGCGCGACCAAAAATTGGCGCCTACCACTTTACAACCTTAGTACCAAATCTAGGGATGGTGGATGTCGGTGACGGGCGCAGCTTTGTGATGGCGGATTTACCAGGATTAATTGAAGGAGCTTCCCAAGGTGTCGGCTTAGGAACGCAATTTTTGCGACATATCGAACGGACGCGGGTCATTTTGCACGTCATTGATATGTCGGGCATGGAAGGACGCGATCCTTACGAAGACTATCTAGCCATCAATAAAGAGTTAGAAACCTATAACTTGCGCTTGTTGGAACGACCACAAATTATCGTGGCCAATAAGATGGATATGCCGGAAGCTGAAGCAAATCTTAAAATCTTTAAAGAAAAACTTTACACTGGCCTGGATGAGTTCGCTGAAAAAGTACCGGTCTTTGCCATTTCTGGTTTGACGAAAAAAGGTTTGGCACCGCTACTCAGTGCCACTTGCGATTTGTTAGACGTTACACCAGAGTTCCCGCTTTACGAAGAAGAAGTCGTGGAAGATGTGGTGACTTATGGCTTTACACCGGAGGAACGGCCCTTCACCATTGCCCGCGACGACGATGCTACTTGGGTATTAGGTGGCGAACATATTGAAAAACTCTTTAAAATGACCAACTTTGATCACGAAGAGTCCACCTTGCGCTTTGCCCGCCAATTGCGGGGCTTAGGTGTGGATGAAGCGTTACGTGAACGCGGTGCCAAAGATGGTGACCTTGTCCGCATTGGGGAATTTGTCTTTGAATTTGTCGATTGAAAAGAAAATATGAATTTTTTTAGACCGAATCTTGAAACTTTTCAAGGTTCGGTTTTTTTTAAGCTTCATTTATGGTTGCCTCTTTAAACTCTAAGAAGAGGTGAGAGAAATGAAACTTAAAAATCGTTTTCAACGGAAAGAAACTAAATATGTATTAACCGTTGAGCAATACACATATTTAAAAAAGGCTTTTGCCAAAGAAATGGTGTTAGACCAATACGGGAAACATACAATCTTGTCTTTGTACTATGATGACAGCAATTTTAATTTAATTCGTCGTTCGATACAAAAACCGAAATACAAAGAGAAATTTCGCGTTCGGAGTTACGGCGTAGCCTACGACCCACAAACGCCCGTTTACTTAGAAATTAAAAAGAAAGTTGCCGGCATTGTTTATAAACGCCGCATTGGTATTCCTTACGAAAAACTTGCCGCTTTTAACCAACACACAGCGAGTGTGGTGGTCGCACCTAAAGACCAACAAGTCAAAAATGAAATTGATTACTTAATGAATCGCCGCCATTTATTCCCCCGCGTTTTAATTTGTTACGACCGGGAAGCTTTTTATGGCCAAAGAAATGCCGACTTTCGGGTGACTTTCGATCATCAGATTCGCTACCGAACCACCGACTTAACGTTAGATAGTTCCAGTGAGGGTGAACTGGTAGCCCCAGAAGTGGACGTTTTGATGGAAGTCAAAGCGCTAGGCGCCTATCCGGTGTGGTTCACACACTTACTTAGTTGCGGAAAAATTTATCCGGCGAGCTTTTCCAAATATGCGCAAGTGTATCAACGCTATTTAAAGCCAAAACAAATTAAAAAAAGCGCATAATAAGTTAGGCGCTTTTAAGGAGGAAACCAAATGTTAGATAGTTTATTTACAACGAGTACTACCACCACCACGACTTTTTCTTTAGGCACCTTACTTGTCACGATGCTCTGTTCCTTAGGGCTGGGACTAGTAGTGGCGTATTGTTACATGTTTAAAAATTATTACACGAAAAACTTTGTGGTTACCTTAGCGATTTTACCGTTGTTCGTCCAACTAGTGATTATGTTAGTCAACGGGAACTTAGGAGCTGGGGTCGCGGTAGTGGGTGCTTTTAGCCTGATTCGCTTCCGTTCAGTGCCAGGAGGTTCCAAAGAAATTGTTACTATTTTTTGGTCCATGGGCATTGGTCTGGCCACTGGGATGGGCTATGTGGGTTACGCCGCCTTATTCTCAGGTGTTGCTGCTGTCTTTTATTTTATTGTCACTGTGACACCTTTTGGTAAAATGCCCCCCCGCCCGCAACGTCAATTAAAAATTACTTTAGCCGAGGATTTAGATTTCGCCAATATTTTTGATGATTTACTGGAAAAATACACTACCAGTTATGAATTACAACAAGTAAAAACCACCGACATGGGGAGCCTTTATGAATTGAATTACTTGTTAACTTTAAAAGACAGTACGCAACAAAAAAATTTATTAGACGACTTAAGAGTGCGCAACGGTAATCTACCCATTAGCATTGGTCGTGTCGCTGTTAATCGTGACGAATTATAGGAGGAAAATTTTATGACGAACAAGAAGAAAAAAAGTCTGCTAGCTTTCATTTTTGTCTGCGGCTTGTTACTGGCTGCCTGTCAAAAAGAAAGCAGTAGTGCAACGAATAGCTCAGAAAGTCAGGAAAGTAAGAGCACGACCAGCAGTGTGGTGGCTACTGCTGCGGACACTAGTAGTACAAACGAGTTGAAAGGCAATTACCACGACGAAGATTATAATGACGACACGACAACGATAGATACCACGCTTACTTTAAGTGGCAGTTCCGCCACCATTGAAGGCACTGGCGCGGTGCTTAAAGACGGCGTACTAGCGATTACTCAAGGTGGTAATTATGCCTTAAGCGGGGACTTTACTGGTGAAATTACCGTCAATACTACTGAAGAAGTGCATTTGATTTTTAACGGGGTGACCTTAAGTAATCCCACCGGCAGCGCTCTAAACATTATTGAAGCGGATAAAGTAATTATTACTTTGGCTCAAGATACGATGAATACAGTTAGTGATGGGGCGAATTATAGTGAGACTAGTGATGACGGGACGACGGCAGCTATTTACAGTAAGGCCGACCTAACCTTTAACGGCAGTGGCACGCTAAAAGTTAGCGGGAAATATAAAAATGCCATTCAATCTAAAGATGATTTAACTTTTATAGCTGGTAGCTATGAAGTAGATGCAGTGGGGGATGCTATCAAAGGAAAAGATAAGGTAGCCATTTTAGCCGGAACCTATGACTTAACCACAACCGGTGGCGATGGGATTCAAAGTACTAACACCGAAGAAAGCGATAAAGGATATGTAGCCATTGATGGTGGCACGTTTACTATCAACAGTCAATCTGACGGCGTGCAAGCGGCGACGATTTTATATTTGCAACAAGCCACAATGGCGATTACCACAACTGGTGAATTATCCGCTGCCAGTGATGCCGTGAGTTTAAAAGGGTTGAAAGCTAGCGGCGATATCGTAATGAACAGCGGCGTCTACACGATTGATGCTGTTGATGATAGTTTGCACAGTGATAGTAATATTACGATTAATGGCGGGACACTGGACTTAGCCAGCCAAGACGACGGCATTCATGCCGATAGCACCTTGACTATTAACGACGGAACAGTAACGATTAGCCAATCTAATGAAGGACTGGAAGGGGCAACGATTAATTTAGCGGGCGGGACAATCGACGTGACTGCCAGTGATGATGGCCTTAATGCCTCAGCTGGTTCAACTACCACGAGTGCTGGTGGCTTTGGCGGCGGTGGTGGCATGGATCAAAGTGACGGCAGTGTATTAAATATTACCGGCGGCACGTTAATCGTCAATGCCGATGGCGACGGGTTAGACAGTAATGGCGATATTACCATGTCTGGCGGGAACGTGACCGTTTACGGGCCGACAAATGGCGGCAACGGTGCCTTGGATTATGCAGGAACATTTGAACTTACTGGTGGCACGTTAATGGCTAGTGGTGCTGCCGGAATGGCCCAAAGCGTCAGCAACGATTCCACCACCACGAACTTTGAACTTTATTTAGATAGCCAAGTGAATGGTGGCGCGATTGAAATTAGTCAAGATGGTAAAATCTTAGGAAGCTATACGAGTGCTAAAAGTTTGCAAACAATTGTCTTTGCTTCAACGGAACTTAAGACTGGCACGGTGACCGTTAAAGTGGGGGACGATAGTTACACCCTGACCTTAACAGAGACGAGCTCTAGCCTTAATCAAGATGGCTCGACGTATAGTGGCGGTCAAATGGGTGGTGGCATGGGAGGCGGTGGTCGTCAAGACATGCCGCAAGGCGGCGGTCCAACACGCCCCGATAGTACTAATAATTCTCCACAAACCACCCAAGAATAAACAGCTCTTGTTTGCTGAATCCCGTTGCTGTTTGCTACAATGAAGGCAAAGGAGGTTGATTCCATGAAAAAAGTAATCATCCTAGATTTTGATGCCGAAGCAAAGAACTACCAAGCTTTTTCTGAAATAAAAAAATTAGTTGCAAGTGGTGCTTTAAAAGGTGAACAGATGGCGGTAGTCCAACAAAAAACAGACGGTAGCCACACTTTTACGATTGAAGATTTCATTGATTTTACAGGTCAAAACAAAACGGCCAAAAGCAGTATGATTGGTTCCATTATTGGCATTTTTGGCGCTGGTCTTCCTGGGATGCTCATTGGCTGGCTGACAGGTTCGGTGATTGGCAGCGTTCAAGATGCCAAAGAGATTCGTTTAGCTAAGACCATTTTCGAACATGTCAACGATCAGATTCACGAAGGAGAAACCGGCGTGGTACTGATTGCCGATGAAGAGGATAATCGTCCTTTAAATCAATTGATTATGGGAGAGCTGGGGGGCCAAATTAATCGCTTAGACTTTGCAGACGTGATGGCTAGTATTGAGGCGGCTAAAAAAGAACCCACAGCCACTAGTGATGCAGCAGCAAAAAAATAAATAAATCCGAGGCGGATTATTCCTCCTCGGTTTTTTTGGAGGCTTTCCATGTACGAATTATTAGTTGTCGAAGATGACGTTGAACTCGCGCAAGCCGTCGCTGATTTTTTAAAAGATTTAGCACAAGTCACTATTTGCCACGACGGTTTAACTGGGCTAGCTAAAGCCCAGACTGGACTTTTTGATGTAGTAGTTTTAGATATTATGTTGCCGGGGCTAGATGGCCTCAGCGTGTTGGCCACTTTACGAAAAAAGCAAATCTATACGCCGGTTTTATTGTTAACGGCCAAAGATCAATTGCAAGATAAAGTGGCAGGTTTTGAAAAAGGTGCTGACGATTATTTAACGAAACCTTTTTTCCGGGAAGAATTAGTTTTGCGGATTAAAGCTATCTTAAAACGGACCAAAGGGTTACAAGAAGAAGAATTTTTGCAGGCTGGGGACTTAAAAGTCAATCTTGGTACTCGTCAAGTTTTTTACCAACAAACCGCGATTGAACTCCAAGGAAAAGAATTCGACTTACTAGTTTACTTGATGGAAAATAAAGGACGCATTTTAACAAAGGAACAAATTTTTGATCGCATTTGGGGTTTCCAATCGGTGACGACACTATCTGTCGTGGAAGTTTATCTTTCTAATTTACGAAAAAAATTGCGCAGTGTCGGGATTGAAGACTGGATTAAAACATTGCGGAATGTTGGCTACCAATTTCAGAAAGTGGAGTACAACTGATGGAAGAACAGTTAATTAAAAAACAAACGCGGCGGCTTTTTTTCGGCTATTTATTAACGTTTGCCCTCCTCTTTACACTATTAGGCGTTGTGGTCTTTCAAGCTATCAACCGCAATATGTATAAAGAAGTAGATCGCAATTTAACCAGTGCGGCTCAAAGTCAGCGCACGATAGAACGGGAAGTTAAATTTTTAAAGGATGAGCCCAAGACAACACCTCCCAGTAATAATACAACACCACCAAACGATGAAAATCTTAATTTTGATGATGGGGATTTTCGTAGTGATTTGCAGCAAGTAGTTCTATTGTGGAGTAAAAAGGGGGAGCTGTTAAATGAGGAGGCCTTAGGTGTTCGTTTTACCGAGTATTCACAAGTGACTTTAACAACAACAGTACTAGATAAAATTACTAGTTTGAGTTATGAGGATAGTCAAGGTGTTCAGCATACCTTTCACCAAATTACAGTCGCAGCTAGCAGCGCTGATTTAACGGAACTTGCTTATGTGCAAGTGTTAGTTAATACAGATCAAATTAAGACGAGTATGAAAAGGTTTCAAGTGACTTTGCTTTTGGCGATGGGTGTCGCCTTTATTGTCGCTTTGATTGCTAGCTACTTATTGGCACAACGAGCCTTAAAGCCAATTGTTAGCGGTTGGGAAAAGCAACAAGCTTTTGTGGCTAATGCGTCCCATGAGCTGCGGACACCGTTAGCTGTGATGCAAAGTCAATTGGAAGGCTTATTTCTGTCGCCTGAAAAACAAGTGATTGAAGTTTCTGAGCCGATTGCGACCACCTTAAGAGAAATTCGCCGTTTAACAAAACTTTCCAATGATTTATTATTGTTGGCTCGTTTTGATGCCCAACAAAGTGTCAGTGATAAAAAATTAACAGCAGTACCGCACTTTTTGCAAGAAATCAGCGAGCCCTATAGTGAGTTAGCTCAAGGCGAAGGCAAAACGCTGTTATTAGATAATACCGTGACGGAAAGCTTACTTTTTGATCCTGATCAAATCCGACAACTCTTACTCATTCTTTTAGATAATGCCTTGAAATACACAACAGCTGGAGATACCATCACAATTCTTTCTAAAGTCCAAGAAAAAAATTGGCTGCTGCAAGTAAAAGATACCGGTGGTGGCTTTCAAACCGTTAGTCCTCAACAACTTTTTGAGCGTTTTTATCGAGAAGACACCGCACGAACGACGAAAGGTAGTGGCTTAGGATTGGCGATTGCCAAAACGATTGTCACCAGTCACGATGGCGAGATTAAAGCTGAGAAAAATTTGCCCCACGGAGCGATTTTTTCAGTCACCTTGCCGCGCAAAAAGTAAAAAATGTGGTAAGCTGAGTAAAGTAGCAAAATGATAGATAGAAAGTAGAACGTTATGGAAATTGAATTTTTAGGAACAGGCGCCGGGGTCCCCGCAAAACAGCGGAACGTCACCAGTATCGCCTTAAAATTGTTAGATGAACGCAATAGTATTTGGCTTTTTGACTGTGGGGAAGGCACGCAAATGCAAATTTTAAAAACTTCGATTCGCCCCCGCAAAATTGAAAAAATTTTTATTACCCACTTGCATGGTGATCATATTTTTGGCTTGCCTGGCTTATTGTCTTCCCGATCTTTTCAAGGGGGTAGTGAACCTTTAACCATCTATGGACCAGTAGGTATTCAACATTTTGTCAAAAGCGCCTTAAAAGTCAGCGGTAGTCGCTTAGCCTATCCCATCCATTTTGTGGAAGTAAAGGCAGCGGGCATTCTTTTTCAAGATCAACAATTTACAGTTTACGCGGCGGAATTGGATCATGGTATTCAAAGTTTTGGGTATCGGGTGGTAGAGGCACCTCACGTAGGGGAATTGCAAGTCGTTAAATTAAAAGCATTAGGTGTCCCCGCTGGACCTCTTTACGGCAAACTTAAAAAAGGTGAAACCGTCACGCTAGCCGATGGCACCTTGTTACAGGGGAAAGATTTTATCGGTGGTGCCCGTCCAGGTCGGATTGTCGCTATTTTTGGCGACACTCGTCCTACGACTGCCTCTTTAGACTTAGCGCGTAACGCTGATGTCATGGTGCATGAAAGTACTTTTGGAACTGGTGAAGAGCAGATGGCGAAAAATTATTTTCACAGTACCAATACCCAAGCAGCCCAAATTGCCCGCCAAGCCCACGTAAAAAAATTATTATTAACCCATATCTCCGCCCGCTATTTGGCACAAGACGTGCAAGTGTTAGAAAGAGATGCCCAAAAAATTTTTCCAGCGACGAAAGTAGTAAAAGATTTTGATCGGATACTAATTCCCTTAAAAGAAAGCGAGGATGAGAGATGAATTTACAAGATAAAGTAGTCTTAGTAACAGGTGGTTCCTCTGGTATTGGCGAAAAAATTTGTTTAGCGGCGGCGAAAAAAGGGGCGACAGTTATCGTTTGTGCCCGCCGAATTCAATTAGTTGGGCAAGTAAAAAATACATGTAGCGAGCTTGCGGGTAAACCTTGTTACGGCTACCAGTTAGACATTGCGAATCCAGAAAGTGTTGACAGCTTACTGGCAAAAGTTGCAGAAGAAGTAGGGCAAGTGGACATTTTAGTAAACTGTGCTGGTTTTGGTTTATTTGAAAACTTTATCGAGATGGATTACCAGACGATTGAAAAAATGTTTGCCGTCAACGTCTTAGGTTTAATGTATTTAACCCAAGCAATCGGTTTAACTATGGCTAAAGAAGGTCACGGTCAAATTATTAACATCGCCTCACAAGCTGGCAAAATGGCCACGCCAAAGTCGGCGGTCTACTCCGCTACTAAATTTGCAGTGCTAGGTTTTTCTAATGGTTTACGTTTAGAACTAAAACCTTACAATGTGCAAGTGATGACGGTGAATCCTGGGCCAATTGCCACCGACTTTTTCCAAAAAGCTGATCCTAGTGGCAACTACTTAGCGCAGGTGGATTGGTTAGTGCTAGAACCAGAAAAATTAGCCAATAAAATTGTCGCTAACTTTGGCACGCATCGGCGGGAAATTAATGCGCCGTGGTTTATGGAAGGCGCGAGTCGCTTCTATACGCTTTTCCCACACCTGGGAGACTATTTAGCAGGCACACTTTTTAATCAAAAATAATGTAACGATCCGCCAGCTGATCTTAGGATTTAAAAAGCCTTGACGCAAATTGTCAAGGCTTTTTAAATTGTGCTATAATGGGCGGGTTGGAGGTGTCTTCATGAAACAAGCCCGCTTTTTGTGGCAGCAAGGAACAACAACTGCTGTGGCCCCGGAATTAGCCAGTGCTTTACAAGCGCTAGGCATTGATGAGAGTTTATATCCTTATGCAGCTAGTCTCGGTTTAACCGATGAAGCTAGCTGTCAAAAATTTTTTGCCCCCACCTTTGCTGATTTAAATGATCCATACTTATTATCAGGCATGGAAAAAACTATCGCGCGTTTACGACAAGCGATTGAACAACAAGAACAAATTTTAATCTACGGAGATTATGATGCAGATGGCATTACCTCCACGACCATTTTGAAAGAAGCTTTAGAAATGGTGGGGGCCAACGTCGTCTATTATTTGCCTAACCGTTTTAAAGACGGTTATGGTCCCAATCAAAGAGTCTACCAAGAATTTATTGACTTTGGCGTCCAACTAATTGTGACGGTGGATAATGGGGTCTCAGGTCATGCAGCGATTGACTATGCCAACAGTCGGAACGTCGATGTAATTGTGACCGATCACCATGAGTTACCAGAAGAATTACCACAGGCTTATAGTATTGTCCATCCCCGTCATCCTGCTGGACACTATCCTTTTGGGCAGTTAGCCGGTTGCGGAGTAGCTTTTAAAGTAGCATGTGCCTTACTGGAAGAAATTCCTAGTGAACTGTTAGAACTCGTAGCCATTGGTACGGTGGCGGATTTAGTCCCTTTAGTAGATGAGAACCGCGCTTTAGTTCAATTGGGTCTACAACAGATGCAAGTAACAGAGCGTTTAGGTTTACAAGCCCTTTTACAAGTGGCTAAAGTCGACTTGACGCAAATTAGCGAAGAAGATATCGGTTTTCAAATTGCCCCGCGCTTGAATGCGTTAGGGCGCATGGCGGATGCTTCAGTGGGGGTTGAGCTCTTAAGCACTTTTGATTTAGCTGAAGCGGAAAGTCTCGCCCAACTAGTGGACACTACGAATCAAGAGCGCAAAGAACTAGTCAGCAATACTTTTCAAAACGTTGTGGACTTGGTGGATACGGAAGCACCGGTGATTTTTGCTGCCCATGAAGCGTGGCACGAAGGAATTTTAGGAATTGTCGCCGGTAAGTTGGCCCAAGAATACCGCAAGCCTACTTTAATTATGACGATTAATCCTGAAACTCAGATAGCCAAAGGTTCTGGGCGTAGTGTAGGGGACTTTAATCTTTATGAAGCGTTAAAAGAAGTCGCACCGTTGTTCACTGCTTTTGGCGGTCACAGTATGGCGGCCGGTTTTTCTTTAGCAACGACGAATTTAAAAGCGGTGGAAGAACAACTGGCTGCGAGCTTTACGGCTTTTGCTGTCAAAGGTCCCGTGCAAGAAGAACTATTTGTGCCTTTTACCTTAACTAATGAGCAGTTAACCTTAGAAATCTATCAACAACTTCAACGTTTTGCGCCTTTTGGGACGGAACATCCCAAGCCGGCGGTACTTTTAGAAAAACAACACGTGACAAACGTCAAAAATCTAGGGGTCAATGGCGCTCATTTAAAATTACAGGTTACCGGCCCCAAAGAAGCAGTGGACGTGCTAGCTTTTAATAAAGGCTCGGAAAGTTTTGAATTTCTTAGCGAACAATCGATGGATTTAGTAGTGAATCTCAATTTAAATCAATGGAACGGTGCCAAAAAATTGCAATTGATGTTAGTAGACTATCAAGTTCCTGAAAAAGAATTTTTTGATTACCGTGGGCAAAAGAATCGGCTCCCTATGTTACCTAAGAGGACGACCTATTATCTCGTTTTTCAAAAGAGTAATCTGAAACGCTTAAAATTGCCGCCAGAACAAGTCTTAGACTTGGAAGCTTTACCGCAGCTTTTACCTAGTGATAATTTAATCGTCGCAGATTGTCCCACCTCGCTGGCTCAGTTGAAGACTGCTTTAAAGCAAACCCAAGCCACCCGCATTTTTCTCTGGTGTTATTCTTTTGAAGAAGCCTACTTAAATGGGATTCCTTCCCGCCAGAAGTTTGCCATCCTCTTTAAATTTATTAAAGTCACACCAAATCTTGACGTGCGCTATAAATTGGCGCCCTTGGCTAAACACTTGAAGCTGTCGGAATCCTTATTAATTTTCATGATTCAAGTGTTTTTTGATTTAAATTTTGTTACAATAGAAAATGGCGTGATGAACGCCGCTGAGTCAGTTAGTCAAAAAGAGCTAACGGCTAGCCCTAGCTATCAAGCGCGCTTTACCCAAATGAAAACTGAAGAATTTTTGCTCTATGCCAGCATTCCAGAACTTAATGCGTGGCTAGCAACCAAGGAGGAAAACCATGAATCTTAAAGACTATATCGCCAGTATCCCTGACTATCCTGAAAAAGGAATTATTTTCCGCGACATTTCGCCTTTAATGGCGGACGGTGCCGCTTACCGGGAAGCGACGAAACAAATCGTAGATTATGCTAAAGAAAAACAAATTGACATGGTGGTGGGACCAGAAGCTCGCGGCTTTATTGTCGGCTGTCCCGTTGCTTATGAATTAGGCGTTGGCTTTGCCCCAGCCCGGAAGAAAGGCAAACTGCCACGAGAAACCGTTGAAGTAAGCTACGATCTAGAATATGGTAGTGCAACTTTAACACTGCACAAAGATGCTATTAAACCAGGACAACGGGTCTTAATCTGTGATGACTTATTAGCAACTGGTGGCACGATTGCTGCGACTATCCAATTGGTTGAAAAACTTGGCGGCATCGTTGTAGGTTGTGCTTTCTTGATTGAATTACAAGAATTGCACGGTCGTAACCACATTAACCAAGATAAATATGACGTGCTAACATTAATGGAATACTAAAAGGGAAGAGCGGGTGACAGTAGTTTTGTCGCCTTCTCTTTTTTTGAGTGCCAGAAGTAACTTCTAGCTTGACGTAAACAAATTAGTTGAAGATGTCATGGGCAAAGACTATGCTAAAGAAAAGAATAGAAAGAAGGTCGCCAGCTTGCCCCACGATCATTTATGTATTACCTTAGTTCCCTTGTTAAATCATTTGCCCCACGAAGACCAACTAAAAATCAATCAGCTCTTGCATCATCAAGTGTTTGCTAAAGGAGAGCACGTGATTAATCCCTTGTTGGATCCGCGCCTAGCCATTGTAGCTCACGGCAGTTTGAAAATTTATCAACTCTCCCCAGCTGGGCAAGAACAGTTGTTGCGGGTGGCCGAAGCTGGTGATTATGAAGGGGAAAACTTTTTGTTTGGCGTAGAAAATGAAACCTTATACGGTGAGGCTTTAGAAGAAACAGAAGTCTGTTTCTTAAAGCGGGATGATTTCCAAAAATTATTACTTAGCTATCCGGAAATTAGTTTGAAACTCCTGACCTTTAACGCTGAAAAGGCCAGCTCCACTGAAAAGCAAGCTTCCTTTTTACTGATGGAGCGCGTAGAAGAGCGCTTAGCCACTTACTTATTAAATCTCAGTAAAACAAAAGACAGTGCCACTTTTACTTTACCATTAAAGATGAAGGAGTTGGCGACTTTTTTAGGAACGACGCCAGAAACCCTTTCCCGCAAGTTTAAGTTATTAGAAAAAGAAAAATTAATCAGCCGCGATAAAAAGACCGTCACACTTTTAGATCAAGACGGCCTAGAGGATATGTAAAAAGCAGGATGAAATCATTTTTTGATTTCATCCTGCTTTTTAGTATGCAGTAAACGACTAGTGTTTTTCAGCTGTTTAATTTCTGGGGGAGGGCACTGAGTTTTTTTGGTTAGAAAATTCGCGAGAGTAAGTGCCTGGATGTTGGCGCGTCCGCATTTCTTTTTTGTAGCGTTTCTCATCCCAAGCCATCAACCATAAAAGCATCATGGGAGCGAAGATGAGCAAAACAGTCACGCCATCTAAGCGTCCTAATAAAATTCCCAACAACAATACAATTAATAAAAAGCCCGTCCGACGAGTTCCTTTCATCTTCATCACCTCATAGTTTAATACGAACATCTGTTCATGTTTTTATTATACGAACAAACGTTCTCTTTGTAAAGGGGAACGCCGCTAAAAAAAATACTTTTTTGAAGAAAGAAAAAAGAATCATACCTAGCAATAGGTATAATCCTTTTTAGGGCGGCTATTAAAAAATATGATTGCGATACAAGCCCACCACTTTGCCTAAAATAGCAACGTGTTCCAAAATAATTGGGGCCATGGTTTCGTTTTCTGGTTGGAGGCGGTAATAATTATTTTCTTTGAAGAAACGTTTGCAAGTGGCTTCATCTTCATCCGTCATGGCAATGACAATGTCACCGTTACTTGCGTCGCTTTGTTTACGAACAATTACTTGATCACCATCTAAGATGCCCGCTTCAATCATGGATTCGCCGCGAATTTTTAACATAAATAAACTATTTTCTTCGTAACGAAGATCAGGGGGTAAAGGGAAGAAGTCATTAGCTTCTTCGACAGCTAAAATAGGTTGTCCGGCAGTAACGACCCCAAGGACGGGAATATTTTTATCACGAATGCCTAAAGTTTCTAAACCGCTAGGGGTTAATTCAATGGCGCGTGGTTTGGTAGCATCGCGGGTAATCAATCCTTTTTTTTCTAAGCGGGAGAGATGGCCGTGAACAGTGGATGTGGAGGCCAATGAAACGGCTTCACCAATTTCACGAACGGTAGGGGGAAAACCACGTTCTTCTACTTGCTGATAAATAAAGCGTAAGACTTCCATCTGTCTTGATTCGCTTTTTGCGGGCATGAAGGCACCACCTTTTCCAAATTTTATTGAACGTTTGTTCCTTTTTTTATTTTACCACAGGAAAATCTGATAATCAAACGAGTGTTCGTATTTTTTTTTGTAATTTTTTGCTATAATCTTTGGTAAAGGAGGTTGCCATGATTACAGAAGAATTAATTGCCCGCATCAACGCGCTAGCCGCCAAGAAAAAAGCAACGGGGTTAACTAGTGAAGAAGAGAAAGAACAAAAGGCTTTACGGCAAGAATATTTAAAAGGATTTCGTGAAAATATGCGTCACCACGTAGAAGGTTTGAAAATTGTCGATGAGTTTGGCAATGATGTGACACCTGACAAGCTCAAAGAAATTCAAAAGCAAAAAGGGCTACATGGCCGTAAATAAAATTATTTAATTCCTTAAAGGAGGATTTTCCCTTGTTTGATAAAATTGATGAACTGGCGATTAATACCGTCAGAACTTTAAGTATTGATGCTGTACAAAAAGCCAACTCCGGTCACCCTGGTTTACCCATGGGTGCTGCTCCCATGGCTTATGTGCTTTGGACGAAACATTTAAAAATTAATCCTGCAACTTCTCGTAACTGGCAAGACCGCGATCGTTTTGTCTTATCCGCAGGTCACGGTTCCGCTTTACTTTATAGCTTATTACATTTAGCTGGCTATAAAGTAAGTATTGACGATTTGAAACAATTCCGCCAATTACATTCCTTAACGCCAGGGCATCCCGAAGTGTTACACACAGATGGTGTCGAAGCGACAACCGGTCCTTTAGGGCAAGGCATTGCCATGGCTGTAGGGATGGCCATGGCTGAAGCCCATTTAGGTGCTACCTATAATCAAGATGATGCTAAAATTGTTGATCACTATACGTATGCTTTATGTGGGGATGGCGATTTAATGGAAGGTGTGTCGCAAGAAGCCGCATCTTTAGCCGGTCATTTAAAATTAGGTAAATTAGTTGTTTTATATGATTCCAACGATATTTCCTTAGATGGTCCTACTTCAAAAGCCTTCACTGAAAATGTTGGCCAACGTTTTAATGCCTATGGTTGGGAGCATATCCTTGTTAAAGACGGCAACGATTTAGCTGAAATTGACGCGGCCATTGAAAAAGCAAAAGCCAATACAGAACAACCAACTTTAATCGAAGTGAAAACGGTCATTGGTTACGGTGCACCTAACGCCGGTACTTCGAAAGTCCACGGCGCACCACTAGGAGCTGAAGGTGTCAGTGCTAGTAAAGTTGCTTATCATTGGGATTATCCAGAATTTTTCGTGCCAGAAGAAGTCAGCCAACGTTTCAAAGAAACGATTCAAGTTCCTGGAGAAATTGCTGAAAAAAATTGGCAAGTGGCTTTTAAAGATTATGCTGAAAAATATCCAGCCTTAGCTGAACAATTTACCAAAGCTTTCCGGCAAGAATTACCTGATAACTGGGAAGAAAACTTACCCACTTATGAAGAAGGCTTCTCCCAAGCTAGCCGCGTGAGCTCAAAAGAAGTGATTCAAGCTTTATCCGCGGCCGTGCCAAGTTTATGGGGTGGCTCTGCCGATTTATCTGCTTCTAACAATACGATGGTGGCAAAAGAAATTGATTTCCAACCTGGGCAATATCAAGGGCGTAACATTTGGTTTGGCGTTCGGGAATTTGCCATGGCTGCAGCCATGAATGGGATTCAATTACACGGTGGGACCCGCGTTTACGGCGGGACATTCTTCGTCTTCGTGGATTACTTACGACCTGCTGTCCGCTTAGCAGCGTTACAAAAAGTTCCTGTAACTTATGTGCTAACTCACGATTCAGTAGCTGTCGGAGAAGATGGACCTACCCATGAACCGGTAGAACAACTTTCTTCTTTACGCGGTATGCCTAACTTAAATGTCATCCGACCAGCTGACGCTAATGAAGTTGTCGCTGCTTGGAAAATTGCCATGACGGCTAAAGAAACACCAACAGCTTTAATTTTAACGCGGCAAAACTTACCCGTTTTAGCAGGAACCCAAGAAAAAGCACACTTGGTAGCTAAAGGTGGTTACGTTCTTTCTCCACAAACGGGTGAAACGCCAGCTGGTCTTTTGATTGCTACCGGCTCAGAAGTTCAATTAGCAATGGGTGCCCAAGAAGTCTTACGAGCTAAAGGGATTGATGTAGCAGTTGTTTCGCTGCCAAGCTTTGCTTTATTTGAACAACAAAGTGCCGCTTATAAAGAAAGTGTCTTACCAAAAGCTGTCACTAAGCGTGTCGCAATTGAAATGGCAGCTTCCTTTGGCTGGGACCGTTACGCTGGCGACCATGGTGCCATTATTGCCTTAGACCGCTTCGGTGCGAGTGGTAACGGCGGGACTTTAGTCAAAGAATTTGGCTTTACTGTTGACCATGTTGTTGCGGCTTACGAAAATCTTTAAAACCAATGAAAAGAAGTAGAGAAATCTGCTTCTTTTTTCTTTTCATTTTTTCATTCTTGGAGTAAGATGAGGACAATAAAGGAGGAATTTTCATATGTCTAATAAAATTGTTTCATCTGTTGCTGATTTAATTGGCAATACCCCCATTGTCAAATTAAATCGTCTCGTGCCAGCAGGTAGCGCTGATGTTTATGTTAAGCTGGAATCTTTTAATCCTGGCGGTAGTGTCAAAGACCGCATTGCCAAAGCAATGATTGAAGCGGCAGAAGAAGCTGGTGCTTTGAAACCAGGAATGACTATCGTGGAACCCACCAGTGGGAATACAGGAATTGGCTTAGCTATGGTGGGTGCGGCCAAAGGTTATGCGGTGGTCATTATCATGCCTGATACCATGAGTGTGGAACGACGCAAATTAATGCAAGCCTATGGAGCAAAATTAATTTTAACCCCTGGCGCTAATGGGATGAAAGGAGCGATTGCTAAAGCACAAGAACTAGCACAAGATGCTGCGTACTTTATGCCAATGCAATTTGATAATCCGGCTAATCCCCAAATTCATGAAGTGACAACTGGTGCTGAAATTATTGATGCCTTTGCCGACGAAACTTTGGATGCTTTTGTGGCAGGTGTGGGAACCGGTGGCACGGTTACCGGTGTTGGACGAGCTTTGAAAAAAGTATATCAAGAAATCGACATTGTTGCCGTGGAACCAACCGAATCTCCTGTCTTAGCTGGTGGGCAACCTGGTCCGCATAAAATTCAAGGAATTGGCGCTGGTTTTGTACCGAAAGTATTAGATGAAAGTGTCTATACAGAAATTGCAGAAGTCGCTAGTGCCGACGCTTTAGCCACCGCCCGCAAAGTGGCCAGTGAAGAAGGACTTTTAGTAGGTATTTCTTCTGGTGCAGCAATTTTTGCCGCTTTACAAAAGGCAGCCGCATTAGGTACTGGTAAAAAAGTTTTAGCTTTAGCGCCAGATACCGGCGAACGTTATCTATCCACTAGTCTTTACGATTTTGACGCTTAATTTTCCCCCGTTAAAAAAGTAAACTCACTAGAATAAAAAAACAATCTGTTTCCTTCTAGACAGATTGTTTTTTTTCGTTGAAAATAGTATGATAAAGGAAAAGAGGGGGGAAACGTCGATGGAAAAACAACAAGTAGCTGCCGCTGTTGAAAAATTAAAGCAGCAAGGTGTGCGAATCACACCGCAACGTTATGCTATTTTAGATTACTTGATTGAGAGTCATCGGCACCCAACAGCTGATGAAATTTATCAAGCTTTAGCCCCACAGTTTGCCAAGTTAAGCGTCGCAACGATTTATAATAATTTACGCTTTTTAACACAACATAAAATTGTCAAAGAGTTGTCTTATGGGGATCATGCTAGCCGTTATGATTTTGTCACTACGGAGCATTATCACGCCATCTGTCGCCAATGTGGTGCGATTGTTGATTTCTTTTATCCTGGTCTAGAAGATGTGGAGATTGCTTCCAGTCGTTTAACTGGTTATCAACTCGATGAACATCGTTTAGAAGTATATGGGCTATGTCCCCAATGTCAAAAATTAAAGGAGGAAAGTGCAGATGAAAACTTTACACACTGATGCAGCACCCCAAGCAATTGGTCCTTATTCGCAAGGACAAGCGGTTAATGGTTTTTTATTTTGTTCTGGGCAAATTGCCTTAGATCCAGCAACTGGCGAAGTAGTTGGAAAAGATATTGTGAGCCAGACTAAACAAGTTTTAAAAAATATTGATGCTTTATTAAAAGCTAGTGGGCTTAGCGCGAGTAACGTAGTCAAAACAACTTGCTTTTTGAAAAACATCGAAGACTTCACCACCTTCAATGAAGTTTATGGAACTTATTTTACTGAACACAAGCCAGCCCGTTCAGCAGTAGAGGTAGCACGCTTACCTAAAGATGTTTTAGTGGAAATTGAAATTATCGCAGCTGAATAGCTAAATTTAACACAAATACAGCCTATGATGGGCTGTATTTTTTTGTGAAAAAATTTTTTCCCAACAGCACTCTCTATTTAGAAACGGTTATTATTTATTAAATTTATTTTCATTTTAGATAAATTTCACATGAATGAATTTGTGGAAAGGTATTCATTATAATAGCTTTAAGGGATTAGAATCTCGTAAAATGTGAAAACTAATGTTTAAGTTCACAAACATAAGATTTTCTTTTTTCTCCGTTTGTCAGTAGACTTTCCTCAGGTGAGAGCCTAAAAGGAGGAATTAATGATGAAAGTTATCGTAGTAGGATGTACCCATGCCGGAACCACAGCAGTGAAAAATATTTTAGCGGAACAGCCGGATGTTTCCTTAACCGTTTATGAAAAAAATGACAATGTCTCATTCTTATCTTGTGGCATTGCTTTATATGTCGAAGGATTAGTGAAAGATGTTCAAGGACTATTTTATTCTAACCCCGAAGAACTAGCTAGCCTAGGGGCTAACGTGCAAATGGAACATGAAGTTCTCGATATTCAATTAGCTGATAAAACCATGACCGTTAAAAATTTACAAACAGGCGAAATTTTCACCGATACATTTGATAAGTTAGTGATGACGACTGGTTCTTGGCCAATCGTACCGCCAATTCCTGGGATTAAGAGCGAAAATATTTTGTTGTGTAAAAATTTTCACCAAGCGCAGACGATCATTGCCAAAGCACAAGACGCTAAAAAAATTACCGTCGTAGGTGGAGGATACATCGGAATTGAATTGGTAGAAGCTTTTGTGGAAAATGGTAAAGAAGTTGTTTTAATCGATGGCTTAGATCGTATTTTAAATCGCTATTTAGACGCACCATTTACCGATATTTTAGAAAAAGAATTAACAGAGCGCGGCGTTACCTTGGCTTTAGGTCAAACGGTCCAAGAATTTGTAGCAGATGCTGAAGGTAAAGTTGCTAAAGTAGTGACGAGTGAAGATAGTTTCGCTAGTGATTTAGTTATCTTGTGTGTGGGCTTTAGACCCAATACTAGCTTGTTAAAAGACCAAGTGGACATGTTACCTAATGGTGCGATTATCGTTGACGAATACATGCGCACCAGCAATCCTGATGTTTTGGCTGCAGGGGATAGTGCAGTGGTACACTACAATCCAACGGGTGAAGCCAGCTATATTCCATTAGCGACTAATGCTGTCCGCCAAGGCTTGTTAGTGGGGAAAAATTTAGTGGCCCCTACTTTACGCTACCGAGGGACGCAAGGAACTTCTGGCTTGTATCTATTCGGTCAAAAAATTGGCTCAACGGGATTGACAGTCACGGCGGCTAAAATGTTAGGTTTAAATGTTGGGAGTACCATCATGACGGATAACTATCGGCCAGAATTTATGCCGACAACCGAAGCTGTGTTAATGGAAATTGTCTATGAAAAAGATACGCAACGTATTGTAGGCGCCCAGTTAATGTCAAAATATGACATCACGCAATCGGCCAATACTTTATCCCTAGCGATTCAAGAAAAATTAACCTTAGAAGATTTAGCGTTAACTGACTTCTTCTTCCAACCGCATTTTGATCGCCCTTGGAACTATTTAAACTTGTTAGCCCAAAAAGCCTTGGCTGAAGCCAACGCAAAATAAAAAAATAAAAGGTCTCACGTCAAAAAAGACGCGGGACCTTTAAATTATTTAGGTTCACTAATTGATGCAAAATGACCTGCAACGAGTTTAGCCAAGTCAAGAGGAGCTAGTTCGACGGAACGTCCAATTTTACCGGAAGAGACAATTAAGGTGGGGGCATCTTTAGCTAGCTCCGCGATAAAAATTGGAAAGTGAGGATGCGTCTCATGAATCCCTACTGGCGTGTTAGCACCATGTTCATAGCCGGTGGTAGCTACTAAATCTTTTAAGGGAATCATCCCGACTTTTTTATTACCGGAAGCTTGGGCTAACAGTTTGTAGTTTACTTGATGGTTTAAAGGAACTACGGCAATGATAGGTCCGGTTTTATTACCAGTGAGGGCTAAGGTTTTATAAATTTTTTCTTTAGCGGTGGTGAGGGCGTCGACTTGTAATTGGGCCACGTGATGGTCTTCTTCCCACGGTAATGCTAATTGCGTGTAGGGAATTTTATGTTTGTCTAAAATTTTTTCCACGAGAGTCTTTCCTAAAGTATTTTGTTCTTTTTTCTTTTTCATTTGGGAACCTCCACTTGTAGTGTTCATTTTTCCACTCCTTACCAAGAAAAAAATTGGGCAACATATGTTGTGATTGCTGAATTTGTCAAGACATGTTATGTTGGATTTAAGGAGGGGTTTTATGAATCAAAATGTTATTGAATTAGGAAAGAAGTATCTTGCTTCTCCTAAAGAATGTCAGCGTCCTTTAGTAGGAGTTGCGGTGGCAAAAAATGCACTTCACGTTACTTTAAAAATTCATCACTATGAACTTTTGGACCATGAAACGATCGCCGCTAAAGAAGGAGAAATCACTACGACGTATCAAGAGTTGATTGGTCCTTTTCGACCTAATTATTTCTTTAGCTAGGACACTGACAGCTGGAAGGAGGACTACACCGTGATTGACGGCGCAGTCCTCCTTTTTTTATTGCGCTTGTGGCTCTTTGTTAGGGAAGAATAAAGTAAAAGTTGTTCCTTTATTTAAGGTGGAGTCTAAAGTAATCGTGCCGCCATGGAGCAACATGATTTGTTTGACGATGGGTAACCCTAAGCCTGATTCCCCGTACTTGGTATTTTTACGGGAAGGATCGACTTTATAGTAACGATCCCAAATATTTTTTTGCTGTTCAGGAGTCATTCCAATGCCGGTATCTTTTACACTAATTTTAACGCCATCAGGAAGTTCCGTCATATCAATGGTAATCGTTCCGTCAGTAGTGAACTGAATGGCGTTTTGAATAATGTTTACTAATACTTGAACAAAACGATCGGGATCAGCATAAATGGTAGCGTCTTTGTGCACGGCTAAAACTAACTGATTACCAGAAGCAGCTGCTTTTTCTGTCATTTGAGTGACGATGCCTTCCAATACTTCTTTACCGCTGAAAGCTTTCACCATCATGCTAATTTGATTCGTGCGAATTTTTTCATAGTCTAGATTTTCGTTAACGAGACGAATTAACCGCTTTGTTTCGTTTTCCATTAAGTGCAGCGCTTTTTCTTTCCGTTCAGGGGGAATCGCATTGTGGCTAAGACCTTCCAACAATCCATTAATCGTTGTTAAAGGAGTCCGCATCTCATGAGACGCATCTGCCATAAATTGGGCGCGTCGTTCTTCTTGTTCCTGAACTTCATGCCGGTATTCTTTTAAGGAGTGGGCCATGCGGTTAAAATCTTCCCCCAGCTCATCAAACTCGGATTTACTTTTTTCATTGGTTTCAATTTGCACATCAAAGTTACCATCGCGAATCTCTTTAGTGGCCGCTTTCAAACGATTAATGCGTTTCACTTGGTACTGAGCTAAAAAGTAGGAGAGGAGAACGGCCGCAAAACTCGAAATAATAAAACCTTTAATGAGATTTTCAGTAAAAGGGATCATGGCTTTACGAATATTATCGGCAGGCTGACTTACTACTAAAGCTCGCACAAAAGTTGTGGCGCCATCCACTTGACTATACATAGGTAAAATAATATAAGAGGTAGTAATATCGCTTCCCAAAAGATCCGTTGTACGGGTATTAGTGAGATAATTTCGTCCACTGGTGGTGGTACCACTGGCTACTTCTTGCCATTGACTATTACTAATTTCAATTTGTTGATTGCTATTGGAAGTAGGATAAATAATATTGCGCTCACTATCCACATAAAAAAATTGCGCTTGGTCATTTGCTAATAAAATTTCCGATAACTTCATGGAAGTAATCATTTCTGGATCCGTTTTACTGGAGTTGACGATTCCTTGAGCATAGCGATAAAGTTGAGCGTAATTGCTTTGCTCTAAACTATTACGAGTGAAGCTAATGAAAGATAGACCGACGATTAAAAGCACCATCATAATCAACGCCCAAAAAGCTAGGAGTTGTTGGTAGAGAAATTTCATTGGCCCGCCTCAGAGTCATCGAATTTATAGCCGACACCCCAAACGGTTTGGATGACTTGAGGGCCAACTTTTTCAACCTTTTGCCGTAATTTTTTTATGTGGGCGTCTACTGTGCGTTCATCGCCAAAATATTGGTAGTCCCAAACAAGTTCTAACAGTTGCTCACGGGAGAAAACTTGCTTCGGTTTTTTAGCCAAAGTAAAGAGCAAGTCGAACTCTTTAGGTGTTAAGCCTTCAATCAATTGATCATTAAGATAAGCTTCCCGCGTTTTTTCGCTAATTTTTACATGGGCTGTTTCCACATCAAAAGGATTGTCATCTGTGGCTTGGGTAGCGGTCGTAACTTGTTCGCTTTGTTCGAAGCGGCGATGTAACGCTTTAATCCGGGCGATTAAAGTGAGGGGACTAAAAGGTTTCGTCACATAATCATCGGCCCCAATTTCTAAGCCCAATACTTGATCGCTTTCCGAGTCGCGGGCCGTTAACATGATTAAAGGCACCGTCTTTGACACTTGGCGAATCTTTCGCGCCACGGACATGCCGTCTAAGCCAGGTAAATTTAAATCGAGAGTAATCATATCCCACTTGTCTGGTTGGTCTAAGAAGGCTTGTAAACCGTCTTTCCCGTCATACTTAAAAGTAGCATCCCAACCTTCATTTAAGAAAAACATTTCCATCATTTCTGAAACCGATTCATTGTCTTCAATCATTAAAATATTCACGTATATTTCCTCCTTGGCGGATTTTTCCTGTTGTCTTCGCTTTGTTTCAAGTATACTCAAAAGCAAGAAAAGACACAAACTTCTAGGCAAATTCATTGTAATTTGTTACCATGAACACGATAGTAAGAAAGGATGAATTTTTCATGAAACCGCAAGCCATAACTTTTTTTGATTTAGATGGCACCTTATTGAATGAACACTCACAAATCACGCCCGCTATTGCCGAAGCCATGGCGCAATTAAAACGAAATAACGTTTTGCCAGTAATTGCCACGGGCCGCACGAATCCAGAAATTGAAGAGATTAGTCAACAAAGCGGCATCTCCTCTTTGATTACCATGAATGGCCAATACATTCAAGTCGAAGGCGCAGAAGTCTATTCTGATATTATCACTACCCCCGTCATTGAACGTATGCTAGCCGCAACAAAAGCCAACGGTCACCAGCTGGGCTTTTACAACCATCGTAAGATTCGTGTTACTGGCCACACCGAAAATTTAATCGCGGCCTACGAATTTATCCATTCCCCTGTACCCATTATCGATGAAGACTTTTATTTAAAAGAACCCATCAATATGTTGTTAGTTTTATCAGAAAAAGGACCGGAAGATGAAAAATATCTCCGGGACTTTCCTGAGTTACGCTTTTTTAGAAATGGTCCGCATTCCATCGATACGATTGCTCATGATGGTTCCAAAGGCCATGGCGTCAAAAAACTTTTAGAAGTGATGGGGTATGAGGATGTGCCGACATATGGCTTTGGTGATGGCCCCAACGATCTTGATTTATTAAATGCTTGTGACGTTAAGATTGCCATGGGGAATGCTCAACCACAATTAAAAGCTTTAGCGGATTTTGTCACAAAAGAAAACACCCAAGGGGGCATTATTCATGCCTTGCAAGAATTTAAATTACTTTAATTAAAAATTTATGTACAATAAAGAGGCTGTGACATAACTGCCTCCAAAACAAAATAAAATCCACAGAAATTGAAAAATCATTGAGATTTTCATTTTCC
>NZ_BJDR01000028.1 GCF_005405245.1 Enterococcus nangangensis | reverse complement strand
TTTGTATAGAAAGTTTGAAAAACTTTTGAGACAAATGAGGGGCCACATTTTGGGACAATTTCCCTTTCGCTTGACATATAGGAGAGCAGTTTAAACTTGTTCAGAAGAGGAGTAATAAAACAGAAGACACAGAAAATTGCTTCTTAAATTTTTTGTGGCTTTTGGCTTATTTTCTTTAGAGTTAGGGGCATTTGTTCGACAATTTGTGAGCAGTGCAAACTCGTCCAGAAGAGACATGGTGCGCACAAAAGCGCTCATTGCAGTAGCTTGCTTTTGCAATTCTTCCTTGCTATAATTCAGGTGTAGGGAAAAGATACTTGGGGTATCCTTTCCGATTCTACGTAGCAATGATCGTGTGCGACTCTAAAGATTACTCTTTAGGGTCTTTTTTTAGTTCGTGGGCAATTTCGATAATCAACTTAATGATTACCAAAAGTTGCGCAATGCTTGCTAGCATCACAAGAACCTTTCCCGCACCCCGACGATTTTTTCATTGGCTTTACCTCCCACTCGCACCAACATTCTTTCTAGAATTGAGTGATTGTTGCTTCGGGGGTGACCAAAGTCCATGTAAACTACACCTGGAAAATAGCAAGTTTTTGTGCTTCCTTACAAAGAAGATACGCAAAAAGTTTTATATTTTTTGGCAGCTGCAAAATAATTTTTAAAAATTTGCTTTCAACAACTCAAACTCGGTTAATGACGAGCACTGAGGAAGTAGCGTTTCATGTTATACTAGTGATAAAGATTATTATCAACAAAGGAGAGATGACGATGATTACTTCCACTCGCTCAGATTATCCCCATAAAAAAGTATTGAAGGAACTAGGCATTGTTTATGGCAGCGATGATAAATTGCGTGGTGTACGCACGGTAGCGGCCGTTTCTAGCTATTTGGAACAAGCTATCAAAGAACTGGAGCAAAATGCTGAAAAGTTAGGTGCTAATGCTGTATTAGGAATTAATTTTGCTTTATCAGACCGAGCCGTACCCACCGTGATGGGCACAGCAGTAATCTTGGTGGATGAAGCTTAGCTTAGTCCGCCACAAAAAAACAAACCGAAAATCGTAGCGTTAGGGCGATTTTCGGTTTGTTTTTATTTTGCTAAATATTTTTCTAAAGCCGAAAGTTGCGTTGTTGCATCGTGTTGTCCTTGATAATACAGGGCACCCAACTTTTCCATATCTTTTTCTAAGCGACTAATGCTGACGGGTTCTGTGGGACTGATGACAAAAAGCCGACCAGCTTGACCTAGTTCCGTAATGGCGGCACATTGCTGGTTATAATTGTCATTCATGGTTTCTAGAGCGGTCACAAATTTAGGGTAGTGGCGATAAGCAAGGCGCATCGCCCGCTTTGTGCGTTCACTGTGCAGCTTTTTGCGATAACTTTCTTCCCGCGTCCGCACCACGATAATTTTCTCATAACCTTGGTCCATCGCCCATTGGTAAGGAACTTTATCACAACAACCGCCATCTAAAAAAGGATCGCCGTTAATTTCCACCGGCTTAGAAACAAAAGGCATACTAGCAGAAGCTTGCACCGCTTGTAAAATATTCCCTTGGCCCTTTTCAAAATACTCAGCTTGACCGGTACGGCAATTGGCAGTCACCGCTACAAAGCGACGTTGCGGTTGATAAAAGCGTTCTTCGTTTAAAGGCTCAATGCCTTCAATGTCCCCAAAAACAAAATCAAAACCAATCACCCCACGATTATGACGAAAAGCTTCCAACCCCACGTAGCGAGAATCATGGCGATAACGCAAATTCATGCGGGCCGCCCGCCCAATTTGACCGGCGACATAATTCAGCCCGTTCATCGCCCCGGCGGAACACCCGATCGTACACTCCATATTGATTCCTGCGGCCATCAGCACATCTAAGACACCCTCGCCGTAAACACCGCGAAAGGCGCCTCCTTCTAAAACGATACACCCTTTATGTAAAGTATCTGGCGCTTGTCCTTGTGGCAACTCCGCCAATCCTGAAAAAATTTTATGATCCATCTATTTCCCTCCTCACTCTTGTTTAGTATAGCGTAAATTGGCAAAAAGGCACGTTACCACGCTATATTCACTAGAAAAAATTAATGACCAGCTGGATTTCATTTCCAACTGGTCACCAGTTACAGCTTCTAGACGAAAATCGTCTTACTTATTTTTGTCAGTCCGCTCAGCCAAAGTCCGCGCTAAATTATCATGGACAATTTGCGCACTTTCAGCAAACAGCGCTTGTTCGTTAGCAGGCAGCGGCAAATCATGCACCGCCAATACACCACTGGCCCCTAATTGGGTCACTTGCCCGATGTACGTAGCAAACTTTTCATTGTAAGAAGACAGCGGGAAAAATTTGCGACTGTCGTTTAAAATAGCTTCTGTTAAAATTGTCCCCGTTAAACCGATGCCATACGATGTGAAGGCTTTGCCATCCATAATTTGCCACCCGCCAAAGCGCGCTTGTTCTTTTAAAGCCGCCAAGTCGATATTTTGCTCTTGAGCCAACTGCAACATGGGTAAGCCGGCTACCGCGACGGTGGACCACGCGGTGAATTGGGTCTCACCGTGCTCTCCTAAGATATAGCCAGTAATATCTTGAATGTTGCAGCCAAAATGTTTGCTGACGGCGTGTTTCATGCGGGTCGTGTCTAGCGTCGTCCCCGTCCCGACAATCCGTTCCCGCGGAAAACCAGTCAGTTGTTGCCAATACGTCGCTACCACGTCACAAGGGTTCGTAATATTTACTAAAATGCCATGAAAGCCTGAAGCTTTTAATTTCGGTGCAACTTCTTCCACAATATCTAAGCTATGATGCAACTCCCCTAAACGATTATGCTTTTTAGGATCCAGTAAAGAAATATTCCCTGCCGCTGAAATGACCACGTCACAATCGGCTAGTTCCTGCCAAGAACTTTCATAAGGCACTGCTACTAGCTGTGTACTGTTCACCAGGAGCGCTTGTTGGTCCGTCAAATCCATTTCTTCAGCTTTAGCCTTTTTATCATTTTTGTCGATTAAATATAAAATACTGGTGGTGCTGCGCAAAACCATCGCCTGCGCAACTGCGGCCCCCACGTGCCCTACCCCGATAATCGCTACTTTCGTTACCATCAAACTGCTCCCTTCCATCTTCCAAGTCGGTTTAACTGTACAATACTACGACAAAAACTGTCAAAGAATTTCCTAAAAAAGCAGCGGAGGCTTTTCTATTGAATAGCCCCCACTGCTCTTTCCTACTATTATTGATTAGCCGCCAATCAAAAAGTCTAAGACGTTCATGCCGCTAGATGTTTGGTTGCGGTACAGCTCGGTGTAGCCACATTGGCTGCAACTCACGGTAATAAATTTTTTATTTTGCACATCAAAAAGTTTGGCAAAGTTCCCGCCAGTTGCTTGAAATTGATCGGCAACATAGTGAGTGTTCCCACATTTTTCACAGACATATTGTTTCTTGTTCATATCCATTTTTTCTCCTCCTTTGGTGACCTATTGCGGACACCTTATGGCAATAAATTAGCAATTTTCCCGCGCTTTGACTAGGGACTTAAGGCTGATTTTTAGAAAACTCATAGCAGTTGTAAAACGAAGGGCGCGACAAACACGGTTAGCGCACCTGTGACACCAATCGATAGTCCACTCATGGCCCCTTGGACTTCGCCTATTTCCATCGCCCGTGCCGTTCCAATGGCGTGAGCCGTGGAGCCTAAAGCAATCCCTTGAGCTACTGGATCTTCAATGCGAAAGATTTTTAAAATAGCCGGACCCATGATGGAGCCTGAAATACCCGTGAAGACCACCATCACTAAAGTTACTGCTGAGATGCCTCCCAACCCTTCTGATAGTTCCATGGCAATTGCTGTAGTGACGTACTTCGGTACACTAGACACGATCACGGATTCTTCTAACCGAAAAAGGACCCCCAAGCCCACCATCATTAGACAACTCATCACTGCCCCAAACGTAATCCCTACTAAAATGGAACGCGCGTGATGTTTCAACAAATGCAGCGTGTTGTACAGTGGAATCCCTAAAGCGACTGTTGCGGGTGTAATCAACGTATTTAAAATAGAACCACCTTGGTAATAATTTTCGTAAGAGATACCGGTGACTTTTAAAAAGAGAATGATCGCTACAACCGTCACCACCAAGGGATTAAAAAATGGATAAGGAAAGCGGTGGAAAAGTTTTGTCGCCAGTAAAAAGACCCCTACCGATAAGACTAAACCAAAAAGCGGATTACTCGTTAACTCATTCATCTGACGTTTCTACCTCCTTGGAGTGAGGAGCAGCGTAGTCCCCTTCGAATTTTACTTTGACAAACTGTACTAAGCGCCCCGTTAAACCCATGACGACTGCGGTAATCACCAAGGACACCCCCACAAGGATGTACCAAACGTCTTGAATCGCCGTGAAGTTCACCATGATGCCCACACCGGCGGGCACAAATAAAATGGTTAAGTTTCCCAACAAGAAAGCTCCTACTTCTTTCACATCTTCCACTTTTAAAATTTTTGTTTGTAGCGCTAGGAAGAGCACCAACATTCCTAAGACGCTGCCGGGAATGGGCAAGCCTAATAAATGTTTTAAAATTTCACCTAAAAAAGAACAGAGTAAGATATAAAATAATTGCAAATAAATTTTCAAATTTTTCACCTCGACTTTTTGTACTATAGCATAACTTTTGCAAATTAAAAGACTTTTTTCAAAGAATTATTTCACTTCCTATAGTAAAATAAAGAGGATTGCCAAAATTATCCTAGGAGTTGGAAAAATGACCCGAAAATTAATCGCTTTTGATATTGATGGCACGTTGTTAGATAGTCATGGCCGTGTGTTGCCTTCCACTGTCACGGCTTTAGAAAAATTACGCCAAGCAGGACATTTGGTAACGATTGCCAGTGGCCGCTCTCGTTTTTTAGCGCAAGAAATTTTAACCCGCTATCACTTTGAAAATTATTTATTAGTCAATGGGGCAGCGGCTTTTATTAACCACCAACAAGTGGTGAAAAAAGTCTTAGACACGCCAGAATTGGACCGGTTAATTGCCTTTGCAACGGAGCTGGGCATTGATGTTAGCTACCAAAACTTAGATGAGATTCACCGCTATCAAGCGGAAATTTTACCTACCGTCCAACAAGCGATGGACAGCTTCCGCACACAAGTTCCTAGTCACAACCCAGACTTTTATCGCACGCACGAAATTTATCAAGCCATCGCTTATTACGATGCCAGCTTCGATGAACAATTTGCCGCAGCTGATTTCCAGCAGTTTGACCTCGTACGTTGGCATCCTAGTGGAGTGGATATTATTCCTAAAAATAATTCTAAAGCTGCTGGTTTGATTAAAATGGCGGAAATCGCCAAGATTGCCCACGAGGACATCATCGTCTTTGGGGACGGCTTGAATGACCGCGAGATGCTGCGCTTAGCAGGTGTCGGCGTGGCGATGGGGAATGCTAGTGCTGAAGTCAAAGATAGCGCTGACCTGGTGACTGCCGATAATAATTCCGATGGTATCTATCAAGCGTTACAACAACTCGCTTTACTTTAAAAGGAGACTGACGATGACGGAAAAATACGAATGGAAAAAAAGTGAACCTTGGTATAAACCTCTGAAAAAGCCGCAAATTTTTCAATTACCGCCACAAAATTTTATTAGCATCCACGGCTTAGGGGATCCCAATCAGCCAGAGTTTGCCGAAAAGATTCCAGCTCTTTATGCGACGAGCTACACGATTCGCATGAGTGAAAAAAATGGTTTTGCGATTCCTGACTTTTACCCTTTCACCGTTTATCCTTTAGAAGGCTACTGGTCGGTGCAAGAAAAGTATTGGCACCAACCCCTGAAAAAAGAACACTTTGAATACGACATCATGATTAAACAGCCTGCCTTTGTCACTCCGGAAATTTTTGCCGCCGCCTGCAAGAAGGCCAGTGGAAAAATTCCGCAACACTTGCAAACGGCTCTGACTTTCCGTAGCGAAGCCCCCATGACAGTGGCCCAAATTTTACACGTAGGCAGTTACGACGATGAACCCGCAACGTTTGCCCGCTTAGCAATATTTTTACAGGAACAAGGTTACGTCCGCAGTGAAAAAGAACATAAAGAAATTTATTTGTCTGACCCCCGCAAAACTGCACCGGATAAATGTAAAACTCTTTTGCGGGTAAAAATTGCAAAAGCTTAACTAAGGTGGAAGCTGTCGTGTTGCGGCAGCTTCCATCTTTGTGATAAAACAAACACTCCTTCAACTTCGTCGACAAAAAAATAACACTGCTCCTTACAATTATGTATACGCTTTCATTATTTTGTGGTATACTATAAGTGAGGAAACAACTTAGATAAATACAACACAAAAATTCAATGATAAGAAGGCGAGGAGTTATGCAATTATCCGAAAAAATCACAAATTGTCAGTTGACCACTTCTTCTTTGCCCGTGTTGACCATTTCCTTTTTGCGGATTTGGAACGTGGAGGACTATCCTGAGTTACTGGACATTGGCCAGTGGCTGATTAAACGCGGCAACTTTTGGAAGGTGGTGTTACCGCCGGATTCTCCTTACCAAGACCCCGCTACGATGCGCCAACTCCTGATTGATGTGCTACCAGAAAAAATTAACTTCCGTGTCGAAAAAGATTATTCCCCCCTCCTCTCCACTAGCTTTGTCAAAAGTTATCAATAGTAAACTAGCCCTTTTGCCGTCGTGGCAAAAGGGCTTTTTATTGGCGCTGGCTACTAAAAAAAGAGCGCACTACTTTACAGCAGCGCGCTCTGAAACATTTCATCCTTATTTTTTTATAAGACTTCCGCCAAGCCTTCAGCAAGTAAAGAGACCACCACTAAAAGTTCGTCCACCAACGCTACTGACATATTGATGCCAAATGCCGCGGCACCGTACTCTGGTTTGGTCCACTGGTGCTTTCTAGCATAATCTTTTAAAAAGATGTTCACAGCTATCGTCAAAAATACGAGTATCACAATCATAGAAAACATCACAACCGCCTCCAACACACTCACATCAAATGTAAGCTCTTTCTATATCTATTGTGATGTTTTTCTCATGAAAATGCAAGCGCTTTTCGTAAAATTTAAAAAATAAAATAGTTCACGTTACTTTTCTGTAATTAGTATAAACTATTCGTGTCGTACACTACATTGCGGCCATCTTGCAATTGCAATTTCACCCGATGATTCCCTAGTAGCACAAAGTCTTCTGCACTACGAAACGCTTGAAAAGTCTCAGCATTACACGTGATCGCTTCTTCCACAATAGGACTGGTAAATTGCCGCTCTTGTTGCCGCTCATCATCTGTCATGCCAAAGTATTGTAAACTACTGCCTAGCTGCTGCGTCGTCGTACGCTCACTGTCCCACGTTAAATCAAAGTGATAAAAATTTTCTCCCAACTTGATTTGATTCCAAGCATGACCGTCCGTACCCTCCACTTCTTCAGCTTCCACCACCACATTTTCAATTTCTAACTGGTGTAAAGCATACTGCATTAGATACGCATAGCTGTGACAAACGCCTTGATTGCTGCTTAAAGCTTGGTACATATTAATCCCGTGGTCTTCTTTATTCAAAATCAGCTGCAACTTTTCTTCAGCACTCAGCTGGCTATATGCTTCGTACCAGGCATAGTCATACTGTATTCGTTTGGCAAAATATTGGTACAGCGCTAAAACTTTTTCCAAATCATTATAGTCCCCACGCAGCACTTCATTAAAAATAGTATTGAATTCCGCTTCGATTTCAGTCATAATTCGCGCTTGCTCTTCTTGGTCGTAACGATACGTGAAAATAATCTTGCTATTGTTCTCCGCCAATTGAAAATCAGCAATCAAAAAGTATAAAGGATTTTGTTGCGCCAGTCCCACCAACTTTAAATTCGTATCATGACTGTTGCTTAAAGCAATGCTTGCTTTTTGTGCTAAAATGTCAGCCATCAACTGCTGATAAAGTTGGAGCTCAGCTTCCGTCGTCGTCTGTTTGTAGTTATACTGCAAGACATCGTGCCGCATTGTCCAATTCACCAGCGTAATGTCCTGCTTTTTAATTTTCAAACGTTTCTCTTTGCTAGTGGATGTCTCAGTAGGTTCCTCGTGCCAATTAGCCGTCGTTTGCGTCGTACTAACACTAAGTTCCGTTGATGATGCTGGTTGTTTTTCCTTGGCCTGACATGCGGCTAAACCACCACTCATTAAAAGTAAAAATAAAATAGCAAGTTTTCCAGTTTTGCTCCTCATCTCCTAACCCCCTTTCTTTTCATTATATAATGCCTCGGGATTCCCCTCAATTTTCCCGCTAAAAGGCACCAATACAGTAACGCTCAAAAACATAAAAACTGCGCCACCTGTTAATAGGCAGCGCAGTCATTTATTTTCTTAGTTAACTTTTTTCTTCTTTAATTTTACTAAAGCTAGGCCAAGAGCTGTCATCAAAGCGATTAAACCACCAAGAACAGCTGATAGATTCAAGTGATCACTGGTTTGTGGCAAATCATCTTTGTCCTTATCTTGATTATCAGCCGGTTTTTGCGAAGATTCCGTCGTGGAGCTGTCCGTCGTTTCATCCTCTTCTTCTGTTGCTAAGGCCAGGATAGTCAGTGAACGTGTTTGCGTTACAGTTTGATCGACATTCACGTATTCTCCATCAATTAAGATACTCATATCATAAGTCACTTCAAGATTGTAAGTTCCGGCAGCAGGCGCTACTAATTCAGCAGTAAAGAGGTTAGCTCGTGCTACTTCAGTGCCAGCAAATTCACCTTCTGCAGCTAATAAACGGTAGCTTACTGGCACAAAGTAAGCATCACCTTCCACGGGCTCGCCAGCATTTGGTAAGAAGTCATGCACACCAATGGTAAAGTTCACACCAGCAAATAAATTCGCTTCAGGATCCGTTGTGTTGCCATCTGCTTCAAGGATAACAATCGGATTGGTTTCATTAGTTGGTGCTGTAGTATTCGCTTCAGAGATTAACTCAACTTCTGGTAGTTCAGAACCAGGCGTTGTGTCTTCAGTAAATACTGCACCAATTTGAACGTCATCTGCTGCAACGGTTGTTGCCATTGGTTGCATCAAACCGTTCACGTTAATTGAACCGTTGTCATAACGTGTAATGTTAACATTCTTCGTATCTGTTGACTCGTAGACCGCGTCATCAATAGCGGCGCCTTCATTATTTAAGGATTGTTGATTAGCTACATCCCAATAGAAGTTTGTGGCATTCCAGATTTGTGAGCTATCCGTTCCTTGTGCTCCGTCTGGTCGCAATTGTTCTTGCATACTCAAGTAATCTGTACGGAAGGAAAGAACTCCTTCAGCAGTAAAGTTAGTATCTTGTGGATTAGTTGTGTATAGGGCAACATTATAGCTTTGGTTATTGATGGAAGTGCTACTGCGGACATTAATGTCTGGACCGGAGTTAGAATCAATTCCTTTGGCTAAGTTTTCAAAAGCTAAGCTATTGATTAAAACGTGAGCACCTGCGATAGAAGAGCCGCCCATTTTAAAACCATTACCATTACCTGTCCGTTCATCACCAGGAATAAAACCATTTTCGTAGGCCACGGAATTTTTAATTGTGACTACGCCAATTTCACCTTCCGGCGTCCGGGCAAATAAATCCCAACCATCATCGGCGTTGTGATAGGAAATACAACCATCAAAGACATTTCCTTCACCGACTGTTAATTTCGCAGCAAAGCCATCTGCATCTTCAAAGCCAGCATCGAAGTTGTTATAGGACGTACTATTTTTAACTAAGTTGTTTCTTGGCCATTCGGCTTTCCCTTCGCTAGCTACTCCAGAAATCTGAATTCCCGTGTCTCCGTTGTTGTAAGCATGTATATTTTCGATAATATTATCATGACCAGAGATAGTAAACCCTTTTTGTTTATCCATCGTGTTCGTCACGTCAAAACCGTAGAAGTGCCAGTTACTCCCCCAATGTAATAAACCAGCAGATTCATCGCCAAAATCTAAGACTGGACGATCATCCACGCTTTCGGCCCGGAAAGTAATCGGTTCTTCTTTCGTCCCATTGATGTTGCGACCGATAGTAATGCCTTTCGTTAAATGATACGTGCCTCCTTGTAAGACAATTGTCGTACCCGGTTTGGCATAGCTTACTGCTGTATAAATATCTAAAGGTGCTTCAATCGAACCTGTCCCCGTCGTAGAACCATAAGGAGTAACGTAAAGTGTGTCGTAGTAGGCTGCCCGATAATCAACACTCCACGGTGTTAATGCTACTGGCTCATAACTATCCATAATTTGCAGTTCACCTGGGAAGTAATTTTCATCCGGCGTAAAAGTAGCCGCAAAACGATTGGTTCCTTCCGTCAATGCTAAATCAAATAATGTACTTTCACTAGCTGTTACTGGCAAATCAGCTACTAAAATTTCATTTGTTTCAGCATCGCGCACTTCTAATGTACCGTCAGCATTAGCATTAAATCGTGCTTGATAATCAGCGGTACCACTAGTTGTTGGTGCACTTAGATTAGTCGTTAACTCTACGACTTCTTTTGGCCGCTCACGAGCTGGCTCGTCATCAGCTGGATCAATCGTACTTAATTCAATATCGCTTACGGTAATTGTCATATTTCGGGCAGCGGCAAAGCCCACGTAAACATTATCGCCATCAATTTGAAATAAGTTTTCCCAATCCCAATACGTTTCTTGATAAGAGGTACCGGTGTTAGGATCCGTGTACAAAATTTCAAAACCAGAATTGGTTTTTTTCAACGTTACATCAAAAGTGGTCAACATTTGATCATCTAAGTTGGTAACCGAAGCATTAGGCAAGTTCGTTGCTTTATTCATAATATTGTAAGTGCCCGCTGCTTGACCAACAGCTGCTCGTTCTAAAGGAACGGTTACTACATTGGTGGTATGCGTCCCTGCATCAGGCACATCTGCGATATAGCGTGCGCCCACGCCTAAGCGCATGGTATATTTTGTGTCTCCATTAGCTGAGATTTGTTCATTAGCCGAATCCCACGTGTATTCATAGCGACCCCCCATAAAAGCAAAGGAATTAGAAAAATGGGCCGCAGTAGAAGCTGTTTCCGGCACTGCATCCCGCGCCATAACTAAGAACCCTTCTTGGGCATTAGAATAAGTCCACGTATCCACTGTAACTTTTGCTTTTAAAGTAAAGTTATCGTCTTTACTAATTGGCGTGTAATAAAAGCCCAAACCGTCAGCTCCATTAGTTAACAGTTTGCCACCGCCACCTTCACTGACAATCGTTACCGAATTATCAGGGTTTACCGTATAACGATTTTTACTGGCTGAGGCACTTTCACCAAAGGCTAGGTAGTTCCATTCTACTTCTTCAGCGATGTTTTCATCTGCTGGAATTTCTGTTTCTTGCGGTGTTCCTACTTCTGTTGGTGCTTGTACCTCGGGAATCACTTCGTCAGCAAGGTCAATATCTGTTGTGTCTTCCGTTGGTGTGCTTTCTACTGTTGAAGAAGCAGTAGCGCTACTTTCGGTAGTCGCCTCTTCAATTGAAGAAGTAGTGGTCATTTCTGTATTGACCTCAGGCTCCCCTGCTGGTAAGAGATTAGCTCCCGTTTCAGCTAACACGGTAATCGGTTGAGATAGAATAACACTGGTAAGAAATAATGCCGCAAATTTTTTTGCTAAACGTTTTTCCAAAATGTCTTCCTCCTTAAAATTGTTTAATGTTAACGTTTTCAAATACTATCATGACAAGTTTTCTTTTTAGTGTCAATATACATTATAAAATAAGTTTCGTTTTCTAATATAACTATTTTTATATAACTTTTAAATTTTTATAACAAAAAAAGACAACAGCCGCCAAGGGCTATTGTCTAAAATTTAATTTGCTGCTCGCTATTCGTCTTCTAAAGGAAGTTCTTCTTGGCCGGTGGGTTCGCTAGCTGCCGCAGCGCCACCGATGCCGTAAGCGCTACGGACTAAACCGTTTAACTCATCGATCATCTCGGGATGTTCTTGCATATATTTCTTGACGTTCTCACGGCCTTGACCGATACGTTCGCCTTTATAAGCGTACCAGGCACCAGATTTATCTACGATATCTTTTTCCACCGCCATGTCTAGCAATTCGCCTTCCCGAGAAATACCTTCACCGTACATAATGTCTACTTCGGCAACTTTAAACGGTGGAGCCACTTTATTTTTCACGACTTTAATTTTAGTGTGGTTCCCTACGACGTCGGTTCCTTGCTTCAATTGTTCAGCCCGGCGTACTTCTAAACGAATCGTCGCATAGAATTTCAAAGCGCGCCCACCAGGAGTGGTTTCGGGATTCCCAAACATCACCCCGACTTTTTCACGGATTTGGTTAATGAAAATGGCGATCGTTTTGGTTTTATTAATGGAACCGGAAAGTTTCCGTAAAGCTTGGCTCATTAAACGGGCTTGCAAGCCAACGTGACTTTGACCCATTTCTCCTTCGATTTCAGCACGAGGCACTAAAGCGGCCACCGAGTCCACCACCACAATATCCACAGCGCCGGAAGAAACTAAAGCGTCGGCAATTTCTAAAGCCTGTTCACCGGTATCTGGTTGGGAAAGGAGCAATTCATCAATATCAACTCCTAAGGCTTTCGCATAAGTGGGATCTAAAGCGTGTTCGGCATCAATAAAAGCTGCAGTGCCGCCTTGCTTTTGTACTTCCGCAATGGCGTGTAAAGAAACGGTGGTCTTACCAGAACTTTCTGGTCCGTAAATTTCCACAATCCGGCCACGGGGATAACCACCGACACCTAAAGCTACGTCTAGGGCTAACGAGCCACTAGGTACAGTAGAGATTTTTGTATCGGCTTTTTCACCTAATTTCATAATAGAGCCTTTACCAAAGCTCTTTTCAATTTTCTTTAAGGCTTGTTCTAAGGCTGCTTGACGATCATCTGCCAAAATAATTCCTCCTCTTTTGAGAATAGCTCGCTTCTTCTTTACTGATAAATTATTTTATGGAGCCGAGCTAAACAACAATACACTTCACGGCATTACAGGTTACCGTGCTTTGCGATAATTCTTCTTTGATACTCAGGAAATCTGTAAGTTTATTCTACTGAAACTTTTGTTAAAAAGCAAGCAAAAATGCGAACAAACATTCCCTTTTTATTTTAAGCTTTGCCAAACTAACCAGAGTCCTTGCATGACGGCGTGTTCCCGAATATAGGAACGGTCGCGATTAAAATGATACAAATACGCTTGCGTCGGCTGACCTTTTTGTGCTAGGGCAATCCAAGTAGTACCGGCACTGTGGCCTTCCAACTCATTAGGTCCAGCCACCCCCGTGAAACTCACGGCGAGATCTGTCGCTAGTTTTTCACGGGCAGCTTCTGCCATGGCACAAGCCACTTCTTTACTGACGACACCATGTTGAGCGATGGTAGCTTCTGGCACACCTAACGCAGTTTTCACTTGGGGTGAGTACGTCACAAAACCGCCGGGGAAAACTTCTGAAACGCCACTGACGTCCCCTAAAGTACTTTGGAAAAGACCAGCTGTTAAACTTTCTGCTGCCGTAATGGATTTTCCTTTTTCTTTTAACTTTGCCACTACGGTTGCCGCTAACGTGCGTTCGTCCCCACTGCCGTAATAAAATTCCCCGACGCGAGCCAAGATTTCTTTACGAGTAGCTGCCACTAATGCTGCCCCGCTTTTTTCGGCGGTGCTTTGACCAGTAATCCGCAAGGTCACTTCATGGAGCTTCGCGTAAGGCGCAACGGTAGGATTCGTTTGTTCATGAATCAAGTCGGCCAATTCCGTGACTAATTGTGATTCGCCGATGCCATAAAAGCGCAAGACTTCTGAGTAGAGCTGTTGACTTTGAGGTAAAAGTTGGCGCAATAAAGGGCGGGCAACTTGGCTGAACATGCCGGTAAGCTCACTAGGTGGTCCTGGCAATAACAAGTAACTAGTATCGCCTTGGGTAATCAAAGTCCCTACCGCTAAGCCAGTGGGATTTTGCAAGACGTGTCCCCCTTGAATCGTTAAGGCTTGCAAGCGATTATTGGGCGTCATTTTCCGCTGACTGCGTTCAAAGTAACGCGTGATTTTAGCTAAACCTTCCGCATTTTCGACTAAAGGTAGCGCTAAAAATTCCGCCACCGTTTGTTTAGTGAGATCGTCTTCAGTAGGTCCCAAGCCCCCCGTTAACACAATCAGCCGACTCCGTTTCACCGCCAAGTTCAAGACATCCGTTAAGCGTTGCGGATTGTCCCCGACTACCGAATGATAATACACGTTAAAGCCTAACGCGTTTAATTCTTGGCTTAAAAACGTCGCGTTGGTATTCACCACTTGCCCCATTAAAAGCTCTGTGCCTACCGCGATAATTTCTGCATCCATTCTTTGTCCCTCTTTCTCTAAGATACGCATAAAAGTCGAGGATCTTCGTAAAGTTCCCCGACTTTTTTTAAAATAGTGCTATTACATGGAACCGTGAAAAATTTGTTTGTTTTTGGCGAAGTAATCCACGCCAGAGTAAATCGTAAAGACAAGGCAAGCATACAACAAAATTTGGTCTAAAGGAAAATTGATGCTTGCAAAAGGAATGTTGTTTAACAATAAGAAGATAATGGCAAACATTTGCGTTGCGGTTTTAATTTTACCTGGCCAAGCCGCCGCTAGTACTTCGCCGCTTTCTTCCACCAACAGTAAACGCAAACCGGTGACCGCCAACTCACGACAAATAATAATCGCCGCTACCCAGCTAGGTACTTTGTCCATCCCTACTAAAATAATGAAGGCCGTCATGACGAGCATTTTATCCGCCAAAGGATCGGCAAACTTCCCGAAGTTGGTGACTAAATTGTTTGCCCGGGCAATTTTGCCATCAAGCCAATCCGTAATCGCCGCTAAGGCAAAAATAATTGTCGCCACCAGTTGGGCGACAGGCAGCTCCGTTGTCCCCACGTGAAGGCTGCCCCAAGCAAGTGGCACTACTGCTAAGATAATAAAAACAGGAATCATAATAATGCGAATGACCGTTAATTTGTTAGGTAAATTCATTTTTTTCCATCGCTCCCTTTTTCTACATTCTACCCAACAAGTTGGTTTCTGTCGAGAAGCAATCCTGTGATTTACTGGAATACGTGCGTAAAAAACCTCTTGTCCAAATTAACAAGAGGTTCTCGCGCTGTTTATTATTCCGCCGCTTGATATTGCATGGTCAAATGGACAATGCGTTTACCGGCAGGCAAGTTAGACTGATTGAAAGGTAAGTCTTGGCCGTTGACTTTGATGGTGGCGTACGTAGCGGCGCCTAAGACGACGCTGACTTCCGTCAAATCGTTAGGCAAAGTCACAGCCCCGGTGTCTTGCGGGTTTAAAGTTTGTTGGAAAAGATAGCTGGCACCACTATCGCTAGTGACCCCCACCCAACAACGTTGGTCCGCCGTGGTCCCTGAACCAGTAAATTCTAACGTCACGGGATTTGTGACATTTTTCAAGGTCATGTTAATGCGACTGCTGTCTTCTGAATCTAAAACAAATTCAGGTTGCAGAACTTCTTGGGTACTTTCAGTGGTGCTGGCCACCGTACTTTCTACGGTAGAACTCACCGTCGTTGCGGCAGTCGGCTCGGCTGTGGTGCTGTCAGTGGATGAATTTAAAATTACTGAATCAGGTCGTTGAATAATGGGATTTTCTTTGCGGTCTTGAATGGTGATCACGGTGACTGCAGCAATAATCGCTACAGCTAAAAGACCGAGAATAATAGCTGGAATAACCCCCGTCCGTTTGGGGCGTGGTTGGGTGGTGCGGATATCTTTGCGGGAAACTTCCCCCACGGTGGCCGGTGCTTTTTTTACGGCCGTCGCTTTTTCTAAATCGATATCTTCCCCGTTAAAGGCCCGCAACAAGGGATCTGAATCGACATCCACCGCTGTCGCGTATTGTTCAATAAAACTCCGCACGTAAAAAGTACCCGGGAGTGCTGAAAAGTCATCGTCTTCTAAACTTTCTAAGTAGCGCTGTTGGATTTTAGTAATCTGTTGTAATTCTTCTAGGGAATACCCTTTTTTGATGCGGGCTTGTCGTAAAATTTTGCCAATGGGTGCCACGTCCATCCTCCTCCTATTTTAATGCCAACCGCCGTTGACGTTTAAGACGCTGCCGGTGAGATAACTGGCTTTTTCAGCGGCACAAACGCCGACAAAATAAGCAATTTCTTCAGGACGCGCTAAACGTAATAACGGTAGCTCTTTTTGCAATGCTCCCAGTTCTTCACTGGAAAATTGATTTAATAAATGGGTTTGTACCGCACCTGGTGCCACGACGTTTGCCGTAATGCCTAAGGTGGCGACTTCTTGGGCGTAGCTTTTGACAAAGCCCACCTGTGCGCTTTTCACTGCTGCATAATATGCTTCTAAGCCGCTCCCCACTTCGCCGTACAATGAACCGATAAAAATCACCCGCCCTAAAGAAGCTTGCGCTAATTTTTTTTCTAAGTGTTGTAAAAGTAAAACTGGTGTTTCCAAGTGAACTTGCCACAACTCTGCCATGGAAGCTTGCGGCATTTGGGAAACTAAGCCGTACCAACTGCCCCCTTGCGCAAAGACGATGGTGTCTAGGGCAAATAACTGCTGACAAAACTGGGGCACGGCGTCAAGATTTTTCATATCTAAAGATACCATAAAAAAATCCTGATTAGGATACCTTTCCGTCAAATCACGCTGCAGTTGGCTAATTCTTTCCTGATTCTTAAAATAATGCAGGTACAAAGAAAAACCAGCCGCCGCTAACTCGTAGGCACACGCACTGCCAATGTCCCCCGAAGCCCCCATAATTAATGCGTTTCGTTTCATGGTGGGCCTCCTAGTTTTGGGCCGCTTGGGCTAATGGGTACATGTAACAAATTGCCCGGTGTTCTTTTTGCAAAAAGTCCGCCGCAAATTTTTTGATGTCCTCTAACGTGACGCTAGCCAGCACTTCGGGAATTTGGTAAAGATTGCCCTGGGTGCCACTACTTTGGAAAAATTGATTGGCGATATATTCCAACGAGTTTAAGGACTGTAAATATTTCCCTAGGGTTTGTTTTTTCGCCAAACGCAGTCGTTCGGCCGTTAATTCTGGTGACGTCGCTCCCCCATCTAAAATTTCGGTTAAGGCTGCCACTAATTCTTGTGGTGCGGGACTATCACTGGAAAAATCAGCGAAGTAAAAACCCCGTTCTACGTTGAATTCATAGCCAAAGCTGTCATCGGCTAGACCGGCGTTATAGAGGCGCAAATAATTTTCAGAGCTTTCCCCTAGTAACAATTCAAATAACAAATTGCCGGTAGCTTTTAACTTCATTTGCGCTAGCCCATCTTCAGGAATGGGCGTGAAGCCGCGGTAGCCCACCGCTCCTTTTGGCGTCACGATGTCCATGTAAAGGGTTTGTTCCGGTACGATATCTGCGGCCGTTTCCGCTGGGAAAAAGCGCATTAAAGGTTCAGCTGGTGGAAAGTCTTTCGCATCTTGATTGGCGTAAATAAAGTCCAACATTTCTTGCGGGGCAAAATTCCCCACCACCAATAAGGTCATATTGCTAGGATGATAAAACGTACGGTAACACAAATACAAATCTTCTGCCGTAATTTCTTGAATGCTGGCTACCGTGCCGGCAATATCAATGTGGAGCGGATGTTTCGGATAAAGGTTTTGAATCAAACCAAAAAACAAGCGCCAATTGGGTTCGTCTTGGTACATTTGAATTTCTTGAGCAATAATCCCTTTTTCTTTATTGACGGATTCCGCCGTAAAATAAGGTTCCTGCACAAAATCCAGTAAAATTTGCAAGTTTTCGTAAACCTTTTCCGTGGCTGAAAACAAATAACTCGTCTTGGTGAAACTAGTAAAGGCGTTCGCCGACGCCCCCAGTTGCGAAAATTTTTGGAAGACATCGCCGTCTTCTTTTTCAAAAAGTTTGTGCTCTAAAAAATGAGCGATTCCTTCGGGCACTTTCACCGGTTCGGTGGCGCCTAAAGGAATAAATTCTTCATCGATGGAACCGTAATTAGTGGTAAATAGTCCGTACGTCTTTTGAAAACCGGCGCGAGGCACCAAGACGACTTTTAAGCCATTAGGTAACGTCTCTCCATAGACGGTTTCATTAAGTTGTGGGTAATCAATCTTCATGGGCGCTTCCCTCCAAAAAGTAAATACTTTGTAATTGGCACGCTTTAGCGTAATCCACCACGTCCTGTGGCGTAACGTCAGCCAAAAGTTGTAACCATTCTGTAACCCTCATCGTGCGGCCTAAAATGCTCCGTTGTTGGAAGTCTAATTCTAGTTGGCGTTGGGGACTATCTTGTTGCATTAAAAATTGATTTTTCAGATTCGCTTTGGTTTGTTGGAACTCTAAGTCCGTGAATTCGCCTCGTTGTAAAGCCCGCAGTTGCTCTTCAATCAAATGCAAAACGTGATTGCGATTCTTGCCGTCAATCCCCGTTTGCACCGTCAAGTAGCGGCGATAACTGTCGACACTAGAGGAAGCATAGTACGCCAAGCTTTCCTTTTCCCGGACGTTCATAAAAAGTTTGGAGTGGGGGAAGCCCCCGAATAAGCCGTTAAAGACAATACTGGCAAAATATTTAGCATCTAAAAAAGTTTCCGGCACTTGGTAGGCTAAATTTAATTTAGATTGCAACACGGGCTGTTGCTCCTGTTCTTCTTTCACCACATTCGACAAAGCTTGGTGGTAAAAAACTTCAGCTTCTGGCGCCGCCACTTTTCGTGGGGTAAAGGGAAAATCTTGAAACAACGCGCTAGCCTCTTTCTCACTGACATCCCCAACTAAGGAGATATCCACTTGGTCTTGCGCTAACATTTCTTGGTAGTAAGTATAAAGACTGGTGGGCGTCAAGGCTTTAATCATGTCCTGCGTGCCAAAGCTAGGAATTTTTTGCGCTGGATCATTAAAGTACACCTCTTGCAGTTTTAAGCTGCTGTAACTTTGCTTGTCTTCATAGATACCCTCAATGTAACGCATCAAATTTTCTTGTTCTTTGTGGAAAGTTTCTTGCTGGAAGCCGTCTCCTTCTAGTAAAGGCGCAAATAACACTTCCCGCAAAAAGTCCACCGCTTCTTGTAAGATTCCTTTTTCCTCTAAGAATTTATCATTCACCACGTTTAAAGTGACGGTGAAAAAATGCCGTTGCCCCTGTTTGGCGACACTCATGCCAAAGCTCGCGCCATACAATTCGTCTAAAACGTTGGCAATCGCCGTTTGTGTTGGATATTTAGCCGAACTCGTCTCTAACACGGAAGATAACAACGTGCGGGGGGCAATCGTGGCCACGGCTAAAGGTGCCGTGAAACGAATGTTGAGGCGAATCGTTTTATATTTTGTACTGGGAATCACGTGTAGAAAAACGCCTGGAACCAAAGTTTTCATAAAAATATTAGCCGCTATTGTCTGCTTTTCGTAAGTCTTTCAGCCAGCGGCGTCCTCCTCTTCTTTTTCCTCGTGCTGGTCTCTTAATCATAATCAAGAACGCCAGTTTTTACAATTGTTCTGAGACCACCAACTAAACTTTTTTCGCCCTTTAAAAAATTTTCTTGCTTCATCCAAATTTTTCGCCACATTTTGTAAGATGCCAATAACTTTTTAGCCCGCTCCTTTTCTTATTCTTTGTCAAAGGTTGAAAAAATCCTTATACTGAAGCTAATGAAGAGTAATTAAAGGAGGATTTTCATGGTTAAAGAATTTAAAGAGTTTATCATGCGGGGCAGCGTCGTGGATATGTCTGTCGGGATTGTTATTGGGGCTGCGTTTACGGCAGTGGTTAATAGCGTTGTCGCTGGGCTGATTACCCCCATTGTTGGTTTTGTGATTTCCCTCATTCCCGGCGCTTCTAAAGATGGCAAATTTTCCGGTATGCAAGTCAAATTAGGCAACACCGATCTCGTCTTGAACTTCGATGATTTAGTTTCTGCTATTATTGCTTTTATTGTGACGGCATTTGTCCTCTTTATGATTGTTAAAGGCATTAATAAAATGCGCTCTTTAGGCAAAAAAGCCGAAGCTGAAGAAGCCGAAGAAGAAGCGGCCGCCCTTTCTGCCAGCGAAGAATACTTAAAAGAAATCCGCGACTTGTTGTTAGCTCAACAAAAAGAACAAGCGCCTGAAAAAAGCACCTTAGAAAAATAAATTTTACTACCGCTACTGTGTACGGTGCCGCCCAATTTTTGGTCGGCACTTTTTTGTTAGGCTGAAGGCTCTGTGACGTGCTTCAAGTACGCGCTGCACCTCAGCAATTCCCCCCTTGCTTTTCCCCCTAAAAAACGCCATAATGCAGTCAGAACTTTTTAGGAGGAAAACAGATAGATGACTGCAATTTATACCCGCGCTGGACAATCAACAGACATTCCAGCTATTATGCAAATTCTCGCCGATGCTCGGCAATTTTTAAAAGAACAAAATATCAACCAATGGCAAGGGAGTTATCCCGACCAAGCCGCCATTGAAAAAGATCTCGCCGCTGGGACTAATCGCGTCCTTGTGATGGATGGGCAAGTCGTTGGTAACGCTAGTTTGCTGGCTGGACCGGATCCTTTTTATTTACCGATTGACGGTGACGGTTGGCAAGGTGCGGCCGACTACATGATGATTCATCGTTTTGCTGTCTCTGCAAAAATCCGTGGCCAACGTTTGAGTAAATTTTTCATTAGCAATCTCGTTTCCGAAGCTTATGCTAAAGGCTATCGCGACCTGAGAATCGACACCCACGCAGAAAATAAAATCATGCAACACGTCATTACCGGCAACGGTTTTCTTTTCCGTGGCATCGTTTACCTTGACGAGCCCGTCCCTGAACGCAATGCTTACCAACTTTTACTGCCATAAAAATTTTTTCTGTGATAAAAGGAAAAGCCCACCTTGTTGGGAGCAAGGTGGGCTTTGTGGAGTTTATTTTTACTTTGGAGGAGTAAAAATGAAAAAAGGTTAGGTTTTGTTGGTATGCTTATACTATACCCAGGAAATTTGAAGAAAATGTGACTTATCTTTAAGGAGTTTATTAAGTTTACGCCAAAAGTATTTTTCCTAAAAACTTTTGCTGACTTTTCCACGCGGATTTTAAAGTGCTACAATACGGATAAAGGAGTCCTCATGATGCAATTAACTGCGATTACTGAAGAAAATTTTACTGACGTACTTAACTTAAAACTTTTACCAGAGCAAGAATCATTTGTCAGTAGCAACGTCAAATCTCTCGCCCAGTGTTGGCTATATCGCAATGAAGGGGATGTTTTCCCATACGCCCTCACTAGCCAAGGAAAAGTAGTGGGTTTTATTTTGCTGGAGACAGATTTAAAAGAAAAAACTTTACTCATCTGGCGGCTAATGATTGGTGATATTTATCAAGCTCAAGGTTACGGTCGCCAAGCACTAGCAGCAATTATTGCCGAAGCGAAAAAACAAACACATTTCGATAAAGTTATTGCCGATTATGTTATAGGGAACAACGCTATGAAACACCTCCTCACTAGTTTTGGTTTTCAAGAAGCAGGTGCGCACCCTGAAGACCATGAAATTATTATGACTTACCAGCTTTAATAGCCTGTAATATGACAAAAAGTCCCGTTAACATCTAGACGTTAGTGGGACTTTCTTTTCTTCTTAGTCGATTTTTTGTAACGCTACTAAGCCCCCAGCGGGATTAGCCAAGTTCGGTTTGTCGGCTTTAACAATTAGCTGTTCGTTGACAAAAGCCATTTGCCCTAACTTGCTCATTTCCCGACCGTAGCCGGAATTTTTCACGCCACCAAAAGGCAATTCTGGTAAGGAGACCATAAAGTTATTGACAAAAACCATACCCGTTTCAATTTGGGCGGCTACTTCCACACCGTGGTCAGGATCGCCACAGAAAACCGAACCGCCTAAGCCGTACATGCAGTCGTTAGCCAAGGCGATGGCTTCTGCTTCGCTGTGAACTTTATAAATGTGGGCGACAGGTCCGAAGAACTCCGTCGAGTAGGCGGGATTATCTTTGGTGATTTCCGTCAAAATCGTCGGCATGAAAAATTGACCTGGTAAGTCAATGGCTTCATTGCCGTAAACAACTTTGGCACCGTGGGCAATGGCTTCATCTACTTGTGCTTGCAATTTTTCTTTAGCGCTCTTACTGTTCATGGGAGCTAAAGTCGTTTGCGGATCTAAGGGGTCGCCTGGTTTGACTTTACTGAAGGCCGCCACTAATTTTTCTACAAAAGTGTCATAGACCGAATCCATCACGATAAAACGCTTCGACGAGGTACAAACTTGACCGGTGTTGTAAAGACGCACACGCCAAGCAATATCAGCCACATCTTCCATATTAGCGTCAGCCAACACGAGAAATGGATCCATCCCGCCTAATTCCATCGTGCTTTTCTTCAAATGTTTGCCGGCTGCTTGCGCTACAGATGAGCCGCCTCGTTCTGAACCAGTTAACGCGACACCCTGCACCCGCGGGTCGGCAATAGCTTTTTCCACTTGGTCGTAAGACAAGAACAGATTGATTAAAGACCCATGCGGTGCGCCCGCTTCTTCAATCACGTCCGCCATCATTTGCGCGGAAGTTGGCGTATTGGAAGCGTGTTTTAAAATCATGGGATTCCCCACTATAAAGTTCGGTGCAAAGACCCGCATGATTTGATAATAAGGAAAGTTCCACGGCTCCACCATCATCAACACACCTAATGCGTGGTGATGCACTTCCGCGGTTCCAGTGGCAATGGTTTCTAGAGGCACTGGCGCCAACATTTCTGCCCCGTGGTCTGCAAAATAATCGGCAATCATGGCGCAAAGCTCCACTTCCCCTTGCGCTTCTGTTAACAGTTTCCCCATGTCAATGGTACAAGCACGGGCAAGTTCATCAGCGTGGGAGCGGATGTTTTTAGCGACGGCGTGTAAAATTTCGCCCCGCTCACGAATTGCTTGTTTTTTAAAGTCTTGATACAAGGCGTGCCCAGTCGTTAAGGCTTGCTCCAACTCTTGGTCAGTCGCATTAGGATACGTTTTTACTACTTCATTGGTATACGGATTAATCGTTTGATATGCCACAAAAAAAGCCTCCTTCATTGAAATACATACGTCAGTCCTACCTTTTAATTGTAGCACTTCCCCTATTTGTGTAAAGTAAAGCCCTTTCAGCGTCTATAAGAAAAGGAAAAAGCCTGAAAAATCTCCCTTGTTGCAGCCTCTTGCTTTTCAAGATTACCCTTGCTATAATTCAGGTGTAGGGAAAAGGTACGGGATATACCTCTTCCAATATCTACATGGCAATGGCCAGTTGGCGACCCTAAAGGTTACTCTTTAGGGTCTTTTTTTAGTTCGTGGGCGATTTCAATCATCAACTTAATGATGATTAAAATGTGCCAAATGCTTTCCAGCATTTTTAGAACCTTTCCCGCTTCCCGGCGATTTTGTCATTGGCATACGCCTCCTTCAGCACCAACTTTTCTAGAATTCGTTGATTGTTGCTTCGGAGGTGACCAAAGTCCATGCGAGCTACACCTGAATGATAGCAAGGACATCATTTTGTCCTCTTACAAAGAAGATACGCAAAAGATTCTGAAATGCACCCTATTAAAATAATTTTTAGGCGGATTAACTTTGACAAAAGCAATTATCTTAAAATGAAAAGAGGCACAAACACTGTCCAAACAGCCCTTGTACCTCTTCAAAAAGTTATCATCCCTTAATTGTTAAAAAAATAACGCCACAGCGTGAGCTGCGGCGTCGCTTTTATTTATCTTTAATTACTGTGTTTGGTTTCAAACAATGGACTAACTGGTTTATTTTCATGGATCCGTTTGATGGCATCACCAATCAAGCTCCCCACACTAATTTGATCAATTTTATCAATCAAACGTTCTGGACTTAATAAAATAGAATCCGTCACCACTAATTTAATAATGGCCGAGTCTTGAATCCGTTCCATCGCTGGACCTGATAATACTGGGTGGGTACATGAAGCGTATACTTCAGTGGCACCGGCTTCTTTCAAGGCGTTGGCTGCTAAAGTAATCGTCCCGGCGGTATCAATCATGTCGTCGATTAAGATACATTTTTTCCCTTTGACGTTCCCAATGATGTTCATGACCTCAGCAACGTTCGCCCGTGGCCGCCGTTTGTCAATAATGGCAATGGGTGATTTCAAGAATTCAGCTAATTTCCGCGCCCGCGTTACGCCCCCATGGTCTGGTGAAACGACAACCACGTCATCCCCAACTAAATCATGATTAATAAAGTAATCGGCGATTAATGGTGCGCCCATTAAGTGATCCACTGGAATGTCAAAGAAACCTTGAATTTGTGCTGCGTGCAAGTCTAACGTTAACACGCGGTTAGCGCCAGCTGTTTCAATCATATTGGCCACAAGTTTAGCGGTAATTGGTTCCCGTGCCCGCGCTTTCCGGTCTTGACGCGCATAGCCATAATAAGGTAAAACTACGTTAATCGTTTTAGCACTGGCCCGTTTCAAAGCGTCAATCATAATCAAAAGTTCCATTAAATTGTCGTTCACTGGACTAGAAGTGGATTGAATGATGTAGACGTGGGCACCACGAATACTTTCTTCAATATTAATTTGAATTTCACCATCACTAAATTGTTTTACGGAACAACGACCTAACTCGACACCGACTGCTTTGGCGATTTTTTCAGCTAAAGGACGATTCGAGTTTAACGCAAAAATCTTCAATCTTGGGTCAAAATAATGTTTTGCCATGGGAACCTCCATTGATTTTGTTTTCTTCTCAATAAGCATCTTAGTTGGTTTTTTGCAATAAATCAAGGTCTTTTCAGAAATTAGTCTTTGTGATACGGCAACTTTTTAGCGTACGCTAATTTATTTTCTTGATGCGCCCGGGCAATCGCTAAAGCGTCCTCTGGCACATCGTTGGTAATGGTGGAACCAGCGGCAATGAAAGAATTTTTCGCAATCTCTAAAGGCGCCACTAAATTGGCGTTGCAACCGATAAAGACATTGTCCCCCACGTTGGTGTGGTGTTTATTTTTTCCGTCGTAATTCACAAAGACCGTACCACAACCGACATTAATATTTTCTCCTAAGGTGGCATCGCCGACATACGTTAAGTGCCCGACTTTCGTTCCTTGATGAATCGTTGCTTTCTTCACTTCCACAAAGTTACCAATGTGCACGTTAGGTCCTACCGTTGAAGCCGGACGCAAGTGAGCGTAAGGCCCAATATCACTACCCGCTAAAACGTGACTCTCTTCAATGTTAGAAGATTTCACGATAACTTGGTCGTCAATGATGGCATCCCGCAAATCAGAGCCCGCGGTAATGACACAATCTGCGCCAATCGTCGTTGTCCCTCGTAAGCTAACGCCTCCTTCAATCACGGTATCTGCACCGATTTTAACATCAGCCTCAACATAAGTCCGTTCTGGATCATAAAAAGTCACGCCGTTACGCATATGTTCTTCATTAATCCGACGTTGCATCACTTTCGTGGCGGCCGCTAACGCTACCCGATCGTTGACCCCCATGGATTCGTCAAAGTTGCTCATTTTGTAAGCACCGACAATTTCTCCTTGCGCTTGTAAAATTTCCACGACATCCGTTAAATAATATTCCCCTTGTGCGTTGTCGGTTCTAACCTCGCTTAAAGCTTTAAACAACCACTCATTGTCAAAGCAATATGTTCCCGTATTAATTTCGGTAACGGCAGCTTCTTCAGCAGTAGCATCTTTTTGCTCCACAATTTTTAAAACATTTCCCAATTCATCACGAATAATCCGACCATAGCCCGATGGATTCGGTGCTGTAGCTGTTAAAATAGTAGCAGAACGATGATTTTCTTGATGGTCAGCGAATAACGCTTCCAAAGTCGCGCTGGTTAATAACGGAGCATCCCCACTTAAAACGACGGTGGTGCCTTTTTTACCCGCTAATAATTTTTCTGTTTGTAAAACAGCATGACCAGTACCTAATTGTTGCTCCTGCAAAACATATTCCGTCTTTAAGCCTAGTTCCTCTTTGACGGCATCGGCGCCAAAGCCTACGATGGTGATGATTTTTTCCGGTTGCAACTTTTCCGCTTGACTAACAACGTGATTTACCATTGCTTTTCCGCACACACGATGTAATACTTTGTATAACTTCGATTTCATCCGAGTACCTTGCCCGGCTGCTAATACGATGACAAAACGATCCACAAATTCTCCCCCTTAAAGGTCCGTTAAAACTTCATGTTAAGTTTAGCCTACAATGGTGGGGATTTCAATAGAAGAGGTCAGGAAGCTTGCTCAAAGTTAGCGTGATAAGTCGGGAAGGACTGGAAAATCGTTTTTCAGATTTTTTAGGACTTACTGCTTATCACCGCAAACTTTAGCTTGATGGCCTCGACAAGGAAGAGCTTCGACAACTCGCTCAGAAGATGCGTAATAAGGCAGAAGGCACAAAAAATTGTTTCCCAAATTTTTAGGGACTTATGACTTATTACCGAATCTTCTAGTTGGTGAAGCTCGACAATAGGAAGAGGTCAGGAAGCTTGCTCAAAGTTAGCGTGATAAGTCGGGAAGGACTGGAAAATCGTTTTTCAGATTTTTTAGGACTTACTGCTTATCACCGCAAACTTTAGCTTGATGGCCTCGATAAGGAAGAGCTTCGACAACGAGAAAAGCTCCCCAACGCATTCGCAAATGGTCGGCACCCGACCAAATCCGCAGCACCCACTTTGCACCCTTTAGAATAATGAGGAAATTTTATGAAGCAACTTTATTTATTTTTGTGTAGCTCTGATACCTACACGTCACGGGCGATTCGTTTCACTACGGCTGAGCCTTATACCCACATCGCCATCGCCTTTGACCCTAGCCTCACCACCATGTATAGCTTCGCCCGTAAACAACCAGACTTTCCGCTGCCGGCTGGTTTTGCCCGCGAAAATCTTTACGGTGGCTTTCTCAACAATCGGCCGCAGATGTCCTGTGCCCTCTATCAATTGGAAGTGACTGACGAAGTTTATTACAACGCGCAAGCTGCTATTTTCACCATGGCCGCCCAAGCTGACGAGTATCGCTATAATTTATTGGGGCTACTCTTTTGCCAGCTCCGCATCCCTGTGAAACGCCAACGCCATTATTTTTGTTCCCAATTCGTCAGTGAAATTCTCACCCAAAGCCATGCCATCTCTTTACCGAAAAATAGCGCCTTGATGCACCCTGCCGACTTTTTAGCCTTACCGGAGCTGACCATGCTCTTTGCCGGAACAGTCGCTGAATTACAACTTTTCGCCGCAGAAAAAGAACCTGTACTCCCTAATGCCACCTTGAATCACGTGAAATTAGTCGGTTAATTCTTAAGAAAACGCAAAACTCCCAACGAAGCTGACGCGCTTCGCTGGGAGTTTTCAATTGCTTAAAATTTTGATAGTAATCTCATAAAGAATGTTAAAGTCACAAATAAAAGATCAGATAATCTCATAAGAAATAAAGCTTTTAAATATCAAGGATGTACATATTTCTTTTAACAAATTAATATCAGCTGCCTAACATTGCAATTGGTATGACATGAACGTGATCTGAGTCACGCGTATATGCATAAGGCCCAGTGTTTAACAGAATTTTTACAACCTTAAATTCTTCTTTTACTGTTTCTTCAAACCAATTTAAATGTTCTACGTACTTATCTTTAGCATCCGGATTAGCTTTAACTTCAAAAATTAAAAGTGTATTTCCCTTTTGAATAATAAAATCAATTTCTTTAGTACCTCGGCTATCTCTGAAGTGGCTTAGTTCCGCATCATTTGCATCAGCATAGACAACGAGGCTTTGATAGACTAGAGATTCTATCAATTGTCCAATAAACGTCTGGTTAAACTTTCCAATATGTTTTGGAACCTGATATGTCTCCAGCTGTTCACGATTAACACCCAGTAAACTTAAAGCAACCGCTGGGTCAAGCATAAAATGTTTAGTACTCTTAGCTAAATTAGGATATAGTTTCCCAATTGCTAAAAATGGTTCAACTTCATCTATGATATAGAGAATTTCCAATGCTTCCCGATAGCTATTAGCAGTTGGTCTTGAAGGCGCTTCTGTATTTTGTGACATAGCCGTATTAATAATTGTTTGAAAACTGGTAGTTGTTCCAACAGATGCAGCGTAAGCTTTCATCCATGCTAATAAACTTTGTGGCTTTTTTATTACAAAGCCATTTTCACTGAACTCATGATCAATAATATTAGTAATGTAGTCTCGTAAAAGCAAATTACGAGCTACTTCATTTTTTTGACGGATTCCAGGAAAACCTGAACGAAAAATTTCATCCATGTATTGCGTAATGGTTACATCAGTCTTACCAGATATATTTTCTAAATCTGGATTTTTAATAAAATCAGAAACTCGAATATATTCATTGGACATTTTCCGCTCTTCAACAGAATATGGTCGCATTTTCATCCGAATAATCCTACCTGCACCACTATGTATTCTACTATTAACCTTGATACTGCTACCAGTAAATAAAATACTCCCTTCTGGTAGCCCGTTATCAACTTCATGTCGAACAAATGACCATAAATCAGGAGCTAGCTGCCATTCATCAATTAAGACAGGTCTTTCTGCCCGTAAAATAGTTGTTGGATCACCCTTCAAAAGCAAGCGAGAAGCCTCGTTGTCCATACTGTAGATAGTTTTTGCTAGTTTAGAACAGGTTTCAGTTTTACCAACCGCTTTAGCTCCTTCAATTAAGATGGCTGGAAGTGCTTCTAAATAAGTTCCCAATGTCTTATCAATAATACGGTTATTATACATATATCCTCTCACCTTTACGTTTTTACACGTTGTTATTTTACAATTTTGTGCAATAATAATTTACGTTTTTGCGCTAATGTATTTTACAAAAATGTTAGCATCTATTTTACAATTTCGCAAGCATTAATCACAAGAATGTTCCTGTATAAATAATTTCGCGGGTAACTTACTTTGACATTCACTTATAAAAATCAATCCCTCTATTTTAAGAAATTATCCTACAAATTCTTTTTCACGTTCATTGTATTAAAAAGCAAAACTCCCAACGAAGCTGACACGCTTCGCTGGGAGTTTTTAATTGCTTAAAAGTAAGCGGGAAGTACCCCAGTATATTCTCTAATAGTTAACCTCCTGTTATTCTTAAAATACTTAAGAAAGACA
>NZ_BJDR01000027.1 GCF_005405245.1 Enterococcus nangangensis | reverse complement strand
ACTAGAGTCTATGTTTTAAAAGTAAGGAATCAAATGGATAAGGTTAAACGAATTTACACAAAATTATTGACACACCCTTATCTTTTTCCCCGCAAGGTGAGTAAAAGCAAACAAGGATAGAAACATTTTTAAATTTTAGGAAAGGAGCGTCAGAAAATGATTCTAATCATTATTTTGGCAGTCATTTTATTAGTAACGCTTGGCTGGTTAATTACGACTTCTAATAATTTTAAGCGCTATGAAATAAAAGTAGCTGAAAGTTTATCCGGGATAGAAGTCGCGTTGGCGAAACGTTACGATGTTTTAACAAAGCTCTTGGCCACCACTAAAAAATTTGCACAACATGAAAAAGAAATGTTACGGGAAGTCATTCAATTGCGTCAAGGCATGTCCATTGGTGAATTAACACACGTCACTCAACAAATGGACCAGTTAACAGAGCGGATTAATTTGACTGCTGAAGCGTATCCCGAGCTGCGTTCTAGCGAAATTTTTCATGAATTACAACGAGGGATTCGCGATGTCGAGGAACACTTACAAGCGGCTCGTCGCGTTTACAATGCACATGTTGCGCGCTACAACACCTCTCTAGTCGTATTTCCGGCTAATAAAATCGCTAATTTCCAACAACGACAAGCAAAAGAATTTTTTGTAATGGAGGAGCAGCAATGTTCAGATGTGTTAATTACATTTTAAGGAATAGTCCTCGTAAAATAGTTCTGCTCGAAATAGGTCAGGCTAAAACTTAGTATCAAAAATGTGTAAGCACTTAAGGGTGAAAATCGCGCTTGAGTGTTTTTTTGTTGTGGAAAAGTGTTAGGATAGAAAATAGAAAGTTCAGTGGAGGTCAGTAATGAAAAAAATTATCGTGATTGGCAGTCCTGGTGCCGGAAAAAGTACCTTTGCTCGCAAGTTGCAGGCCGTTACCCGGTTACCGCTATATTATTTAGATTTATTGTGGCATCGAAAAGACCAAACAAATGTTAGTGCGACAGCATTTGATGGGGCACTAGAAAAAATTTTGGCAACAGACGAGTGGATTATTGATGGCAATTACTTGCGGACAATGGAACGGCGGCTAGCTGCTTGTGACACAGTTTTTTTGTTGGACTATCCTTTAGACGTTTGTCTTGCTGGAGCGCAAGCACGCATTGGCCAAAAGCGGGTGGACTTACCGTGGGTTGAAACGGAATTTGATGAAGAATTTCGGCAATGGATTTTATCTTTTCCCACAGAACAATTGCCAACAATTTATCAACTACTAGCTAAGTATGGTGAAAATAAAAAAATAATTATTTTTAAAACGCGGGCAGCTGCTGAACGTTATTTGCGAGAATTACCAGAACAGTGACTAGTGATGGAAAGAGTAGCTGTAGCATTCAGGACTATTGTTTTGTCAGTAGACTAATTACAGCACAGATTGACTTTACCTAGTTTGCTCGTTATACTAACCTCACGAAGAAAACGTTTTATAAAAATTTATTAGACACATTAGGAGGCACAAAATGGAACAAAGAATCTTTGGTAAAACTGCAAAAAAAGTTTCGGAGATTGGTTTAGGCACGTGGCAATTGGGAACGAAGTGGGGGGATCCTTTTAACAAGCAAGAAGCGCAAAATATTTTGCAGACGGCTTATGAAAGTGGGATTAACTTAATTGATACGGCCGATATTTATAACGGAGGCCAGAGTGAGCAAGCCATTGGTGAATTTATTCGGGATAAAAAGCACGAACTATACATCGTAACGAAGTGTGGCCGGGGCTTGAACCCCCATACAGCCGAAATGTACACACCTCAAGCGCTGGAAAACTTTATCGACGGCAGCTTAGGACGCTTAGGCGTTGAAAAGTTAGACATGGTTTTACTCCACTGCCCACCAAGTTCTGTTTATCAAAAGGACGAAGTGTTTACCGCGCTAGATAAAATCAAAGAAAAAGGAAAAATTGCTAATTACGGTGTTAGTATCGAAAAAGTTAGTGAAGGGCTAGCTGCTCTAGAATACCCCATCGCCGCTATTGAAGTGATTTTCAATATGTTCCGTTTGAAACCAACGGAAGAATTATTTGTAGCCACGCAAAAAAATAAAGTAGGTATCTTAGCGCGAGTTCCTCTAGCTAGTGGTTTATTGACCGGCAAGTATGATCAAAACACAAAATTTGGTCCCCAAGACCACCGTTCCTTTAATCGCAATGGCGAGTCCTTTGATAAGGGGGAAACTTTTTCTGGTGTACCTTATGAGTTGGGGTTACAAGCTGTCGCTGCCTTGAAAAAACTTTTTCAAACAGAAGACTTAGCGCCTTACGCCTTGCGTTATATCTTAATGCATGAGGCGGTCAGTGCTGTAATTCCTGGGGCGAGCCGGGCCAGCCAAGTTAAAGCGAATATTCGGGCAGCAGAATTGCCACCATTAACGCCGGCACAGATGGCGGGTGTCCAAGAAATTTATGACCGCTATGTGCGGGCAAGTGTTCATGCCAATTGGTAAATGAAGACGTGTTAAATTTTTGGAGGACGTTCCATTGAAGAAAATGAAAGCAGATCGAAAAAAAGATTTTTTAACTTTGGGGTTAGTTATAGTAGTGGGTATTGTGATCACCTTAGGAGCTAAGTTCGCCGGAATATGGACCGACTGGTTGAAGTTGCCAGTTTTTCTTAGCATTTATCTTGCGGCACTTTTTCCTAGTGTTTTACGCCAACGAAAAATGCGCCAAAAAATAGCTGCCTTATGTAAAGTTTTGCCAGTATCCATCGAAGAAGTGCGGACAATGGGAAAGCTTGGTCGCTATGACTTATTAGATTGGAATTGGTCCAAGGCTTTTATTTCTGTCGAGCAATTGTATCTTTTGGAAGAAGCGCTAGAAGAAAAATATGTAGCAACCTTTGGCACTCCATTTGTGCTAGAAAAATAATAATCAGGACGTGGAGAACTCTATCCAGCATGCCGAGCTGTTTTAGCAGAGCATGAGGGTAGTGCTGTCTTCACGTCTTTTTCTTTAGGAAAATATTTGGTGCCCGTCAAGGACCATGCTACACTTAAATTAAATCCAAAAATAAATGTTAAGGAGCACTTTATGGCTAGACCAACAAATAAAAGCGAATTACTTGCCGCCGCCACGGCGCAGTTTGACCAGATGTGGGCGTTGATGGAGCGTCTACCACAGGACACCGCCTTCACTTTTTCTATTACGGAAAAAGATAAAGAAGCCCATTGGCAGCGGGATAAAAATTTACGAGATATTTTGATTCATTTGTACGAGTGGCATCAACTGACGCTAAATTGGCTGGCCGCTAACCGCAATCAGAACCAGCAACATCCAGTGCCCTTTCTTCCAGCGCCGTACTCTTGGAAAAATTATGGGGCCATGAATATTGGCTTTTGGGAAAAGCATCAAGGGACCACTTATGAAACAGCACGTCAACAGCTACTCAATAGTCACGAAGCTATGCTTCAAGTTATCGCGAGTTTTACGGATGAAGAGTTATTTACTAAAGCTTATTTTAAGTGGAGTGGAACCACCAGTGTTGGGAGTTATTTGGTTTCTAGTACCAGTAGCCATTACGCTTGGGCAGCTAAAAAGGTAAAGCGGCAACTTAAAGAGTCAGCCTAAAATCAAGGAGAAGAAGGCGGAGGGAAATAGATGATTCATTTGGTATACTGCGATAATGTAGGTAAAAAAGGAGCGCGTACTTTAGATAAAATTATCAGTGGGCATAAAACGATGATCGTGCGGGGGGCAGCAGGGCGTAAGATTCCCCATAGCCGAGTGCAGGTGGGGGAAACGTTGTATTTTATGGAAAAAGGTAGCTTGAAAATTAGTGCTAAAGCCGTTGTTACCCAAGTAGAAAATTTTGTGAAATTGACAGAAGAAGAAATCAATGAAGCTTTTTTGCAGCGGCGCGATCAATTGGCTTTAAGTGAGAAACAACGGACACGTTGTCATAAGAAGTGTCTGTGTTTTGTGACCTTTAGTGAAGTAGCAATAATCACACCTTTAGCTTTTCATCATCAAGGAAACATGGACGATTGGCTCATTTTAGATAAAATTGACGATGTCGTTGTGGGAACGAGTATCCCTTATAATTATGACAACTCTCGTTTCAAAAAATGAGAGGTACGGAATGAAAACAGCGTAGTGCTTTCAAACTACGCTGTTTTTGTATAACAAAAAAGTAGGAAATGTTTTTTTGAAAATGATTATGCTGGTTATTTTATCAGAATCAAATAGCGGAATGCTCAGAAAATATTGTCAGATAATTCAACGCTAATCCTAATTTGTGGCGATTAGAACATTTGTTGTTTATCCCCAAAAGAAAAAAATTAAAATAACGATTTGTCTTTATTAAAAATAAGCAAACGCTTTCTTTAAGGGATAATTCTTTACTAAGAACTAGCGGCCAAGCGTTGTTTCCACCACAAAAATCTCGTTATAATTTAAGTGTCAACAAGAATACTAAAGGAAAGGTGGGTCGTTGTTTTAAACTATAACGAAGTGGAGGAAGTGCTCATGTCAAAACCTAAGAAACAAAAATTAACTCTGGTCTCATTGATTTTAATGATTTTTACTTCTGTTTTTGGTTTTACCAACATTCCCCGCGCTTTTTATTTAATGGGTTATGCGTCAATTCTCTGGTACATTTTAGCCGCCGTTACTTTTTTCTTGCCGTTTGCCTTTATGCTTTCTGAATACGGTGCGGCTTTTAAAAGTCGTAAAGGGGGAATTTACTCTTGGATGGCAGAATCATTTAATCCCAAGTTTGCCTTTATTGGGACTTTTATGTGGTATGCGTCATATATCATTTGGATGGTGAATGTCGGTTCAGGGATTTGGATTCCTTTGTCGAATGCCATTTTTGGGGTAGATAAAACACAACAGTGGACACCTTTTGGTCTATCCGGGGTACAAACTTTAGGAATTCTAGCGATTTTTTGGATTAGTTTGATTACCTTTGTCTCTTCAAAGGGCTTAGACAGTATTAAAAAAGTAACCTCAATTGGGGGCAGCGCGGTTGCCTTAATTAATGTTGTACTCTTTTTAGGTGGACTAACTATCTTACTTTTAAATGGTGAAATGGCACAACCTTTGAGTCTAAGCGCCTTGGTGACTTCGCCTAATACTTCTTATACCACGATGATTCAAGTTTTCGGCTTTTTAGTGTTTGCGATTTTTGCTTATGGGGGCTTAGAAGTAGTAGGTGGTTTAGTCGATGAAACCGAAAATGCTGAAAAAACATTCCCTAAAGGAGTGGCGATTTCAGCAGTGGTGATTGCCATCGGTTATGCAGTAGGAATTTTCATGATGGGAGCTTTCACCAACTGGAACTTCGCCTTCACGCAATTTTCTGATGCCGAAGTAACCTTGGGCAATGTGGCTTATATTGCCATGAACAACATGGGCTATCAACTTGGCTTGGCTTTGAATCTGTCTAATGCTACGGCAGTTACGATGGGTGTTTGGGTGTCGCGTTATATGGGACTTTCCATGTTCTTAGCTTTATCAGGCGCTTTCTTTACTTTAATTTTTTCACCACTGAAACAATTAATTGAAGGAACACCTAAGGAAGTTTGGCCTAAATTTTTAACGAAGACTAAAGAAGATTTACCGATTAACGCCATGAAAGTACAAGCGGCAATTGTGATTGCCATCATCGCTTTAGTTTCTTTTGGGGGCAGCGGTGCAAAATATTTCTTTGAAGTTTTAGTTTCCATGACCAATGTTTCCATGACGATTCCGTATATGTTCTTATCTATTGCTTTCATTGGTTTTAAAAAGAAAAAAGAAATTGCAAAACCATTTGAAATTTATAAAACGCAAAGTATAGCTAATGTCGCTGTGGTGGTGGTGACTTTCGTTGTTGGTTTTGCCAACGTCTTTACGATTTTGCAACCAGCGTTAAATGGTGATGTGACAGGAACGATTTATTCCATCTTAGGACCGGTAATTTTTGGAATTGTTGCGGTAGTAATGTATAATCGCTACGAAAAGAAACGGGTACAAGTGGTGCAAGTCATCGAGCCGGAGGTAGCAAAAGAAAAAATACCGACTACACACGTTACTGAAAAACAAAATGAATTAAAAAATAGTGCTTCTTTAGAAGAGTAAGGGCAAAAAAAGACCTGACCAACACGCTGCTGTTGGTCAGGTTTTGTGGTTTTAATAAAAACGTTTTCGTTTACTGGTGCTAGGAATCCCCAAACTTTCGCGATACTTGGCGACTGTACGGCGAGAAATTTCAATATCTTCAGCACTTAAAAGCTCACTTAATTTTTGATCGGAGAAAGGTTTTTGTTTGTTTTCTCCTTGAATAATTTCAATTAAACGTTTTTTGATTTCTTGGTTAGAAGTGCTTTGCCCTGCAATTGCCGAAACAAAGAAAGTGCGTAGTTCAAAAATACCAAAATTTGTTTTTAAATATTTACCATTCACAGCGCGAGAGACAGTAGATTCGTGAATGCCAACGGTATTGGCAATTTGTTTTAAGGTTAAAGGTTTTAAAGGATGTTCGTTTTTGATGAAGAAATCTTGCTGCGCCAAGACAATGGCTCGACCTACTTCAGCAATCGTATTCCGTCGCTGTTCTAAGGTTTTTGTCAGCCAATCATATTCTTTTTTCTTGTTGGTTAAATAGGCCAAGACTTCTGGGTCACCGGTCGCCGTCATTTTTTCAAAGTAGTTACTTTGAAATTTTAATTTTGGTAAGCCCGTTTGTAAGTATTGCAAAGTCAGCTGGCCATCCTCTTGAGTGACTTCCAGTTCAGGAATAATAAACTGATCGTCAATTTGACCAAAATGTGCTCCAGGGGCAGGAGAGAGCGTTTGAATATAGTCCATAATTTTTTGAATCTCGGCTAAATCAACTTGATAGTGCTGCGCAATTTCCAACCAGTGCCGATCCGCTAAGTTTTCAAAATGTTCTTCTACGACAATATAAGCTAAAGGCGGGGCTTCTGGATCTCGTTCAATTTGCAGGAGTAAACACTCTTGCAAATTACGAGCACCGATACCTGCCGGATCTAATTGCTGGATTAGCGTTAAGGCATCTAAGGCGATGATGTCGGTAACGCCAGCTTTAGTGGCAGCCTCAGCCAAAGAAATTGTCAGGTAGCCATTTTCATCCATAAACTCGACTAAAAAAAGCATCATCTTACGAATTGGAGTATCACGATAGTTTAAATGGACTTGGTCTAATAAATATTCAAACAACGAAGTGTAATGATCAGGGGTAGGGACCATCCCGACTTCAAAGCTACGGGCGTTACTACCGTTAGTGGGACGATAGTCATTTGTGACGGGAGCAAGACTAGTGCTGACTTCAAGCAATGGATTTTCGTTCGCTTTATCCATGATGAAGGCGGCGAGCTCTTCTTGATTTTTTTGTAAAATCGCGATGGCTTGCTGCATTTGTTGGGTTAAGGCCAACTTTTGCGTTTGTTTCTGGCTGACGTTTAATTTTAAACCTTGTTCCACAATTTATCCTCCTTCAATTTTTTTGAAATTTAGACTTGTATTTTTTGCGAAAATAGAGTACATTAATAAATGTGCTTGCGTCCTTAGTGTAGTGGATATCACGTAAGATTCCGGTTCTTGAGACGGGGGTTCGATTCCCTCAGGACGCGTTATAAAAAGATGTCATTGTGACATCTTTTTTTGTTTTTGCCGTTGAAAAAAAATTTTCCATCAGCGTTGTCCCCTGAAAAGTATACCATATTTTACGAGACAAAAAAATTTTCTGGAGTTTTTTACTGACGGCAAGAAAAAAGAGTAGGGACTTAGTGAAAAAGAAACGTTACTTTTAGTTAGTCTGAAAGCAGTCGCCAAACAATGAACCAGCAAGGCTGGCTTTTTTTATTGCGGAAAAAAGAAAACGCTTTGAAAATAAATTAGCCAAAATTCACGGAGGAATGATGGCTTTTCCCTTGTCAGGGTTGTGAAAAAATGCTAATATTACGTCGTAGGGTTGTTTGCGAAAAAGAAATTTTTTCCAACCTTGCCTTTTTTTTGCAAGACATGGGTCGTTATCAGTCTGGGTTGGTCACAAAACGTCCAACAAAGGAGGCTCTCATGGAGCAAGAGTGGAAGTTGCTAGAATCCCTTGCCCCAGAAATGACAAAAAGCATTTTAGAACGTTATCAAATTTTGCGTAATATCTTTTGGATGCAGCCGGTGGGACGTCGCACTTTAGCTGAGAAGTTAGGTGTGTCTGAACGAAGTCTGCGCACCGATACAGATGATTTACGGCAACAAAATTTGTTAGTAGTTTCTAAAAGCGGTATGCACTTAACGCCAGAAGGTTTAGCCGTGGTGGAAGGTTTGAGTCAATTGGTGGATGCCATCGGCGGCCACAATCAAATTCAACGCCGAATTCAAAAACTTTTTGGAATTCGCGAGTGTATTGTCATTGCGGGTAATGCGGATACAGAAAAACAAATTTTAGCCGAGTTTGGGAAAATTGTTAGTCAACTTTTAGATGAACATCTGCCCCACAAAAACAACATTATCGCGGTAATGGGTGGCACAACTATGGCCACTGTTGCTTCACATATGTTGCCTTTAGAGCATGAACGACACAATGTTTTTGTTCCAGCTCGTGGTGGGATTGGCGAGACCGTGAATATTCAAGCCAATGCAATTTCATCAGTGATGGCACAAAAAACCAAAGGCCATTATCGTGCCCTATATGTACCTGAGCGTGTGAGTCCCGAGACTTATAAGTCTTTACTCCAAGAGCCGGCAGTACAAGAGGTAGTGCAATTAATTGAAAAATCCGACTGCGTCATATATAGTATTGGTAGAGCGCTTCATATGGCAGCGCGACGCAAAATGTCTGATCAAGAGCTTTCCATGCTGAAAGAAAAACACGCAGTAGGGGAAACGTTTGGCTATTTCTTTAATGAAGTAGGCGACGTCGTGTATAAAATTCCTAGAATTGGTCTGCAGCTTCATGATCTAGAGGAAATTCCATTAGTCATTGCGGTTGCGGGGGGCAAGTCCAAAGGTAAGGCCGTGAAAGCCTATCTAAAAAATGCACCTAAACAAACATGCTTAGTCACGGACATGGCATGTGCTAACGAGATTTTAAAAGGGGAAACCCTTTAAAATAAAAATTTTTCTGATTTTCTAAAGGAGGAAATCTACACATGACAGTAAAAGTAGGTATTAACGGTTTCGGACGTATCGGACGCTTAGCATTCCGCCGTATCCAAGAAGTTGAAGGAATTGAAGTTGTTGCCATCAACGATTTAACTGATGCTGCACAATTAGCTCATCTTTTAAAATATGACACAACTCAAGGTCGTTTCAACGGAACCGTTGAAGTCCATGATGGATACTTCACTGTAAATGGTAAAGATGTTAAAGTTTTAGCTAATCCAAACCCTGAAGAATTACCTTGGGGCGAATTAGGAGTTGAAATCGTGCTTGAATGTACTGGTTTCTTCACTTCTAAAGAAAAAGCTGAAAAACACTTAAAAGGTGGCGCTAAACGTGTTGTTATCTCCGCTCCTGGTGGTAACGATGTTCCAACAATCGTTTATAACGTTAACCATGACACTTTAACTGGTGATGAAACAGTTATTTCTGGTGCTTCTTGTACTACCAACTGTTTAGCTCCTATGGCTAAAGCATTAAACGACAACTTCGGTATTGTTGAAGGTTTAATGACAACTATCCATGCTTACACTGGTGACCAAAACACATTAGATGCTCCTCACAAAAAAGGTGACTTACGTCGTGCCCGTGCTGCAGCTGCTAACATTGTGCCTAACACAACTGGTGCCGCTAAAGCTATCGGTCTTGTAATCCCTGAATTAAAAGGTAAATTAGATGGAGCTGCTCAACGTGTTCCTGTTCCAACTGGTTCTTTAACTGAATTAGTTTCTGTTTTAGACAAAACAGTTACTGTTGAAGAAGTTAACGCTGCAATGAAAGCTGCTTCTAACGAATCTTATGGTTACAACGTTGACCCAATCGTTTCTTCTGATATCGTAGGCATGACTTACGGTTCATTATTTGACGAAACTTTAACTAAAGTAATGACTGTTGGCGACAAACAATTAGTGAAAACTGTTGCTTGGTATGACAACGAAATGAGCTACACTGCTCAATTAGTTCGTACTTTAGAATACTTCGCTAAATTATAAGAGTTAGTCTTTTGTATTAACTTAATGTAGTTTAACTAAAAGCGGGAAGGCTTGTCGCTTCCCGCTTTTTTTAATAAAGGAGGACAAGTTTCATGGCAAAAGTAACAGTCAAAGATTTGCAAGAACGTGGCGAATTAAAAGATAAAAAAGTGCTGGTACGGGTCGACTTTAATGTGCCGATTAAAGACGGCGTCATCACTAATGACAACCGGATTGTCGCAGCTTTACCAACGATTAAATTCATTACTGAAAATGGCGGCAAAGCGATTCTCTTCTCCCACTTAGGTCGGGTGAAAACAGAAGAAGACAAAGCTGGCAAATCTTTAAAACCAGTCGCTGAACGTTTAAGCGAACTTTTAGGTAAACCAGTCGTCTTTGTGCCCCAAACTCGTGGCGCAGAATTAGAAGCAGCCATTAACAAAATGCAAGATGGCGATGTTTTAGTTTTCGAAAACACACGTTTTGAAGACATTGACGGCAAAAAAGAATCAAAAAATGATCCTGAATTAGGTAAATATTGGGCCTCTTTAGGGGATGTTTTTGTCAATGACGCTTTTGGTACCGCACACCGGGCTCACGCTTCTAACGTGGGAATTGCTTCTAACTTACCATCTGCTGCTGGCTTCTTAATGGAAAAAGAAATTACTTTCATTGGGGATGCTGTGGAAGAACCAAAACGTCCTTTCGTAGCTATCTTAGGTGGAGCAAAAGTTTCTGATAAAATTGGTGTCATTGAAAACTTAATCGCCAAAGCTGACAAGATTTTAATCGGTGGTGGGATGACCTATACTTTCTACAAAGCTAAAGGCATCGAAATCGGGAACTCTTTAGTAGAAGAAGATAAAATTGAATTAGCGAAAGAAATTATTGCCAAAGCTGGCGACAAATTAGTCTTACCAGTGGATTCCATCACAGCTGGGTCTTTCTCTAACGACGTGCCAACTGAAGAACACCCTTGGGATGTACCAGAAGGTCAATTAGGTTTAGACATCGGTCCTGAAACCATCGCCTTATTCGCGCAAGAATTAGCTGGCGCTAAAACTGTTGTTTGGAACGGACCAATGGGTGTCTTTGAAATGAGCAACTTCGCCCGCGGTACGATTGGCGTTTGTGAAGCCATTGCTAACCTTGAAGGAGCTACAACTATCATTGGTGGTGGGGATTCAGCGGCTGCCGCTATTCAATTAGGCTTTGCTGACAAATTCACCCACATTTCAACTGGTGGCGGTGCTTCCATGGAAATGTTAGAAGGTAAAGTATTACCAGGTTTAGCAGCAATTTCTGACAAATAAGAAAAGAGGATTCCATTTATGCGTAAACCAATTATTGCCGGTAACTGGAAGATGAATAAAACAGCTAGCGAAGCCAAAGACTTTGCTGAAGCTGTAAAAAATAATTTACCAGCTAGCGACTTAGTCGATTCTGTCATTGGTGCTCCTACTTTATTCTTACAAGAATTAGTAGCTAGTGCTAAAGGCACAGATTTAAAAATTTCAGCTCAAAACTGTTTCTGGGAAAACGAAGGAGCTTTCACTGGTGAAACTTCACCTAAAGCTTTAAACGATTTAGGCGTTGACTACGTAATTATTGGTCACTCTGAACGTCGGGAATACTTCCACGAAACAGATGAAGAAATCAACAAAAAAGCCAAAGCAATTTTTGCTAATGGCATGTTACCAATCATTTGCTGTGGTGAAACGTTAGAACAACGTGAAGCAGGCATCACTGCTGAATGGATTTCTGGCCAAATTAAAGGCGCTTTAAAAGATTTAACAGCAGGGCAAGTATCTAGCTTAGTCATCGCTTATGAACCAATCTGGGCTATTGGAACTGGTAAATCTTCCAGCGCTGAAAATGCTGATGAAACATGTGGCTTAGTACGGCAAACAGTTGCCGAACTTTACGGTCAAGACGTAGCGGACGCTGTACGTATCCAATACGGTGGCTCAGTAAAACCAGGCAACATTAAAGAATACATGGCTAAAGTTAATATTGACGGTGCTTTAGTTGGTGGAGCTTCTTTACAAGCTGATTCTTTCTTAGAATTATTGGAAGCAGTGAAATAGTTACTATTTCCATTGCATTTCCTGTGCAAAAAATTTATCATTAGAGATAAGGGATTCCCCTTAAAATAAACAAAACTCAAAGGAGAGATTTTGAAATGTCAATTATTACTGACGTATACGCTCGCGAAATCCTTGATTCCCGCGGCAATCCAACAATTGAAGTTGAAGTTTACACGGAAAGCGGCGCATTTGGTCGTGGTTTAGTACCATCCGGCGCTTCTACTGGTGAACACGAAGCTGTTGAATTGCGTGACGGCGACAAAGCTCGTTATGGCGGTAAAGGGGTCCAAAAAGCTGTAGATAACGTAAACAACATCATCGCTGAAGCAATCATTGGTTACGATGTTCGCGACCAAATGGCGATTGATAAAGCCATGATCGAATTAGATGGCACTCCTAATAAAGGTAAATTAGGGGCTAACGCTATTTTAGGTGTTTCTATTGCCGTAGCGCGTGCTGCCGCTGATTACTTGGAAGTTCCTTTGTACCACTACTTAGGCGGCTTCAATACTAAAGTTTTACCAACACCAATGATGAACATTGTTAACGGTGGTTCGCACTCTGATGCGCCAATCGCTTTCCAAGAATTCATGATTATGCCTGTTGGTGCACCAACATTTAAAGAAGCATTACGTTGGGGCGCTGAAACATTCCACGCTTTGAAATCGATCTTAGCTAAACGTGGCTTAGAAACTTCTGTTGGGGATGAAGGTGGTTTTGCACCTCGTTTTGACGGAACTGAAGATGCTATTGAAACCATCCTTTCTGCTATTAAAGCAGCTAACTTAGAACCAGGAAAAGACGTTATGATTGGTTTAGACTGTGCTTCTTCTGAATTTTACGAAGACGGAATCTATGACTATACTAAATTCGAAGGCGAAAATGCTGCTAAACGCACTGCCGCTGAACAAGTAGATTACTTGGAAGAATTAGTTAACAAATACCCAATCATCACTATCGAAGATGGTATGGATGAAAATGACTGGGAAGGTTGGGTTGCTCTTACTGAACGCTTAGGCAAAAAAGTTCAATTAGTAGGGGATGACTTGTTTGTAACCAACACTGAAATCCTTTCTAAAGGGATTGAAATGGGCGTTGCTAACTCTATCTTAATTAAAGTTAACCAAATCGGTACTTTAACTGAAACATTCAACGCAATTGAAATGGCTAAAGAAGCTGGCTACACTGCTGTTGTTTCTCACCGTTCTGGTGAAACAGAAGATTCCACAATTGCCGACATCGCTGTGGCAACTAACGCTGGCCAAATCAAAACTGGTTCTTTATCTCGGACTGACCGGATTGCTAAATACAATCAATTATTACGGATTGAAGACCAATTAGGTGATGTTGCTGAATACAAAGGTATCAAATCCTTCTACAATTTAAAAAAATAAGTTTTTAACGCTTCAATAGTCAAAAGAATGTATTCTTTTGCGTGTCCCGACGTCAGGCTGACACTTCTTCTTTGGGAGAGGTGTCAGTCTTTTTTGATAAAAAAAGACTACGGCACTTGATTGATAGCCGTAGTCAAAAACTCGTTAAAGACGAGCGTATTCTGCTTGTAAAAAGGCAATGCTCTGAGCTAAGTGCTCTTCTTTCACCGCTTCCAAAGAAGTGGGTAAGAGGGGACGTTGATACTTGGCAAACTTTAATAAATCGGTGTAATCCATTAAGCCTGTGCCCACCGGAACAATTTTAATGTGGCCATTTTCTACGATAAAGTCTTTCAGGTGAAAAGCCACAATATCATCTTGCAGAGCGTCTAAAGCCTCGTAAGTTACTTTCACTTGGTCTTGGTAGTTATCAGGACGCATCAAATTAGCGGCGTCTAAAATAATTTTTAAGTTGGGGGACTGTACTTCGCTTAAGAGACGTTTAGCTTGTTGCCACGTGTAAAGTGGGGCATTGAGACAAGGTTCGATGCCCACTAGCGCCCCGAGTTTTTCAGCGGCGGTGACCATTTGGATGACGGCATCTCGTACTCTGAGGTAAGCTGTTTCGGTAAAGTTTTCTACCGAATAGCCACTGCCTGCGACATTACCTGTTTCGGTACCCACCACAGTACAGCCAAAGTCCCGTGCTAAAGTTAAGTGATGACAAAAACTAGCAATCGCTTCGTTACGTACTTGATCATTGAAACTAGCAATATTGACATAAGCACCTAAAATGGAGATTTTAATGCCTTGGCTTTTTAAGTAATCGCCTAAATAGCTGGCGGTGCCATGGGTAATCTGTTGTAGGGAAGGGGCAAGTTCGGGAAAAGATTTTTTGACGGCCAATTGAATATTAGTTAAACCGTACTGTTGGAGTTTGCTAGCTAATTCGATGCGATCTTTGGCCACGAGGTCATGGGCCCGCATCCCGAGATTTATTGGAATCATGGAAGCCTCCTAAATAAATTATTTGCGTTGTTCTTGCAGCCAGTGTTCTAAAAGTTTAATCCACTGGCGCGTATGGGCTGTTCCTTGTAGCATGCCAAGACCATGATGGCCTTCAGGGAAAATATGCAGATCAAAAGGAATTTGCTGTTGGGCTAAACTGGCTGCTAAAAGCAGACTGTTTTTAACCGGTACTGAGCCGTCCTCTGCTGTATGCCAGATGAAAGCAGGTGGCGTAGTAGCTGTCACTAAATTTTCGAGGGAGTAGGTGTGACAATTTGCTGGCGTATAATCAGGGCCTAAAAAGTTTTCAGCTGAACCTTGATGACGGCAGTCTTGTTCAAAGGTAACCACAGGATAAGCTAAAATCATCCCCGCGACTACCGGTTCTCCTAAACAACTAAATAGTCCGGCTAGATGGGCACCTGCTGAAAAGCCCATCACAAAAATTTGGTCGATTTTTTCTTCAGCTTGTAAAAATTTTTTTATTTTTTCAAGTTCTTGCAATAATTTTTCTTTTTCTACGGGCTGTACTTGATAGCTTAAAATGCCGGCATGAAAGCCTAAACTTTCCGCCCACTCAGCAATCACGCGTCCTTCTTTTTCACCGGAAATATGACAATACCCTCCCCCTGGTAAAACCAGTAGGAAGGGCTTTTTTTCCTCGTCTAAAAAACGATAGTGAAAAGAGGAGACCGCAGGCGACATACCGCTAGTCAAACTAGCGAAGTCATCATCAATAAATTCCACTGGTCAACCAACTTTCTTTTTTAGAATTTGAAGTATTCGTTTGCGTTGTTGTAAGAAATTGCTTCGACTAAATCACCTAAAAGTTTTTCATCTTCAGGAGCTTCGCCACGTTGGACAATTTCGCCGACAAATTCGCATAGGACACGGCGGAAGTACTCATGACGCGTATAAGATAAGAAGCTACGGGAGTCGGTTAACATTCCGACAAAGTTATGGAAGACTGAACCATCAGCAAATTGAGTTAATTGATTGCGCATGCCAGCCCGAGTATCGTTAAACCACCAACCAGAACCTAATTGAATCTTGCCAGCACTTTCTTTTTGGAAGCAGCCCATTAAAGCGACTAAAGCTGGGAAGTCGTTAGGATTTAAGGAGTAAAGAATCGTTTGTGGAAGGTCGTCGGCTTTTTCAGCACGGTCCAACAATTGTTGCAATGGAATCGTGATGTTTAAGTCATTGACACCATCATAACCAGTATCCGGTCCTAATTTGTTAAACATGTTAGTGTTGCAGTTGCGGTAAGCATGGATGTGTAATTGCATTGTCCAGTTATGCTCTTTGTAGAAGTGGAACAAACGGACTAAGGTTTCTGATTTATAAGCGTTGATTTCATCTTGGCTTAAAGCTTCACCTTTCAAGGCTTTGGCAAAAGTTGCTTCTAAGGTATCTTCGTCGGCTTCAGCGTAGATTAAAACATCTAAAGCGTGGTCTGATAAACGACCGCCTAAAGCGTGGAAATAATCCACCCGACTACCGAGAGCCGCAATCATTTCTGCATAAGTGGTGATATCTGTTTCCTCAGCTTCAGCTAAATGTTTAACGTAAGCGGCAAAATCAGGTTTTTCAATGTTTAAGGCTTTATCGGGACGGTAAGAAGGTAAGACTTTGAAACGATCTTCAACGTCCTTAATTAATTTGTGGAAATGTAAATCATCCGCTGGATCATCCGTCGTGCAAACGACTTTTACATTAGAATTAGCAATGATGTTCCGACGTTTGAAAGCATCGCTAGCTAAAACTTCATTACATTGGTCCCAAATAGCTTTAGCGTTTTCTTCGTTGACTAAAAGGTCGCAACCAAAGAAACGTTTCAATTCTAAGTGAGTCCAAGAGTAAAGGGGGTTACCAATTGTTTTAGGAACGGTTTGGCACCAAGCCACGAATTTATCGTAGTCAGAAGCGTTACCGGTAATTTTTTCTTCAGGTACGCCACAAGCCCGCATTAAACGCCATTTGTAATGGTCGCCCCCTAGCCAAGCTTCGGTAATATTTTTAAAGTTACCATTTTCGTAAATTTCTTCAGGAACTAAGTGGCAGTGGTAGTCAATGATAGGCATTTTAGCTGCATGATCATGGAACAATTTTTTCGCCCAATCAGTAGAAAGTAAAAAGTCATCGTTTAAAAACATTTTTTTGACACGTCCTTTTTTAATATTGTTATCGCGCAGAGCGATAAAGACTAATGAAAAAAATTTAAAACGGGAAAGAGTAGATACAGCTACTCCTTCCGCGTTAAAACACTTTATAAGGTAACGCCGTTTTTGAAGATGGCAACTTCCCGCACGTCATTTTTCTCGTTACACGTTTGTTCACCAGAAGCAACAGCGATAATTTTTTGAATGAAGTCTTCTAAGACATCAGCTTGTGGCCGTTCTAAACATTGACCAGCATTGAAGTCCATCCAATGACCTTTCCGTTCAAAAATATTATTGTTGGTGGCCACTTTAACAGTCGGCACATACGCGCCAAAAGGAGTACCGCGACCGGTAGTGAAAAGAACTAAGTGGCAATCAGAACTTGCTAAAGCAGAAGCCGCAACTAAGTCATTTCCTGGAGATTGTAATAAGCTTAAGCCTTTTTTTCGTAATTTTTGACCGTATTGTAAGACGTCAATGACTGGTGAAGTGCCAGATTTTTGCGTACAACCAAGGGATTTATCTTCTAAGGTTGTAATTCCGCCGGCTTTATTTCCTGGAGATGGATTTTCATAAACAGGTTCGCCGTAAGATAGGAAGTAGTGTTTAAAGTTATTAATCAAGTTGACGATTTCGTCAAAGACTTCTTTGTTTTCAGCACGCGCCATTAAAACTTGTTCCGCCCCAAACATTTCTGGGACTTCCGTTAAGATGGTGGAACCCCCTTGGGCAATTAAAAAGTCAGAGAAAGCTCCTAATAACGGGTTAGCGGTAATTCCGGAAAGACCATCTGAACCGCCACATTTCAAGCCGACATTTAATTCAGCCAAAGGAACATCTACCCGGTGATCATCTTTAGCGGCTTCTAAAATTTCATTTAATAAATCAACACCCGCATCGACTTCATCAAAAACTTCTTGGGCGATTAAAAATTTAACACGATTAGGGTCGACTTCGCCTAATTTTTCTTTGAATTCGGTCACGGTGTTGTTTTCACAGCCTAAACCAAAGACTAAGACCCCACCAGCGTTAGGATGTTTCACCGCATCAATTAAAACTTGCCGCGTATTAGCGTGGTCTTCACCTAATTGCGAGCAACCATAAGGGTGTTTTAAAATCGTGATATTATCAAAAGGACCTAAGTCAGGGTGTTCTTCTTTAAAGGCGCGTAAGATGAGTTCGGCCATCCCGTTGACACAACCGACAGTCGGGACAATCAATAAGTCGTTACGAATCCCTACTCGGCCATCTGGACGACGGTAACCTTTAAACGTCAAGTCACGTTTTTCGTAGTGCACTTGGTGTAAATCAGGTTGATACGTGTATTCCAATTCGCCGTCTAGATTTGTTTTGACGTTGTGGGTGTGGAGCCAGTCACCAGGGACAACGTCCGTTAAGGTGTGACCAATAGGGTAGCCATATTTCACTACGTTTGCTCCTTGGGCAATCGCTGTCAAAGCAATTTTGTGTCCTTGGGGAATATCTTGACTTGCGGTGACGGTGAAACCATCAATCGTCAAGGTTTCACCAGCTGTAATAGGTTGTAAAGCAACAGCGACATTATCTCGTGTAGATAAGCGCATTAAGCGTGGAATCGCATGATGTTCCATAAAAATTATTCTCCTTCTTGGTTAAATGCTTGGACTAGCGCCAGCGCACCTGTGGTTTCTAATCCTTGCAAATCTTTTTCAACAGTCGCTAGTAAACCAGGCACTGCTGTTAAATCTTCACCCCAAAGAGCGGTGTTACTTAAAATCGTGCTAGCGACAGTTGCTGGATTTTCCCAAGCTGCTTTAAAAGTCGCCATCACTTCTTCATCGTCGTGGACTTCAAATTTGTCGCCACGATAATTTAAAATTAAAGCTGCTAAAGCTAAAGTAATGTAGTGGGGTAATTTCCCTTGTGTTTTAGCAAAACGTAAAAGAATCGGTAAAAGCCGCGCTTTAAATTTAGAAACGCTATTTAAGGCGATAGAGGAAAGTTCATGGCGAACAAATGGATTTTTGAAACGTTCTTTAATTTGTTCTGCGTAAACTTCCAATTCATCTTTTGGTAAAGAAAGCATAGGAATTAATTCTTGATTGAATAAATTATTCACCAACACTGAAAAATCAGGATCTAACATGACTTCTTCCACGGTTTCAAGACCAGCTAAACGAGCAATCGGTACCATACAAGTATGTGGGCCGTTTAATAAGTGAACTTTTCGTTCCCGGTAAGGCGTCATATCATCGGTGACAATCACGTTTAAGCCTGCTTTAGCCAGTGGGAAGATTTCTTTAACTTTTTCTGGTCCTTCAATCACCCATAACATGAAAGGTTCAGCTTTCACCATTAAGTTATCTTCGTAGCCGTGTTTTTCGTTAAGTTCGGCAGCACGATCTCTCGGATATCCTGGGACAATTCGGTCGACTAAAGAGCAGCAGAAAGTATTTTCATTTTCCAACCAAGTAGTAAAGTCAGCCGATAAATTCCATTCTTTAGCATAACGTAAGACGATTTCTTTTAATTTTTCACCATTGCGGTCAATTAATTCACAAGGAATAATCGTGAAGCCTTTTTTCCCTAAGTCAAACCGTTTAGCTAACAATGCCGTTAATTTTGCTGGGAAGCTGGTTGGTGGCGTATCATTTAACTGATCGCCCGCGTGATAGGCAATGCCGGCTTCCGTGGTGTTGGATAAAATGATTTCTAAGTCATCGTTTTCCGCTAAAGCTAAGTAATCTTGATAGCTTTCATAAGGATTGATAACCCGGTTGACTGTCGTAATGATTTCTGAACTGGCGACGGTTTCACCGTTGAGTAAGCCTTCAAGAATCACTGTATATAAGTAATCTTGTTCGGCTAACATTTTTCCTAGTCCTTGCGCGATAGGTTGTACGACAACGGCAGAACCATTGAATAAGTCTTTTTTATTCATTTGTTGAATTTGCCAGTCCACAAACGCCCGTAAAAAGTTCCCTTCACCAAATTGAATGACTTTTTCTGGATAAAACGTAAACTCTTGTAGCTCTTTGTTTAATTTTTTCAATGAACTTCCTCCTGGTGTGGGTTGCACACGTTAACAAATTTTTATATTTTAAACCTCGTAACGAGGTTATTACACGGATTCGCGTTTAACTAAAGTCGTTTGTAATAATTTTTGTTTCGGTTGAATATCTTCACCGGCAATGGCATCTAAAAGCATCGCAGTTCCAGTTTGCGAAATTTCGTAGATTGGTTTTGAAACTGTCGTGAGGGCCGGACTGGTGTATTGGGAAAATAAAATATTATCAAAGCCCATAATAGCCACATCTTGTGGAACTTTAAGTTGTGCGGCAGCACAAGCTTTTAACGCGCCAATTGCCATATCATCGTTGGCACAAAAAATTAAAGTAGGAGGATTGGTTAAAGCCAAAAGTTTCTCACAACATTCGCGTCCACTTTCAATCGAATAATCGCCTTCTACTAAATAGTCAGTGGGGAGCGGGAGGCCACTGGTCGTCACGCCTTCAATAAAACCTAGGCGCCGTTCAATACTAGAACGAAAGCCGGCTTTCCCACCAATCAAAGCAATTTTGCGGTGCCCTAGGCTAATGCCATAGCGAATGCCTTCAGCTACCCCTAAAGAATCGTTGCTGGTGACATTTAAAATATTTTCATCATCCAATTGCCGATTTAAAACAACAAAAGGAATTCCTGCTTCACGGACTACTTGGATGAAGTAATCATCGTCATCACTTTGACTCATGATAATGATGCCATCGTAAACTTGTGGATTGATATTGTCGTAGTTCGCTAAAGTATCAATCCCGTTGACTGCTAAACTATAACGAGAACTCAAAGTGCCATTAATCCCGCGAATCGCGTCCACTAAAAATGAAGCCGACGTTCCTTCTTGAATACTAGAAAAGAACAAACCAATGCGGTAAGATTTTTGTTGCACTAAACTACGGGCCGAAAAATTCGGGACATAATTCATCTCAGCAGCAATCGTTTTAATCTTATCTTTGGTAGCCGTTTTAATTAAGGGACTGTCATTTAACGCGCGAGAGACAGTGGTATGGGAGACCCCGGCAACTTTCGCGATATCTTTAATTGTTACCATTGAAGAACTCCTCACACATTTTTTGTTTTCGCTTACAGCATACTCCTCTCCCTAGTGAAAGTCAATAGAATATGGGATGCACACGTGAAAAATTTTTAATGCAAAAAGCAGTGGTAACGTTTGCAGTTTTAGGTTACAATGAAGCATGTGAATTATTAAGCGTGTTTTTTTAAGGGAGATTAGAGAGATGTTTAGAAAACGGACTAGCTTTTTTTATAGTATTTTTATTCCTATTTTATTAGCTGGGATCTTTTTGATTGGGAGTTTCAGCATTTATATATATCGTGATACAGCAAAAAATATCAAAGATAAATTAGTAGAAGAACGCTTAAGTTTTGCCAGGCAAGTAAAAAATAATTTAGAACAACGGGTACGGACAGTGGAATATGCCTTTACAACGTATTCTACTACTGGGGATTTTGATAAATTACTACAAACACCTCTAGATTATCGTGACTTTTCTCAAGTCAAGGAAGTTCGTTCAGAGCTAACTTATTTTGGCATTATGGGGATTGAAGACACTCGTTATACTTTAATTTCCCTAGCTCAACATTGGAAAATTACTGATCACGAATCTCTCAAATATATTACTGATGAGGAAGCCAAAGTTTTTGAAACACTAGTAACAAATTCTAATGAAAATTTATTCTGGATTCCCAAAGGTGAATCTATTCGTATGATTATTAGTTTACCAACTTTTTCTTCGCCAAGATTGGGAGTTGGTATTGCGGATATTAATAAATCAGTAATAGAGAGAGTTGTTGGAGAAGATAATAAAGGTTTTTTTAATATTTATAATAGTGAAGGAACGTTACTTTTTCATAATGACTCAGAAGTAAATCAAGACCTAAAGCAAAAGATTATGTCGATAGGCACCACAACACGTGTGGGTACAATATTTGGAAAACACGGAGATATTTACGCTTTCAGTCGTTCTAATTATAATGACTGGATTTATGTTGCCAAATTAGGGAGTAATGTGGTAAAACAAGCAACGATGAGTCTGATATTTGGTTTAGTAAGCATGAGTATTTTGGGATTATCTTTATTAGTAATGATTGCTTACCTCGTAGCTGATCGTTCTACTGAACCAATTCGTGTTATTCGTGATCGCCTAAAAATTGAGCGCCCAAATGAAAGAAAAGGTAGAAATTCAGAAATTAATGAAGTTTTAATGGAAATTGATGATATTGTCTCAGCCAATACAGATTTAGTATTAAATGTTCAACGACAAAGACCTGAACTAGAACAACTATTTGTACTAAACCTTTTCCGTCAACGAGTTTTTAAAGAAGATTTGCCTAAACGTTTATCACAATATGGTTATCAATTATCGGATAAAGTTTTTTATGTGATGTTGATTCAAATTGATGATCTTTCTGGCCGCGAGGAAAATAATCGGGATATCTTTTTACTTGCTTTGGAGAAATTAGTAGAAGAAATTATTCCCGCAGATGAACGGTTACGTCCAATAATTTTAAATTCCGAAACACAAGCTACTATTTTAACTCTATCGTCAACAAACGAATCTGAAAAAAATGTATTGGCCTATTGCAATCAAGTCCAAACTGCAGCGCAAGAATATTTGCGAATAAAAGTTAGCTTTGGAATTTCCAATGCGTATCAAGAACTATTAACTACGAAGGCTGCGGCTGAAACTGCTAAAGAAGCACTTCACTTTAGAATTAATATTGGACAAGAAGCAATTATTTTCTTTAGAGAAGTTGAATTACACGCAAAGGATAATACCAATATACGTTACCCAATAGAGGAAGAAGAAAAACTTTTAGATGCAATTAGATTAGGAAATGAAGAAAACATTGAACTTTATTTCAATAGTGTATTGGGGAAAATTTTTTCTGAAAATAATAATCCCATGTTAGTAGAAATGGCACTCTTTAGGTTAACTAATAACATTATTCAATTAGGACAACTAATAGGAACGGATTTTGAAACTTTACTAAATCATGCTAATATTTATAAAGAAATTTTGAATACTGATAATCGTAAAAAAATTTATCATATATTAATGGAATCGTTAATCAGACCGCTGGTATATAATACTCAAGATAGAACTAATCATGAACTTCAGTCCTTAACTGATAAAATGATTCATCTAGTCCATCAACAATATGATCAAGATCTTTCTTTAGAGATGCTTGCTGATCAATTGCACTATAACCCCAATTACTTAAGCACTTTATTTAAAAAAAGAACTGGACAAAATTTTATTGATTATCTGCAACAGTATCGTTTAGAGGTTGCAAAAAGGTGGCTTAAGGAGACAAATATGACAGTTAAAGAGATTTCTCAGCGCTTATGCTACACTAACCCTCAAAATTTTATTCGTTTTTTTAAAAAGAAAGAAAGAATGACGCCTGGAGAGTATAGAAAACTTTAATCTTGAACTTTTCACGTAATTTAGTAAGATATCTCATTATGAAGCTGATTTAAAGTTTATTAACTGTTTTACAGTAGAGGCTATTATGCACTATTTTAGATGAATTAATAATCAACTTTTTCCCTACATTTAAACAAAGTGGAGATGATTTATTACTTGTTTACAAAAGTAATAAATGCTTATGCTTGTAACGATTAACATATTTTTGAAGAAAAAAGAAAAAAATTGTTTTTTAGTTGTTAATAAAGCGAATTCCTACAAAATACTAAAACTAAAAAATGATTATTTACGGAATGCCTATATAAAGAATAAGCTTACTTGTGAAGAAAAAGATAGGAGGTTCTTTTAAAAAGTGAAACCAATTTGGCAACAAGCATTTCATTCTTTTACACAGCGTTATCCCTTTTTACCCATGGCTAAAGATTATCACGGCAGTTGGTCTTACGATTTTGGTGTTATCTTAATGGGTTTCCAACAAGCGTATGAGCTGACGGGAGAAGAGGAGTACTACACGTATCTGAAAGAAGCTATGGATTATTACATCGCTTCCGATGGATCGATTAAAAATTATCACTATGAGGCCATGAATCTGGATTATATTAACAATGGCAAGCTCTTGTTTCTTTTGTATAAAAAAACGGGAGCAGAAAAGTATAAACAGGCGATGGACCAGTTGTACCAACAGTTACAAGCGATGCCGCGGACGCAAGCAGGCGGCTTTTGGCATAAAAAAGTTTACCCTAACCAAATGTGGTTAGATGGGTTGTACATGGCCGAGCCTTTCTATGCAGAATACCTTTTAACCTTTAAAAATGGTAGCGGTTTAGCCGATGTGGTGCAACAATTTCAATTGTGTTATGACGCTACACTAGATCACAAAACGGGTCTTTTATATCACGCCTATGACGAGGCACGGATTCAACCGTGGGCCGATCCACAAACTGGACACGCTCCCCATTTTTGGGGCCGGGCGATGGGCTGGTACGTGGTAGCGTTAGTGGATACTTTACGTTTGCTACCAAAAGATAGTCCCGAGTTTCAACAGTTAGCAACTCTTTTTACCAATTGCTGGCAAGCGTTGAAAAAAGTTCAAGATCCTACTAGCAAATGTTGGTATCAAGTTTTAGACGAAGGAACGCGCAAAGGTAATTATTTAGAAGCCTCAGCAACAGCCTTAATTTTGAACGCCGCCGCAAAAGCCGTAGTTCTAAATGTTTTACCTGCTACGGAAATTCCGCTCATTAAGGAAAGCTATCAAGGCTTACAAGATGAGTTTGTTCTTTACACCAAAGAAGGCTGGATCAATTTGATTCACAATTGCCAAGTAGCGGGCCTTGGTGGTGCCGACCAGAGAGACGGCAGTTTTACCTATTACATGAGTGAACCGATTATCGCTAATGACTTTAAAGGATATGGTGCCTTTTTACAGGCTGCTTTAACCATAGAAAACCAATTATAAAAGGAGAATATTATGTTTGATTATGTAATTACCGACTTTGGAGCGCAAGCAGATGGTTCCTTAGCAACAGCAGCGATTCAAAAAGCAATCGATGCCGCAACGACGAACGGTGGGGGCCGAGTAGTCGTACCGACAGGGGAATTTTACACGGCAGCTATTATTTTAAAAGACAATGTGGAATTACACTTAACGCCAGGCGCTATCTTGAAGTTTTCTGATAACCAAGCAGATTATCCCGTGGTTACTTCGCGTTGGGAAGGGGTCAAACGGGAAGTCTATGCTTCTTGTTTGTACGCCGAAGATGCGAAAAATATTGCGGTGACTGGCTTTGGTCTATTAAACGGAAACGGTGCAAAATGGTGGGATTTACAGCGGAACCACATTGAAGACCTCACTTATCCGCGTCCTAAATTAGTTAGCTTTGACTCTTGTTCTCATGTAACCTTAAAAGATTTCAGCATCATTGATTCCCCAAGTTGGACGATTAATCCGATTTTATGTGAGAACGTCACGGTGGATAATTTAAATATTAAAAACCCCGCCGATTCGCCTAACACCGATGGAATTGACCCGGAATCTTGTAAAAATGTCCGGATTGCCAATTGTAGTATCGATGTTGGGGATGACTGTATCGCGATTAAAGCGGGTACTGAAGATACAGCTAAACGCGTGCCGTGTGAAAATATTACCATTACTAATTGTACGATGGTTCACGGTCACGGGGCCGTTGTTTTAGGTTCAGAAATGAGTGGTGATATTCGTAACGTTACCATTAGTAACTGTGTCTTCCAAGATACCGATCGCGGTGTCCGTTTGAAATCCCGGCGCGGTCGTGGTGGCGTTGTGGAAGATGTGCGGATTGATAACATCGTGATGGATCGGGTGATGTGTCCGTTTATTATTAATTTATATTATTTCTGCGGTCCCCGCGGTAAAGATAAGTATGTGTGGGATAAAAATCCTTATCCCATTACGGAAGAAACGCCGATGTTTAGACGAATTCACTTTGCCAATATTACGGCGCGGAAGGTGAGTGCCGCCGCTGGTTTTATTTATGGTTTAGCTGAACAATTCGTCGATGAAGTTACTTTTGAAAATATTTCGATTTCTATGGCCCAAGATGCACAGCCTGGGATGCCGGCCATGATGTCTGGCCTAGAACCTATGGCAAAACATGGTTTTTATCTTGGCTTTGCCAAGAATATTCAATTTAGTCGGGTGACGATTGAACAACACGTGGGTCCTGCTTTTTACATGGAACACTGTGAAGAGGTAGAAGTGCTTCATTGTAAGTCCGTGAATACTGACCAACCCGAAGAATTGGTGGAAAGTGTCCAGTAGCGATGAAAACTCCCGAAGCTTTAAAAGAACTGCTAGGGCAGTGCGATGAGGTAACCGTGTCTGGAAAGCTTTTAGAGCAAGTAGACTGCGGTAGTTACCTAGTGGAATCTTTACAACTCACTTTAAACACTTTAGAGACAGTGCCAGGCATTTTTGCTTATCCAAAAGGGGCTCGTAAGAGCCCCTTGGTCCTTTTTAATCATTCCCACGGTGGCGATTTTCTCCATGGCAAGTCTGAGCTTTTTCATTCTGCGCCATACTTACAAGAACCGTCCTTTGGGGAAACCTTACTAAAGATGGGCTATGCAGTAGCAGCAATTGATCATTTTTCTTTTGGCGAGCGGCAAGGGAAAGCTGAAAATGATTTAGTGAAGGAATTTTTACTCACTGGTCGCACTCTTTGGGGCATGCGTCTTTTTGACAGTCAAAATTTTTTAACGTATCTGTGTCAACGGCCTGAAGTAGATACTGCGCGGATTGCCACCATTGGTATGTCCATGGGAGGCTTTATGAGCTGGTGGTTAGCTAGTTTAGATGAACGTATTAAGCTCTGTGTTGATATCGCCGCCCAGGCTAGCTTTGAACGTTTAATTGCGGAACGCGCGCTAAGTCACCATGGCTTTTATTTATATGTACCGCGTTTGTTGCAATATTTTTCCACCGCTGAAATTCAAAGTCTTATTGCGCCACGTCTCCGTTTAAGCTTATCTGGTAAAGGTGATAAGTTATGTCCTGTAAGCGGCGTTACGCAATTGCAAAAGGCTTTACAAGCAGTTTATGTTCAAAAACAGGCCCCTGAAAATTTTGTCAGCTACAGTTTGACGGGGGGCCATCAAGAAACAAAGGAGATGCGGATGTTATGGCAGCAATTTCTACAAGAACACCTATAGAACAAGTATTAGTAGGCAATACCTCTTATTGTGATTTTCCTAACTTAACCACTGCTTTTCAAAATCTACCAGAAGGTAATGTAGAGATAGTCATTTTAGCAGGCATTTATAAAGAAAATGTCAGACTATATAAAGATAACGTCACTATAAGAGGGCTAGGAGAAGTTAAAATTGTGGGGAATCGTTATGCCCTAGAAAAAGATAAAACAGGACGTGAACTAGGGACTTTTCAAACGGCTACTTTTTTTATTAATGGAGGAAATATCCACTTAGAAAACTTAACAATTCAAAATAATGCTGGCCCTGGAGAAGAAGTTGGACAAGCTGTTGCTCTATATATAGAGGGGAAAAATCTTTCCTTTAAAAACTGTCGTTTATTGGGTCAACAAGATACTCTGTGCATAGGTCCATTACCACCAACTAATAAAGACGGTAAGCCATTACTTAGTCCTTGGAAAAAAAGAATTTTTACAAATGGGGAAGCACTTTTTGAAGAGTGCTATATCAACGGTACTGTTGATTTTATTTTCGGTGGTGGGAAAGCTAAGTTTATTCATTGTGAAGTTGAATCTTTAAAACGAACATCACCAACTCCAAATTTTATAACGGCTCCTTCCACAATAGAAGGGGAAGAAGGTTTTTATTTTAGACACTGCTTTATTCATGGAAAACATCCGTATAGCTTAGGTCGGCCATGGCGTCCTTATGGAGAGAGTCACTTTGAAGACTGTTTTATGGATGAATGCTTAACGACGATTGGTTGGGATGAGTGGGGAAAAGAAGCCAACAAAAAAACAGCACGATTCAGAGAGATAAATAATCATTATGTAACAAAGGTAACTCGTCCCCATTGGATTAAGTTGGAAGTTTAGAAAGTAGGAAACAAGATGACAAGAAGACTAGAAAAAATTATAGGGATTGTTGGCGCCGTCTTAGTGACTTTATTTTTAGGTGGCTTTACTATTGTATTTAATGCCATGAATGAAACTGAATACAAAGAAACGGTTCTTCCTATTTTGGGAGATAATTTTGAAAAATTAACAACAAGTGAAGGAATGGAGTTTTTAAAAACTTTAGGTGCTTGGTTTGGTTTTACCGTTGTTTTAGTTTTAGTTTGTGTCGCTGTTGCAACGCTTTTTGTGAATAATAATCGCTATCCAAAAAGAGCCGCCATTTTTTATTTGCTCGCAGGGCTGATTACTTTAATTGGTAGCCAAACTTTAGCTTATCCTTTAGCCTTTATATTTTTTGTGAATACCGCTTTTTGTCTATTAAGAAAGGAAAAGTAATTATGTGGGAAACAAAAGTAAAAAATCCAATTTTACGTGGGTTTAACCCCGATCCTAATATTTTAAAAGTTGGGGATATGTATTATATTGCCGTATCTTCCTTTGAATGGCTACCTGGTGTTAGAGTCTATAATTCTAAAGATTTAGTCAATTGGCAATATTTAACAGATATTTTAACTCATGAAGTTAATTTAAAAGGAAATCCGGAAGGTTGCAGTATTTGGGCTCCACAATTAAGTTATGCAGATGGTTTGTTTTACTGCATCTACACAGATGTAAAGTCTACTCAACGGCCGTTTAAAGATAGCCATAACTATCTGATTACTTCCTCTAGTATCACGGGTCCGTGGAGTGAACCCATATATATGAATTCATCAGGTTTTGATCCTAGTTTATTTCATGATAAAGACGGTCGCAAATGGTTTTTAAATGAGATTTGGGATTACCGAATGACGACCGGTAATAAATCAGCAGGTATTGTGATGCAAGAATATGATGCTCAAAAAGAAAGCTTGGTAGGGCAAGTTTATAAAATTTTTGACGGTACATCGTTAGCCAAAACAGAAGCACCACATATTTATCGTCATGGGGAGTACTATTATTTAATAACGGCAGAAGGGGGAACAGGTCATGATCATTCTGTTACCATTTGTCGTAGCAAAACAATAACTGGTCCTTATGATTTGGATCCTAACTATCCGATGTTAACAGCAAGTGATCAACCACAGTCACCATTACAATGTTCAGGACATGCTAGTTTAGTTCAAGGCCCTACTGGAGATTGGTACATTGCTTATTTATGTACGCGGCCTTTACTAGGAAAAGCTGCTATTTTAGGCCGAGAAACTGCTATTCAAGAAGTAGTTTGGACTGAAGATGGATGGTTACGCTTAGCTAATGGTACTACGGCACCAGAAAAAGAAACTATTGTAAAAACCTTAGAGCCTGACCAACAAAAAATTAATACAGGTTTTTTGGATGACTTTAATGAAAGTTTACTTCCAGAATGGAATGCTTTAAGAATTATGCCAGATAGTTCTTGGTGTGATTTAGCCAGTCGTCCGGGATATCTGCGACTTATTTCAGGAGAATCTCCACAATCTACTTTTGAACATCACTTATTGGCAATTCGTCAAAAAGATTTCCACTTTATCGTTACTACCAAAATGACATTTAATCCGCAAACATATAACCAAATGGCTGGTGTTCTTCTTTTCTTAAATAGTAGAAATTATTTGTATATGTATGTAACCCACGATGAAGAACTGGGGAAAGTTTTGAGAATATCTAAATCTGCTGGTGGAATATTTACTTTATCAGATGTGATTGTTCCGATAGCCAATGAAGAATTGTGCTTAAAAGTTGAAGTAGATGGAGCGGTAGCGAAATTTTATTATCGTAGAAGCGATATAGAAAACTGGAAACAGTTAGGCGAAATTCAAGATGTTCTATTTTTAGCTGGCGGTTTTACGGGAAACTTTGTGGGCTTGGCTTGTCATGATATGGATCGTAAAGCCGGTTGCTTTGCAGAATTTTCTTATTTTGAATACCAAGGGCTTGATCAAACATTATAAAAGTAGCCTTACGAAAATTTTATTAGCACTTACTTAAGTTTAAAGCTAAGCACTCAATAGAATAGTACCTTACACCTCAAAGAAGACCTTCAGATATGCTTGAGTTATCAAGAAATCTGGAGGTCTTTTATGAATAATCACAATATTGTCTCTATCCATATTTCGCAAGGAATACCTACAAAATAAATCATAGGCGTCCCTACGAATAAACTAGCTGTCCGTTTGAAAAAGTTGGATAGGCTACACTAGACTAGACAGAAAAAATAAGGTGTGTACAATAATAAAAAACACCTTGGAGGAAAACACATG
>NZ_BJDR01000026.1 GCF_005405245.1 Enterococcus nangangensis | reverse complement strand
CAGATGTCTTTTTGTGTAAAAAAATATTGGTGTTCCTACACATTTCTGTGTAACAACACCAGATATCATAGACCCGTTCTTTAACCGGTCTCGTCTTTCGACGAGCCGGTTTTATTTTTCTTGCCTTTTGACGCGTCACTATTGACATCTTTTCCTTAGTCTTGTATTCTTTAGTCAACCTTTGAGAAATAGTAGAAACCAATAGTTTTCAAGAGAGACAGCGGTAGGTGCAAGCTGTTAGCTATTTTTTTGAATCCCTCTCATCGTAGACAGCAAAAGCTTTCGCTGAAGTTGTCCGGTGGTCAGCCGTTATTTTGATAAACAAGGGCAGTAAGCAGTTACTGAACTTGGGTGGTACCGCGATTCGTCTTTTCGTCCCAAGATTATGGGATAAAAAGGCTTTTTTTTATGGAAAAATTAAGGAGGAAGAAAACATGTTAGATATGAAATTGTTACGTCAAGACTTTGAAACGGTGACCCAACGTTTGGCCACGCGTGGGGTAAAAGCAGAAACCCTCGCTGAATTTAAAATTTTGGATGAAGAGCGCCGGAAGTTATTAGTGCAAACGGAAGAAAAGAAACAATACCGCAACACCGTTTCCCAAGAAATCGCCCAATTAAAACGGGCCAAAGAAAATGCTGACGCTAAAATTGCCGAAATGAAAGCCCTCGGGGAAAATATTAAAGCGTTAGACGAAGAACTAGCCGCCATTGACGAAAAATTAAACTACATCGCGGTGCGTTTACCTAATCTGCCCCACGCTGATGTACCGGTGGGAGCTGATGAAGACGCCAACGTAGAAAAAAGACGAATTGGCACGCCAAAAACATTTGCACAGGATGCGAAAAATCACTGGGAAGTCGCCGAAGCTTTAGGTATTTTAGATTTTGAACGGGGGGCTAAAGTTTCTGGGAGTCGCTTTGTTTATTATAAAGGCTTAGGCGCTCGTTTAGAACGCGCCGTTTACAATTATATGTTAGACATGCACGTCTATGAACAAGGCTACACGGAAATGATTACCCCTTACCTAGTGAACGATCAGTCCATGTTTGGTACGGGACAATTCCCTAAATTTAAAGAAGACGTCTTCCAAATTACCAACGAAGGCCAAGACTTGACGTTAATTCCTACTGCGGAAGTACCTTTGACTAACTACTACGCCCAAGAAATTTTAAATGAAGAGCAATTACCTGTCTACTTCACAGCGTTATCGCCTTCTTTCCGTTCTGAAGCGGGTAGTGCCGGGCGGGATACTCGCGGCTTAATTCGCCTCCACCAATTTAACAAAGTGGAAATGGTGAAATTTGCCAAGCCGGAAGAATCTTACAACGAATTAGAAAAAATGGTGACTAACGCTGAAGATATCTTAAAAGGTTTAAATCTTCCTTACCGCGTCATTACTTTAAGCACTGGCGACATGGGCTTTTCAGCCGCTAAAACCTATGACCTAGAAGTCTGGATGCCGGCCCAAGATACTTACCGGGAAATTTCTAGCTGTTCCAACTGTGAAGACTTCCAAGCACGCCGCGCCATGATTCGTTTTAGAGATCACGACGGCAAAGTCCGTTACCTTCACACCTTAAATGGTTCTGGTTTAGCTGTCGGCCGGACAGTAGCGGCAATTTTAGAAAACTACCAAAATGAAGATGGCTCCGTAACGATTCCCGAACCGCTAGTCAAATACATGGGTGGTTTAACCCAAATTACCAAATAAGCACCTTGCAAAACTGTAAGACAAACTTAAGAAATTTCCTCGTTTCCATGATTGAAAAAAACACCTAAAAATGTTACAGTTAGATTACATTTTCAAGACAAAACCAAATCAGTGGAGAAAGATTGTGAGAATAAATGAACGAAACGAATCTTAGTCGGCGCGCCCAATACCATAGTAAAAAGCCTAAGAAAAAGCGCGGCGGCGGCCTGAGTAAATTGATTGCGGTCTTAGTGACGGTGGTAATTTTAGTCAGTGCCTTAGGATTATTTATGTGGCACACCCAAGAGGAAAAGGCGAAAGAGACTTTCCAAGCTAAAGCCAGCGAGTTGCAGACTTCCGTACAAAAGGATTTGGAAAAATCCGGCATTCCTTTGACGCCACAAACGAAAGGCGATTGGGAAAATCAAGTTATCTCCTTCTTACCTACTGAAGAAAACGCCGCCGTGGATAATTTGACCGGGGAGCTAGACAGCTTAGTCAAAACGGCCCAGAAAAAATTAGGCGATCAACTGGGGCGCGTCATCGCCTACATCGATGTGCACCACGTCACCGATCAACTGACGGAATATTTGCCAACGGCGACGCTTTATACGTGGAACAAGAGCAAAGAATCCTTCACTGAAAAAGATTTTACTAGTGAAAACGTCTCTTACATCAACCAAAGCACGCAGCAAGCTTTAACCGCGGCTGACCTTTTCCCCGAGCGGGCTGATCTTTTAGGGATGTTTAGCGTGTTACAACAAAAAATCTTAGATCAAAGTGCTGACGGGAGTAAAGTTATCGATGCGGTGTTGAACTTAGCACGTCCCACGACGGACGATTTAAACTTCACTTACGCGGCAGATAAAATCACCGTGCATTTAGGGGAAAACGAAACGGGTGTTAGCGACGTAGAAATTCCTTTTACCGATATTTCACCTTACGTCAACAGTTCTTTTGTGGATCCCGCCAACTTAACGGATCCTAACGCGCAACTTGATCCTAATAAAAAATATATCGCTTTAACCTTTGATGACGGTCCTAGCGCCGCTTATACGCCTCAACTTTTACAAACGTTAGAAAGTAACGACGTGAAAGCAACCTTCTTTACCGTCGGGGAAAACGTCAGCGGCAACGAAGCTATTTTGCAAAAGATTTTAGCTGATGGCAACGAAATCGGCAATCACTCTTGGGATCACCCCGATTTAGCGAGTCTTGCTACCGAAGCCGTGGAAAAAGAAATTCGCGATACTAGTAAAGCTATTTATTTGGCCACTGGTCAGCTCCCTCATCTCGTTCGTCCGCCTTATGGCTCAGCCAATGCGGAAACGGCCGAAGCGATTGGTTTGCCGATTATCAATTGGAATTTAGATTCCACTGACTGGGAACTCCAAGGCAACCCTAGCGCCATTCAACAAAAAGTTTTAGGAAATGCTTATAACGGCGCCATCATTTTGATTCATGATATTCATGAATCCAGCGTCCAAGCTGTTCCTGGAATTATTGAATCGTTAAAAGCAGAAGGCTACGAGTTCGTTACCGTCAGCCAACTACTGGGGGGAACGAAACCTTTATACCAATACTTTGGTTTATATCAAGGGAAAAATGATAGTCGTTTAGTTAAATAGTGTAAAATAAAAAGTCTTTGCAGCCACAGCTGCAAAGACTTTTTTGTGCTTTTTATTCTCGTGAATAGTTAGGCGCTTCTTTAGTGATTTGAACGTCGTGGGGATGGGATTCCCGCAAGCCGTTACCACTCATTTGGACAAATTGCGCGTTGTCCCGTAATTCTTTTAAGTCCGCCGCACCGACATAACCCATCCCAGCCCGTAAACCACCCAGTAATTGGAAGATGATGTCAGCAGCACTTCCTTTATAAGCCACCCGACCTTCAATGCCTTCAGGAACTAATTTGTTCGCTTCATTGACACCACTTTGGAAGTAACGATCGCTGGAGCCTTTTTCCATCGCCCCTAAAGAACCCATGCCACGATACGTTTTAAAACGACGCCCTTGATAAATTTCAAATTCCCCTGGTGATTCATCGGTACCAGCTAACATACTCCCTAGCATCACCGCGTGACCGCCGGCTGCCAGAGCTTTCACGATATCGCCAGAATATTTAATCCCGCCATCCGCGATAATCGCTTTGCCGTATTGCCGAGCAACACTGGCGGCGTCATAAATGGCTGTCAATTGGGGAACCCCCACACCCGCCACAATCCGCGTCGTACAAATGGACCCAGGGCCGATGCCGACTTTCACTACATCCACACCGACATCGTACAAGGCTTTCGTTGCTTCTGCGGTGGCGACGTTGCCGGCAATTAAAGTGGCCGCCGGGAAAGTTTCGCGAATTTCTTTGATTTTTCTGATGACCCCGGCGCTATGACCGTGAGCCGTATCAATGATAATCGCATCCGCTCCCGCATCTAACAAGGCTTTGGCGCGGTCAAAGGTATCACTAGTGACCCCGACAGCCCCAGCCACCAGTAAGCGGCCATGAGCATCTTTAGCGGCATTTGGAAATTGAATCACGCGTTCGATATCTTTAATCGTAATTAAACCACTTAAACGACCTTGGTCATCCACTAAAGGTAATTTTTCAATTTTATGTTGTTGGAGAATTTTTTCAGCTTCTTCAAGGGAAGTGCCCACTGGCGCCGTGACTAGTTCTTCTTTGGTCATGACTTCAGAAATTTTCAAACCATAATCCGTAATAAAACGCATATCCCGGTTGGTTAAAATCCCTACTAAGCGGCGATTTTCTAAAGTTTCAACAATTGGCACCCCGCTAATCCGGTATTTACCCATTAAATGTTCAGCATCGGCAACAATACTATCCGGTGTTAAAAAGAAAGGATCGATAATCACGCCACTTTCAGAACGTTTCACCTTGCGCACTTCATCGGCTTGATCTTCAATGGACATATTTTTGTGAATGACCCCTAGACCCCCTTGACGCGCCATGGCGATGGCCATTTTGCTATCGGTGACGGTATCCATCGAGGCACTCATGATGGGAATATTTAACTTCAAATTCTTCGCTAATTGCACACTTAAATCTACTTCGTTGGGCAAGACATGACTTTCGGCAGGAATCAATAAAACATCATCAAAAGTTAAGCCTTTTTTTGCAAATTTCGTTTCCCAGTTAGACATTGGCTGAAAACACTCCCTTTTAATTTTATTGACTAAAATAGCAGAAAAAAAAATTAAAGTCAACGCATCTTGCTTATTTTCTCTTGTTTTCTCATAAAACTTTCGGTTTCTCCTAAACATGCTATCACAGCTTGCCGGCAATACTGGTAAAAAATTATGCCCACTATATTGTTATTTCTAAGTTTGCACCCTTGACGGTAGCCGTGATACTCACTAAAATGCAAGGTGCGTTGTCTATCCTTTGTGCAGTTTCTAAAAAAATTTGTGAAAATAAAAGACAACGCCTTAAAATATTTTACAGAAGAAGGATTATTATGAAGCGCTGGCAAAAAATTACTGGGCTTAGCCTCGCCCTCTCCCTTATTTTCTTAGGAATTTTTTTCTTTTATCCCCGCCTGGGGGACAAACCAAAAGTTACCGCAGCTACTACCACGAGTGGTCCCCAAGACTTTTGGATCATTTCGGATAACCATCTATTGGCCCGCAGTCTTTTTGATGACGGCGAAGCCTTTACTAAAATTAGTAAAACTACCGCGGGGAAAGATCTCCTTTACGATGAAGACTTAACGGTTGCTTTAGTAGCCAAAGCTTTAAAAGAAAAACCTCAAGGCATCATTTTAACTGGTGACCTTACTTTAAACGGTGAAAAGGAAAGCTTAAAAGCCTTAGCTAAAATTTTTGCCCCTTTAAAAGCTGCCGGCATCGCCCTGTTAGCGATTCCGGGGAATCATGATTTGTACGACGGTTGGGCTCGTGCTTTTCAAGGGGACAAACAAGTCGTGGTGGATCAAATTTCTCCGCAAGATTTTACAGACATTTTGCCTGATGGCTTTACCCACAGTCAGAGTCGCGATGAAAAATCCCTCAGCTACACGATTGACTTTGGCACGTATCGCTTTTTTATGATGGACAGCACCATTCACACGATTGAACCTTCTAAGCACGTGCCGATTACGGCAGGCCATTTCACGGATGAGACCCTCGCATGGCTAGAAGAACAACTGGCTGCCGCACAAAAAGCTGGTAAGACACCCCTGATGTTTCTCCATCATAATTTATTGCCCCACAATCCCCGCATGACGAAAGGTTGGGTCTTAAATAACGCCGATGAAGTCTTGCCTTTAATGACAAAGTATCACGTCCCAGTGGCTTTTGCCGGTCACATTCACTTACAAGATATTATGGCCAACCAAGAAGAAAATTTTTACGAAGTCCTGACTTCTTCTTTTAGTATCGTGGAAAGTCACATTGGTCATTTACGCTTAACCGCAGATAGCTTGCAGTACCAAGTAGAAAATTTTGATCCCACCCCCTACTTCACGAAAGAGCAGCTGCAAAATCCTGATTTGGCCGACTACCCCACCTACATCCATGACCTTTTCAAAAAAGATCAAGAGAATCTTGCCTATCAACAGCTCTTTGCCCAAGATATTTACGATGAAAAGATTACCGACCCGATTGCGGAACTTTTTGGCGAAGCCCATGTGCGTTACTTTACAGGCAATAATACCCTCAGTGCCGCCGAAATTGCTAAAATTAAAGCCAGTCCAGCCTATCAATTGGCGGAAAAATACGATTTTGCGAAAAATCTAGCAAGTTCTTTTACCGATAGTAATACTCCTAATAATCAGGAATTAAAACTAACGATTCCCCACTAAAATTTTTTAAAAGCGGTGGTGCTAGTAGCCTGCAACTTCAAAAAATAAGCCTGAATTTCCTAAAATTGCTTTTAATTTTTGTGAAGTTTCGGCTTATTTCCGCAAAAATTGCTGCTGACACTCCGTTTAGGGGAAAGCCACTATGTTTTCCAAAAAAAGTAAAGTTCGCTACACTGAACTTAGTAAAACCATTAGGAGGAAAGCCCGATGAAATCTTTTGCCCTTAAGGAATACGGTAGTCCAGCAGTTTTTTATGAATGGTCCCACGCGCCTAAGCCTTTAAAAGAGACGCAAGTCCGCATTCAAATTGTAGCTTTTGGTGTGAATCCTTACGATACTTACTTGCGCCAAGGTAAAATGCAAGACGTCCGACCGTTAAAATTTCCCGCGGTCTTAGGTTCTGATTTAGCCGGAATCATTACGGAAGTAGGCAGTGCCGTGCACAGTTTCAAAGTCGGGGATGAAGTCGTGGCGGTGGTGCCCCTAAGAGCTTATAGTGAAGAAATCGTTACGGCCGTCACCCATGTGGTGAAAAAGCCCCGCTCCGTCGCCTTTACTACGGCTGCCGCCCTCCCTACTGCCGGAATTGCTGCCTACAATCTCTTTTACCACATGTTGGAAAATTATCTCCGCCAAACTATTTTTATTGCCGGGGGTACGGGAAGTGTAGGGAGCCTCTTAACCCAACTGGCGCTGCAAAATAATTTTCAAGTTTTTGCTAGTGGTAACTCCGCCAACCGCTCTCAGCTAGTGGCGCTAGGCTTAAAGCCCGAAAATTATTTTCCTTATGACCAGGCAGGTACCGTACCTCCAGCCGTGGATATTTTTGTTGATGCCACCAAAGGAAGTCGCGGGATGGCTTTAGGGTTAAAAATTTTAAAAGAAAACGGCACGTACATCGCCTTAAACGCCTTACCGCAAGAGACGCAACAAGCCCAACTACCCCAAGCAAAATTTTTACCATTAGGACAGGATAAGTCTTGGTCTAGTACGGAAGCCTTGCAAGAATTATTGCAAGCGTTGGGTCAGAAACGACTCCACCTGCCCTTAGATGAAGTTCTGCCCTTCACTTTAGCTGGTGTAAAAACCGCCCACGAAAAAATTGAAAAAGGCGCCAACCGCGGTAGAATTGTGGTGGCTCGCTAACTGAAAAAAGCGTTCCCCAACGGTAATCTCCGTTGGGGAACGCTTTTTTTTTGCATAAATGATGTACTAGAAGTAACTCCACTTGTTTGTTTAACGGGTAAAGAAGGAACCTTGAATGTTAAAGGTTTTCTTGAACCAGAAGCGGAAGGCTAAGACGACTAAACCAGCCGCAACGACAATTGCTGGGTTCAATACTGGGTTGATGGCTGCTGGCAAGAACATGGAGCCGGTGTAAACGAGAATCCAGACAATCATGGCGCCCACTAAAATCAACATGGACTTCCACATTTTAGGCCGTTTGCTTTGATCAGCACCAGGCCGTTCGTACTGATAAATCCATTGGTACAAGAAGTAGAAAATCAAACCACCAGTAGCCGAAGTGGCTAACAAGGAAAGAATCCCAGAAGCCATGCTACTTTCTTTAGTGAAGAGGCTGACCCCACCGGTTAAAACGGCTAACATGGCAAAGAACAACAGCGTGTTATCCAACCACATCATCCACGCCGGATTTTTTTTCACTTCTTTTGGTTTGCTTAAAATAGCTTGCACTTGTTCAGAGACCGTCCCAAATTGTTGGCGGGCCGTTTGCCCCGTTTTTTGTCCCTCCACTAAGGCGGGCAAAATGTCATGTAAAGCCACGACAATGTCTTCTTCCGACAAATTAGCGGCAGTTAGGGCCTTGTTTAAGTCAAAAATATATTGTTCATTACGTTTGGTTAATTTTTCAGCCAGGCTACGATTTTCCGCAACATATTGGCGTAAAGTTTCTCCATCCAAAAGGCTTTCCTCCTCAATCTTTTTCATGATGCTATTATAACACAGCTCGTCACGGGAAAAGAAGAGACTTTAGACATTAAAGCGGAAGAGCATGACGTCGCCGTCTTGCACTACGTATTCTTTTCCTTCTGAACGCACGCGGCCGGCTTCTTTGGCGGCTTGCATCGTTTGATAATGATCTAAATCAGCAAAAGAAACCGTCTCGGCGCGAATAAAGCCCCGCTCAAAGTCAGAGTGAATAATCCCCGCTGCTTGTGGCGCTTTCATGCCTTTTTTAAAAGTCCAGGCCCGCACTTCTTGGACACCAGCGGTAAAGTAAGTGGCTAGACCTAACAAATCATAAGCCGCGCGAATTAATTTATCCAAACCAGATTCTTGAATCCCTAAAGCTTCTAAGAATTCTCCTTTATCTTCGTCATCTAACTCGGCAATTTCTTCTTCAGCTTCCGCACAAACAGCAATCACTTCAGAATTTTCAGTGGCGGCAAATTCTTTCACCGCTTGGACATAATGATTGCTATCAGGATCAGCCACATCATCTTCTGCGACGTTAGCCACGTAAAGCACTGGTTTAGCCGTTAATAAAAAGAAACCTTTTAAAATCTTTTGTTCTTCTTCGTCTAGTTCGACACTGCGGGCTGATTTGCCTTCTTCTAGTACGGGTTTAATTTTGCTTAAGACATTAAACTCCGCCAGCGCTTGTTTATCTTTCGTTTTAGCAACTTTCGCCACTTTTTCGTAGCGTTTAGCAATGGATTCTAAATCCGCTAAGACTAATTCTAAATTAATCGTTTCAACATCAGCAATGGGGTCGATGCGCCCTTCCACGTGAGTAATATTGGGATCATCAAAACACCGCACCACGTGACAAATGGCATCCACTTGGCGAATGTGGGACAAAAATTGGTTCCCTAGTCCTTCCCCTTTACTAGCACCTTTCACAATACCGGCGATGTCGGTAAATTCAAAAGTGGTGGGGACTGTTTTTTTCGGTTGCACAAGTTCCGTCAAACGATTTAAACGCCAATCGGGTACTTCCACCATCCCCACGTTAGGATCAATGGTGGCGAAAGGATAGTTAGCCGCTTCCGCTCCTGCTTTGGTAATTGCGTTAAAAAGTGTCGATTTGCCGACGTTCGGTAAGCCGACAATTCCGGCAGTTAAAGCCATAATTTATTCACTACTTTCTTTTTTAATTAAGATTTTTTTCAACTTGCGATTAAAGTCGCGCCGGGTCATCATGACAATGTGCCCGCAGTGGACACACTTGATTTTAATATCGGCCCCCATGCGGATAATTTCCCAACGATTGGTTTGGCAGGCATGGGGCTTTTTCATTTCCACAATGTCTCCTAAGTCGTACATGGTACTCCTCCTAATCTCCTAGTGAAATGTCCAACAACTCTAAAATACGTTGTAAATCCGTCGGTGACAAGTATTCGATTTCGATTTTCCCTTTGTGCTGACCCTCTTTTTCATGAATCACGACACTGGTACCGAATTTGTCCATTAATTTTTCTTCAGAGTCCCGCAAATAAAGCGGTTTTTCTACAGGTGTTTTGCTAGCCGGCGTTGTGTTGGACGGATTGCCGTTCATCTTGTTTACTAAGACTTCCAACTGGCGCACCGTTAAGTTTTCTTTTACGGCACGATTGGCTAAACGAATTAAAGATTTTTTGTCTTTCAAGCCTAAAAGGGTCCGCGCTTGCCCCATGGAAAGAGTTTCGTTTTGCAATAAATCCTTCACTACTTTAGGTAACATCAATAAGCGTAAATAATTGGCGATATACGGCCGACTTTTCCCTAGGCGGGCAGCTAATTCCACTTGCGTTAACTTCAAATTTTTCATGAGCATCTCATAGGCCAGCGCTTCTTCTAATGGCGATAAATCTTCCCGTTGCAGATTTTCTAAGACGGCGACTTGCATCATGCTTTCTTCGTCAAATTCGCGAATGATGGCAGGAATGCTTTCTTTGCCGGCTAATTTGGAAGCGCGGAAACGGCGCTCGCCGGCGATAATTTCATAACCTTTAACTTGCGACTGCCGCACGATAATCGGTTGAAAAACGCCGGACTGTTTGATGGATTTGGCTAACTCACTTAACGCCGTTTCATCAAAAGTTTTCCGCGGCTGGTAAGGGTTGGGACGTAACTCAGCTAAAGGGAGTTCTACGACTTCTTCTTTAGCGACATCTACTTCTTCTAATTTGGCAAAGTCTTGAAATAAAGCATCAATGCCTCGACCTAGTCCTTTATTTTTCGTCACGAGCTAACACTTCCTTTGCTAAAGCTTGATAACTTTCAGCGCCTTTCGAGCGAGGATCATAGTCAATAATCGCTAAACCATGACTAGGAGCTTCTGATAAGCGGACGTTGCGGGGAATGATCGTATCGTACACTCTTTCTTGGAAATATTTCCGCACTTCTTCCACCACTTCGGCTCCTAAGTTGGTGCGGGCATCAAACATGGTGAGTAAAACTCCTTCAATTTGTAAATCAGGATTGAAATGTTTTTGCACTAAACGAATCGTGTTTAGCAGCTGGCTCAATCCTTCTAAAGCATAATACTCACTTTGCACCGGAATCAAAATCGAATCGCTAGCCGTGAAAGAGTTAATAGTTAAATGCCCTAAAGAAGGCGGGCAGTCGATTAAAATGTAATCGTATTGGTCTTGAATTTCCGCCACTGCTGATTTTAAACGGGATTCCCGCGCCATCATGGAGGTTAATTCAATTTCTGCGCCAGCTAGTTGAATCGTCGCCGGTACAATGAATAAATTTTCGCGACTAGTGGGTAAAATAGTTTCTTGAATGGGAAATTCATTGACTAAAATATCGTAAATATCGTTTTTCACATCAGGTTTGCGAATTCCCAGACCGCTAGTGGCGTTCCCTTGGGCATCAATATCAATGAGTAAAACTTTTTTTCCTAAATGGGCTAAACATGCCCCCAAATTGACAGTGGTGGTGGTTTTTCCCACGCCACCTTTTTGGTTGGCAACTGAAATGACACGAGCCATAATTTTCCTCCTTATAAAGGTTGTTTGTTAGGGGTTCCCGCTTTACGGGGATATTTTTTCGGCGTGACTTTCGTCTTTTGAAAAACGAATAGCTCCCGCTCTTCCGCCCCACCTGGTAAAACAAATTTTAAGGTTTCTTGATACGTACCCCCTAAAATTTTTAACGCGTTTTGTGCTTCTTGTAACTCCACTTCCCCTTGTTTGGCTTTCAAGGGAACAAAATAGCCGTTTTCTTTCACGAGGGGCAAACATAACTCGCTTAAAATATTCAAACGCGCCACCGCCCGCGCCGTGACTAAATCATACTGCCCACGATGTTCATTGTTGCGGCCAAAATCTTCAGCCCGACTGTGGTATAAAGAAACATCTTGTAACCCTAGTTCATCCACGACCGTTTGCAAAAAGTTAATCCGCTTATTTAAAGAATCCACGATGGCAATTTTTAACTCAGGAAAAACAATTTTTAATGGGAGACTAGGAAAACCTGCCCCCGCCCCCACGTCACACAAACTTAAATCCTTTTGAAAAACTGCGGCTTGACTCAATAATAAAGAGTCATAAAAATGTTTTAAGTAGACATCTTCTAGGCTAGTTAAAGCCGTTAAATTAATTTTTTCATTCCAAGTAATTAACAATTGGTAATACTGTTGGAATTGCTGCACTTGTAAAGGCGTCAAGGTTATCCCTAAAGTCGCCAGTTGTTGTTGAAATTCCTCTGGTGTCATCACGGCCTCCTTTTCGTGAAACAAAAAAATGTTTCACAAGTCCTTTACTACTTTAACCTAAAAAAATGGTAGATGCAATGACTTAGGTAAAAAATTTAACTTAATTTAGGTCTGAAAAATAATCCGCAGAAAAATTGTTAGTCTGTTAATTTTAGCATTTTATTTTGCACCATTTGGAAAAATTCTCGTGCGGTAGCGCTAGAGCCGTCATAATCAACAGACGTTGCAAAAATATCCAAAACTTGCTGATAGAACAAACCCTCACTAGAGCGAATATCCCGAATACGTTTTTGCAATTATTTGAAATAAGAAAGATTCGAAGTTAGTTTCTCATTATCAAGAGCAGCACCAGTAATCAAAAACTCTTTCAAAATCGTACTAGCATAACGTCTGAATTGAGCCCCCCGTGCAGAACGCACGCGATAACCAATCGCTAAAATCATATCTAGATTATAGACAGTAATCGTTCGCACTATCTTGCGATAAACTACATTGATTACAAGTAAAGACTAACAAACCAAAGTTAATAAATGTCAAAAACATTGGACACCAGTTGGAGGAAAACCATATGCAAAAAAATGATGAAATGTATCAAATGTTTAGTAAACAGGGATTAATGGTGGCTTATATTTATCTATTATTGATTATGGGTGGCTATACTGTGTATCAAGCGCTCCAACAACAAGTCCAACCTTTTTGGACGTTTGTCATCAGTTCCCAAGGTTTGATTTGGACCATCGCCACGCAACTTTTACAAAGACATCGCCTCGGAAAGGGTAGCCTCAGTACTGGTGCCCTGATAACCTTGATTGTAGCCACCGTGACTTTAGTCTTGCTACTAATTGTCTATGGTTTTGTCTTTTGGGTTTGGATGACGAACTAATGAAAAATCAAATCAACACACTCCGCAACCAAGTTGGTCTGACCCAACAAGAGTTAGCCGCCGCTTGTGGTGTATCCCGACAAACGATTAACGCCATTGAAAATGATAAATACGACCCCACTTTAAAATTGGCCTTTGCTTTAGCTCATAGTTTACAGACCACAGTGGATGAGTTGTTTAAACAATAAAGGAGACTTGGTAATGTTATTAGCAGCTATTATCGCCTTTGGCTTGTTAGCCATTTTTACGATTTGTATTGTGATTATGTTAGTCGTGATTGCTCGTGGTGGCGATGAACGGCGAAAAATGATCGTTGATAAAACGGCAGCAACAACTTTGAAGTATGTCGTTATTATCCAAGTGCTTTTATCCGCCATCAATTTAATACAAGGTAAGGATATTTTGACAATGAACGATACCAATACTTTTTCCAACTTAACAACGATTGCTTTTTTCTTCGTCATTGGTCTACTGTATTATAATCGCAAATTTAAAGCTTAAGGGTGTAAGTAGGCACATGACACGCTTAGCAAACTAAATAAGGCTACGAAATGGAGGCTAACCTTCATTTCGTAGCCTTATTTTGATACTTTTTGTTCCACGTGAAACACCTGTTAGCTAACAGATGTTCTAGTTTCTATTGGGCTTTACGGACCAGTTTTCCTTGTTCCAAGTAAACCATCAAAATACTTAAGTCAGCAGGGTTCACACCGCTAATGCGACTAGCTTGGGCTAGGGTTTCTGGTTGAATTTTTTGGAGCTTTTGTCGTGCTTCGGTGGCTAAGCCGTTAATGGTACTGTAGTCTAAATCCGTTGGAATGCGTTTGGCTTCCATCCGTTTGAGTTTGTCGACTTTTTCCAAGGCTTTTTTGATGTAGCCTTCATACTTCAATTGGATCTCCACTTGTTCGATTTCTTTTGCCGTAAGGGCTTTTTCCGGCGCCCCGATTAAAGTAATGACATCGCCATAAGAAATTTCTGGGCGTTTCATAAAATCGCTGGCTAAGACGCCATCTTTTAGTTGGGCGGAGTTGCGTTCTTTCAGTAACGCTTGCACTTCAGCATTGGGTTTGACCCGCACGCTAGACAAGCGGGCAATTTCATTTTCCACCGCTTCTTTTTTAGCTAAGAAAGCTTGGTAGCGTTCATCGTCAATTAAGCCAATTTCATGACCATAACTTGTTAAACGGAAATCCGCATTGTCGTGACGCAAAATCAAACGGTATTCAGCCCGCGAAGTTAATAAACGATAAGGTTCATTGGTGCCTTTGGTGACTAAGTCGTCAATCATCACGCCGATATAGCCTTCGTTGCGCTTCATGACAAAAGGTGCGCGACCTTGCACTTTCAAAGCTGCGTTAATCCCCGCCATTAATCCTTGGCCCGCTGCTTCTTCATAGCCACTGGTGCCGTTGGTTTGGCCGGCAGTGAATAACCCGGCGATAATTTTTGTTTCTAAGCTTGGACGCAATTGGTGGGGTTTTACTACGTCGTACTCAATGGCGTAACCGGTGCGCATCATTTCAGCTTTTTCTAAACCAGCAACGGAGTGGAGCATCTTCACTTGCACTTCTTCTGGCATGGAAGTTGAGAAACCTTGCACGTAGACTTCTTCGGTCTTGCGCCCTTCTGGTTCTAAAAAGAGTTGGTGCCGATTCTTATCGGCAAAACGCACAATTTTATCTTCAATGGATGGGCAGTAACGCGCCCCCACACCTTCCACAATCCCCGTAAACATCGGGGCACGATCTAAGTTTTCCCGAATAATTTCGTGAGTTTTCTCGTTAGTATAGGTTAACCAACAAGGAATCTGTTCTTGTAAATAATTGGCATCGGGGGTGGTGTAACTAAAATGGTTGGGCGTTTTGTCCCCGGGTTGAATTTCAGTTACTGCGTAGTCGATAGTGCTCCCTTTGACCCGCGGCGGTGTCCCGGTTTTAAAACGAGCTAACTCTAAACCGTACTTTTTCAAATTGCCGGAAAGTTTCACGGCTGGTTGCGAATTATTAGGGCCGGAAGAGTACTTCAACTCGCCAATAATAATTTCACCTCGTAAAGCCGTACCCGTGGTAATCACTACGGCCTTGGCGGCATAGCGGGCACCTGTTTGGGTCACCACACCACAGACAGCACCGTCTTCCACGATTAAATCTTCCACGATTCCTTGACGTAAGGTTAAGTTTGCTTGTTGTTCTACCGTGTGTTTCATGCTTTCCGAATAAGCGCGTTTATCCGCTTGTGCTCTTAAAGCGCGCACAGCAGGTCCCTTACCGGTATTTAGCATCCGCATTTGAATATATGTTTTATCAATATTGCGGCCCATTTCCCCACCCAAAGCGTCAATTTCCCGTACCACCACACCTTTAGCCGGTCCACCGACAGAAGGGTTACAAGGCATAAATCCCACCATATCTAAATTAATCGTCATGAGTAAAGTCTGACAACCCATCCGCGCACTAGCTAAAGCCGCTTCACTACCGGCATGTCCAGCACCAACGACAATAACGTCGTAAGCTTCTCCTTGATATTCTTGCATTTTTACTCCTACTTTCCTAAACAGAATTGACTAAACAATTGGGTAATTAATTCATCTGGCGCACTTTCGCCAATGATTTCTCCGAGTTTTTCCCAAGCGCGGGTAAAATCAATTTGCACCAAATCTACAGGCATGCCCGCATTAATGCCCGTAATGACTTCTTCTAAGGCCGTCTGCGCTTCTTCCAACAAGTGAACGTGGCGAATATTAGAGATATACGTGGCGTCTTGGCTTTCAATTTTACCAGCAAAGAAGCGCTCTTGGATTTTTTCTCCTAAGTAATCTAAACCGACATTGGTTAAAACCGAAACCGTCACTAATTCGTCTTGGGGGACCCGTTTTTCTAAGGTACTGAAATCAATTTTCTTAGCTAAATCCATTTTATTTAGTAAGACTAGGCGCTCTTTATCTTTGGTGAGGTCCAATAAATCATCGTCTTCTTTAGTGAGCTCTTCGTTTTGATTTAAGACTAAAAGCACTAAGTCGGCCTCATTTAAAGCCACCATACTGCGTTTCACTCCAATGGCTTCCACCACATCTTCAGTTTCGCGAATGCCGGCAGTGTCGATTAATTTTAAAGGTACGCCCCCGAGATTGACATACTCTTCAATCACATCCCGCGTCGTTCCGGCAATTTCTGTCACAATGGCTTTGTCTTCTTTTAAAAGATAATTTAACAAGGAAGATTTCCCCACATTAGGCCGACCAATAATCGCGGTCTTTAAACCTTCCCGCAAAATTTTTCCTTGGCGGGCGTGTTTTAAAATATTGGCGATGCGCACCTGTAACTCTTGCGCTTTTTCCGCCATCAAGCGACTAGTCAGTTCTTCCACATCTTCATATTCTGGATAGTCGATATTGACTTCTACTTGCGCTAAGGTTTCTAAAATTTCTTGCCGCAAGCTCCCCACTAAATGGGATAAGTTGCCATCCAATTGTTGTAGCGCATTGGCGGCGGCTTTATCGGTTTTTGCCCGAATCAAATCCATCACGGCTTCGGCTTGGGAAAGGTCAATCCGGCCGTTTAAAAAGGCTCGCTTGGTAAATTCCCCTGGTTCGGCTAAGCGCGCTCCTTGCCGCAACAATAATTGTAAAATTTGGTTGACGACGACAATCCCGCCGTGACAATTAATTTCCACCACGTCTTCTCTAGTGAAGGTTTTTGGAGCCAGCATCACCGCTACCATCACTTCATCGACAATTTGTTTTGCCGCAGGATCCACGATATGTCCGTAATGTATGGTATGACTTTGGACTTGTTGCAAATTTTTATTTTTAAATTGGTAGACGGAACTGGCGATTTTCACCGCATCCGGTCCACTTAAACGCACAATACTAATCGCCCCTTCACCTGGTGGCGTTGAAATAGCCGCAATCGTATCAAATTCCAAGATTTCCATCAACGTAGCTCCTTTAATTTTTAGCAACAAAAAAAGCGCACACTCTCCCTGAAATTTTTCAGGAAGAATAGCACTTTCACTGCCACTCAATATTCCGCTACATCTTAGCACGATTTTTTTTTTTTTGCAAGATGGTGCGCCTTTACCTAGCCAAAAATTCTCCACGCGTCATTACTTTGGCCTTAGCCCACAAAAAAAGCCTGACTAACGTATGGGTTCGCTAGTAAGGCTAATTGTCAAATATCTTTGACTACTTTATCTTCGTATTACTACTCAGATAAGAATGATTTCGCTTATTAATATATGCTGAAAACGCATAAAAGTCAATCTTTTTTCCCATGGTAACTGGCTAGAAACGACTCTTCACTGGCTCCACCACGAGGTAGCGATAAGGCTCGTCCCCTTCAGAATGCGTCTGCACGTAAGGGTTGCTGCTCAAGACCGAGTGAATTTGTTTTCGCTCAAAAGCCGGCATTGGTTCTAAGAAAACCGGTTGTTTCGTTTGGCGGACTTTATCGGCGGTCCGTTTAGCTAAACGTTCCAAAATTTCTTGGCGCCGCTGACGGTAATCGCCAACGTTAATCACGACGGAAATTTTATTTTCCGCCACGCGGTGTAAGAAGACTTGGGATAAATATTGTAAGGCGTTTAAGACTTTCCCGTGCTTCCCGATAATTAAGCCTTGTTTGGCGGTTTCTAAGTTCAGCATCACCACATCAGCTTCGCGTTTCACTTTGACTAAAGCGGGCGCCCCTAATTCTTTAGAAATTGCCGTCAGATAAAGGGCTAATTCTTTTAAGGCTTCTTCATCAGATAAATTTTCTAACACCGGGGGCACTGCACTTTTTTCAACACTGGCGTGGGGTGTAGCTTCTGCGGCAACGTTTGGTTGGACTTTTGCTAAAGGCACTTCGGGAGTTTCAACAACGGCAGGTTCGACAGGAATAGTGGGTTCTTCCACGTTTTTCGCAACTTCAATTACCGCTTCTTTTTTCCCCATGCCTAAAAAGCCTTTTTTTCCTTCTTCTAGGATGGTGACTTGCACCTGCTCTTTAGTGGCTTGTAAAACAGTTAAGGCTTGTTGTAACGCTTCATCAACAGTATTTCCAGTAAATCGGGTCATCGGATAAACTCCTTTCAAGAATCAATTAACGTTTATTTCTTTTCTTCTTAGGATTCAAGGCTTTTTGCAACGCCCGCTCCCTTTCTTTTTCACGGCGGGCAATTTCTGCTCGTTCAGCGCGAATTTTGAAAGGATTATTAATTAAGAGAGTTTGGACAACTTGGAAGGCGTTGGAGACCACCCAGTAAAGGGCCAAACTGCTGGCAAAACTCATCCCCATGAAAAAGATCATGGCCGGCATCACAATATACATAATCATGTTGGTTGGGCTCTTTTCCACCTGCGACATACTCATTAAGTAGCTGGAAAGGAAAGTAAAGAGCGCGGCTAAAATTGGCAAGATTAAGTAGGGGTCAGGCTTAGATAAGTCCAACCATAGAAAATGACCTTGCCGCAACTCTTCTACCCGGTAAATGGATTGATAAAGAGCAATCATAATCGGCATTTGCGCCACCATTGGTAAACAGCCGGCATACATGTTGACATCGTTATCTTTATAAAGTTGTTGAATCTCTTCGTTCATTAAGCGTTTGGATTCTTGGTCTTTATTGGGATACTTTTCACGAATGGCCTTCATCTTCGGCTGAATTTCTTGCGTGCGCCGCATGCTCTTTGTTTGGTAATGCATCAATGGCAACAAGATAATCCGCACGACGATGGTAAAGAGAATAATCCCTACCCCGACGTTGCCGCCAATGGATAAGAATTTAATGGCTTGGGCAAAATTATAGACGATGTAACGATCCCAAACACCACTGCTGGAAGCTGTGACATCCCCCGTCCGACCACAAGCACTTAATAACACTACTAAACCGACCACCGTCAGCATCAGTAGTAAACGCTTGAATTTTTTCACAATATCTTTCCCTTCTAAATAAGTTTAGCTAATTTTAACACGTGCTGAAGATTTTTTTTCAACTCGTGGAAATCTAACGACTCGCAACCTTTTCTGGCAATAATAATAAAGTCCATTTCCGGTTTAATTTCCGTCTTGAGTTCCAACAGTCCTTGACGAATATAACGTTTCACTTGATTCCGCGTCACAGCGTTGCCAATTTTTTTGCCGACAGAAAGTCCCACGCGAAAATGCGCCTGCTGTGGTTTAGGTAACCAGTAGACGACAAATTTACGATTGGCACAAGAATTGCCGCTGTTAAACACTTTTTGAAATTCTGCTTCTTTTTTGACGCGATAAGATTTTTTCATAAAAATTCAACTTTCATTGTTAAATTAACGCCTTAATCATACCATAAAAGGCTAGGGCTTTGTCTTTATTTTTTTCCTGAATTAAGGACAAAAAAAAACCACTGATAAGAGAGTCAGCGGTTTAAGCGGATAAAACTTTACGACCTTTGCGGCGACGAGCAGCTAAAACACGACGACCATTTTTAGTACTCATACGTTTTCTAAAGCCATGGACTTTTGAATGTTTACGTTTATTTGGTTGGTAAGTTCTTTTCATTGATGATTCCACCTCCTGAAATAATACTAGACATACCTTTGTAGTATAACGAATGAAGGTGTTTTTTGTCAATTATCTTTTCAAGGGAATTTACGATTTTTTACAAAAAAAGTTATCCACAAGGAGCGTTTTTTTCCCTAGTCCCTGTGTACAGTAAAAATTGTGGGTAAGTTATCCCGCAGTTTTCCCCGACTTTTCCACAAATTTACAAGCTGTTTTTAACTTTTCCACAGGTTTTTCGTTGTTTGTTGAAAACTCCTTTAAACCCTTTAGTCCGTTAGCTTTGGTTCTTTTCATTTTTGTGGAAAACTTGTGGAAAGTCCTTTTACTTGTCAGTTATCCCCACTATTTTTTTAGCTTGTGGAAAACTATTTTGGGTATTGTGGTTTATTTTTTCCACAAGCTTGAAAACCTGTGGAAAAATATCTTTAAGCATGCTAAACTTATGAGGAATAACTGTTAATAACTTAAGGGGGTTCTGCTATGCCTGATATCTCCTCATTGTGGGAAGAAATCCAGCAGACGTATAAGCACGAATTGTCCAAGCCGAGTTTTGAAGCTTGGATTTTATCCGCTAAACCTATTCGTCTTGAAAATCAACAGCTTTACATTGAAGTTCCTTCTAGCCTCCATAAAGATTATTGGGAAAAAAATCTCGCCACTCGCATCGTAGAAATTAGTTTTCGCCTCTTTAATCAAGAAGTGACCCCGATTATTACGATTGCCCAGCAAGACACCGATGACGTACCACCCGCTGCTAAAAAAGCGACGGTGGAACCCGTCACGAGAGAAAATGGCAAAAAAGTACTCTTAAATCCTAAATATATCTTTGACACCTTCGTTATCGGCAAAGGCAACCAGATGGCCCACGCCGCCGCTTTAGTCGTCGCTGAAGAACCGGGTTCTATCTATAATCCCCTCTTCTTTTATGGTGGTGTCGGTCTAGGAAAAACCCATTTGATGCACGCGATTGGTCACCAGATGCTCCATAATAATCCCAATGCTAAAATTAAATATGTCAGTTCGGAGACTTTTGCCAACGACTTTATCACTTCGATTCAGTACAATAAAACTGAAGAATTTCGCAATGAATATCGGAACGTCGATCTTTTACTAGTGGACGATATTCAATTTTTTGCGGAAAAAGAAGCGACGCAAGAAGAATTCTTCCATACTTTCAACGCTTTATATGATGATGGCAAACAAATCGTCTTAACATCTGATCGTTTACCTAATGAAATTCCTAAGTTGCAAGCGCGGCTGGTTTCCCGCTTTGCTTGGGGGCTTTCCGTCGACATTACACCACCGGATTTAGAGACGCGGATTGCTATTTTACGGAAAAAAGCCGATGCTGAAGGACTGGAAATCCCTGATGATACCTTAAGCTACATCGCCGGGCAAATCGACTCCAATATCCGGGAGCTGGAAGGTGCCTTAGTGCGGGTGCAAGCTTTTGCTACCATTAATGGTCGGGAGATTACTACGAGTCTGGCTGCTGATGCTTTAAAAACTTTAAAACCTAACAATAAAGGTAGCGAACTTTCTATTTTATTGATTCAAGAAGAAGTCGCGAAGTTTTATCACGTGCCTTTAAAGGATTTAAAAGGAAAAAAACGGGTGAAAACCATCGTGGTGCCCCGCCAAATCGCCATGTTTTTAGCGCGGGAACTTACGGATAGCTCCTTACCTAAAATTGGCGCTGAATTTGGCGGTAAAGATCACACCACCGTCATTCACGCCCACGAAAAAATCCAGCAATTATTAGAAACGGATTCCACCATCTTAAAAGAAGTCAACGAAATCAAAAGTAAGCTCACTCATTGATTGTGGATAAATCACCGAAACACTCTATAGTTATCCACAACTTATCCACAAGTGGAAAACTTTTATTTTTCAAGGCTTATCCTGCTTATCCACAGTTCACACAGGCCCTATTACTATTATTACTTAAAAATAAATAATAAAGAGAAGTAAGCACTAGCTATTTAATTAAAGGAGTTGTTCATTTTGAAAGTTACCTTAAAGAGAACGAGTTTTTTACAAGAACTACAAACCGTCCAACGGGCGATTTCCGGTAAGACCACGATTCCCATTTTAACTGGGGTCAAAATTGTTTTAAGTAATGAAGGCTTACACTTAACTGGGAGCAATACGGATATTTCCATTGAAACCTTATTGCCTAAAGACGACGAAAAAGCACAAATGGTGATTGAAAGTAACGGAGCTATCGTTTTACAAGCGCGTTTCTTTATTGAAATCATCCGCCGTTTACCAGAAGAGTTCTTAACCTTTGAACTCATGGACAACCAACAAGTAAAAATTACTTCCGGCAAAGCTGAATTTGTCGTCAATGGTTTAGATGCGGAAAACTATCCTCATTTGCCAGTGATTGATTCTGGCAACCAATTGGAATTAGACACTCAAGTCTTAACGCAGCTGATTAATGAAACAGTTTTTGCAATTTCTAGCCAAGAAAGTCGTCCTATTTTGACGGGGGTCCATTTTATCCTAGAAAATGGTAACTTAACTGCTGTAGCTACTGACAGTCATCGTTTAAGCCAACGGAAATTAGCTGTTGACAGCTCCTTAAGCTTTAACATCGTCATTCCTGGGAAAAGTCTAGTGGAGTTGGCACGTTCTTTACAAGACGGTACTGAAACTTTAGAAATGGCCATTATGGAAAACCAAGTCCTCTTTAAAACTGAAAATATGTATTTCTACTCCCGCTTACTAGAAGGAAATTATCCTGACACAGGTCGTTTGATTCCCAATAGCTTTAATACGGAAGCGACTTTTTCCGGACAAGCCTTAGGACAAGCTATTGAACGGGCATCCTTACTTTCTCATGAAGGCCGTAACAATATTGTTAAACTAGCTATTAACAACGAGCACATTGTTTTAAGTGGGAATTCACCAGAAGTAGGGTATGTGGAAGAAGAATTAAGCTATCAAAAAGTGACCGGTGATCCGTTAGAAATCTCCTTTAACCCGGATTACATGAAAGATGCCTTGCGGGCTTTCGGCGATCAAGAAATCGTGATTCGCTTTATTTCACCAATTCGGCCTTTCACTTTGGAACCAGCGGCAGAAAATGTCGACTTCATTCAATTAATCACCCCAGTAAGAACCAACTAAGCAAGTTTTTAAAGTGCATAGAAAAAGTGGGCTATGACGTTCCCAGTTATAGCTCTTTTTCTTTTGGTACTAGGTTATAAATTTGAAAAAAAATGAAAGCATAATTTTCCTGAGATTGTCTATTTCGCAAAAAAAAGCTGATTTCAGCTCGTTTCCTTAAAATCAGCTTTTTTTATTATTTTAGAAAAAAGGGCGGAAAAAGCCCTTAAATTTTGCGAAAATTTGTTTTTTTGTGAAAAAAACGCTATAATAGAAGTAGTTTGTAAGGTCAAAGGAGACCATTTATGAAAACGAATTATGAAGTAACACACGAGTATATTACCTTGGGTCAGCTCTTAAAAGAACTCAGTGTCATTCAAAGTGGTGGCATGGCCAAGTGGTACTTGCAAGAACAAGCCGTTTTAGTAGATGGCCAGTTGGAGCAACGCCGCGGTCGGAAGCTATATCCAGGGATGATGATTGAAATACCTGATGAAGGTACTTTTTTTATGGTTGCACCTAAAGCGCCAGGTGATGAAACCCATGAGGCTTGAGGAACTGACCTTGAAAGATTATCGCAATTACGATGATCTGCATCTGGCTTTTCCCAAGTCTTTAAATATTTTTTTAGGGGAAAACGCGCAAGGGAAGACCAATATCTTAGAAGCTATCTACGTGTTAGCCATGAGTAAAAGCCACCGCACCCATAATGAAAAAGAACTGATTGCGTGGCAAAAGGAATACAGCCAAGTTAAAGGTGTCGTCAAAAAAGCTACCGGCCTGTTGCCTTTAGAAGTTCAACTTTCTAAAAAAGGGCGCAAGACGAAGGTAAATTATTTGGAGCAAAAAAAATTAAGTGACTACATTGGTCACTTGAATGTTATTTTATTTGCGCCAGAGGACCTTTCCTTAGTCAAAGGTGGCCCGGCTGTCCGCCGGCGTTTTATCGACATGGAGCTAGGCCAAATTAGTCCCAAGTACCTCTATGAGTTAGTGCGCTATAACCAACTGTTAAAGCAGCGCAACGCTTATTTGAAACAGTTGGCCGAAAAAAAAGCGACAGATGAGCTTTACTTAGACGTGTTGACGGAACAATTTGTGGCTAGCGGGGTGGAAATTTTACTAGCGCGGTATGGCTTTTTGCAAAAGTTAGAGGGCTGGTCGCAAAAACTCCACCACGAAATTACCCACGAAAAAGAAACCTTGACGTTCCACTACCAAGGAAGCTTGCCTACTACCGCCACCATGACCAAAGAGGAACTGGCGACGCTTTTCACGGCACAGTTAACTAAAAAACGCCCGCAAGAAATTTTTCGCGGCACCACCCTAGTGGGACCACATCGGGATGATTTATTATTTTTAATCAACGACAAAGACGTCCAAACGTATGGCTCACAAGGACAACAGCGGACGACGGCTTTAAGCGTCAAGTTAGCGGAAATTGATTTGATCCACGAAGAAATTGGCGAATATCCTATTTTACTTTTGGATGATGTTATGAGTGAATTGGATGATCAACGGCAATTGCACTTGTTAGAGACAATTGAAGGCAAAGTGCAGACCTTTTTAACCACCACCACCTTAACCCATTTACAAGAACACTTAACCGTGACACCAGCTATTTTTCAGGTGGCCCACGGTACTATTGAAAGGCAGGGAGAAACTCTTTGACAGAAGAAGAAAAATCTTTAACGGAACGGGCTAAAGCCTACGATGCTAGCCAAATCCAAGTCCTAGAAGGCTTAGAAGCGGTGCGGAAACGTCCCGGAATGTATATTGGCTCCACCAGCTCAGAAGGGTTACACCACCTCGTTTGGGAAATCGTCGATAACTCGATTGACGAGGCTTTAGCGGGTTTCAGTAAAGAAATCAACGTCATTATTGAAGAAGACAACAGTATTACCGTTATTGATGATGGCCGGGGGATTCCCGTTGATATTCAAGCGAAAACTGGGCGGCCAGCAGTGGAAACCGTCTTTACGATTTTACACGCCGGCGGTAAATTTGGCGGCGGGGGCTACAAAGTTTCCGGTGGACTTCACGGGGTAGGTTCTTCGGTTGTTAATGCCCTTTCTAGCACCTTAGACGTAAAAGTCTACAAGGAAGGTCAAATCTATTACCAAGAGTACCAAAGAGGCCATGTTGTGGCTGATTTAAAAGTTATCGGTACGACGGATCGTCACGGTACGACGGTTCATTTTATTCCGGATCCCGAAATTTTTACGGAAACAACAGAATATAACTTTGATAAATTAGCTGTGCGGGTGCGGGAGCTGGCCTTTTTAAATCGTGGCTTAAGAATCACCATTGAAGATCGCCGCGCTGAACCTGTTGTGAAAAAAGAATATCACTTTGAAGGTGGGATTAAGAGCTACGTTTCCTACTTGAATGAACATAAGAACGTCCTTTTCCCAGAACCGATTTATCTTGAAGGGGACCAACAAGACATCGTGGTGGAAGTCTCCATGCAGTATACGGATGGTTACCACACGAATATCATGAGTTTTGCCAACAATATTCATACTTACGAAGGTGGTGCCCACGAATCTGGCTTTAAAACAGCCCTAACGCGGGTCATTAACGACTATGCCCGTAAGCAAAAAATCATGAAAGATAGCGACGAAAATCTGTCAGGTGAAGATGTGCGGGAAGGGTTGACGGCCGTTATCTCCATCAAACACCCGGATCCCCAATTTGAAGGTCAAACCAAAACCAAATTAGGCAACTCCGAAGTCCGGACCGTCACTGACCGTTTATTCTCCGAACACTTTATGAAGTTCTTAATGGAAAATCCCACCGTCGCCCGGCAAATCGTCGATAAAGGCTTACTGGCTTATCGGGCGCGTTTAGCTGCTAAACGGGCACGGGAAGTAACGCGGCGGAAATCGGCGTTAGAAATTAGTAACTTGCCAGGGAAACTGGCGGATTGCTCCAGTAACGATGCTAGTAAAACTGAACTGTTCATCGTGGAAGGAGATTCCGCCGGCGGGAGTGCTAAACAAGGGCGCGACCGGGAATTCCAAGCAATTTTACCCATCCGCGGTAAGATTTTAAACGTGGAAAAAGCTAGTATGGATAAAATTTTAGCCAACGAAGAAATTCGTTCTTTATTTACAGCAATGGGGACTGGTTTTGGTTCTGAATTTGACGTAGCCAAAGCGCGTTACCACAAATTAGTCATTATGACGGATGCCGATGTGGATGGTGCCCATATTCGGACCTTGCTATTGACGTTATTTTATCGTTATATGCGGCCGATTGTGGAAGCCGGCTACGTTTATATTGCCCAACCTCCTTTATACGGGGTCAAACAAGGGAAGAACATTACTTACGTTCCTTCTGGTAAAGACTCCGATGAGAAGTTAAACGAAATTTTACAAAGTCTGCCAGCTTCACCAAAACCTAGTGTGCAACGGTATAAAGGGTTAGGGGAAATGGACTTTCACCAACTTTGGGAAACCACCATGGATCCTGAAAATCGGATTATGAGTCGGGTCACCGTGGATGATGCCATTGAAGCGGACCAAGTCTTTGAAATGTTAATGGGGGATCGCGTGGAACCGCGGCGGAACTTTATTGAAGACAACGCCCATTACGTTAAGAATTTAGATATTTAAGGAGGAAGACATCTTCATGGATGAAGCAAGAAAAGAGAATATCCAAGACGTCAATTTGACTAGCGAGATGAAGGAATCCTTTATCGACTATGCCATGAGTGTAATCGTTGCTCGGGCCTTACCGGATGTTCGTGATGGTTTAAAACCAGTGCACCGCCGTATTCTTTACGGCATGAGTGAACTAGGTGTCACCCCAGATAAACCCCATAAAAAATCAGCGCGTTTAGTGGGGGATGTAATGGGTAAGTATCACCCCCATGGGGATTCGGCGATTTATGAATCTATGGTGCGGATGGCGCAACCTTTTAGCTACCGTTATTTATTGGTCGATGGCCACGGAAACTTTGGTTCTGTGGACGGCGATGGTGCAGCAGCAATGCGGTACACCGAAGCCCGCATGAGTAAAATTGCCTTAGAAATGCTGAGAGATATTAATAAAGATACCGTTGATTTCACGGATAACTACGATGGTTCAGAAAGAGAACCGGTCGTTTTACCTTCTCGTTTCCCTAACTTGTTAGTCAATGGGACCACAGGGATTGCCGTTGGGATGGCGACAAATATTCCGCCCCATAACTTAGGGGAAGTCATTAATGGGATTCATTTATTGATGGACAATCCTGATGCTACCACTAGCGACTTGATGGAAGTGATTCCGGGACCAGATTTTCCAACGGGCGCTTTAGTCATGGGAAAATCTGGCATTCGCCGCGCGTATGAAACCGGTAAGGGCTCCATTACGTTACGGGCTAAAGTAGAAATTGAACAAATGGCCAACGGTAAAGAACGGATTTTAGTAACGGAAATTCCTTATATGGTCAATAAAGCCAAATTAATCGAACGGATTTCTGAATTACACCGGGATAAAAAGATTGAAGGTATCACGGCTTTACGGGATGAATCTTCTCGTAAAGGGATGCGGATTGTGATTGAAACTCGCCGCGATGTTTCCGCTACCGTGTTATTAAATAATCTGTATAAACTCACAAGTTTACAAACTTCCTTTGGTTTTAATATGCTAGCCATCGTCAATGGTGTGCCGAAAGTTTTAAGTTTGAAACAAATTTTAGTGCACTATATTGAACACCAAAAAGAAGTGATTACCCGCCGGACAATTTTCGATAAGAAAAAGGCCGAAGCTCGGGCCCACATTTTAGAAGGCTTGCGCATCGCGTTAGATCATATTGATGAAATCATTCACATCATTCGCAGTTCCAATAACGACGAATTAGCGAAAAGTCGTTTGATTGAACGCTTTGCTTTTTCCGACCGTCAAGCCCAAGCCATCTTAGATATGCGTTTACGCCGTTTAACCGGTTTGGAACGAGAAAAAATTGAAGAAGAATACAATAATTTGATTGCGTTAATTGCTGATTTGACGGACATCTTAGCGAAACCAGAACGCGTTGAACAAATTATCAATACAGAATTAGGGGAAATTCGCGATCGTTACGGCGATGCTCGCCGCACCGAACTTCTAGTAGGTGAAGTCTTAAGTCTAGAAGACGAAGATTTAATCGAAGAAGAAGAAGTTGTCATTACCTTAACCAATAACGGCTACATCAAACGCGTTTCTCAAAGCGAGTTTAGAACGCAACGCCGTGGTGGCCGTGGTGTTCAAGGAATGGGCATGCACGATGACGACTATATTCGTAATCTCGTTTCGGTTTCTACTCACGATACCTTGTTATTCTTTACTGACGACGGTAAAGTTTACAAAGCAAAAGGCTACGAAATTCCTGAATATTCCCGGACGGCTAAAGGGATTCCGGTCATTAACTTGTTAGGGATTGACGCTAACGAAAAAATCCAAGCAGTCATTGGGATTCCAGAGAAAAATGATGAACAGTTCTTGTTCTTCACCACCAAACTAGGAACTGTCAAACGCACTAGTGTCAGTGCCTTTACCAACATCCGCAGCAGTGGCTTAATCGCCATTAACTTAAAAGAAGGCGATTCACTAGTTTCCGTTGTCTTGACTAATGGCGATGACGCCGTGATTATCGGGACCCACGCTGGTTATTCGGTTACCTTCAAAGAAGGTAGTGTGCGGGATATGGGTCGGAGTGCTGCTGGTGTGCGGGGGATTCGTTTACGGGCAGATGACTTTGTCGTTGGTGCTGACTTATTGCCAGCCGACAGTGAAGTTCTCGTGATTACCGAAAACGGCTATGGTAAACGGACTAAAGCTAGCGAGTACCCACTTAAAGGTCGCGGTGGTAAAGGGATTAAAACCGCCAATATCACTGAAAAGAACGGTCCATTAGCCGGCTTAGCGACAGTTGATGGCACGGAAGATATTTTAGCCATTACCGATAAAGGGGTTATCATTCGCTTTAACGTCGCCAATGTTTCCCAAACCGGACGGGCAACGCTCGGGGTCCGTCTCATGAAGATGGAAGACGAAGCGAAGATTGCCACCATGGCCATTACGTCCCCTGAAGAGGATGAAGATGAGTCTGAGGGAATCAGTGCCGAAGCAAGCGAAAATGCTGCGACAGAAGCTCCTGATGCGTCAACAGATACAGCAACAGAGGAATAAATATCAAAACCGTCAACTTTTTACGAAAAGTTGACGGTTTTTTGCGTATCTTTAGTTAAGCAAGAAAATCAACGGTGCTGTTGCGTAATCGAAAACTTTAGCGTATAATGGGAAAATGTGAGTAGTCTTAAATGACGCTCTCTCTGCTCTTTTTTAAAAGGGCCAAAGTCCATAGGGAGGTGAATATCAATGACACAAGCGAATTATGAAGTTACTTATATCATTCGTCCAAACATTGATGAAGAAGCAAAAACTGCTTTAGTAGAACGTTTTGATGCTATCTTAAAAGACAATGGAACTGAAATTCTTGAGTCTAAAGACTGGGAAAAACGTCGTCTAGCATACGAAATCAATGATTTCCGCGAAGGCATCTACCATATCGTTAAAGTTTCTGCGACTGACGCAAACGGCATCAATGAATTTGACCGTCTTGCTAAAATCAATGATGACATTTTACGTCACATGATTGTCAAAGAAGGAGAATAATATTGTTTCACGTGAAACAATATACGAAGGAGATGTTGAAAATTGATTAACAATGTCGTATTAGTTGGTCGGTTAACCAAAGATCCAGATTTACGTTACACGCCAGCTGGCGCTGCCGTAGCGACTTTTACCTTAGCTGTGAATCGTAACTTTACGAACCAAAGTGGTAACCGTGAAGCCGATTTTATCAACTGTGTCATTTGGCGTAAATCCGCTGAATTGATGGCCAACATGGCCCGTAAAGGTGCTTTAGTGGGGATTACAGGTCGCATTCAAACGCGAAACTATGAAAACCAACAAGGTCAACGAGTGTACGTGACGGAAGTCATTGCCGACAATTTCCAATTATTGGAATCTAAAAGCTCTAGTGATCAACGTCAACAATCTGGTGGCAATGCAAGTTATGGGAACACTAGTTACAATAACAACGCTGCTCCTGCTGCTGGCAACACTGGTAATAGCAACTACAACAATAATTTTAGTCAAACTTCTTCGAAAAACGAAATGCCTGATTTCAGCAGAGATGTTGATCCGTTTGGGACAGATGGTTCCACAATTGACATTTCAGATGATGATTTACCATTCTAAGATAGGAGGAACTGAACATGGTACAACAACGTCGTGGCGGTCGTCGTCGGAAAAAAGTCGACTACATCGCAGCTAACCATATCGAATATATCGATTATAAAGACATTGAACTATTAAAAAGATTTATCTCTGAACGAGGCAAAATTTTACCTCGTCGGGTAACTGGTACTAGCGCTAAAAACCAACGTAAAATTACAGTGGCTGTAAAACGTGCTAGAATCATGGCTTTACTACCTTTCGTTTCTGAAGACTAGTAAGTAATTTAGGCTCTATAATTTATTGGACTGATAGAAAATTCTATCGGTCCTTAATTTTTTTGAAAAAAAACAAAAAAACATATGG
>NZ_BJDR01000025.1 GCF_005405245.1 Enterococcus nangangensis | reverse complement strand
ACACAAAAAGAGAAGTACCGAAGTACTTCCCTAAGCGAATTTAATGTGAAACAACACCAGTTGACAAAGAGCCATTTAAAATAAATTTTTCGACCTTCCCGCTCCTTATAGGTGGTGATTGCTATTTAGTTCTGCTAGGCGACCAGTTTGTAAATAAACAATCCACTCACAAATGTTGGTGACATAATCGCCAATACGTTCTAAGTAACTGGCCACGTGTAAATAGTCGTTACCAGAGACAACTGTTTCGGGATGCTTTTGCATTTCCACAATCGCCGTGTCATAAACTTTTTTAAAGTATTGATTGACGTGATCATCTTCTTTGGCGATGTTTTTAGCTGCGTCTGTATCTTCTGCCAAGTAGGCCTTCATGACGTCATCCACCATTTTTTTCACGTAGTCGGACATTTCGGAAATCATTTCTTCTACTTCTGGAATGCGTTCGTGGCCTTTCACACGAATCGTCGCTTTAGCCATGGAAACGGCGTGGTCCCCCATCCGCTCTAAGTCACTGGAAGCTTTCATAATCGTGACAATCATCCGCAAGTCTGTGGTGACGGGTTGTTGCAAGGCAATCATTTCAAAACTTTTCTTTTCTAAACGTAATTCTTGGTTGTTGATGCTTTGGTCGTTGAAGATGACTTCTTTGGCTAATTCTTTGTCGTGCTTCAAAAACGCCCGCACAGATTTATGGACAGCATCGGCAACGGCTAAGCCCATTTCGTAAAACTGTTGATGTAAATCTTTTAACTCTTCTTCAAACTGCGTCCGTAACATGTTGTACCTCCTTCAATGTATTAACCGAATTTACCGGAAATGTAATCTTCAGTTTGTTGTTGTTTGGGATTCATAAAGATATTTTTCGTTGCATCCACTTCAATGAGATTGCCGTCTAAGAAAAAGGCAGTCTTATCACTCAGACGACTGGCTTGTCCCATACTGTGGGTCACCATCGCCATGGTGTAATGGTCTTTTAATTGGTAGAGCATTTCTTCGATTTTAGCGGTGGAAATGGGATCTAAAGCACTGGTGGGTTCATCTAATAAAATGACTTTAGGATCTACTGCTAACACGCGGGCGATACACACCCGTTGCTGTTGCCCGCCCGATAAACCTAAAGCACTTTGATGCAATTTATCTTTGACATCGTCCCAGACTGCCGCTTTCCGTAAACTCTCTTCGACAGCTTGATCCAAAACTTTTTTATCGCTTTCCCCTTTTAAACGTAAACCAAAGATGACATTTTCATAGATGGAAAACGGAAAAGGATTCGGTTGTTGGAAGACCATCCCGATTTCTTTGCGTAACGCTACTGTGTCTTGCTTCGGCGAATAAATATCCTTGCCTTGATACAAGACAGCACCGTTAATGGTGACGTTAGGAATTAAGTCGTTCATGCGGTTTAAACTCCGTAAATAAGTGGACTTACCACAACCGGAAGGTCCAATGAGACACATAATTTCATGTTCATAAAGGGCTAAGTCGATACCTTTTAACGCTTCTTTTTTACCATAGTATAAATGTAAATCCCGTGAGGAAATAATTGCTGAGCTTTCCATACCTTCCTCCTATCCAAAGTGTCCTGAAACGTAATCGTTAGTGGCGCGTTTTTGTGGCTGGGTAAAGATGTTGGCTGTCTGGTCGTATTCAATGACATTACCGCTATAGAAAAAGGCGGTGTAATCACTAATTCGAGCAGCTTGTTGCATATTATGGGTCACGATAATAATCGTGTAGTGTTCCTTTAATTGGACTAACGTTTCTTCCACCGTCCCCGTAGAAATTGGATCTAGGGCTGAAGCGGGTTCATCTAATAATAAAATATCTGGCTTCATGGCAATGGCTCGGGCGATGCACAAACGTTGTTGTTGTCCGCCAGATAAAGCTAGGGCACTTTTATGGAGATTATCTTTTACCTGATCCCAAAGTGCTGCTTGTTTTAATGTAGTTTCTACCGTTTCATCCAGTAAGTGTTTATCTTTAATGCCGTGGCGTTTTAAAGCAAAGGTAATATTTTCATAAATAGACTTACTAAAAGGATTCGGCCGCTGAAAAACCATCCCGATGTGCTTACGCATTTCGTAAACGTCCACAGCTGGCGCGTTAATATCCACGTCTTTGTAGATAATTTTACCAGTAACTTTGGTGCCGGCAATGCCGTCGTTCATCCGGTTCAAGCTCCGCAGATATGTGGACTTACCGGAACCAGAAGCACCAATTAAAGCGGTAACTTGATTTTTCTTAAATTGTAAATCGACACCTTTAATGGCTTGGTTGGCACCATACCAGACTTCAAGGTCTTCAGTATGCAACGCTACAGGTTCATTTTGCGGATCAAAGGTGACCACGTAGCGATCATTAAAATCATATTTTTCCATGGGGACCTCCTAAGCTGAAGTCATTTTTTTATAAAGGCGATTGCCGATAAAACGGGCGCCAAAGTTAAAGAGCAAGACGACTAAAATCAAGACAGCCGAAGCGCCAGCTGACACTTGCGCGCCATCAGGCATGGTGCCTTCCGTATTGATTTTCCAAATATGGACGGCTAAGGTCTCTGCTTGCCGGAAAATACTAATCGGAGAAGAGACACTCAAAGGATTCCAGTTGCTAAAATCTAACGCTGGTGCCGATTGCCCCGCAGTGTAAATTAAGGCGGCGGCTTCACCGAAGATTCGGCCAGCACTAATAATAACCCCGGTTAAAATACCTGGTAAAGCTTCTGGAATTACCACTTTCGTAACAGTTTCCCACCGGGACAAACCTAAAGCTAGTCCCGCTTCTCTTTGCGTATAATGGACAGCTTTCAAACTCTCTTCCACATTACGAGTTAAAATTGGCAAGTTGAAAAAGGTTAAAGCTAAAGCCCCCGATAAAATACTAAAACCGTAACCCATTTGAATCACGAAAATTAAAAAGCCGAAAAGACCCACAACAACGGAGGGCAGCGAACTCAAAATTTCAATCGCCGTCCGCACGATATCCGTTAGGCGTCCTTTTTTCGCATACTCGGACATATAAATCCCGGCACCTAAAGAAATTGGCACACTAATAATTAATGTCACTAGTAATAAAAATAAGGAGTTAAACAGCTGAATCCCAATGCCGCCTCCTGCTTCGTAGCTGCGGGAAGAACCAGTTAAGAAGTGCCAATTAATATACGGCACACCACGAACTAAAATATAGACTAAAAGAGCCGCTAAAATTAAAACAATTAGGCCAGAGACGACGTACAAGATACTCGTAGCCACTTTATCTGCGCGTTTTGCTTTCATCCTTTCATGGCTCCTTTCTTCCCAATCATGCGAATCACAACATTAAAGACTAGAGACATTAAAAGTAAAATTAAAGCTAAGGACCACAAGACGTTGTTTTCCACCGTTCCCATGACAGTGTTTCCGATGCCCATGGTTAAAATACTCGTTAAGGTGGCTGCCGGTGTAGTTAACCCTGTTGGCATCACTGCGGCATTCCCAATGACCATTTGAATTGCTAAAGCTTCGCCAAAGGCCCGGGCCATCCCAAAGACGACGGCGGTTAAAAGACCAGGAATCGCTGAGCGCAAGACAACCTTATAAATCATTTGCCAGCGAGTAGAGCCCAAAGCTAAAGCCGCTTCTCGATAATGGCGGGGTACCGCTTTTAAAGCATCCACTGTCATGGTGGTTACTGTTGGTAAAATCATGACGAATAATACGAAAGTTCCAGCTAAAATCCCGAAGCCAGTACCACCAAAAATACTACGCACGGCAGGGACAATCACGGTTAAACCGATAAAGCCATAAACCACCGAAGGAATCCCGACTAATAATTCAATGACGGGTTGTAAAAACTTTTTCCCCACTTGCGGCGAAATTTCTGTCATAAAGATTGCTGCCCCTAAGGCAAAAGGCGTAGCTACAATCGCTGCTAAAAAAGTCACAAAAAATGAACCGAGAATCATGGGTAAAGCTCCCACTAAAGGTTTCCCGTTACTATCTAACTCACTAGGATTCCAGGTGGTGCCAAATAAAAATTTCAAAGGATTAATGCCATCCGTCACAAAAGTAGCTAAGCCTTTTGACGCAACGAAGAAAAAAATGGCAATGACGACTAACATAATTAAGGCAATACAACTAAAACTAATAATTTTTCCGCGTTGTTCCAGCCGCGCTTTTTTCGATTTGGTTAACAAGCGCTTTTTAATCTCTTGGTTGGATAATTCTTCCACGACGTTGCCTCCTACTCTATCACGTTGCCTTGCCAATCCCGCTGCACTTTCATGGCAGAAATCGGAATATAGCCGAGGCGACCAACAATACCTTCTTGCACTTCTGTAGATAAAACATAATCTAAAAATTCTTTGGTTAATTCATCTGGCTGTCCTTTGGTGTACATATGTTCATAAGACCAGATGTACCATTGATTGGTGGTGACATTTTCAATCGTCGGTTCCACGCCGTCAATACTTAAAGCTAAGACATCCTCTGTGATGTAAGAAAAAGCTAAATAACTAATGGCTCCTGGGGTATCGGCGACAATTTGCCGCACCATGCCGGTAGAGTCTTGTTCTTGGGCTGAGATGGCTGTCTGATCATCCAATACCCATTTTTCAAAAGTTCCCCGCGTTCCACTACCTGTGGCGCGGTTCAATAAGACAATAGGGAGATTTTTACCCCCGACTTCTTGCCAATTGGTAATTTCTCCTAAAAAGATTTTTTTCAAATTTTCCTTTGTAATATCGGTAATCCCGACACCGCGGTTAACAATTGGGGCAATCCCCACTGTCGCCACTTGATGATCCACTAAAAGACTAGCGTCAATCCCTGACTTTTCTTCAGCGAAAAGATCAGAATTGCCAATGGCCACTGCGCCACTTTGCACTTGGGAAAGGCCCGTGCCACTCCCGCCTCCTTGAACGTTAATGAATTTACCGGGATTGTTATTTTGAAATTGCTCTCCCACCGTCTCCACTAAAGGTTGCAAAGCCGATGAACCAACAGCGGTAATTGCTTCGCCGCGATCAATCCATTTGGCACAACTACTCAAAAGAATCAAAGAGAAAAATAGTGCTGCACCGATGATTTTTTTTCTCATGGAAAAACCTCCGAAAATTTTTGGATAACATACACAAAAAGGCGTTATCTATTTCCAGAGTAGCGATTCTTTTGGCAAAATGCAAGCCAAAGATGTACTCCCTTAGGAAGATTTTAGCAAAAGACCGCGGCACATTCATTTTTGACGAAACGCAACGAAAAGAAAAATTGCAATTGTTTTTTTATTTAAGAAGTTTGCTTGCTGTCTTAAGAAACTACCGGCTAATCTTTCTTACAAAAATGTTCTTTTCACGCTTGTAAACCTGTGCTATAATCCACCTTGGAAGCGTCGCTTAATCTATCCCCAATATTTTAAGCAACAAGACGCTCTCCTTTCACTAGGTTTTCCCCAAAAACATTTTCTAGTGGAAAATCATCCCTTGGAGAGGTCGACTGTTGTCGGCCTCTTTTTGATTAGAAGAGCTTTTACAACTCCCACAGAAGAGAAGTAATAAGACGGCAGCCACAGGAAATTGCTTTTCAAATTTTTTGTGGCTGATGGCTTATTACCGACTCTTCTAGTTGGAAAAGCTCGACAAATAAAAGAGCTATTCAAGCTCGAGAAAATACAGAAGAGCTTTTTGCAACTTTCGTAAAACAAAAAAACTGCCTGCTCATCAAGAACAGACAGCTTTTCATTATTAGATTTTTAAGAAACGGCGCATGGATAAGACGGAACCTAAGGAACCAATCAAGACCCCAACAACCACCATTAAAATAATCACTTGTGGCACCATTTCATCGGGGGTCATTAAGCTATACCCCAGTTTAATCAATTCGCGGTTAAACTGACCAAAAATTTTACGGTAACCAAAGATAGTTACTAAAATCGGTACCACGGAGCCTAAGACGCCAATCCAAGCTCCTTCAAAGAAGAAGGGCCAACGAATATAGCCGTTTTTCGCTCCTACTAAACGCATGATTTGAATTTCCCGTTTGCGGGTCATGATGGTAATCCGAATTGTATTGGAAATCAAGAAGATGGCTACTAGTAACAGGACGATGGATCCGCCCACGCCCCAAGTCCGCACACCTTGAGCAATGCTGAAAACTTTATCTGAGAAGTCACCGCCGTAATCGGCTTTTTCAACGTTGGTAATTTTTTCAGCAGCTTCTTGGACTTTTTTAACGTTTTCTGGCTTGTCGGCCTCAACGATATAGGCATCTCTTAAAGGATTGGCATCCCCTTCAAACAAGTTGAAGCTATCCCCATAAGCGGACGTTAAGTTAGCCAACTGTTCATCTTTACTAGAGAAAGCAACAGAAGTAACATGATCTAAGTTCTCTAAATCTTTTTCCACTTGATCAACGCCAGCTTCATCGGTGTTGGTCTCTACATAGACAGTAACATTAACGTTGTTAGCAATATCTTCGGCTAACTTGGTGACGTTTAAAATGACGCCCAAGAAAACCCCAACTAATAATAAAGTAATCGTTACGGCAAAAACGGAAGCAAAGGTCATCCAACCGTTACGCTTTAAACTTTTTATACTTTCCCAAATATGTCGAAAGAAGGTTCTAATCATCGTAACCGTATTCCCCCTCTGCTTGGTCGCGAATAATCCGACCATTTTCAATGGCGATTACCCGGTGACGAATCGTATTCACAATAGTAGAGTTATGGGTCGCCATCACCACTGTGGTCCCTTGCGTGTTAATTTTATTCAATAACTTCATAATTTCCCAAGAGTTTTCTGGATCGAGGTTCCCTGTAGGTTCATCGGCAATCAACACTTTCGGCGTATTGACAATCGCCCGCGCCACGGAAACCCGTTGTTGTTCCCCACCAGACAATTCACTTGGAAAGACCCGTACTTTATGTTTTAAGCCCACAAGGTCTAACACCTCCATCACCCGTTTACGAATATCACGAGGTTTACGGCCGATAACTTGCATGGCATAAGCGACATTTTCATAGACTGTTTTTTTCGGCAGTAATTTGTAATCTTGGAAAACTACGCCGATTTCCCGTCGTAATAAAGGAACCTCACGATTTTTAATTTTCATTAAATCGTGGCCTGCTACGACTAAGCGACCTTTAGTGGCTTTTTCTTCCCGATACATCAACTTAATAAACGTGGACTTACCAGCACCGGAAGGTCCCACCACGTAGACAAATTCTCCCTGGTCAATCGTCACTGAAATATTGCGAATGGCGGTTGTCCCATTGCTATACTTTTTCATGACATCTTGCATTTCTATCATAGGAATCTCCTTTACACGTACTCAATTCGTTCTTGATTATAACAGATGAATGTTGCAGGCACTTAACAAGCAGTTACAAACTGGTTTCATTTTATCACTTTTCTTGCTGAAGCTGCCATTTTAAGTAGGCATCGATAAAACCGTCTAAATCACCGTCCATGACAGCTTGCACATTGCCCATTTCATAATTAGTCCGGTGATCTTTCACCATGGAGTAAGGATGGAAAACATAGGAGCGAATTTGCGAGCCCCAACCAATTTCTAGTTGATCGCCCCGCATGGCGGCTTGTTGTTGCGCTTTTTTCTCTTCTTCCAATTGATAAAGTTTGGCTTTTAGCATACTCATAGCTTGCTCGCGGTTTTTTAATTGCGAACGTTGGGTCTGGCAAGCCACGACAATCCCGGTGGGTAAGTGGGTAATCCGCACAGCCGATTCGGTTTTATTAATGTGCTGACCCCCGGCACCACTAGAGCGATAGGTATCAATTTTCAAATCATCGGGATTAATCTCAATATCAATGGTGTCGTCAAGTTCTGGTAGGACTTCTGCTGAACAAAAGGACGTATGGCGCCGACTAGCTGAGTCAAAAGGCGAAATCCGTACTAAACGATGGACGCCTCGCTCTGAACGCAAATAGCCATAAGCGTTGTACCCTTTAATCAGCAAAGTAACACTTTTAATCCCGGCTTCATCCCCAGCTAAATAGTCCAAGGTTTCCACAGTAAAACCGTGTTGTTCGCTCCAACGGGTATACATCCGCAAAAGCATAGAGCCCCAGTCTTGGGATTCAGTACCCCCAGCTCCGGGGTGCAATTCCAAGATAGCGTTGTTGTGGTCGTAAGGACCTTTTAGCAACAAATTCAACTCGTAGCTGGCCATTTTTTCTTGTAAAGCAGTCAAGTTCTCCGCTAATTCTTCAGCTAAGTCTTCATCGGGATCTTCTTGAAGCATTTCCAAAAGGACTTGGTTGTCCTCGTAAGCTGTGGCCATTTGTTGAAACTCATCATAAGCTCTTTTTAATTGATTAGTTTCATCAATTACTTTTTGAGCAGCACTTTGCTCATCCCAAAAATCAGGTTCCGTCATGCGATGTTCATTTAGGGCGATATTTTCTTCCAGCTGATCTAAGTCAAAGAGACCCCCTAAAAGAAGTTAGTTTTTGCTGCAATTCTGCCAGCGTGTTTTTCATTACGGCTAGTTCCATTTTCATCTTCCTTTACTGGATATTTAAGGAAAACGGGACTATGACGCACTTGTCACAGTCCCCTCCCCATTTTATTTTTTAAGGCTTATAAATCTTTGCCGTGGCAATTTTTATATTTTTTGCCGCTGCCACAAGGACATGGATCGTTCCGACCAACTTTTTCCACATGCACTGGTTTTTGCGGTGCACTAGTTTCTTCTTCCGTCACGCCTTCTTGGCGAGCAGGACCAGCTGGCACTTGTTCCCGTTGCACGTTTTGACGAATTTCAGCTTTCATAAAGAGACGGGTAGCTTGGAACTCAATTTCCGCAATCATACTTTCAAACATTTGGTACCCTTCAGTTTGGTATTCCACTAAGGGGTTATTTTGGCCATATGAGCGTAAGCCCACAGATTGACGTAATTGATCCATCGCATCAATATGATCGGTCCAGTTATTATCCACGACGCGTAAAATCACGACTTTTTGGAATTCTAGTAATTGTTCTGGTGAATTTAAGACTTCTTCTTTGGCGTGTAATACTTCTTCAGCCCGTTGATAGAGATAGTCTTTTATTTCTTGTGGTGCTTTTCCTTTAATGTTATCCACGGAAATACTATCTTCATGGACTAAGGCATTACCGGCAAAGTCAACAATACCTTGGAGATTCCAATCTTTTTCCTCGGTTAAAGTATTGGCGTCCACCGTCCGGCCAATCGTCCGTTTTACCATCGCCATTAAAGGTGCCGTTAAGCCTTTTTCTTCCATAATGACTTGTTGGCGTTGGGCGTAAATAATTTCCCGTTGTTCCCGGATAACATCATCATATTGCAAAATGTTTTTCCGTGTATCGTAGTTGTTTCCTTCCACTCGTTTTTGCGCGCCTTCCACTTGTTTAGAAAGCATCTTAGATTGGATGACTGAATCTTCTTCGCTTAAGTTCATCCGTTCTAAAAAGGCGGTCACTCGTTCAGAACCAAAACGTTTCATTAAGTCATCTTGTAAGGAAAGGTAGAATTGGGTAACCCCTGGATCTCCTTGCCGACCAGAACGACCCCGCAACTGGTTATCAATCCGCCGTGATTCGTGACGTTCTGTCCCGATAACGGCTAAACCACCTAACTCTTTGACACCAAGGCCTAACTTAATATCGGTCCCCCGACCAGCCATGTTGGTGGCAATAGTTACCGCACCTTTTTGACCAGCATTAATAATGATTTCCGCTTCTTTAAAGTGGTTTTTAGCGTTTAACACTTCATGAGGAACTTTGTCTTTCGTTAACAAATCGCTTAAAAGTTCAGAAGTTTCCACCGCCACAGTCCCCACCAAGATAGGTTGGCCTTTTTCGTGACGTTGTTTAATATCTTGCACCACTGCTTTAAATTTCGATTCCAAAGTTGGATATAATAAATCCGCTCGGTCGTCCCGCACAATAGGTTTATTGGTAGGGATTTGAATAACTTGCATGTTATAAATTTCCCGGAATTCTTCTTCTTCGGTTTTAGCCGTCCCGGTCATCCCGGAAAGTTTTGCATACATCCGGAAGTAGTTCTGGAAGGTAATGGTAGCCATGGTTTTGGTTTCATCTTCAATGTTGACCCCTTCCTTGGCTTCAATGGCTTGGTGCAAACCATCTGAATAACGACGTCCATCCATAATCCGCCCAGTAAATTGGTCCACGATTAAAACTTTACCTTCTTGTACCACATAGTCGATATCTAAGAGCATGATGTAATTGGCCCGCAAAGATTGGTCGATATAGTGAGTTAAGGCGGTATTTTCCACGTCGTACAAGTTTTTCACGCCAAAGTTTTCTTCGGCTTTATCAATACCTTCTTCAGTTAAGGTAATCGTTTTAGATTGTACATCAATTTTGTAGTCCACCTCTGCTTGCAGACGTTTGACGAAATTATCAGCCCGCGTATAAAAAGCAGTAGATTTTTCTGCTTGCCCAGAAATAATTAACGGGGTCCGCGCTTCATCGACTAAAATAGAGTCCACTTCATCCACCACGGCAAAATTTAAAGGCCGTTGTACCATTTGGTTGCGGTAGACTACCATGTTATCTCTCAAATAGTCAAACCCTAATTCGTTATTCGTAGAGTAGGTAATATCACATGCATAAGCGGCGCGTTTTTCTTCAGAAGACATGGCATTTAAGTTCAACCCAACTGTTAGGCCTAGGAAACGGTAAAGTTCTCCCATCTCTTGGGCATCCCGTGTTGCTAAGTATTCATTGACCGTCACCACGTGCACACCTTTACCAGAAAGAGCATTTAAATAAACGGGCATGGTGGCAGTTAAGGTTTTCCCTTCACCAGTTTTCATTTCGGCGATATCCCCGTTATGAAGTACTTGGCCCCCCATGATCTGTACGTGGTAAGGGAACAAGCCTAAAACCCGTTTCGCGCCTTCCCGAACAACTGCAAAAGCTTCTGGTAGTAAATCGTCTAAGTTAGCACCTTTTTGAACTTTTTCTTTCAGCTCCGCTGTTTTGCCTCGCAACTCGTCATCTGAAAGTTTTTCCATAGCCCCAGCAAAGCTTTCTACTTGGTCTGCTACGTTAGATAAGCGTTTTAATTCTTTTTTATCGTTTTCAATTAATTTTTTTAATAGATTAGCCATTCAAAGATTCCTTCCCGTCATTTTTTCGTTGGTAAAAACTTAAAAAAAGTGACTCCATCTTATGTATTTTAGCATTTAATAGTTTAAAAATAAATACTAATTCATTAACTGACCATTAAAAAAAGACGCCACAGCGTCTTTTTTTAATGGAAGCTTGATAAAGTGTATGCTAATTGGTTTCAATAAGACCGTACTTACCATCTTTCCGACGGTAAACAATGCTAGTGCCATTGGTTTCGGCATCTTCAAAAATGAAGAAGCTGTGACCAAGCATGTTCATTTGAAGCACTGCTTCTTCCGAATCCATTGGTTTTAAAGATAAACGTTTGGTCCGGACAATGTCCAATTCATTTTCAGCGTCGTCTTGGCTTTCTACAGCAGGTGCTACTGGCGCTACCACACTGTTATCACGTGTACGACGGTTAATTTTCGTTTTAAATTTGCGGATTTGACGTTCCAATTTATCCACTACTAGGTCGATACTAGCATATAAATCTGGAGAAGTTTCTTCTGCCCGCAAAACGATATATGGAAGTGGAATCGTAACCTCCACTTTAGCGGTTTTTTCCGTATAAACTTTTAAGTTTACATGGGCTGTTGCATCAGGTACATCAGTAAAGTAGCGTTCTAATTTTCCTACTTTCTTTTCTGCGTACTCGCGAATCGCTTGGGTGACTTCGATATTTTCCCCTCGAACATTGTATTTGAACATAGCAATTGCTCCTTTCGTTTACCACTCGAGAAAGTCGGCTAAAGGACCACTCTTTAACCGCCTTACCTTAATTCAATTATAACGAACCGTTAGATATTTGGAAAGTAAATCGCTAACATTTATTATTTTCTTTCCCTCTATTTTTAAGTTAGCGTGCCAAGCTAAAGGTCTTGACTACTTGAAAACCCGCTTGTTGCAAGGCTTTTTGCCCTTGAACTAAAGTAGTGCCGGTGGTATAGATGTCATCTATTAAAATAACTTTTTGGCAAGAGAGCGTTATCCTGGGATTTATTTGAAAGACTTGGGGCAACTGCAAGCGCTCTTGACGGGTACGTTGACTTTGTGGTGTCGTCTCGGCGCTTTTTACTAAAAGCTCCGTGTATGGCAGACCCGCACCTGCTAAAAGACCTGTTACTTGATTGAATCCTCTTTGTTGTAGGCGTTGAGGACTCAAGGGAATAGGGACGAACACACAATCTTGCAGCTTGGATAAGGCTTGCTGGATATTCTGCGCAAAACTAAAACGCAAATGATAAGCTCCTCGAAATTTATAACTTTCCATCCAAGAAGCCAACGCTTCATTGTAAACAAGGAGGGCTTCATGGGGCGCTTTTTCTGGATAAAAATGACGCCACTTTTGACAATCAGTGCAACAGGTTTTATTTTTTTGTCGACGACAACAAGCAGGACAAACGTTTTCTTCTTTCAAGAAATGAAATTTGCGCTGACAGTGACGACATAAGCCCACCGCTTGAAAAGAAACCGAGATTAAATCCGTCAACTGCCACAATTGGGGACTTTCTTTTAAGCAAACACCACAAATCATTTTTCTTCCTCCTCCTTAGGGGCTAAGAGGAGACCTTTTTCCTGAGCTAAACGATTTAGCTGCTGAATCTCCCTTTTAGCTTGCACCATGGAACGCGTCACACCATCATGGACCCAATAGACAAAGCCTGTGGGATAATCTTTGCTGCGCCCCACTCTTCCGGCAATTTGAATAAGTACTTCTTTGGTAAAAATTTTTTGATTGCTCCCTAGTACCAATACGTGGATATTTTCTAAGGTAACGCCCCGCTCTAAAATAGTGGTGGTAAAAATAAAATCATATTCCCCTAAACGTAACGCCACAACTTTTTCATGCCGCTGAGGATCGTTGGCGTAAATACTCACTACTTTTTTGGTGGGAAAGGCGGCGGCAAAAAATTTAGCTGCTTGTTGCAACCAACGAATTTCCGGACAAAAAATGAGCCAACGTTGCGTAGCTAAAATCTTTTTTAAACGTGTCGGCATTTTTTGCAATAATTTTTGGCGCCAATTATTGAGCCATAAAAATTGCGGTACAGGTAAAGGTTGCCCATGGAAACGACTAGTCAGCACCTCATATGATAATTTCCCTTGGCGCAACGCTGTAAATTCCCGCGTCGTCGGGGTGGCGGTGAGGAGCAAGGTATGTCCCTTCTTCGCTACAGCAAGGTGCGCGCCTTGCTGTAAAAAAATTTCACTAGTAAAAGGAAACGCATCGACTTCATCAATCACCAGTAAGTGAAAGGCTTCATGGAAGCGGAGCAGCTGATGGGTAGTGCAAACTACCAATTGCTCTCCTTGATAGCTTTCACTGCTTTTTCCATGTAAGACGGTTTGCTGAATCGTCGGAAAACTTCTTTTTAAGCGGGGAGCTATTTCTAAACAAACATCTACCCGCGGTGAGACCCACGCTACCTTTTGACCTTTGGCCAAAACTTCGGCGAGACCTTGAAAAACCATCTCCGTTTTCCCCGCTCCCGTAACAGCCCACAATAAGGAGTCGCCAGCTTTTTGAACGCGTTGTACTACCCACGCACTTAAACGCGCCTGCTCTGTGCTTAAGGGATGTGGATAGTGCACAGGCACATTTTTATTTTCCCCAGTGTGCACAGGGAATAGATACAAAAAATCTCCTGCCATCACTCGCCCTAACGTTAAACAATAAGGACAATACCCGCGACCGTCTGGCAACTGAAAAAGTTCCCAAGAAAAAGAACTGCCACACCGCTGGCAATATCCTTTGTCTAAAACCTGCACTAAAGCTTTCTTTTTACCGGCAGCTAACGCCTTTTCTGCTTCAGTAATTTCAGCTGCTAATAATTTACGTCCTTGTAGCTGTTTCATCTGCCTCACCTCGTAAAAAGATACGCAAAAAGACCCACGACAGCACACCGTCGTAGGTCCTTAGTTGAGATTTATTTTATTTCATTAAAGATACTGCTTGATCCAATACTTTTTCACCATTCATCATGCCGTAATCTGCCATATTGATGACATCTAAAGCGATTCCTTTAGGCGCCGTCTTCTTGGCAAAATCATCTTTTAAAAAGCGTACTTGCGGCCCTAACAAGACCACATCCACGTTTTTTTCCGCCAATTTATTATCCACTTCAGAAGATGCGATAGCAAAAATATCCGCATCATAATCGCGAGCAACTGCTGCTTTTTGCATTTTACTTACTAATAAACTGGTAGACATTCCGGCTGAACAAACTAACATAATGGTTTTTTTCGCCATGATTCGTCTCTCCCTTGTTTTATTTTCGCTACAACTCTGATTATAGACCTTAAAGTAGGACTGTCAAACAATGGAATTGTCAACAAGCGCTAGCTAAATAATTCTTTTCCTTCTCGCCAAACATTTTCTTTAAAAAGTTTCTTAAAGACGATGAACTCTTTGGACAAATTCACCACCACCACCTCGTAGTGGGCATTCAGCCAACCATAAGCACCATTTTCCGGATGCAAGTAATCATTGGCCCACCACTCAGGTAAGGTGCGGGCAGTCTTGGGTAAACCTGAGGCTGGAAAAAGCAACTCATCAAATTGTGTAAAGGTTAAGGTTACTTGTGTGCCACCATTTTGCTTTAAATAGCGGGTGAGGCCATCATATTTTTTCTCCCGTTTCATCCTGCCACCTACTTTGCCGTTGTATTTTTTAAGAAATCCTCTATACTGATACTTAAAAGGAAGAAAGCCAAAGGAGCTTGTTATGCTTAACTCTTATTATACTATTAAAGAGGATGGAAGTAACGAAATCATCATTAAAAAGTCGCGTTTTATTTGTGATTTAAAGCGCGTCACCACCGAAGAAGAAGCCCAAGCTTTCATCCAACAAATTAAAAAGACCCACTATAAAGCGAACCATCATTGCTTTGCGTATGTCTTAGCCACCACACCTCAAACGCTGCGCTTCTCTGATGACGGCGAGCCTAGTGGCACAGCAGGTCCTCCCATGCTGGATATTTTACAAAAAAAAGAATTGATTAATCTCGTGGCCGTTGTCACTCGTTACTTTGGCGGCACTAAGTTAGGAACAGGGGGCTTGGTGCGAGCTTATAGCGGTAGTTTGCAAGAAGGTCTTGCCGCTATCGGCATAGTCAAAGGCGAACTTTATCAAGGATGTCAACTCGTCTTAGATTATGCCCAACAAGGAAACCTAGACTACTTTTTAACCACACATCCGCAATATCTTTTAACTGAGACGGCCTACACTGATAAAGTAACCATGATTATTCAAGTGAAAGTTCATGAGGTCCCGCAATTCACCGCCGAGATTACGGAGCTTTTACAAGGCAGTGTCCCCGTCGCAGCGCTAGATACCCGTTATGTTGAAGTTCCAATTGACGAGAGGTTGTAACTGCAGCGTTTATGTGAAAAGAGCAGGAGAAAATTTTTCTCCCGCTCTTTTTTTATTTTTCTAAGAAAAATTCAAAACGATTTCCGGCATATTGCGTCCGTACATATTCAAAAGGTGTACCATCGGCAAAATAAGAAATCTGGCGTAAGCGTAAAATGGCATCGCCACGTTTCATTTCTAAATACTCGGCAATTTGTTCAGCTGCTAAAGTGGCCGAAATCGTTTGTTCCGCATGGCCTACTTCATAACCGTGATTGGCAAGGGTTTGGTAAAAGGATTGACTCACTTCATTTTTACTATAACCTTCAATTAATTTAGCCGGAATCGCTGCAACTTCAAAACAAATCGGCACCCCGTCTGCGTAACGAATCCGTTCCATCCGCAAAATATTTTCATTTTCTGCAAGTTTTAAGCGATCCATCTCCGAAGAGCTAGGGGTCGTAAAGTAATACGCGATGGTTTTACTGGAAGGACTTTTTTGTTGGGACAACATAATCTCTGTAAAACTAGTCGTTCCGCTCATTTTTTCTTGGACTTTTTCTGAGGCCACATAAGTTCCCGAGCCAATTTTCCGTTCCAAGATTCCTTCATCCGCTAAGGTTTGAATCGCTTGCCGTAAAGTCATCCGGGAAACCTTAAATTTCACGCTTAATTCTCGTTCAGAAGGGAGCCGGTCCCCTACTTGCCAACGGCCTTGTTGAATTTCATTTTTAATTTGATCATGAATTTGGATATAAACAGGTACAGTACCTTTAGCCATCTGTATTCCTCCTTTAAGCAGAACTGGTCTACACCCAAATTTACACCAAATCCTTGGTTTCGTCTAGTTTTATTCTACTAGCAAATAAAAAATGCTAGACCAATTTTGGCCTAGCAAATGGACACATTGTCCTACCGTTAAAATTGGCTTATTGCAATTTTTCACACATTAATAATTTTTGGAGCGCCATTTAATATTTTGGCGTGTAGCACGCTTCACTTTTACACCGTGGGAAATTTTCGGTCCAATGTTAACCCAAGCATCAACTTCTTTGTTTTTGGTGGCATCGTAAACCCGTTCAGTTTCTTGGCGTAGTGTTTCTTTTAGCTTTTTCAATAACATCTTCATAGTCCCCTTTCTATAAAAAAACAGCACCCATGGACTGGATGCTGAAAAACTGGGGTAGCTGGATTCGAACCAACGCATGAGGGAGTCAAAGTCCCTTGCCTTACCGCTTGGCTATACCCCAAGATATGGAGGAGAGTGGATTCGAACCACTGAACCCTAAGGAACGGATTTACAGTCCGTCGCGTTTAGCCACTTCGCTACTCCTCCAAGAGTCAGGTGAAAAACCTGACTTAATTAATATAACGAACTTTGCCAGACTTTGCAAGTCCTTTTATCAAAAAAATTTAAAAATTACTCGTGCAAATTCCAAGCACGAATCAGTAAATCGTAGCCTTCATCTTCGGTTTTTACGCTTTGAGGTGCCCCTTCAGGTAAAACGGCTAGCCAGCCTTTACTTTGCGGAACTAAGTAGCCAATTTCCTTTTTTGCAATAATCAAGGCTTGGGCAGTAACGCTTTGTCCTTGATAATTTTTTTGGACTTCTTGTACTTCAACGGGAATATCTTTGTTCTTCTTACTCATGACTAACGAACTCCTTTATTTTTCCTGTAAATCATTTAATTGAAAATTCACTGCTGCCCCGATTAAGTTGGCATCGTTCCGAAATTGGCAAGGCACAACTTGTGGGGTAAAATCTTTAACTCCAAATTTAGCTAAGTAACTCAAGACGCGTTTTTCTAATTCTTCGGCTAAACCAGGTAATGCTGAAACGCCCCCACCAATGACTATCATTTCTGGATCCAAGGTGAACTGTAAATTGTACAGTCCTTGGGCTAAGTAATTATAAAAGTTTTCTACTTCCAGCTTAGCTGCCACATCACCTTTTTCAGCTAAGGCAAAGACGTCTTTGCCGCTATAAGTATCGCGTGGCACTTGTTGTACATCGCAATAGCGGTTGGCCATCGCCACTGCCGTACCCAGGTTAGATAAAGAGTGCACACCATCTAAGAGCATTAAGCCAAATTCGCCACCGAATAAATGGGCTCCTTTTAACAGTCTTCCTTCATGAAAAACGGCGCCCCCCACACCGGAACCCACCACTACAAAGAGCACTTCTTTTTTGTCTTTGGCTACCCCCTGATACACTTCGGCGAGACCCGCACAATTGGCATCATTTTCAATCGTCAAAGGCAATTGAAACAACTCTTCTAGTTCCGTAAAAATATCGAAATTATGAATATAAGGAATAGCCGAGATGCCAAGAATACGTCTGGCAGGTACGTCGACGGCACCTGGAGCCGAGATACTAACCCCTGTTAACCCATAAGTGGCAAGTTCCTCTTGAATCGCCTGCATTTTTTCTTTTAATGCTGCAAAAGTACTGGGGGTTTTAAATTGTTGTTGGTGACTCAGTTGCGCGCCATCCCACAACCCATACTTCACAGCAGAACCGCCCCAATCAAAAACTAACAACATGCCTTTATTCCTCCCCAAGCTTTTCTTTTATTGTAACAAAGAAATAACTTTTGGTACACGCAGCCTCTTTATTTTATGAAGGCTTTTGTGGATGACGGCGATAAGTGTAGGGGCCATGGTATTCTTTATCAGGATTGCGACGCAAACTAAAGGTTAAGGGGACGTAATCAATCCCTCCTGGAACGAAAGGATGACAGCGGAGAATCCGCGCGACCCCCATTAAAAAGCCCTTAAAAGCGCCGTGAGTGCGTAAAGCATCAATCATGTATTGGGAGCAAGTAGGATAATAACGGCAACTAGGGGGAAATAGTGGGGAAATAAAGCGTTGATAGCCTCGCACTAACCAAATTAAAAATTTTTTCACGTACTTCCCTCCTTTTACTCAGAACTACTATACACTTTTTTGACTAAAAAAAACAAGCTTCATCTCTGAAGCTTGCCGAAAGATTTATTTAACTTAAGATAGTAACTTTAACTGTCCGTCGTCCCCAAGCACTAAGTTGACTAGGGTCTGAAAAATGGACATCAATGATATTACCCTTGATGGCCCCGCCGGTGTCAGAAGCAATTGCTTCGCCGTAACCTTCAACATAAAGGCGTGTCCCTAAAGGAATAACGTTAGGATCTACTGCCACAGCCATCGGATTTGTTTGTAAATTTTGACCTAATGCAGTGACATATCCACCGCCAATAGAGCCTTCGTTGCAAGAATAAGCAGTGGATTCCATATACATAACTTCACCACTTACTGAGCTACTGGAACTAGCAGCAGCTTCTTGTTTGGCTGCTTCTTCCGCCGCTTCTTTTTCTGCTTGTGCTTTGGCTTCGGCAGCTGCTTTTTCTTCCGCCGCTTTTTTAGCTGCAGCTTCGGCGGCTGCTTTTTCTTTTGCTGCTTTTTCAGCAGCGGCTTTTTCTTTTGCCGCAATATCTGCTTGAATAGTTTTTAAGGCCGTGCTTTCAGAAACACTGGCAACTAATTGTGTACCTAATGTATTTGCAGAGTCATCGGTATCCACTACCGTTAATGACTGAACTTGTTTTTCATCGCTTGTAAAAGATTCTGCATAAACCGGAAAGGCATGTCCCACGGCAAGTAATACCCCCATCATTAACATGGGTAATGTTGCTTTTTTCATATGGTGTTCGTTCCTCCTTGTTTTTGACAAGGCTTATCTTAGCATGGAACACCTGGCGGTAGGTTACCGATCATTTAAACCTTTTTTACAGGCAAATCTACGTTCCCCTCTTTTGTAACTCTAGCGTAACTTTAGTAATACGTTATTTAAACGTATACTCTCGCTTAAACGATAGTCTTTAAAATAGATTACTAGTTATAAATATCGTTTTTTCACGTTGAAGAATATTTTTTTGAAATATTTCTGCGAATCTTTGAAGAAAAACAACGCTATTTTACACTTTGATTACAATTAAGTCGAAGATGCAAAGGCTTTTTTATCAGGTCTAGCCCTAAAGAAAGAAAAAAAGCTACCATATTTTAAGGCTGCGCCCTAAAACATGGTAGCAAATTCGTTTTTTTAAAAGAAACTAAAGATGTGTTGCCAAATTTCGCCATCAAACACGTCGGCGGTATTGCCGTTACCAATCAAGCCATAGCCAATCGCTGTTCCGATAATAAAAAGGAAAATCATGCCTAAAATCACCAACAAGATTTTAATGACGCTGATTAAAATGTAACGAATCGTCTCTGTGTTCATGAAAATCTTACTCCTTTTAAACGAAAGCCTCTGCTGTATTTTTAACTGTTTTGTCAAAATCAACCCGTTCAACTTCGGCACCAAGAGCTTGCAGTTTTTTATGGAATTGATAATAGCCACGATCTAAATAATGTAAGTTGGAGACGCGGGTTAAACCTTTAGCGCGTAAACCAGCTAAGATTAAAGCAGCGGCTGCACGTAAATCTGTCGCCGCTACTTCCGCTCCTTGCAATTGACTAGGGCCGTAAATTAAGGCGGTATTATTTTCAATCTTGATATTAGCATTCATGCGGCGCATTTCTTCTAAGTGTTGGAACCGATTTTCAAAGACTGTTTCCGTAACCACGCTCGTTCCATTGGCTACTAATTGAATTGCCGTCATTTGTGCTTGCATATCAGTAGGAAATCCGGGATGAGGCATCGTCTTAACATCTGTCGGCTTCAAGACTTTAGGACCAATTACTCGTAAGCCCCCATCCTCTTGAATAATTTCTGCACCCATTTCCCGTAATTTAGAAATTAAAGGGCGGTTATGTTCTGCAATGGCCTCTTCCACCAACACATTTCCTTCCGTCATGGCCGCAGCCACCATAAAGGTCCCTGCTTCAATCCGGTCTTGCACGATGGCGTGACGAACAGCTTTTAGGTGTTGAACGCCTTCAATCCGCATCGTTTCTGTGCCGGCGCCAAAAACTTTAGCCCCCATTTTGTTTAAAACGTTAGCTAAATCAACAATTTCTGGTTCCCGCGCTACATTTTCAATGACGGTGGTTCCTTTAGCTTTGACTGCCGCCATCATAATATTTTGTGTCGCGCCAACACTTGGAAAATCTAAATAAATCCGAGCACCTTTTAACTCTTCAGCATAAGCTTCAATATAGCCATTAGTTTGATTGATAGTCGCTCCTAAGGCCTTAAAACCTTTCAAATGTAAATCAATAGGTCGTTTACCGATAGCACAACCACCAGGCATCGCCACACGCGCATGACCGTTACGGGCTAATAAGGGTCCCATAACCACGATAGACGCCCGCATTTGGCTAACAAACTCATACGGAGCCTCAAAATTTAAAGGTTTCGTCGCATCAAAGGAAATCGCTTTGTGCGCTTCATCAAATTGCAAGTCAACATTTAAATGGCGAATTACTTCATTCATGGTAAAGACGTCGGATAAAATTGGAATATTGGTAAAAGTGCTAACACCTTCATCCGCTAAAAGCCCTGCTGCTAAAATTGGTAATACTGCATTTTTGGCACCTTCGATTTTAACATTCCCGCGTAATTTTCTACCGCCGCGAACTATGATTTGTTCCATCTTGTCTCCTCCAACATATCTCGTTAACTGAATTATTTTTTATTTTAAACTTTTAAAAAGGTAGGCTGCTAATTAAATTTCTAAACAGACTCAAGACCTCTAAGAAAAAGGTGGAACATAAATAGCCAAGCCCAATAGCCGTCATGACCATCAGCGTACGAATTTGCCGATAATGATTGGCTTTAAAAAATTGCTCTAAGCGCAAAGCTTGCATACTCCAAAAGATCATATAGATAAAAGCTAAGTGGCTACAAATTCTCACAATTGCTTCCACACCATAGCTTAACATCGCCTGACCTCCTTTTTACAATAAACACTTTTTGATAATAGCACAAATATGTAGAAATGCCAATGTTTTCTTCTTTCCTTTTATATAAAAAAGCAACCTTTCTTGTAACAAGAAAGGTTTACTTTTTAATGGTGTTTTGAAACATTAATCCGGTTAATTGCCCGGTGTAATGCAACGGTTGCCCGTTTTAACTCATCCACATTATGTTCTTCTTTGGCTTTTTCAATCAATTTCTCAGCCCGCATCCGTGCGCGTTCAGCCCGTGACACGTCAATGTCACGTTCCCGCTCAGCACTGTCGGCGATGATGGAAACGATGTTGTCCCGTACTTCTAAGATGCCGCCATTAACGGCAACCCAGTCTACGTGCGTGTCTGATTCCGTCCGTTTTACCCGAACTTCGTCAATTTCTAAAGGCGCAATAATGGGGGCGTGCTTGGGTAAAATCCCTAGCTCCCCATCAATTGTCCGAGCTACCACTAAACGGGCGTGATGCTCGTAAACCAAGCCATCAGGAGTCACCACATTTACTGTTAAATAATCAGCCATGGTTATTCCTCCTTTATTGCACTAAACGTTTTGCTTTTTCCACGACATCTTCAATTGGTCCCACGGCGCGGAAAGCTTCTTCTGGTAGGTCATCATACTTACCAGCTAAAATTTCTTTAAAGCCGCGAACAGTTTCAGCAACTGGCACATAAGAACCAGGTAAACCAGTAAATTGTTCGGCAACGTTAAAGTTTTGCGATAAGAAGAATTGAATCCGGCGAGCCCGGGCAACTAAGATTTTTTCTTGGTCAGATAATTCATCCATCCCTAAGATGGCGATAATATCTTGCAATTCACGGTAGCGTTGTAAAACGCGTTGGACTTCCATCGCTACTTGGTAATGCTCTTCCCCAACAATTTCAGGGGTTAGGGCTGAAGAAGAAGAAGCTAATGGATCCACCGCTGGATAGATTCCTTGTTCTGTTAAACGACGTTCCAAGTTAGTTGTAGCATCTAAGTGGGCGAAAGCTGTAGCTGGCGCTGGGTCAGTATAGTCATCGGCTGGCACATAAATAGCTTGAATACTCGTAACGGAACCTTTTTTAGTGGAGGTAATCCGTTCTTGTAATTGGCCCATTTCAGTTGCTAAAGTTGGTTGGTACCCAACGGCAGAAGGCATCCGACCTAACAGCGCTGAAACCTCGGAACCTGCTTGGGTGAAACGGAAAATGTTGTCAATAAAGAGCAAGACATCTTGACCGGCTTCATCCCGGAAGTACTCGGCTAAGGTTAATCCGGTTAAGGCTACCCGCATCCGCGCACCAGGCGGCTCATTCATTTGTCCAAAGACCATGGCGGTTTTTTCAATAACGCCAGACTCTTTCATTTCAAAGTATAAGTCGTTTCCTTCACGAGTCCGTTCACCTACACCAGTGAAGACGGATAAACCACCGTGTTCTTGGGCGATATTATGAATTAATTCCTGGATTAAAACAGTCTTCCCTACACCGGCACCACCAAAGAGGCCGACTTTCCCACCTTTTAAGTAAGGTGCCAGTAGGTCGATAACTTTAATTCCGGTTTCTAAAATTTCAGTACTAGTGGATAATTCATCAAAAGTCGGTGCTTTTTTATGAATCCCATTACGAGGAGCATCTGCTGGAAAAGCTTCTCCTAGGTCGATGGTTTCGCCTAAAACGTTAAACACCCGACCTAATGTCTTTTCGCCAACTGGCACCATAATTGGTTTACCCGTGTCTAAAACTTCCATCCCCCGTTGCAAGCCATCGGTGGATTCCATAGCGATGGTGCGGATCATGCCATCGCCTAATTCCAAAGCGACTTCTAGGACGACTTTGGTTTTTTTTGCGTCATTTTTATAAACGACTAAAGCGTTGTTAATGTCTGGTAAAGATTGATCTAGTGGAAACTCTACATCCACGACAGGTCCGATAACCTGAACGATCTTTCCTGAACTCATTTATTCTCCTCCTATCGCTAGTCTAGAGCTTCGGCACCGCCGACAATCTCTGTAATTTCTTGCGTAATGGCGGCTTGACGAGCTCGGTTATACGTAATAGTCAAGTCGTTAATAATATTTCCGGCGTTATCAGTAGCGCTCTTCATGGCGGTCATTCCTGCGGCGTGTTCCGCTGTTTTGGCATCCACGATAGCCCCAAAGATTAAGCTTTCCGCATATTGCGGCAATAAGATATTTAAAATAGCGTCTTTAGACGGCTCTAAAATATATTCTTGCTCATACTCGGTAGCTTCTTCCGGATCGATGTCAGAAATCGGTAGCATTTTTTCTACGCGAAATTGACTAGTTAAAGAATTTACGTGGTGGTTATAACAAACATACAACTCATCAAACACTTGACTGGAGTACATTTGTGTCGCCGTTTGGACAATCTTCCGTACTTCATCAAAAGACGGATAGTCTGTGACTCCCCGCAATTCATAGGCTAATTGTAAGCCCCGACCTTTGAAAAAGTCAGCGCCGACCCCCCCGATACACATCAAAACGTATTCTTCAGGAGATTGATGATCTTTTTCAATCATATTTAGCGTTTGTTTAATGACCGAAGAGTTATATCCCCCCACTAAACCTTTATCACTGGTAATGACAATGTAGCCCGTCTTTTGTACCGGACGGCTAACCAACATATCATGGTAACTAGCACTGGCATCTTCAGCTAACTCGGCTAATTGACTAGCAACTAGGTGAGTCACTACGGAACGAATTTTTTGCGCATATTCTTGGAAGTTACGAGAAGAAGCTTCCGAACGAGTTAATTTCGCCCCAGAAACCATTTGCATGGCGCGGGTAATTTGGCTCGTCTTTTTCGTTGAGGCAATGCGGCGCTTGATTTCAATTAATGAACCGGCCATCTGATTACCCCCTTCTAAGCGTTTTTAATCTCAGCTATTTTTTCTTCTACAGCGCTGTCGTTCTTTTTACCGGCAGAGTACATTTGTTTGTATTCATTAATAGCTGCATTTAATTTTTCTTCAGCTGGTAAGTTCCCAGTTGTTTTAATTTCATCTAAAAGTTCCTTGTGATTGCCGTCAAAGTAATCAAACAAAGCACTTTCAAAGTCTAAAATATCTTCTACTGGAATACTATCCAAATAGCCATGAGTTAAAGCGTACAAAATCACAACTTGCTTAGCCACAGGTAGCGGTGCGTGTAATTTTTGTTTCAAAATTTCCACCGTCCGTTTCCCACGGTTTAATTTCGCTTGGGTAGCGGCATCTAAATCAGAACCAAATTGCGTAAAAGCTTCTAATTCACGATAACTAGCTAAGTCCAAACGTAAAGTTCCGGAAACTTTTTTCATGGCTTTAATTTGGGCAGAGCCCCCAACCCGGGAAACAGATAAACCAGGATCAATGGCGGGCCGGACACCGGCATAGAATAAATCAGATTCCAAGAAAATTTGCCCATCCGTGATGGAAATGACGTTCGTTGGAATATAAGCCGAAATATCGCCGGCTTGGGTTTCAACGAAAGGTAACGCCGTCATAGAACCGCCGCCTAACTCATCACTAAGTTTAGCTGCCCGTTCCAATAAGCGGGAGTGTAAGTAGAAAACATCCCCTGGGTAAGCTTCCCGACCTGGTGGCCGACGTAAAAGCAAGGAAATTTCACGATAAGCTACAGCTTGTTTGGATAAATCATCAAAAACGATTAAGACGTGCTTGCCATTATACATGAACTCTTCACCCATCGCCGTTCCGGCATAAGGTGCAATGTAAAGTAATGGCGCTGGTTGTGAAGCTGAAGCCGTCACGACGATTGTGTAATCTAAAGCCCCGAATTTCCGTAGTGTTTCTACTTGTGAACGTACCGTAGATTCTTTTTGCCCAATCGCCACGTAAATACAAATCATATTTTCGTCTTTTTGGTTCAAAATCGTATCAATGGCGATAGAAGTTTTCCCAGTTTTCCGGTCACCAATAACTAATTCCCGTTGGCCACGGCCGATGGGTACTAGTGCATCAATGGCTTTTAAACCTGTTTGTAAAGGTTCTTTAACGGATTTCCGTTGCATAACCCCAGGAGCCATGGCTTCAATGGGACGTGTCTTGTCGGTTTTAATTTCCCCAAGACCATCCACAGGCATTCCCAATGGATTGACTACCCGGCCAATTAAAGCTTCGCCGACAGGAACTTCCATGATGCGACCCGTTCTTTTGACTTTGTCACCTTCACGAATCGTATCAAAGTTACCTAAGATAATAATCCCCACATCATTTGTTTCTAAGTTTTGGGCCATTCCGTAAGAGCCATTATCAAACTCTAACAATTCACCACTCATGGCGTTTTCTAAACCGTGAGCGCGGGCGATACCATCCCCCACATAGGTGACTGTTCCGACTTCTTCTACGGAAAGTTGGCTCTTATAATTTTCAATTTGTTGTTTAATCAACGCACTAATTTCTTCTGCTTTGATTGCCAAATCTTTCACCTCTTTTAGTCTGTCAACGCAAGTTACTGTAGCAAGGCTTGTTGTAAACGTTCCATTTGTCGTTTTAAGCTACCATCAATAATTTTATGGCTAGCTTCTACTACAACGCCACCTAAGATACTGGGATCTACTTGGTTGTCTAATTGTACTTGTTTCACATGAGCGACCCGGGCAAAATTTTCTTCTAATTTTGCTTTTTGTTCCGGTGTCAAAGGTTGCACAGTCTTACAAACGCCGTACAAAACGCCGCGATATTCATCATAGCGTCTTTCATACTCGTCAATCATAAAGACCAAGTCATCCATCCGGCGGTATTCAAAGACCACTTGTAAAAAGTTGCCTACTAAACCGTCATACCGTGGGGCGATCGTGGCAAAAATCTTTTCTTTTTCATCTGGTTCCAGGCGGGCATCCGTTAAGATGTCTCCTAAATCCGGAATATTCGTAAAGACTTTCCGCAAGCTACGCAACTCTTGGTACACTTCAGCTAATTGTTCTTTGTCTAAAGCCGCTTCAAACAAAGCTTTGCCGTAGCGCCGACCAACCATATATTTATCTAACTTCATGAGTCTCACCTAATTGGGCGATATAATCGTCAATTAATTGGGCATGAGCGTCTTTTGACAACTCTTGATTCAGGATTTTTGCGGCTAAATCCATGGAAAGATTGGCGATATCTTTTTGCATATCCCGCATCGCTGTTTCTTTTTCCCGTTGTAATTCTTCCCGCGTTTTTTCTTTTATGCGATCTGCATCGTTACGCGCTTCTTGCAAGATATTTTGTCTACTTTGTTCGCCACTACTTTTAGCGGTGGTGACAATATTCATGGCTTCATTCCGTGAATTTTGTAAAGCAAGCTGACGTTCTTGTTCCAGCTTTTGTGCAGAGATTCGAGAGTTTTCCGCCGAATCTAAATCGTTGGCAATTTTTTCTTCACGTTTTTCCATGATGCCCATTAACGCAGACCAAGCAAATTTCTTCACTAAGAACATCAAAATCAAGAAGGATAATAGAACGAAAATAATCGTTCCTAACGTGGTGGAAGGAGTGCCTTCACCTAATAACAGGAATGGTAACATAATTCCTTCTCCTTTCAGCTACAAGTAGAAAAAGCAGGTAACGCCCTTGGCGCCTGCTTTTTTCTTTATTATCCCAAGAAAATAAGTAAGAAGGCTACGATAATCCCTAAGATTGGCACAGCTTCAATCATCCCAACCCCGATAAACATGGTACTTCTTAATTGACCAGACATTTCTGGTTGACGGGTCATGGATTCTAATGTTTTAGAGATAACCTTTCCGTTACCATAAGCGGCTGCTAATGCGGATCCTAATACGGCGATACTTGCTGCGATGTAGTTCATTTAAGTTTTCCTCCTAGAAAAATGTTTTTTTAGTTTTGTTTTTATTCGGCTACTTCAACTTTGTGGCCGATGTAAACGCTAGATAATGTAACAAAGATGTAGGCTTGAATCGCCCCGATAAAAATAGAGAATCCAATCCAGATGACTTCTAACGGGATGGATATGATGAAACCAACTGGTGGCAACATCATGGCTAATTTAGCCACTAAAGTCAAAAGAACTTCCCCTGCATAAATGTTCCCGTAAAGCCGAAGACCTAGCGACAAGACGTTGGTAAATTCTTCCATCACTTTAATTGGTGAAAGGAACGCAACGGGCTTAATAAAGCTGTTGATAAAGTAGCCCTTGATACCAAATGTTTTTAATCCGTAGAAATTGCTCAATAAAACGACAGTCATGGACAAGGTCAACGTGACAATCGGATCGGCGGTGGGACTCTTCCAAAGAGTCGTTTCACCTGGGGTAACGACTTTGGTCACTAAACCTACCGTGTTGGCCACAATGATAAACAAGAACAAGACGAAGGCAAACAAGAATAAGTTACCGGCTTGGTCTTTTGGCAAGTTTTCATTGACAATTCCACGAATGAAATCGACTAAGTACTCAATGGCGTTTTGTTTTCCCTTAGGCTTGAGCTGTAAATTGCGAGTAGCGGCATAAACCAACAGAAAAATAATAAGGCAAGTTAACAGAACCATCAAGCAAACTGTACCATCAAACCAGACGGGGCCAATGTGAAACACCAAAGACTTTTCATCCAAATTTTTTTCACCTCTTTTCTTGAAAGGCTGGGAGTCAATCAAATGATTCACTCGTGAACCACACTATCCTACCACCAAGAACCGAAAATTTCAAAAAATTTTCATAAACGTTCCAGATGGCATTCTTAAAAAAAAATGAGTAAAAAAAGCGCAGAGTACTTTTTTTAAAGAATTGCTTTTTTTCCCGTTCATTCGTTAAAACTGATGGTGGGCAACTCTTTCTACTCTACGCTTATGCTATCAAATTATCAAAAAAAGGAAAAGCAAAGTGATTATTAGGCGCAATACGGGCCAAAATCTCACAATGGCTACAAAGAATGAGAATTTTTTTACCTGATTCTCACTTTCAAATTATCTTTTGTGCACGTCTTAGCGATTTTTCAGGCGTAAAGTTCGGTCAATTTCGCGTTTTTGGTCTTTGCGTTTTAAATCTTCCCGCTTGTCGTATTGTTTTTTCCCTTTCGCCAGCCCCACTAAAACTTTCGCGTAACCATCTTTCAGGTAGACTTTTAAGGGAATTAAGGTGGTCCCTTGTGTCTTTAGTTCACCGACTAACTTAGCTAATTGTTTTTTATGCAACAACAGCTTGCGGGAACGCAAGGGATCATGATTGAAAATATTTCCTTGTTCATAAGGACTAATATGCACATTCCACAAATAGGCCTCGCCATCTTTCAGCTTCACGTAACCGTCTTTTAAGTTAATTTTCCCATTGCGGATAGATTTAATTTCTGTTCCTTGTAACACGATGCCTGCTTCCAAGGTTTCTAAGATGGTGTAATCGTGATACGCTTTTTTATTTTGTGCAATTTGCTTGCCAAAACCTTTAGGCATTAGCGTTTCCCCCTCTTATTTTTGCCTTTTTTGGCGCCTTGGTAAAAGGGGCGTTGGCCGCCCTTACCTTTGCTTTGACTTTTATTTTTATTTTTACTACTACGTTTTTTAGTGGTGGCTGTTTCTTTCGAGCGTTTGCCACGTTCTCCTTCATTTTTCCCTCTAGCCGCAGGTCGTTTATGATGTTGGCGTCTTTTCAAGTCTTGTTCTTTAATCCCTTCGGCGGCAACCAACTGGAAGTCAATGGTTCGGGTTATGGGATCGCTTTTCACGACTTTGACAACGACTTTTTGTCCTAGCTTAAAGGTTTGGCGCGTGTTCTCTCCTACTAAGGACATATGGGCTGGGATAAAGTGGAAATAATCTTGTTGCAAACTATTAATGTGGACTAAGCCTTCAATGGTATTGGGTAGTTCGACGAAAAAGCCAAATTTAGTAACGGAACTAATCACACCGGCAAACTCTTCATCAATGTGACTAGCCATATACTCAGCTTTCTTCATGGCGTCGACACCACGTTCGGCGTCTACCGCTTTTCTTTCCATCTGAGAAGAATGTTGCGCAATCTCTGGTAAACTTGCAGCAAAACGTTGAATATCGGCTTCTTGCGGGTGCGTACCATACGTATGAATCAAACGATGTACCATTAAATCCGGATAGCGGCGAATGGGACTAGTAAAGTGAGTATAATCATCAGCCCCCAGCCCATAATGGCCTAAAGGTTCCGTGGTGTACTTGGCTTGTTGCATACTGCGTAAGAGCATGGTGGAAATCACCGGGCCTTCTGGCTGGTCGCTAACTTTATTTAACAACTGTTGCAAGCTCGTTGCCGTGACTCCTTTTTTCGTTCCAGGAATCGTTAGACCAAAGACACTGACAAACTCAAAGAAACGTTGGAGTTTTTCTTCTTTCGGCGCTTCGTGAATCCGATAAATAAACGGTAAGTTTTGTTGGGCAAAATGCGCGGCAACAGTTTCATTAGCAGCCAGCATGAAAGACTCGATTAATTTTTCACCGGTGCCCCGCTCTCTTAACACGATGTCTAAAGGATGTCCTTGTTCGTCCACAATCACCCGCGCTTCACGATCTTCAAAGTTAATCGCCCCGCGGCGTGTCCGCATGGCACTTAAAATTTCGTGGAGTTCAGCCATCTCATGGAACATCGGCACTAAGTCTTGATATTTTTCACACGTTTCCGGTAAGGCTTCTTCGATAATTTCATTCACTGCTTGATAGGTCATGCGAGCAGTCGTCTTAATCACGCTGGGAAAAATCTCATAGTGCACTACTTGTCCATTGCCATCAATTTCCATTTCGCAGCTTAAGGTTAAGCGATCCACTTGTGGATTTAAAGAACAGATGCCATTAGACAGCCGTTGTGGAATCATGGGAATCACACGGTCGGTTAAATAGACCGAAGTCCCCCGCTGATAAGCTGTTGCGTCTAAGGGCGAGTTTTCCGTGACATAGTGGGAGACATCAGCAATATGCACACCTAAAAAGTAATTACCATTAGCTAATTTACGCACCGTAACGGCATCATCTAAATCTTTAGCATCAGCACCATCAATAGTTACAATCACTTGGTCTCTTAAATCCCGGCGACTTCGATAATCTTCAGGGGCAATTTTTTCTGGTACTTCTTCAGCGGCGACTAACACTTCATCAGAAAATTTTGTTTCTAAACCTAAAGACACCACGTAAGATAAAATATCCATCCCGGGATCATTTTTATGCCCGAGAATCTCTGTAATTGGTCCTAAAAACCGTTGCGGATTTTGCTGACTAGGATAAGCTTGAATACTTAAAACAACGATGTTTCCTTCTACAGGATGTAAGCCTGTTTCCGTCACATAGACGCGATACCCCGCCAGCTTTTGCTCTTGCGGGATAAGATAGCCTAAATACCCACTATCCCCTTGCATTTCTTCATCGTAAGGCACAAATTCACCAGTGATGCGCTCTTGGCCCCGCTTTTTAATTGCGACAACTTTACCTTCCGCCCCTTTGCCCGAAAAAGGATCTGCGGGATGCAAGATATCAATGGCTACTTCATCGCCGTCTAAGGCTAAGCCCACCTCTTCTTTTTTGATATAAATGTCGTCTTCTTCCGGATCGACATTGACAAAGCCAAAGCCGCGGTCATTCAAACGTAAAATCCCCGTTAATAATATATTTTCTTTAGGCAATTGAATCTTGCCGACTTTTGTAAACTGGACTGCGCCATCTTTTTCCAATTGAGCGATGGTCTTCACGAGCTCTTTATACGCGCTACCGCTGGTTAGACCTAGCGTTTCAGCAATCTCAGCTACTGGCAAAGCTTTGCCAGCTTCGGCCAAAACTCCTTGAATTTTTGTTTTTAATTTTTCCATAATTTCCTCACACAAACGAACAGTGGCGGATAAACGCCAAGACGTCTTCTTCAAATTTTTTCCGTTCCTGACTCACCGTCAGAACGTGACTACTTTTAGCGTACCACTGAAACGTCGTGGGCAAATTATTGACGACGCGCTGTTGTACAGTGACTAAACTACCTTGGGGATCAATCATTTCATCTAGACCAGCTTGTCCCACAAAGTAAGGGCAGGAAAACGCCGTTAAGCCTTCATAGGCCATACTAGCTTCAGCTTCAATTGCCGCCAGTTGCGCCACTACTCCTGTTTTTAAAGGAGCCAAGCGAGCTGTCAACTCTTCGGCCGTAAGTTTTTGTCGTTTGAAAAGTTCTGTAGCGTACAAGATGAAATTTTCCGGCACTTGACTTTTCCGCGCTGGAAAAATTGGCGAAGAAAAAATTCCACCTCCACAAAGCGTCGCATCATTACTAGCCAATAATTGGGTAGCAAAAATGCCCCCCATGGATAAGCCAAAGACAAAAATCTTCGTAAAGCCCTCTTCTTTTAAAAAAGTCAGAGCTTCTTGCGCATCTTGGCGCCATTTAGTCGGACCAGCGTTCATAATATCTGCTGGATTTATCGTCCCGTGCCCCGTAAAAAGCGGCGCGTAGACGCTGTAATTAGCACGCTCTAAAAAGCGCGCCAACATCCGCACATCATTGGGACTACCTGAATACGCATGTAACAGCAACACCGCAGTTTCCCCATGACGCTCATAAATTGTTTTCGGCACCACACTGGCCACCACCTTTCTCTTTAAGAATACCAAAGACTGCTGAGAAATGCTCAAAAAAACAAAGGGAAAACTCTTCCTTTTGAAATTTTTACGCTCTTAGCAATTTTATTTTAACCATCAAAAAAAGCCCGACAAACAAAGTTGCCTGGGCTCTAACGTCATTTACATTATTTTGAAGACAAATATGCTAACAAGAATAAGAGAATCATCCACACTGCTCCCATGTAAGCTGTCGCTTTTTGCATGAAAGCTTCAAAGCCCCGCGCTTTTTGACGACCAAACAAGTTGTCAGCACCACCGGTAAACGCTGAAGCCGCACTATTTTGTTTACTAGGTTGCATCATAATCCCAATGACAATTAAAACCGAAAGAATAATAACAATGACCAGCAAGAAATTATACAAGAGTTTCCCTCCTTTACAAACACCTATCTACACTAAGGATAGCATACCTTTTGCATAAAAAAAAGTCAACGGGAAGTTGGTAGCGGAAAAATCTCGTTCGAAAGTGATAATGTCCTAGGTATATCGAAAGGGAAAATGTCCCAAAATGATAAAATAACCTTATGGA
>NZ_BJDR01000024.1 GCF_005405245.1 Enterococcus nangangensis | reverse complement strand
TGTGGTTAAAAACATTGTACCGTATCAGGCACTCATATGGCCTTTTCTTTTTACACAATTATATGGACTTTATCAAAAAAACATTTTCTTTTGTTTTCTTTTATCATTAAGTAAATTATAAGTTTGTTGATTTACGTAGTAAAAAAAATAGTAACTAATTAACAAACTAAGCTTGTCAATTGAAAAGTGACTATTCGAAATTAATTGCTCTAAATCGTTATTAAATTTCGCTACAATTTCTTCTTGATCAAAAAAAACAAATCTTTTTTCAGCTTCATCATTAAAGTCTTGCTCTATTTCAGGTAAACAATCAACGTATATTTTTTCATATAAGTCTGATTCAAATTTCGTATTTATAAACTCTTTCCATTTTTCGTTTTTATCTAGTCTTAATAGCTTGGTTATATACCTTCCTAATAACTTTTTTCCTCGTGATTCATCTATTTGAGTTTTATTATTTTTTAAAACTGGAATGTATTGAATTAATAAGGGAATCCTTACTGTATCAAAATCTATCGAAAATAATCGCTTTATTTCATTCTCAGAAACTGTAGTCTGTAATTTTTGTTTAATTTTATCTATATGTTCTTCACTAAAATCATCTAATATAGCTTTTTTATTGAGTGAACATCTGGCAATTATTCCTACAATTTCATCAAAATTATCAGTAAATTTAACTCGTTCTGGATTTCTCGTATGAAAAGGAAACAAACGATTTCCATTTAAATTATGATTAGCTCTAATTTTTTTTCCTTCATTCATATTTAGTAACTTTACTAATTCAGTTACAGCTTCAGACATAATTATTTACCTTCTATCTAATTTAATTTTATCCCCAAAACTACTTAATTCATACTCATTCATTGAATCAGTCTCTAAGATTATCGTGCGATTTAAGCTTTCGTTCTTATCAATAATTTCTTTGACAAAACGATTAAAATTAGTTGCTAAACGAATATCTTCATCTTTTAAGAAGTATCCTTTATTTAATTTAATAAGAAGTTCGTATGCTTTGTAATCAATTAAAACTTTATATTCAATTCCCATTGAAGAAAATGAAACAACTATATTTGTTCCTTGAACAGCTTGTGAATGTGGCTGTAAATCTACTTCTACCAAAATCTTCAATTGATTACTTTCAGGATTCTTAATAACACATCGTTGTTCTGCAGACTCACCATTCCAAATTTTGAACGAATTATAGACTAAATCATAAATTTCACCTGGTTTTTCACCTGATACAATTTTAGAATACAGCATTAAATAATCAGCAAAATTTTTATTGTTAAATATTTTGCTCTTGTAATTCATTAAAAACTTTAATCTCAAAAAGGTATTAATAAACTCACTGATTTTCTCTTGCTTTTCCTGGAATCCAAGAAAAATTTTGTAAAATATTTTTCCATCTTCTCCAAGTAGTTTTGTTACAGTTCGTAATTTATCTGTTGCATGATATAAAGAGATTGAATATTCATCAATTGTTCTTGTTTGATTACCACTTGGATCCATTTCGCCAATTACTTTTAAAATATCTGATCTATCTCTATTATCAAAGAGCAAATATGGTAAAAATGATTTTGTATTACTATTTTCATCACGATCAACTGTAATATCGAAAAAGAAGTTTAGTATCGTTCTAGCAGATAAAATCACTTTATACTCTATTTCTGCTCTAACAAGAAGATAAACAATCGCCTGTTTGATATCTTCTCTAAGCAAGTATTCATAATTGTCGTGAATAATTTTAGTCATTCCTCTTTTTTTGTCTTCCAAATAGGCACTATAGAACGGATTTTTTAAATCTTTAGAATAAATTTTTTCCATAATATCTCTATAAAACGAATTTTTAATTTTACCATCGACGATTTCAAAATTATTCACTTCCATGAATGAAACTACACTAAAATTTAAAGATTCTTTTTTTGAGATAGATTTTACATTAAAAAAAGCTTCAGATTCTCCTAAAAATTCCACTACTTTCGAAAAATTTCCGTTAGATTTCAAATAATTTTTTAAATTAGTTAAAACACCCAAATTAATTGCTACAACTAATTTATCATTTCCAAAGTCAATATCGTCGTCTGAAAAAGGCGTTAATATTTGTTTCATGGTTTCTAAAGCAGTATTTTTAGGTGAGTTCGTTTCCGTAGCATCGTTATGAATTTTTATGTTTTTCTGCTCTATTTCTTTTTCATATTTCTTTTTCATATAAGATAAAATATGGCTCTTACCGTCTCCAACATTTCCAATAAGAAAAAGAATTTTTTTCCCCTTTGATAAAATAAGTTCATTAAGCTTTTTTTCAAATTCACGTTCTATTTTTCTTTCAACATGAAGATAGGTTTTAAAATTATCGAATTCGTTTTCATTAATGATTGCTTCTTTGGATTGCACAGATAACTTTTTAAACATAATTTCTAATGAACTTGTTGCTTTTTGACTATTTCTATCAAGAGTTTTAAAGTGCTCAAATAATTTTTCTAAATTTTCTATTTCTGTACTTGTAACAACTTCTCCTGATTCAATTCCTCTAAGTTTTTTATGAACATTAATTAATTGATCTGTGTCATAATAAGAAATACGCTTATAGCTATTTCCTAACGAATACGCTAAATTTGAAAAGCTTTTTACTGAATAGGCACCCTTTTTAACATTATATTTGCTGGACAAATATTCAAAAATGTTTTGTGCTAAACTTTGGTATTCTTTATAATAATCCATAATAGTGTTCTCCTTGTTGCAATTTTTATTCGTTTTCAATTTCTAAATCAACGTGTTAACTACTCAATTGCTGTTCTGCATTAATTTTTCTAAAATCAACAACTCAATGATACGCGCTTTTTAAGGAAGTGACTTTATGACTGTAAACGATAATAAGCAAGAACTGTTTAAACAATGGCTATCGCGTCGAGGGCTTTCTCAAAGTTCAATAGCTAAGTATGCCACCCAGGCTCACAATAAAATTGTAAAAGACTTAGGCATCAGTTTTTACACTTTAACCAAAAGTACTGACTTAGCTCAGTTACTAAATGATGTCCGCTTAATGGAAAAGCAAATGGAACACGATCCTAAAAGAATGTACTCTTCTGCCGTATCCAATTACATTAAATTTATTTCAGAATCGGCTGATTTGAAAAATACGTTGGATGACGCGAATTATGAAAACGACATTAATCAATGGATTGCCACAAATCCTGCTAATCACTTTAGTTCCCCCGCAAAACTAGTAACTGGTAGCACTACAAGATATGCTAGAAACCCACAAGTAGGTGCTACTGCAATAGTTTTAGCAAATTATAGTTGCCAAATTAACAACAACCATCAAACTTTCACCTCACGAACAACACATCGAAATTATGTTGAAGCCCATCATCTTATCCCGATCGCATATCAAGCAATGTTGGAAACAGTATCGATACTGTTTCCAACATTGCTTGTCTTTGTCCAACTTGTCATCGTTGTGTCCATTATGGAGAAAACGACGAACGTAAAATTTTGCTTCATCAGCTATATATAAAGCAAGTTCCTAATCTAGAAAAAGTTGGGATAGCAATAAAAGAAAAAGAGTTACTGGAGCTGTACTCTATCGTATAACTGCAAATATCCTTTAAATAGAGAACATAAAAATTTCTAATTAAAGTAATTCAAACTTATTGATATATTCAGTCAAATCTATTTTACTTTTTTCTTCTGTCGCAAAATCACCGTTAGCTCTTAATTGAATATGAATTCTTCCATCAGCCGTGTGTTTTATAGCTCTCACTAAATTTTCAATTATTTTTTGCGGTAAAACCAAACAATTGTTTGTGCCTTTATTATCAAGGTATTCTAGTACCAAAAAGTCCAATCCTACCACGCTTTTATCAGTAATCGTGTACCATGCATTGTATTTTTTTGCCCAATATTTACTAGTTCTAATGTTAATAAGTTTTTTTATACTTCCTTTTTCTATTTGAATTACACGTGTATTTTGGATAGTATTTTGAGAAACTTTGTATCCTTTTTTTCTGAGTAGCTCTTCTAATTTCTCTTTAATATCTTTGGTATTTGAGTTTTCATTTTTTAAAAATTTTTCTAGTTCACGATTTACTTTTAAAGACTCATTTGCTAGTTCAATCAATTGGTTATTAATTTGATTTTGTCGCTGTAATAAACCTTCTAGTGTTTTATCCATAGCTCTTCCCACCTTTAGTGTAATTTTCAAATAATTAATTTAACTACTTTTATATTAGGATCTCATAAAATACTATGGTGTGCAACGAAATATAACGAGTAATTTCTTACTATAAGATCTCCACCTGTTTCCCCACCAACTTCAAAATTTGTTGAGTGAAATCTTCTTCACCAGTCGCGATTAATGCCGATTCTAGCCATTCTGCTACTTCATCGCACAAGTATGTATCTGAGTGATAATCTAGCTCAAAATTTCCCTCATCATCAAGATCTTCTTGCAGCATAAAAAATTGTTCTTCTTGCTCCTCATCGTCAGCTGGAAACTTCTGACTAATTATTTCGTACATCGCCAATTCTAGCGCTGCCCGCAAGTCTTCCAACGAAGGAAAGCTTTGGCGTTTTTTTGTTTTTTCATCAATTAATATGTAGTTAGTTGCTTCCATGTGATACACCACTTTCTTGATCCCTGACTTGTCTCCATTCTACAGAAAAAGCTCACAAAATGAACGTTAAAATTCATGTTGTGAGCTTTATTTTTATCCCTCCACCAACCTAAACGTCCCATACGCTGGACATTGGCTATCAAAGCCCACGTATAGCTTGAAGTCGCCAGGATCGGCGGCTGTGCTTAATTCAGCGTGGACGTAAGCGAGATCGTCTTTAGTTAAGGTTAGTTCAATCTTTTCACTAGTGCCTGGGGCCACTGTGACTTTTTGTAGGTGTTTGAGGCTGCGTTTCGGTAAGGCGACTTCCCCCACCAAATCTTCTAAATAGACTTGGAGTGTTTCAGTTACCGCCTTAACACCAGGATTGTGTAAAGTAACCGTCACGGGTAATTGGTGGCTCATTGTGGCAGGGAAGGTTACGTCTGCGACTTCCAGCTGCCCGTAAGTCAAGCCGTAGCCAAAAGGAAACAACGGCGCATTAGGCTGATCTAAGTAAAAGGAAACATAGCCGCCACCTGCGTAGTCCTCAGTCAATGGTCGGCCGGTAGACAGTTCATCATAGTGAAGAGGAATTTGTCCCAAAGTAGCGGGATAGCTCATGGGGAGTTTAGCGCTAGGAGCGACTTTTCCAGTTAGGATATCGGCTAAGGCGTGGCCGCCTTCACTACCGGGGAAGAAAGCTTCCACTAATCCTTTCGTAGCTAGCAAAATATCGGCTAATAGTAATGGTCGACCGTTAAAGAGCACCGTGACTACTTTTTCATTCACCGCCGCAATTTTTTGCAGTAAAGCTACTTGGGTTGCTGGTAGACTTGGCTGGCCTTTACTGGTGGCTTCGCCGCTTTCACTAGCACTCTCTCCTAGGGCCACGACTACAACATCACAGGCGGCAGCTGCCGCCAACATGGCGTCAACTTCTTTAGGCGTGTACGCTAGACGGTCAACGGTAGGGACGACCGTCACAGCTAAGTCGGTAGCCTGTAAGCCCGCCGCTAAAGAAACCGCGGCGGCTTTTTGTCCAATCCACGACCAAGCACCTAAAATATCTTGGCTAGCCGCAAAAGGTCCCACGACAGCCACTTTTTGCCCTGTGGTTAAAGGCAAGATATCCTCATCGTTTTTTAATAAAACCATACTTTTAGCTGCCGCTTGCCGACTAGCTTTTCGCAAGACCTCTTCTTTTACCCCTAAGGCTCCCGCTGTTGTTAAGCCGCGATACGGATCGGCAAATAAACCTAAATCATTTTTCAAGGTTAAAACTTGTAGCACCGCTGCGTCAATGTCGGTTTCAGCCACCACGCCTGTTGTCACGAGGTTGCCTAAATACTTGATATAAGCTGAAGACATCATATCCATGGTACAACCGGCTGTAAAGGCGCGCTGGGCCGCGGCGCTTAAATCTTCCGCCACCCGGTGCGTCACTAATTCGCGGACAGCGCCCCAGTCAGAAATCACGACACCTTCAAAGCCTAAATCCTGCCGTAAAACGTCTTGTAACAACCATTTATTGGCGGTAGAGGGAATGCCTTTTAAAACGTTAAAACTCGTCATCACTAGTTTTACGCCGGCAGTAACCGCTGCTTGAAAAGCGGGCAAATAATTTTGGTATAGATTCCAATCAGAGAGGTCCACCGTGTTGTAGTCCCGGCCCCCTTCAGCTGCTCCATAGCCGGCAAAGTGTTTGACACAGGCAGCAATTTTTCGAAAGTTAGTCGCTAGCTCTCCGGCTGTTCCTTGATACCCTTTGACAAAAGCTGTGGCCATCAGACTGTTTAAATAAGAGTCCTCACCGGTACTTTCTAAGACGCGGCCCCAACGTGGATCCCGCACCAAATCCACCATCGGAGAAAACGTTACGTGAACGCCAGCGGCACTGGCTTCAGCTCCTGAAAGACTCGCTACTTCTTCAGCGACGGCTGGATCAAAGCTCGCTCCTAGCGCCAACGGAATGGGAAAAATCGTTTCGTAACCGTGAATAACGTCCGCCATAAAAACTAAGGGAATTTTTAAACGTGAATGGGCTAAATAATTTTTTTGGAGGGCGTAGACTTCTTCTTTCGTGTGGGTGCCTAGGACTGAACCTAGCGTATATAACTCTTCTTTGGTGATTCCCAATTCAGCTAAAGGTCCGGTAATTTCCCCTTCAGCGGCCACTTCGGCAAAAAAATTGGGCGTTAGCTGCACTAACTGCCCAATCTTTTCAGCTAAAGTCATCTGGGAAAGAAGGGCGAATAATTCCTTTTTTTCCATTAAACTGCCTCATTTCTCTTTGGTTAACTGCCGATGGATTTGGTAGACTGCTCCCATCATGCCAGCGTTGTTTTGTAAATAAGCGGGTAAAATTTTAGCTACAGTTTGGTCTTTCAAATAGCATAAACTATCATGGCGTTCCACTGTTTGCCTGAAGGCCGCTTGAATTTCTGCCATAAACTCTTGGTTAGCAGAAATACCGCCCCCAATTAAAATGCGTTCCGGATCAAAGACAGCTACGAGGTTCACTAGCATCACCGCTAAATCTTGTAAGTAATGAGCAATCAGCTCCGTTGCCAATTTTTCTCCTGCTTTACGCCGTTGAAAAATAATCCGCGCGTCGATAATTTCCGCAGCTTCCGGGTCGATTTTTTGGAGCGCTTCACTGTACTGGCGACACAAGCCTAAAATCACAGCCCCCCGCCAGTTCATGGAAACCAGTTCAATGTTTCCTTCTTTGGGCAGTTGGTCAATCAACATCCAGCCAAACTCGCCAGCCATGCCGTGTTGTCCCCGGTAGACTTCGCCGTTTAAGACGATGCCGGCACCAAGGCCGGTGCCTAAAACAATACATAAATAGTTGTCAATTCCTTGGGCGTTCCCTTGCCATCTTTCAGCGATGGCGGCGGCATTGCCGTCATTTTCCACAGCCACAGGTAACCCGATGCGCTCTTCTAGTTCTACTTTTAAGTTCGTACCATAAAGAGCCTTCAAGGCACCCGCCGTTAACATAAAGCCGTCTTTTTGAATAATCCCAGGAGCGGAAATTCCTACTCCTAAAATATCCGGCGTTGTTGCTTGATAGTCTTGCACAATGTTCACTAATGCGGCTAGTAAGGCATCCTTATCTTGGGGCGTGGCGATTGCTGACTGGGTCAACACTGCTCCGGTTTTAGCTAGCAAGCCGTATTTAATGGTAGTACCGCCAATATCAAATCCCACATACATAAGTCATCTTCCTTTATCTTCTTCCACATAATAGGCGAATATTTTTTCAAACCAATAAGAGCTGATATAAATCACGCTGCCAAAGCCTAACAACAGCCATAACAAGAACAGTTGCGGCACAAAGACCGGCAGCAACACTCCCACTCCTGTAAACAAAAAGAAGATTAACAAGCTGTAAGGGAGATGTTTTAAGGCTAGCAATAAGCTGTTAAGTAAAAGTAACCCGCTAGGACTGGCAAAATGAGCAATCATGGGGAACACATAAGCTAAGGCTAATAACAAAACGGCTAACACCAAAGCGAATACATAAAAGGTCGCTGGAAAAGTTTGGAAAAAGCTTTTTACCCACGGATAAGCGCTGTAAAAGATTCCGCCCACCAACATGATTCCTAGCCAAATGATGGTACTTTGGCGAAAATTTGCTTTAAACTGGCGAAAGTACGTCTTTACTAGCTGCTCTTCAGCACCGTTACGTATTTTAAAGCTCGTGCCATAAGCTGCACTGAAAGCTGCTCCCAGCGTGACAAGCGGTAGCGCCGTTACGACAAAGAGTACATTTAACACCAAGAGCTGATAAATCCGCGTCATCCCTAAATAGATGCCGCCACTAGGTTGAAAAATACGAGGCATACTTTTTCCTCCTTTCCTGAAGGTCAGGGGAAAACAGCGCGGCTCTTTTGCTGCGATATTTTCCCCGCTTCCTTCTTTTGGTTATTTGTTAGCTCGTTTGTTGGCGGGAAGCATTAGTTGCCTAATTTCTTCTCGTTTTCAGCAATTTTTTCGTTCCGTACTTTGTTAATGCCGTCAATATTATTTTGTTCTTGGAAAGTCTTGTATTGTGCTAATAAAGCGTCAGCGTCATCATCAGAGCCGGACCGTAACATGCCGACTAAAGTAGTAGACCAGTTAGTAGTAATGGCACTTAAGGAACGTGATTCAGCACTAGCCGCTTCCGGTCCAATGTTTTCAGTTGCAAATTGTGGCGTCAATTTGCCTTCGCCCCATTCTTGCATTTGTTTTACGGCATCCACGTAAGATTCGTCACTTAACGCTTTGTAACGGTCATGACCAAATTGGATGAATTCACCGATCCGGTAATCTTTTTGGAATTTTTCAGGTTCGTTTAATTGGATGTTCCGTGTTTCTTCAGTAAATTTCACTTTACCATCGCCAGCATCTTCATACGTTTCCCCTTTAATCCCGTAGTTGGTTAACATTTGTCCTTCATCACTTAAAAGATAGGTGAAGACTTGAATTGCTTTAGCTGGATCTTTTGCATTTTTAGAAATGTAGTTGATCATCCAACCAGAAATCCCGGCTTGCGTTAATGTTGGTTCATTGCCTTTAGTGCTCATAATGCCATCAACAGCAATGTATTGGCTATCAGGGTTGGCTGCAGCAAAAGTTTGTAAAGCAATCCCTTGGTTAACGAAACTACCAATCATGATGGACGCATATTTCCCAGTGGAAAGTTTTTCTTTAAATTTATCGCCATCATCGGTAAAGGTATCATCAGAGATATTGCCGTCTTGACGAACTTGACGGAAAGCTTTAATCCAAGTCAAGTAGTCTTCATCTAAGTTCCGATCGTTGTATTTGCCGTCTTCGGTTAAGTAAGGAACCCCTAAACGGTCTTGTAATACGCTATCCATTGAACCATTAGAAGTCCCGTCAGCTGCGAAATCGTTAAAGCCAAATGGTATTAAATCAGGGAATTGCGCTTTAATGTCTTTCATGGCTTTTTCAAAGCCTTCAGGTGTGGACATATCAGGTTTGCCGATAGCTTCGTAGACGTCTTTACGAATAATGAAAGCGTCCCGTGAGTAAATTTGGCCACTGCTATAATCATCAGCGGTGTTGGAGTAGTCTGGGTAACCATAAGATTTACCGTCGCTGAGTTTATACCAGTTTAAAGTATCTTTAGCTGCTACATCGTAGAAGTAAGGATCGTATTTGTCTGCTAAATCTTGTAACGGTAACGCCCAACTTTCGGCTTTCCGTGCTACTTGGGAGTTAGAGTCAAAAATCGTCACGATATCTGGCATGTCGCCCCCAGCAAACAAGGTATTTAATTTCGTGTCATCCCCCGTAACGAATTTGATATTAATGTTCAAATCTTCTTTTACTTTTTTCGTTACTAAGTCTTTACCAAACTCGGTATTCCACCAGTCTGCGTTGACGTACCACGTTAACTCGGTTTCATCTTTTTTTGTATCTAGTTGCCAAGCTGGTTTTGTTTTATCAATTTCGTAACGATCGCCTAAATCTGGCAAATCGGCGCTAGCTTTATCACTGCCAGCATCATCTTTTTTACTACTCCCACAAGCCGCTAAAGTTAAAATACTTGCTGCAGTTAACGTGGTGCCAACGACCCATTTGAAAATCTTCTTGTTAGACATGGTAAGACTCCTTTTTCATTTTTTATTTTTTTATTCCTTGACTGCGCCCAACATCATGCCGGAAATAAATTGTTTTTGCAGTAAAGGATAAATCACTAAAATTGGTACGGTGGTAATGACGATAGTGGCCAACTGCACACCTTTTGAAGTGGTGTTAATGGCGATGGCCGCGTTCAAGCCCTGAGAAGAAGCAGCTTGCGATTGGGTAATGATTTCGTAGAGTTTCATTTGTAAAGGGTAAAGAGCTTTATCCGTGACGTATAATTTCGTCGTCATAAAGTCGTTCCATTGCCAGACGCCGTGGAACAAAGCGATGGTGGCTAAGGCCGGTTTAGAAAGAGGTACGTAAATATCTTTAAAAATTTTCCACTCACTAGCACCATCAATCTTGGCGGACTCGTCAAGAGAAGTTGGCACGTCGCGGAAGAAGTTCATTAAAATGACGACATCATAGTAACTAAACAAAGCTGGAATGATGTACACCCAAAAAGTATTTAACAAACCTAAAGATTTAATCAATAAGTACGTTGGAATCATCCCACCAGAGAAGAACATGGTGATAATTCCCATCGTGGAGTAAAGTCCCCGCCCTTTGAGATTACGTTTACTTAGAGCATAGGCGATGATCGCACAAAAGGTGGTATGGGCCGCTACCCCGATGACGGTTTTCCCTACTGAAACGAGGAGAGCTTGCCACAAGGTATTGTCATTTAAAACGCGGCGATAGTTGTCAAAAGAAATTTCTGACGGCCAAAAGATAAAGTCGCCTTTGGCTAGTGCTTCATTGGAAGCCAGCGAAGAGGCCACCACGTTCCAGACCGGCACGATGATGACTACCGTAAAGACTAACAGCAACAAGACATTGACGAAGTTGAAAATGCGACTGTCTTTATCTTGGACGACATTACCGCGCTTTTTTGTAAAGCGCACTTTTTTATTCGTAGTTTCCATTTTCGTCCTCCTTATAAGACTGACTTGTTGTCGTTTAACTTCTTAGTAACGATGTTGGTTAACGCTAAGAGGGCCACAGAGATGACGGAGACCCCTAACCCAACGGCCGTAGCGTAAGAGAAGTCCCCTTGCATTAACCCGATACGGTAAACGTAAGAGTTAATAACTTCGGCTTTCGGTTGGTTTTGCGAGTTCATTAATACTAAAGTTTGATCCAAGTTGGAGTTAAACAAACCACTGACGGCTAAAATAAAGTTCAGGGAAATAATTCCTTTAATCATGGGGATGGTAATACTGAAAATTTGACGAATTCTCGTCGCACCGTCCATCTTGGCGGCTTCATAATACGTCGGATCGATTCTTGACATGGCTGCCAAGTATAAGATGGTCCCCCACCCGGCTTCTTTCCACACATCGGATAAAGAAGCAATCCACCAGTATTTACCGGCGTCTAACATGTGGTTCGTACTTGGTGTCGCTCCGAAGAGTCCTAAGAGTTGGTTAATCATCCCATTAGAAGACATCCAAGTAATCAACATCCCACCTAAGATAATCCAAGATAAAAAGTGGGGTAAATAAGAAATAGTTTGGATGACCCGTTTAAACAAGCTATCCCGCAACTCATAAATCATGATGGCGATAATAATCGGTAGAATAAAACCAAAGGCCAACTTCAAGGCACTAATTCCTAATGTGTTGACTACAGATTGCCAAAAGTACTGATCGCTCATGATGGTTTTAAAGTTTTGTAGCCCTACCCATGGTGCACTGTCCATCGTGTCGATAACGGTGTAGCTCTTAAAGGCGATGGTAATCCCATAAATCGGAATAAAACTAAAGATAATCATGTAGACGACGCCGGGAATGGCCATTAATTGTAATTGCCACTGTTTAAAAAAAGTTTGCCAATACTTCTTGAACCGACTCCCCAAACTTTCTTTTGCTACTTCTTTCATGTCGGGTCTCCTTTCACTTTCACAAATAAAAACGTTTTTATTATTTCTTTAAGGAAAAAGGAAATTTAACTTTTTCATCTTCAAATTTTCCGCGTTGACTGACGAATAATTAAGTTTCCTTTTAATTCAATCCCTTGGCCCTTCGTTTGACCATTAATTAAACTAATCAAATGAGAGACCGCTGTTTTCCCTTGTAAATCAATGGGGTTTTGAATGGTGGTCAGCTGTGGCGTGAAGTATTCCAACAGATCAATATCATCAAAACCCACCACACTATAATCTTTGGGAACCTCATACCCTAAGGTCCGCATGGCCTTAACCGCACCAATGGCTGATAAGTCGTTCCCCCCTACAAAAGCGGTAGCCTTAGCAGGATTATCTTTCAAAAACTCTAAGGTGGCCCGATAAGAAGCTTGTTCTTCAAAGTAACCGTGAATCAACAACTCGCGATCAAAAGAGATATCCGCTCCTTTTAAAGCGTCTAAATAACCACGAAAACGTTCTTCGTTATCGTAAACGTTGTTAAAACCTGCAATGTAGCAAATTTTTCGGTGACCTAAATGTAGCAAATGTTCCGTGACAGCTTTGCCGGCTTCGTAAGAATCAAAGACGACGCTGCCGATTGTTTCACTGGAGATATTGCGATCGATGAAGACAGCGTTGATTCTTTCCCGCTTAATAGCTTCTAAATCGCCGCTAGTAATCATGTCTTCAAAGCCAATCACACCATCAACAATATTGCCTAGAATCGAGTTTAACACGACTTTTTTATCCGTTGAGATGAAGACGTTGATGCCGTACCCGTAAGTTTCGGCTTCTTTCGCAATGGCATCTACCAAAGTGGAGAAGTAAGGACCGGTGATACTACTGGTGTAAAAGCCTAACATTTTCGTTGTTTTAGCTTTCAACTGCTTGCCCATTAAGTTGGGAACGTAGTGAAGTTTCTCGGCGGCCAATAAAACTTTTTCTTTTGTTTTAGGGGTCACCACGTCGACACCGTTTAAAGCTTTAGAGACAGTAGCGATTGATACACCAGCTTCTTTAGCCACATCCCGAATGGTAATTTTGTTCATTGCCTCACCTCTTGGAATAAAAACGTTTTTACTCTTTGAGTATAAAGCCTTTTCAACTACTTTGCAAGCACTTTAAAAGCGCTTTCTATAAAAAATCAAGTTGCGTGAAAATTTGCTGGCCGGCAAGTTGCATAATTTTTAGTTCTTCATCCGGCTGAAAAACGTGATGAATCACGCCTTTTCCGCTAGTAGCGTACTGAATTCCTTGGCAAGTAAAGACCCCTGCTCCCCCCTCATAAAATAACGAAATTTTTTGAGGACGATAATTAGGTTGTCTATAGGTTAAGGTGTCGCCTGCAGTGAGTTCTACCCCGAAGCGATCCCAGTTAATATCAAATGAAAAGCGTTTTTCTACTGGCGGTTGAACTTCTACTAAGCGAACTTCTTCATCTTTGTGAAAATCAAAAGTCGTATTGACGGCTTGATCGTAGCAAGAACTGGCAATAAAATCAGTAGCCTGTAAAGTGTACGGACCATTGCGCAAAATCGCATCATCCACCTCAGGATTTTTTTGACAATTCTCCCAGTGCATCGCCGTTAAAAATTCCGTCAAAGTAGTTTGGGCCACTTCATAACTAGGGTGCGGTCCACCGTTAGTGTAAGCGATTAGTTGCTCCCAGTGTTGCGGAGTCGGAATAGTCACCGAGCCATTCGTTTTTCCTAATTTTTTATAGGGCCAAAAATGATAAGAGACATCATACTTTTCGCAGAGTTGCGTCATGGCTGAAAACCACGGCACGAGATTTTCTCCCGTTTCCCCTAACCATAAAGGCACTTGCCATTTTTCCCGCAAGGCTAAAAATTCTTGGAAAGCCGCCTCATCAGGATAGGTGGCGTAACGGTGAAAATGAATCAAGTAATTCTCATCATAACGTTGTTGGAAAATTTCCGGATTGGTGGCCCAGTGATGGCCTTCTAAGGAAAGCAAGTGCTGGCTATCCCACTGGCGAATGCCGGTGATGGTTTTTTCGTAAAATTCTTTTAAGCGGGCGACAAAAAAAGCTTCTTGCTGAAGATCGTAGCCGGGCTTCACTGGTTCGTTTAAAAGGTCGTAAGCGGCAATCACTTCTTCGTGAGCAAAACGACGCGCAAGCTCCGTCCATAAAGCCACCCCTTTAGCAAATTGTTCTTGATCTAAGAATAAGCGGGGCAAATCATCCACCGAGTCGTCAATATTAGCTCCCGTTTGTCCGCCAGGGGCGCCATGCAAATCTAAAATCAAATAAAGATCGCAAGCTTTGCACCACGCTACGACTTCCCTTAACAATTGAAAGCCCGCTTCTTGAAAATGAATACCAGGTTCATCGGCTAAGAAGAGTTCCCAGTGGAGAGGCAAGCGAATGGAGTTGTAGCCTTGTGCTTTAATGTATTGAACATCAGCTAAAGTAAAATAATTTTTTTGAAATTCCGACCAAAAATGCGTCGCAAACGTGGTGCCCGTTAGTTCTTGAAGCACTTCTTGAATGCGCCGTGGCCGGTCTAACCGTAAGTTACCGGCGGAAAGCCACATATAGCCTTCTGGTAATAACCAATTGCCAATCCCCCAGCCTTTTAATAGCAGGGGACCGGCATCGTTAACTAAATGAGTTCCCGCTGCCCGCACAAAGCCTTGAATTGTTTTAGTCATCTAAGTTTTCTCCATTAGTAGCAATGACTTGTTGATACCAGTCAAAGCTCGCTTTTTTCTGACGTTTTAAAGTGCCGTGTCCTTGATTGTCTTTATCCACGTAAATCATGCCATAGCGTTTTTCCATTTCCCCTGAGCCGAAGCTGACGATATCAATAATGCCCCACGGTGTGTAGCCTAAAAGATCGACGCCATCTAAGAGCACGGCTTTTTTCATTTCTTCAATGTGGCTCCGTAAATAATCGATGCGGTAGGTGTCGTGAATTTTACCATCTGCACTAAACTTGTCGTAAGCACCAAAACCATTTTCCACGATAAAAAGTGGTAAGTTATAGCGTTGGTAAACGGTATTGAGCACATAGCGCAAGCCTACGGGATCAATTTGCCAACCCCAATCGCTGGCTTTAACGTAGGGATTGCTAACAATTTTAGCACCAGGATATTCGCTAGAAACATCGTGACCGGCAATCTCTGGCAAGGTGGTGACGGCATCTGACATGTAGTAGCTAAAGCTGATGAAGTCCACCGTTCCTTTTTTCAAAGCGGCTAAATCAGCGGCCGTGTATTCCAAATGATAGCCTAGACGTTCAAAGCGCGCCAAAGCGTAGGCGGGAATTTCGCCACGGGCGTGAATATCATTGTAAAAGAAGCGCCGCTCCATAAGCTTGCTGGCTGCCATCACGTCGTCAGGATTTGCCGAATAAGGATAAATCGGCACGTAAGCCATCATACAGCCAATTTTAAAATTAGGATTAATGGCGTGACCTAGTGCTACCACTTTGGCCGAAGCGATTAATTCGTTCAAGGAAGCTTGCATCGTCACTTCTTCTTTGTTTTCTCCCGGTTGGGGAATAAAGCCGGAGTTGGTCCACGTATGCAAGTCGTGTTGGCCGTCAGCTTGGTTGTTGATTTCATTGAAAGTTAACCAATAGGTGACTTTATCTTGATAACGTTTCATCACGGTTTCTGCATAATGGACGAAAAAGTCAATGACTTGAAGATTTTTAAAGCCGCCGTAATGTTTCGCCAAGTGATACGGCATTTCAAAGTGAGATAAGGTGACTAAAGGTTCAATGTCATTTTTCCGTAATTCGCTAAAGAGGTCGTCGTAAAATTTTAAGCCGGCTTCATTAGGCTCCTCTTCATCGCCATTGGGGAAAATCCGCGTCCAGTTAATGGAGGTGCGGAACACTTTCAAGCCCATTTCTTTAAAAAGTTGAATATCTTCTTTGTAGTGATGATAAAAATCAATCGCTTCATGGTTAGGATAATTTTCCCCTGGGATGATACCATCGGTAATTTGCCGGGGAATCCCATTACCCCCTGCCGTCATCACGTCAGCGATACTAACCCCTTTACCGTCAACATTATACGCGCCTTCCACTTGGTGGGCGGCTACTGCGCCCCCCCACAAAAAATCTTTTGGCATTTTTTTCATTATGCACCCTCCTTGTTTTCTCCCTTACATTATAGGAAGGTCGCTGCCTTTTTTAAAGCGCTTTACTCATTTTGGTGTCGGTTCTCTAAAAAAGGAAAAAGCGTCAAGTCTGGTACACCTTGTACCAAAGCTTGACGCTACTGCATTATTTTTCTAATTTTTGAATTTCAGCGACTAGTGCTTCCACCACAAAAAGCGCGGGAATTTGACTCGTTAAATCGTTGAAACGATCTTGATGAACGATTTCCACTTGGTAACTTAAGGTGTGCTGACACATTTCCGCTAGCAAGCTATCGGCGTTAGCCGTAATGGCCACCGTCACAAAGTCCTCGTGGTTTTTAAAATTATTGACCGTCTCCACTAACTCGGTGGTCTTGCCCGTTACGGATAAAACGATTAACACGTTTTGGGAAGTGTTGCGGAGCTTTTGGGCGATGGGATACGTGGGGTCGGTTAAAGCAAAACTATTGTAGCCAATGGTGGCCATTTTCCGCGCTGCGTATTCACACACGGAACCGGAGGCCCCCATCCCAAAAAAAATCACATTTTCCGCTTCGTAAATTGCTTCGGCTACAATATGCAAATGGCGAGGCAAGTCCTGCGGAAATTTTTCTGGCGCCAAAAGTTGCGGACCTTTTTGTAAATAATCTGGCGTACTAGTTGTGCTAGGGGCTTGTAACGCGCCTTTAAAAGCCGCAAAGCTAGGATAACCTAATTTTTTGACAAAGCGCATCACAGAACTAGCGGAAGTATGGGAAGCGCTCGCTAGCTCTCGCACCCGCATGTAGGCGACTTCCTTTTCATGACTGGCGATATATTGGTACAAGGCGCGATCCGTCGCTGATAGTTGGTTAAAATCTAGTTTTCCAAAAAGAGCCATGGGCCTTCCTCCTTGCTGGAATCACGGCAAAAATTAACCGAAAATATTGCCCGGCACAACGCTAATGGTCTTAGTGGCCGTATCCACTTGCTCCACGTATAAAAGAGAAGTGTAATCGTCTACAGCCCGCACGCCTTTGAAGTTGGCTTCCGCAAAAACCGTGATGCCCACTAGTTCAGCGTCAAACTCTTCAATCATACTCTTCATCCCGTTGACAGTTCCGCCGCCTTTCATGAAGTCATCCACTACTAAGACACGGGAACCGCGTTTTAAGCTACGTTTCGATAATTCCATTTTTTCAATGCGTTCTGATGAACCAGAAACATAATTTACACTCACGGTGGAGCCTTCCGTAATCTTACTATCCCGGCGCACAATAACAAATGGTGCATTTAAATAGTAGGAAACGGCTTGGGCAATAGGCACGCCTTTCGTGGCTACCGTCATGACGGCATCAATTTTTTGTCCTAAATACTTCGAAGCGATAATCCGACCGACTTTCCGTAACAAATCCGGTTGTCCTAATAAATCAGAAAGGTAGACGTAGCCGCCGGGCAACAAACGGTCTTGGGTGGATAAACGTTGGCAAAGTTGTTGAATGATGACTTTCGCTTCTGCTTCATCAATCGCGGGGGTGAAAATCACACCACCAGTAGCACCAGGAATCGTTTGGATGATACCAAAGCCCCGGTCTTTAAAGGTTTTTTTAATAATGGAAATATCTTCACTAATGGAAGATTTAGCAGAGTCATAGCGTTTAGCAAAAAAAGTCAAAGAGATAAGTTGATGGGGAGAATCCAGTAAGTATTGTGTCATGTCAATTAGTCGTTCACTGCGACGAATTTTCAAGGAAATGCCCTCCTAACAGATTAATATTTCTCAATCATTATAGGGGTTTTTCGGGAAAATAGCGAGTGATTTTTGATTTTTTTTGTAAAAAGTTCGGATTATCAGGAAAAAGTAAGGGAAAGCAACGGCCTTTTTCAGTATTCTTGTTAGAAAATCCGCAGCGGCCATGAAATGACGTAATTTTTAGCGGTAACCAATAGCCCTTATCCTGCTTTCCTACTAATTCTTTTCCTTTACATTCCCGCGTTACTCTTTTACCATGACTATGACAAGGAGGTTTCCCATGAAACGTAACCAAAAAATTATTTTAGCATTCTTAATAGTCGTCATTATCGTCTTAGGCCTTTTTCTCTGGCAGCTGGTCACGACCAAAAAACAAGACGGGACGACAACGAAGAACAGCAGTACGAATTCGCCTAGCACCACCACGACTTCTTCGACAAAAGTCTTAACTACCGATGAAATTTTAACGGACTATATCGCCAAACTCCCTTTAAACGTCCGTCTCGGCCAAGTCTTTCTCGCCCGCGTCCCAGCAGAAAATCAGTTGACCGATTTAAGTACCTATCACTTAGGGGGCTATCTGCTCTTTGGCCAAGATACTGAAGGCCAAACTTTAGCTAGTCTCAAAGAAAAAATTCAAAGCTTTCAAGCCGCTAGTACGCTGCCTTTGTTTATCGGAAGCGATGAAGAAGGCGGGACTGTGAGTCGCTTGAGCTACGCCGGGGTGGTGACACCTGCTTTTGAATCTCCCATGGCACTTTATCAAAGGGGCGGTCTTACTGCGGTAACCGACGACTGGCAAACAAAAGGAAAAATTTTAACGGACTTAGGCATTCAATTACCTTTAGCTCCAGTGGCGGACGTGGCTACCGATAGCTCCGCATTTATCTACGACCGCACATTGGGAGTTGATGCCGCCACCACGGCGCAATACATCACCGCCGGCGTCAAAGCTATGAAGGAAGCCGGCGTCGGCTCCACCTTGAAACATTTTCCCGGCTACGGCAATAATGGCGACTCCCACACCGACATCATTCACGATACCCGCTCCTTAGAAGAATTAGAAAGTACCGATTTCGTACCGTTTGAAGCCGGCATTGCCGCTGGCGCCGATAGCATTCTGGTAGCTCACAACATCGTGGAAGCCATCGACGACACGCAACCCGCCTCCATTTCACCAGCCGTCCACCAAGTTATTCGCGAAAAATTAAACTTCGACGGCGTCGTCATGACCGATGATTTAGATATGGCCGGCCTTGCTGATTTCACTAGCCAAGAAGAGGCCGCCTTAAAAGCCTTGCAAGCCGGTAACGACCTGATTCTTTCTTCCAGCTACGCCAAGCAAATTCCATATTTGCAACAAGCCATCGCCAAGGGAGATTATACAGAAGAACAGCTTAACACTAGCTTACTGCGCATCTTCAAATGGAAAGTGCAATTAGGCCTTTTAGACCCAACAAATTTGCCACAGATCAATGACTAAGATAAAAAATACGGAGAACTTCAACCTTTCAGCTGAAGTTCTCCGTATTTTCTTTTAAGCATGCTGTTTGCGACGTAAGGTCACGACTAATTTTTTCCCCAGATTGACGATGATAAAGACGCCAATAAAGATTAAAGTAATCGTCGCACCCGGTGGCGTATCCACTTCAAAGGAGGTGTAAAGCCCACTCAGCATGCCAAAGAGGCCCACCAGGACACTAATCAACACCACCCAGTTAAAGCTTTTCCCCAGACGCATGCCAATGGCTGCTGGTAAAACCATAATGGCCGAGACCAATAAGGCGCCGGCAATGGGAATCATCACGGCAATGGCGATTCCGGTCACCACATTAAAGATCGAAGACATCAAAGAGACCGGTAAACCGTCAACTGCTGCCACGTCCTCGTCAAAGGTCATCATGTATAAAGGACGCTTCACTAGGAAAAAGAGGACCGCTAACAAGACGCACAGGCCACCTAAAAGCCAGACTTGTGACCAGTTGATGGTGACGATGGACCCAAATAAATAGTTTTGAATGTTGATGCCTTGACTGTTGGGGCTCAGTTTAATTAAGACTAAGGCAATCGCCAAGCCACCAGACATTAACATGGCGATGGAAATTTCCGAGTAGCTGGAATAAATTTTTCGCAAATACTCGAGAATAATCGCGGCTACAGCCACCACTAATAACGTGGTGAAAGTGGGATTGATATTTAAAAACAAGCCTAAAGCAATTCCCGCCAAGGATACATGGCTTAAGGTATCCGCTAAAAGGGATTGGCGCCGCACCACTAAAAAGACACCTAACATGGGGGCAATCGCCGCAATAAAAACGGAAGCTAACAGCGCCCGTCTCATGAATTCATATGAAAGCAACGCCATGGGGAATTCTCCTTTCGCACCAAACGAATGTGTCGGTCGGCATATTCTTTAATATCTTCGTGGTCATGGGTAATCATTAAAATGCTCTTTTCATGCACATGAGCTTGGTGTTTTAATAGCCGATAAAAATCACCACGGGAAACTTCATCCATCCCGGTAGTTGGTTCGTCTAAAACGAATAAATCAGGATCACCGGCAAAGACCCGCGCTAAAGAGATCCGTTGCTTTTGGCCGCCGGAAAGTTCGCCAATGCGTTTGTGGCGCATTTCCCACATCCCCACCGATTCCAAGGCTTTGCGTACTTGTTCGTTGTCCTTTTTGCTTAAGGGCTTAAACCATTTGCCACGGGGATAACGACCGGACCTAACTAATTCTAAAACGGTACTAGGAAAGCCGGCGTTAAAAGAAGCAATTTGTTGGGGAATATAGCCAATGGTTAATGGGGTTCCTTTGACATTTTTTTCCGCGATGGTTACTAGACCCGTGCTAGGTTTCAATAAGCCCAAGGTGCATTTAATGAGGGTGGACTTGGCTGCTCCGTTTTCCCCGGTTAAGGTGACAAACTCACCAGAGTCCACATAGTAGGACACGTCAGCTAAGACTGGATCTTCGTCGTAGTAAAAGGTTAAGTCTTTCACTTCAATATAGCGCATGGCGCCGCCTTCTTTCTTACTTAATCGTCAATTGTAAATGTTGCAAGTTTTCTTCCATCACGGTGAGGTAGTTGCTGCCAGCGGCAATGGCTTCTTTACTCAGGCCTTCTAACGGATTCAAGACCGAAAGCTCAACACCGGCTTCTTTGGCTAAGGTTTCCGCGACTTTGGCAGACGCCGCTTCTTCAGCATAAATCACACTAATCTGATGAGCGGTGACAAACTCTTTTAGCTCGGCCAAACGACTAGGACTCGGTTCTTCATCAGGACTTAAGCCACTGACGGAAGCTTGGGTCAAATCATAACGGCGGGCTAAGTAGCCAAAAGCGGCGTGCTGCGTCACGAAAGTCCGTTGGGTTGCACCAGCTAAGGCTGTTTGATATTTTTCGTCTAAGGCCGCTAATTTTGCCAAATAGGCGGCACTATTTTTTTCAAAGGTTGCTTGTGCTTCCGGATGCGCTTTAATTAACGCCGCGGTAATTGTTTTTACTTCTGCTTGGGCATAAACCGGATCTAACCAAACATGGGGATCTAGCTCGTGACTGTGGTCATCCTCGTGATCATGATCAGCGTGATCGTCGTGCTCCTCTTCTTCAGCACTGGCCACTAAATCAATGCCGCTAGCGGCTTCCACCACCGTCGTTTTTTCCGTGTCGAAATCTTGGAGGGTATCGGCCACCCACGTTTCCATTTCAGCACTATTATACACGAAAACGTCACTTTCGCTAAGTTTCGCAATATCTTTGGCACTAGGCTCATAGTCGTGAGGCTCAGTCCCAGCCGGAATCAAAAGCTCTACGGTGCCAACATCCCCCACCACTTCTTTGGTGAATTCATACATGGGATAAAAAGTTGTCATCACGGTAAAGTCGGCTGTTGTCTCAGCATTCCCTTGATCTGTACTTTGACCACAAGACCCTAAAACCAAACTGGCACTCAACAATAATAAACCACTTAAAAAAATCTTTTTCATTCATCTGCTCCTTTTGCTGGTAGTTAAAACGTAATTGTTACGTTTTAGAACATTCACTACTTTACCACTAGAAAAGAGCAGCGTCAAGAATAAAATAATATGTATTTTCATTCAGATGTACGTTATTTCAAGTGTTCAGCTACTTTCAAAAAACAAAATAACAACCAGTAAAGCTTAAGGCTACCACCTAAACTTTGCCGGTTGTTGCAAAATTTTATTTTGTTTAAAGGGTCCGTACCAGATATACTTCATCGCAAAAACCTTTTAAGGCATTATAGACCCGTTGCGCGCGGGAATATTTTTGGCATAAACCAAAAACAGTCGGTCCGCTGCCACTCATCATGGCGCCATCAGCACCAAAACGTAACATTTTCTCTTTTACTTTGGTGACGATGGGATACTTCTCACAGGTTACTTCTTCCAAAGAGTTGCCTAAGTGTTGAATTAGCTGTGGGTAATCCCTGAAAATGATGGCTTGTTCTAACGCCGCGATGTCGGGATGGCTCACCTTTTCTACTTGCAGCGCCTGAAAAATTTTAGGTGTCGAAACACTGACGGGGGGCTTCACCAAGACGACCCAACAAGGGGGCAAATCGGGAATCGGCGTGACAATTTCCCCGAAACCGGTCACCAAAGCCGTCTTACCGTAAACGCAGTAAGGAACATCTGAGCCAGCCACTAAGCCGATTTCGGCCATTTCCCGTAAGCTTAAGTCTAGTTGAAACAAACGATTCAGCCCCCGCACCGTGGCGGCCGCATCGGTGGAGCCGCCCCCTAGACCGGCGGCGATGGGAATTTTTTTATCAATGGTAATCTTAATCCCCGTAGTGATGCCAAATTTTTCCCGCACAGCTTCTGCCACTTGGTAAGCGTGATTCTTTTTATCATTAGGCAAAAAAGCTTTATTCGTTTCCACGATAATTTTATTTTCCGGTAAAGTGCTTAAGGTCACGTGGTCGCTGAGGTCGACGCTAGCCATAATCATCGCTAGCTCATGGTAACCGTCAGGGCGTTTAAACAGAGTATCCAGTCCTAAATTAATTTTAGCTGGCGCTTTTTCAATAATTTCCACTCTCGTCACCTCCCGCATTTTTTCCATTGTACCGTAAATTTCCTGAGATTGCATGGCAAAATTTTAAGCAACAAAAAAACCCTTTGTCTTAAGCAAAAGGGTTAAGCGATTCCTTGAGTACAGCCTTCGTTTTCTACGAACTGCACTTCCACTGTGTGAGTCAAAATATCCGAGTAACTATATGAAACCCGCTCAAAAGAATTTTCGTCTTGATCTAAATCCACTACGAAAACGGATGGATAGGTTTCCGTCAAAATACCGTTGCGTTCGGTTTGTCGTTTGCGACCCGTTTGGGCAACGAGTTTAATCTTGGAACCTAAGCGGCCTTCAAGTTCTTGCTTGATGGTTGTTAATGTCGTTGGCATAAGCCTCACCTCTTAACACGATTATACCATTTTTAGCAAAAAAATCAAGTGTACCACAAGAATTCCCTGAGAATCAAGTAGTTTTTTTATTAAAAATCCGAACGTTTTTTAATTTTTTTGTTAGTACTTTCTCTATTCCTTGTAGTCCCTTAGCAAAAATATTTTTTCTGCGTATCTTTTCTAAAAGGAGGAAAATGTTATGCTGTATTTTTTGTTAGGCAGTATCTGGGGTTCATTCGGTCATGTCTTAGCTAGTCGCCGCCTGTCCCACAAAAATTTTTGGTGGGGGCGCTCAACTTGTACTAGCTGCCAACACCCGTTGAAATTTTATCATCTGTTACCGATCGTTTCATTTCTCGCTTTAAAAGGGCGTTGTGGATACTGTCGTAAGAAAATTCCGATGAGTGTCTTTCATGTTGAAGTGCTTACCGGCGTGCTAGCCATGTTATGTCGTATTTTTTTCTCGCCGAATGTAGCTCTACTTTACTTTTTTTGGTTATGGCTAGCCCTCCTCTTAAGCTTACAAGATTATTGGTCACAAACGATTGATGCCCCACTGTTAATCGTCGGTCATTTATTTTTGTACTTAGTTAATTGGCAGACAGCCAGTGTCCCGTGGCAACTATCCACTCTCTACCTAGCCATGATTATGTTGAGCATCATGGCGTTATTTCCGCAAAAAATCGGTAGTGGTGATTTACTTTTACTGCTACTTTGGAGCCCAATGTTACACATGAAACATTTTTTATGGCTCATCCTCTTAGGCAGTTTATTAGCGTTGCCCTTTGCTTTACATGGGAAAAAAATTTCCTTCGTCCCTTTTTTAAGTAGCAGCCTTTGCTTAATTTTATTGAGCCCCGCTCTTTACGATTGGTGGCTTTTCCTCTAAGATAAGCAGGGAGGGATGACTATGGAAATTACGAAAGCAGACTTTGCTAATTTTAACTTAGACAACTATACATTTAAATATTTAAAAAGCGTTTTGGAACCTGAAGAAGTGCAAGACTTAAAGAACCGTTACCAAAAACATTGGCAGCATTTTAAAGACTTGCAGTTGGCTACCCGGTGTCAACTGACTTTGCCTTTAACTGCTCCCAAAGTGGAAAGTTGGACTAACGGCTGGAATTTACGCACTCATTTTTGGTGTCCTTACCGCCAATTACAAAAAGAAACCAGCGCTCCCTGTCTGGCGGTCCAACTGAATTGCAAAAATTTGCGGGCTTACTTGATGTTTCAGCACTATCGTAGTGAGAACTCGCCAGTTAAGCCGCAAGACTACAACGCCCTTTTAGACGTCTTAAAAGAAACGGTGGCTAGTTGGGAAGACCGCGCTCACTATTTCATTTGGACGAACCAAGACTCGGAACTAGCCGACTACTGGCCGCTGCTGGATTATCTCGCCAATCCTCAGTTGCAAGCACAGCTCCAAGGAAAATTAGGTCCCGATACTACCTTTCAAGTCGGCTGGCTGTTAGAGAAAAGTGATGCGCAAGACATCGAAGTAACTTTAGCGCAGCACTTAACACAACTTTTCCAACTTTATCAACAATTGCCATAAAAGCAAACACGTCCACCACGAATAGTTGTGGTGAACGTGTTTGCTTTTCAAAAATAACCTTGCTATAATCCAAGTGTAGGGGAAAGATATTGTCAGTATCTCTCCCATTTACATGGCGATAGCCTGGGTGTGACTCTGAAGATTACTCTTTAGGGTCTTTTTTAAACTCTTTTACAATTTCAATCACTGTACGAACAATGATTAAGGCTTGTAAAAGGAGATTAAGTATTTCCATGAAATACTCCACCTAAGCAATTTGATCATTGGCACGACCTCCTCTTGGTACCAACATTCCCTTCTAGAATAGATGTTTGGTGGGCCAGGGGCGGCCAAAGTCCATGTAAGCTACACTGGGACGATAGCAAGTCTTGCTTCCTTACTAAAAAGATACGCAAGACTTCCCCGAAAAATCAGCTGTATACTAATTTTTTAAAGTTAACCTAAAAACCCCCTGTCACGCCAAAGCGTGCCAGGGGGTTTTACTTATTCAGCTTAAGCTTTTGGTCCTTCGCTGGCAGCGTCTTCGGCCGCCATTTGCGCTTCAATATCAGAAATGCTATACACATTTTCGGAAGCAAGACCTGCTTCTTTTGGTTCCATATTGCGATATTTCGCCATACCGGTCCCGGCAGGAATAATTTTCCCGATGATAACATTTTCTTTCAAACCAAGAAGTGGATCTTTTTTGCCACGAATAGCAGCATCGGTTAAGACCCGTGTCGTTTCTTGGAAGGAAGCAGCAGATAAGAAACTGTTGGTTTCCAAAGAGGCTTTGGTAATCCCTAAAAGAACTGGACGCGAGGTCGCTGGTGTTCCACCGGCCACTAAGGTCTTGTAGTTTTGGTCTTTAAAGTCAGCAATGTCTAACAAGGTACCTGGCAAGATTTCCGTATCGCCTGGATCCATGACGCGGACTTTCCGCAACATTTGCCGCACCATTACTTCAATGTGCTTATCGCCAATTTCTACCCCTTGCATCCGGTAAACCCGTTGTACTTCACGTAACAAGTAGTTTTCTACGGAAAGGACGTCCCGCACTTGTAATAAGTGTTTAGGATCGATAGACCCTTCTGTTAAAGGTTGCCCACGATGGATTTCTGAACCGACAGCGACTTTCATCCGCGCCGTAAATGGCACGGTGTAAGTCCGCGTATCCGTTTTACCTTGGACGGTCACTTCTTTTTGACGAGTAGCGGCGTCTTCAGTAATATCAGAAACCACACCTGTAACTTCCGTAATCACGGCTTGCCCTTTTGGATTCCGCGCTTCAAAAATTTCTTGGACCCGCGGCAACCCTTGGGTAATATCGTCTCCAGCCACACCACCTGTGTGGAAAGTACGCATGGTTAACTGGGTCCCTGGTTCACCGATGGATTGAGCTGCGATGGTTCCCACTGCTTCACCCACTTCAACTTCATCGCCAGTGGCCAAGTTACGGCCATAGCAGTGACGGCAAACGCCGTGTTTCGTGTTACAAGTGAAGACGGAGCGAATGGTAACGGTAGTCACACCAGCATCGATGATTTCTTTAGCGATGTCTTCGGTAATTAATTCGTTAGTGCCGATAATCACTTTGCCCGTTTCAGGGTTAGTGACGGATTTACGCGTATAACGACCCACTAAACGTTCTTCCAAGGATTCGATGATTTCATTGCCTTCACGAATCGCGGAAATTTCTAAACCACGATCAGTATGACAGTCGTCTTCCCGGATAATAACATCTTGCGCCACGTCAACTAAACGACGAGTTAAGTAACCAGAATCGGCAGTCTTCAAGGCGGTATCGGTCATCCCTTTACGGGCACCGTGGGTAGAGATAAACATTTCCAAGACAGAAAGTCCTTCACGGAAGTTAGAGATGATTGGTAATTCCATGATCCGACCGTTTGGCGCAGCCATCAAACCACGCATCCCGGCTAACTGGGTAAAGTTAGAGATGTTACCACGGGCACCGGAATCGGACATCATGAAGATTGGGTTTTTCGCATCTAACTCTTCCATCAGTTTTAACTGAATTTGGTCTTTAGCGTTGTTCCAAATCGCAATAACCCGTTCATAACGTTCATCATCGGTAATCAAACCACGACGGAATTGTTTGGTAACGTTAGCCACTTGTTTGTGACCATCTTCAATAATATCGTGTTTGGATTTGGTAACGGTAATATCGGCAATCCCAACAGTCATCCCAGCATGGGTAGATTGTTTATAACCAAGGTCTTTCATTTTATCCAGCATTTCCGAAGTATCGGTGACTTTGAAACGTTTGAAGACTTCGGCAATGACATTTCCGAGATTTTTCTTCTTAAATGGTCCCACCAATTCTTGTGCTTCGATGTAAGCTTTGACATCCGTCGCAGGGTCAGCGAAGTACTTATCAGGTGTTTGCACCGTCAAGTTGTAATCGGTTGGTTCATTTAAGTAAGGGAATTCTTTCGGCATAATTTCATTGAAAATAACTTTACCCACCGTGGTAATTAAAATTTTGCCTTTTTGTTCTGGCGTAAATGGTTTATCTAAAGAAGTGGTTTTAATCCCAATCCGCGTATGCAAATGGACATAGCCGTTGCTTAAAGCTAAAGTTGCTTCGTTTAAGTCGCGGAAGATCATGCCTTCCCCTTCACGGCCAGCTTCTTCCATCGTCAAGTAGTAGTTCCCTAAAACCATATCCTGGGAAGGAGTAACGACGGGTTTACCATCTTTTGGATTCAAGATGTGGGAAGCGGCTAACATTAGTAAGCGGGCTTCAGCTTGTGCTTCTTCATTTAATGGTAAATGGACCGCCATTTGGTCCCCATCAAAGTCGGCGTTGTAAGCTTCACAGACTAAGGGGTGCAAACGGATGGCCCGACCTTTAACTAAGACCGGTTCAAAAGCTTGAATCCCTAAACGGTGCAAAGTAGGTGCCCGGTTAAGTAAGACTGGGTGTTCACGAATAACTTCTTCTAAAACATCCCAAACGACGTCTTCTTGGCGTTCAATTTTACGTTTAGCATTTTTAATATTGGAAGCAATTTCTCTGGATACTAATTCTTTCATAACGAAAGGTTTGAACAATTCAATGGCCATTTCTTTTGGCAAACCACATTGGTACATTTTTAATGATGGACCCACGATGATTACGGAACGACCAGAATAGTCCACCCGTTTACCTAATAAGTTTTGACGGAAACGACCTTGTTTCCCTTTTAACATATGAGAAAGAGATTTCAATGGGCGGTTACCAGGTCCTGTTACCGGACGACCACGACGACCATTATCGATTAAAGCATCGACAGCTTCCTGGAGCATCCGTTTTTCATTTTGGACGATAATGCTTGGGGCATTTAAGTCTAATAAGCGTTTCAAACGATTGTTCCGGTTAATAACCCGCCGATATAAATCGTTCAAGTCACTGGTGGCAAAACGTCCACCTTCTAATTGGACCATTGGCCGCAAATCTGGCGGAATAACAGGGACGACATCCATCACCATCCAGCTTGGTTGGTTGCCAGAAGCACGGAATGCTTCTAAGATGTCTAAACGACGGATAGCCCGCGTCCGTTTTTGTCCTTGGGCGGTTTTCAATTCTTCTTTTAACTCAGCGACTTCAGCTTCTAAGTCTACTTGATCTAAAAGTTGTTTCACAGCTTCGGCCCCCATGGCAGCCTTGAAGCGTTGACCATATTGTTCCCGTTTTTCCCGGTATTCCCGTTCGGTTAACAATTGTTTTTTCTCTAAAGAAGTGTCGCCAGCTTCAATCACCACATAAGAAGCAAAGTAGATGATTTCTTCTAAGGCCCGTGGACTCATGTCTAAGACTAGACCCATCCGTGACGGAATACCTTTAAAGTACCAGATATGAGAAACTGGAGCGGCTAATTCAATGTGGCCCATCCGTTCACGACGAACTTTAGAGCGGGTCACTTCGACACCACACCGGTCACAGACAATACCTTTATAACGGATTCGTTTGTATTTCCCACAAGCACATTCCCAGTCCTTGGTTGGACCAAAGATGCGTTCGTCAAACAAACCTTCCCGTTCAGGTTTCAGGGTTCGATAGTTGATGGTTTCGGGTTTTTTTACTTCACCGTAAGACCAGCTGCGGATTTTTTCCGGAGAAGCTAGCCCGATTTGCATACTTTCGAATTTATTTACATCGATCAAAAGGGATTCCCTCCATTCATTTTTCACCTAACATTGGAAAACTGAAGGTTTTCCTGCAGGTGACCCTGCAGGAAAAATCAGTGCTACTTTTCGTCTTGCGTATCTTCAGCTGATTCAAACTGTTGAATGATTTCTTCGGCTTGACTTTCAGCTTCAGCTTGACCTTTTTCAGCTAATTCTTTGGCTGTTTGTTCTTCTTGGAACTTCGTCAAAGCATCCACCGTAATCAAATCGTCGTCGTCATCCATATCCCGCAATTCAATTTCTTGATCTTCAGCGTCAAGAACTTGCATATCTAAACCGAGAGCTTGCAATTCTTTCACTAATACGCGGAAGGATTCTGGCACACCTGGTTTTGGAATCGGTTCACCTTTGACGATGGCTTCGTAAGTTTTCACCCGACCCACCACGTCATCAGATTTATACGTTAAGATTTCTTGTAGGGTATAGGCAGCCCCATAGGCTTCTAAAGCCCAAACTTCCATTTCCCCGAAACGTTGACCCCCAAATTGAGCTTTACCACCAAGAGGTTGTTGTGTAACTAAGGAGTAAGGTCCCGTTGAACGAGCGTGCAATTTATCATCTACCATGTGGGCTAATTTAATCATGTACATAACCCCAACGGAGATGCGGTTATCAAAAGGTTCACCTGTCCGACCATCGTATAAAATAGTCTTGGCATCAGCTGCGACACCAGCTTCTTTAACCGTGGCCCAGACATCTTCATCTGTCGCGCCATCAAAAACAGGCGTTGCCACATGGATACCTAATTGCCGAGCAGCCATCCCTAAGTGTAACTCTAAAACTTGTCCAATGTTCATCCGTGAAGGCACCCCTAATGGGTTCAACATGATGTCCACTGGTGTCCCATCAGGTAAGAATGGCATATCTTCTTCCGGCATAATCAAAGAGACAACCCCTTTGTTCCCGTGACGACCGGCCATTTTATCCCCTTCATGGATTTTCCGTTTTTGGACGATATAAACTCGGACTAACATATTCACACCTGGTGACAATTCATCGCCAGCTTCTCGGGTAAAGATCTTCACGTCGTGGACAATCCCGCCACCGCCGTGAGGAACCCGTAAGGAAGTATCGCGAACTTCCCGCGCCTTTTCACCAAAGATGGCGTGCAATAAGCGTTCTTCAGCGGATAATTCAGTAACTCCTTTAGGTGTTACTTTCCCGACTAATAAATCGCCGTCTTGGACTTCAGCCCCGATGCGGATAATTCCCATTTCGTCGAGGTTTTTCAACGTATCTTCCCCAACGTTAGGAATTTCCCGCGTGATTTCTTCAGGCCCTAATTTGGTATCGCGAGCTTCTGATTCGTATTCTTCAATATGAATGGAAGTGTAGACGTCATCTTTCACCAAACGTTGGCTCATGATTACGGCATCTTCATAGTTGTACCCATCCCAAGTCATGAAGGCAACTAATGGGTTTTGACCTAAAGCCATTTCCCCTTGTTCCATGGATGGTCCATCAGCTAAGGTATCGCCTTTTTCAACGACTTCTCCTAAGCTAACGATTGGGCGTTGGTTGTAACACGTTCCGGAGTTAGAACGACGGAATTTAGTAACGGTATATTTGTCTAAAGAACCATCTGGACGGCGGACCCGTACCTCGGAAGCATCGACAAATTCCACAACCCCATCATTTTTACATAAAAGAGCAGCCCCAGAGTCATGAGCAGATTTATATTCCATCCCCGTACCGACAAAAGGTGCTTTAGGATTAATTAAAGGCACTGCTTGCCGCTGCATGTTGGCCCCCATTAAAGCTCGGTTGGAGTCATCGTTTTCCAAGAACGGAATACAAGCCGTAGCGACAGCAACTACTTGTTTTGGTGAAACGTCCATGTAATCAATCTTGTCGATGGAAACTTCCAAGTTTTCTGATTGTGAACGGGCCATCACCACTTCTTCTTTAAAGGAACCATCTTCGTTTAACGGTGAGTTTGCTTGCGCCACGATGTAATGGTCTTCGATGTCCGCTGTTAAATAGTCAATTTTATCGGTAACTCGTAAAGATTTCCGGTCAACACGACGATATGGTGTTTCGATAAAGCCGTATTTATTTACTTTAGAGTAAGAAGCCAAACTGTTAATCAAACCGATGTTTGGACCTTCTGGCGTTTCAATTGGACACATCCGACCGTAGTGGGAGTAATGCACGTCCCGTACTTCATAACCGGCACGATCCCGCGTTAAACCACCAGGCCCTAAGGCAGAAAGACGACGTTTGTGGGTCAATTCCCCTAATGGATTGGTTTGGTCCATGAACTGTGATAACTGGGAAGAACCAAAGAATTCTTTGATACTTGCTACCACTGGACGAATGTTAATTAATTGTTGTGGGGTTAAAGTTTCAGTGTCTTGAATGGACATCCGTTCCCGCACAACCCGTTCCATCCGCGCTAAACCGATGCGGAATTGATTTTGTAATAGTTCACCAACGGAACGAATCCGACGATTTCCTAAGTGGTCGATATCATCCACGTTGCCGATACCATCCATTAAGTTAAAGAAGTAACTCATGGCAGCAATAATATCTGCTGGGCGAATGGTTTTCACTTTATCACTTGGATAGCCATTGCCAATAATGGAAACAACCCGATCAGGATCATTAGGTGAAATGACTTTAATCACTTGCACTGTCATGGGATCCGTCACGACGCCATCATCTGTTGGGTAATAGGTTACGGAATTTAAACCATTTAATAAGTGTGGCCCTAAGTTATCCATCACATCATGGGTTAATTGCGTGCCTTTTTCCACGATAATTTCGCCAGTTTCAGCGTCCACTAAAGTTTCAGCTAAAGTCAGGTTCAATAAACGCGTTCTCAAGTCTAATTTTTTATTTACTTTGTAACGACCAACGTTGGCTAAGTCGTAACGTTTTGGATCAAAGAAACGAGCGTTTAACAAGTTCCGTGAACTGTCAGCTGTTTTTGGTTCCCCTGGCCGTAAGCGTTCGTAAACGTCTTTCAAGCCTTCTTCAACCCGGGAGTCCGATTCATTTTTGTGTAAATCTTTTTCGATGGTGTTGCGTAAAGTCAAGGCATCGCCAAAGATTTCTAAAATCGTATCGTCAGAGCCAAAACCTAAAGCCCGCACTAACGTGGTTAAAGGAATTTTCCGCGTGCGGTCAATCCGGACGTAGGAAATATCTTTCGCGTCGGTTTCCATTTCTAACCATGCACCGCGGTTAGGAATAACGGTGGAGCCAAAGCCTTCTTTACCGTTTTTATCCACTTTACCGTGGAAGTAAACGCCTGGTGAACGGACTAACTGGGAAACGATAACCCGTTCAGCCCCGTTAATAATGAAGGTTCCTTGTTCCGTCATTAATGGGAAGTCCCCAAAGAAGACTTCTTGCGCTTTAATTTCGCCAGTTTCCCGGTTGGTTAAGCGTAACGTAACGTGTAATGGTGCTGAGTAGTTCGCATCGTGGGAACGCGCTTCAGCTACTGTGTACTTCGGTTCTTTTAAATCATAATCCACAAATTCCAATGATAAATTACCGTTGAAATCTTCAATCGGTAAAATATCTTCAAACATTTCTCTTAGACCTTCGTCCAAGAACCATTGATAAGAGTCGGTTTGAATTTCAATCAAGTTTGGTAATTCCAATACTTCACTGATTCTCGCAAAACTTCTACGTTCCCGATGCTTTCCGTATTTGACTACGTGTCCAGCCAAGCTCTTCACCCCTCATAATTATTCAAAGACTGAAACGAAAGGTTACAAAACTGTTACAAATATTGTTTTTGCGTTACATCGGCGTTTTCACCCTGTTTCAGGGCAAAAAAAAGACAAAAATAGAAAGTTTAAACTCTTTACTGAGTGGTTTTCTACTTTTGTGCGACCTATAAAACGCCTGTGGACAATATTTCACAGTGTTTTCTTTTCATTTCAAGCTACATTTGCGACTACTAATTTTACCCGCTGGCCTTTCTTTTGTCAAGGGGAAGATTTGCTTTTTGTCAACAATCTCGTTCGAAAGTGATAATGTCCTAGGTATATCGAAAGGGAAAATGTCCCAAAATGATAAAATAACCTTATGGAAG
>NZ_BJDR01000023.1 GCF_005405245.1 Enterococcus nangangensis | reverse complement strand
CCGAACACAAAAAGAGAAGTACCGAAGTACTTCCCTAAGCGAATTTAATGTGAAACAACACCAGTTGACAAAGAGCCCAAATTACTAAAGAGCGCGTAACGAGTGACGTTACGCGTTCTTTTTTGTACCGCTTGTCATAATGAGGGACTGACCGTGGGTTGACTTTCAAAAAAATTGCTGTAGTATAAGTAGTGTAAGTGAATAATTTGTTAGGTGAGGCTCCTATACAAACATAGGCTACTGCCCAAAAACGTCGAGAGACACCAATGGGTAAAACAAAGATTGTCGAGAATAAGGCTTTCTTCAGGTAGCTAAAAGCATCTGCTTTTTACGTTGTACAGTGCCAAAGCTCAACGAAGAATGAAAGCTGATACTTGATATTGACTTTTAGGCTGCGCGTTGAGTTTTGACGTGCAGTCTTTTTCGTTTTTTTCCCAAAAAGAAACGCCCTAACAAAAAAATTCACCAAAGGATAAAGGAGATGAAATCAGATGGACGACAGTCACCCGCATAGGATGGAGAACTTACGAAAAAAAATAACTGGTCAACCCCTGATGGATTCTCAAAATAGCCACCAGTAGTTTTCCACGCCCTTTTTTCCGTCAGTTCTCCTAAGAACAAAACAGAAAGAAGGGTTTACGATGGAAAAACAAATTAAAAAAAATGCATTAGTGAACTACCAAAGCTTTGCTCAAGCAAAATTAAGCGGTCTTTTCGCACGGTTCACGACTTCCCATGCCGGGTTGTACGATGATCAAGTGGTTATCGCGCGGGAAAACTTTGGGGCAAACCGCCTATCCTACGGCAAGAAGACGCCTTTTATTGTCGAAGCGCTGAAAGCTTATATCACGCCTTTTACCCTCGTCTTAATTGCGCTAGGGATCATTTCTTTTGTCACGGACTATTGGTTAGCCGCACCTGGGGATAAAGATTTATTCGGCGTCATTGTGATTTTTGTCATGGTGGTGGTGAGTGGCACCATGACTTTAATTCAATCGGTGAAGTCTAGCCAAGCTTCAGAAAAATTAAAATCTTTAGTGAAAGTCACAGCTACCGTCAAACGTAACGGTTTTTTCACCGAAATTCCAACGGAAGATTTAGTTTGCGGCGATTACGTTAAACTATCAGCTGGGGATATGATTCCTGCTGACTTGCGTTTAATCAACACCAAAGATCTCTTCGTTTCCCAAGCGGCTTTAACTGGCGAAAGCTATCCGGTGGAAAAGAAAGCTGATGCAAAAATTACACAAGAAGCTAACGAAACTAGCTATGAAAATATGGCTTATATGGGGAGCAACGTGATTTCTGGCAGTGCTGAAGGCATCATTGTAGCAACTGGCGACCATACTCTATTTGGCGATATCGCCAAGGTTTTATCCACCAAACCCATTGAGACTAGTTTTGAACTAGGTTTGAAAAAAACTTCTTACTTACTAATTAAATTTATGGCTTTAATGGCACCGACTGTAATTGTTATTAATGGCTTAACTAAAGGGGATTGGTTGCAAGCTGGACTCTTTGGTTTGTCCGTGGCTGTTGGTTTAACGCCAGAAATGCTTCCCATGATTGTCACCACTAACTTGGTGCGGGGGGCGACTACTATGGCTAAAAAAGGCACGGTCATTAAAAATTTAAATGCTATTCAAAATTTTGGCGCCATTGACGTCTTATGTACGGATAAAACGGGGACCTTAACCCAAGATAAAATTATTTTAGAGTATCACTTAGCTTGCGATGGGCAAGAAGATCCGCGCGTTTTACGCCACGCTTATCTCAACAGTTATTACCAAACTGGTTTGAAAAATTTATTAGACGTAGCGATTATTGAAGCGGCGGAAAAAGAATTAATTGTCAAAGAAATTCAATATCAAAAAGTCGATGAAATTCCCTTTGACTTTGATCGCCGTCGGATGAGTGTTGTGGTGGAAGATTCTAGCGGTAAAACGCAAATGATTACCAAAGGGGCCATCGAGGAAATGCTGGCTATTTCTTCTTTCGTCGATTTTAATGGCGATATTCGTCCCTTGACTGAAGAAGTAAAAGCGGAAGTACTACGGAAAGTGACGGAATTAAACGAAGGAGGCTTACGGGTCTTAGGAATCGCCCAAAAAACGAATCCTAGTGTCGTGGGAGAATTTTCCGTCAAAGATGAAAGTAACATGGTTTTGATTGGCTACTTGGCCTTTTTAGATCCGCCAAAAGAAACGACGCAAGCGGCTTTAGAAGCTTTACAAGAACACGGCGTGAACGTCAAAGTTTTAACTGGCGACAATGGCTTAGTAACTAAATCCGTTTGTAAACAAGTGGGCTTAGACACGAGCAAAATGATTTCTGGTGAGGAAGTAGCTGCTTTAAGTCCTGAAAAATTAGCTGAAGTGGTGGAAGAGTACCAAATTTTTGTCAAACTCAATCCTCAACAAAAGGCACAATTAACGGAGCTATTGCGGAGTAATGGCCATTCAGTAGGTTTCTTAGGTGATGGTATTAATGATGCCCCGGCGATGAAAGCTGCCGATGTAGGTATTTCGGTAGATACAGCGGTGGATATTGCTAAGGAATCAGCCGATGTTATCTTGTTGGAAAAAGATTTAATGGTTTTAGAACAAGGCATCGTCTCAGGGCGCGAAATTTTCGGTAATATTATGAAGTACATTAAAGCGACGGCGAGCTCCAACTTTGGTAACGTCTTTTCCGTTTTGGTGGCCAGTATCTTTTTACCTTTCTTACCCATGCTCCCTGTCCAACTTTTATTCTTAAGTTTAATCTATGATATTTCCTGTCTTTCTGTACCTTGGGATAAAATGGATCCTGAGTACTTGGAACAACCTAAAAAATGGGAAGCTGCGACGATTGGTAAATTTATGGTTTGGTTAGGACCGACGAGCTCCATCTTTGATATCACGACTTATCTCTTATTGTATTTTGTCATTTGTCCAGCCGCAGTGGGGGGCCCTTTCCACACGTTAACGACGCCACAACAAATTGCTTTTATTGCCTTGTTCCATGCGGGCTGGTTTGTGGAATCTTTATGGACGCAAACTTTAGTGTTGCATACTTTACGGACACCAAAAGTTCCCTTCTTGCAAAGTCGCGCCAGTGTAGTTATGACGTTGGTGACTTCTCTTGGCATTCTTTTGGGAAGTGTATTACCTTTCACGAGTTTTGGTCTTCAGTTGGGACTAGCACCACTGCCAATCAGTTTCTGGGGGTTGTTAGTCGTGACAATCGCCGGTTATTTGTTACTTGTAACCGCCGTGAAAAATATCTACATGAAACGCTTTGGTGAACTGTTGTAAAAATAAAAAAATGGCTGCGTCCTCACTAACGGGAACGTAGCCATTTTTTTGTTGGGAAGCGTGCTGTTTCCTTTACAATCTTTGAATTTCCACAATGCTACCTGTGTTGGCATCAGCCGAAAATTCATACTGGACAACTTTACCGTCTTCTAAACGGTTAATGCCCCCATGATAAAGTTCTTGGGTGATGGCAAATTTTTGTAACGGTTTTTTTGTCGATTCAATCCAGGAGCCTTCAATAGGCCCTTCTTTTAAGAAAGCTTGCCGCACTTTGTTTAACACTTTTTCTGGGGAGACAGCTTGTTTCTTTTGGAGCCATAAGGCACTGTAACTTCCTACTACGGCACCAACGCCGAGACCAAATGCTAAACCACTTTTAAAAAAATCTTTGGATTGGCTAGTAAACATTCTCAATCCTCCTTTATATCTTCCGTATCTTCAGTTCTATTCTAGCATAAAAAATTTTTTTCACGAAAAGGAAATCCTTTAATTTTTCATTTTTTACGCTTATAATGATAGCAATGTGAAAGAAAGGAAGACTCGGTGCGCCGAGGAAGGTGTTGTCATGGAAGAAAAAACATTTCAAACAATTAAAGAGTTAACCGAACTACAAGGAACATCAGGTTTTGAAAATGATATCCGTAGCTATATGGCTAGTCATATGGAACCTTTTGTGGATGAAATTCAATACGATGGTTTAGGAGGCGTCTTTGGTCTGCGGCATAATGCCGACCAAGAAGCCCCACGGATTATGGTGGCCGCCCATATGGACGAAGTGGGCTTTATGTTAACACAAATTCAACCCAATGGTTTATTTAAAGTCAATCCTTTAGGGGGCTGGAATCCGTATGTTGTTTCCGCCCAACGTTTTACTTTAAAAACTGCTGAAGGTGACTATCCGGTGATTACAGCTTCCGTGCCACCACATTTGTTACGGGGCGGTAGTGGTCAAAGTAATCTGAGCGTGACGGATATTTTATTTGACGCTGGTTTTGAGTCCAAAGAAGAAGCCGAAAGTTATGGTGTGCGGCCAGGGGATACGATTGTGCCTGACGTGAAAACTATTTACACGGCTAATAAGAAAAATATTATCTCGAAAGCTTGGGATAACCGCTACGGGAACGTGGCTATTTTAGAAGCATTGGAAGCTTTGCAAGATGTGCAATTACAGCACACTTTAATTGCCGGTAGTGACGTACAAGAAGAAGTTGGCTTGCGGGGGGCTAGAGGCGCTGTGCATAAATTCCAACCTGACTTATTCTTTGCGGTGGACTGTTCACCGGCCGATGACACAGTTACCAAAAATGGCACCTTTGGCCATTTAGGTGAAGGAACGTTAATTCGGATTTTTGATCCGGGGATGATTATGTTGAAAAATATGCGGGACTTCATTTTAGATACCGCCGAAACCCACAACATTCCGTATCAATACTATGTAAGTAAAGGGGGCACCGATGCCACTGCCGCCCACACCAGCTTAAACGGGATTCCAAGTACGGTGATTGGTGTACCTGGTCGTTACATCCATACCCACCAAACCATGTTTAGCATCAAAGATTACGAAGCAGCGCGTGAAATGCTGATTCAAGTTTTAAAAGCTTTAGACAAGACCACTGTCAATACGATTATTTACGGCAAATAAAAAGTTAAAGGAGCAACCTGCTAATGATTATTCCTAAAAGTCTCGAAGAAATCGCTGAATATGCTAAAAGTGGCGACAATGTTTTCTTTTTCACGGCAACGTGGTGTGGTGATTGTAACTTCATCAAACCTCAATTACCTGAAATCGAAGCCGAATTTCCGCAATATAAATTTATTCAAATCGACCGCGACCAATTTTTAGATGTCGCTGTGGAAATGAGTATTATGGGCATTCCTAGTTTTGTCGTCTTAAAAGATGGCCAAACAGTCGGACGCTTAGTCAATAAAGACCGCAAGACGAAAGCCGAAATTGAAGAATTTCTAAATAGCATTCCCGCCTAACAAAGGGCCGTGCTCATTTTAAAAAAACATCAACGTAGCGAATCGAAAAGATTCGCTACGTTTCTTTTTTGCTAGATCTATGCTAAAATCAAAGGCGCAAACTGTCGTAAGGAGGAAATATTTTTGATTACTTGTTATAATCCAAAAGCTGTTGGCGATTGCCTGATGGTAATTTTAAATGACAACCACGGGGCTCAGCTGACCCCAGTAACCGCGGGACCGGTAACGAAAGTGGTGGCGGACAATGAAACGGTGGCGCTAAATTTCTTCGGTCAAGCTGAAAAACTCAATTTAAAAGGCTGCGGCCAAATCTTTTTAAATGAAACGCAAGTCGCACAATTGAATGAACTTTTACAAGCTGCTGACTTTCCAGAACGTTTAACTGTCGATACGACACCCAAAATTGTGGTGGGGGAGGTCATGACTTGTGTGCCGCATCCTGACTCTGACCACTTACACATTACCGAAACAAAAGTCAGTGCTGAGACGACTTTACAAATTGTCTGTGGGGCACCTAACGTGGAGGCGGGGCAAAAAGTGGTGGCGGCAACTCCTGGTGCCATGATGCCTGATGGTAGTCTCATTTTCTCCGGCAATTTACGAGGGGTGGCAAGCTTTGGGATGTTGTGTTCTGCGCGGGAATTAGGCGTACCCAATGCCTCAGCCAAACGTGGCATTTTAGTGTTGGCGCCAGAAACACCAGTGGGCACCCCTTTTAGTGTGGAGCTCGCCTAGTAAAATGTGCTATTCTCCTGAAAAAACTTCGGCTTTTCCCGTGATTTTGATTTACTTTTACGGGAGAAAATGAAATTTTTTCGGAGTTCTTTTTTTATCAGCTAAGAAAATGGAGGGTTCACAATGGACAAAATTCGCGTACAAAATTTGCGCTTTTATACATACAACGGTGTATTACCGGAAGAAAAAAAATTAGGGCAACAAATCGCTTTAGATTTAGAATTGGCTTTACCCCTAGCTAAAGCTGGGCAGACGGATAACGTGCTGGATACCGTCAGCTATGCAGAAGTCACTGCCAAAGTGCAAGAATTTGTGGAAAATAATCAATTTGACTTGATGGAAGCCTTAGTTTCTGGCGTTTTAGATGTGATTGGCGCCGATTTTGGCCAACAGTTAACTAGCGCTCTTGTCCGCGTTAGAAAATACAGTGTCCCTATGGCAGGCAATTACGACTACATCGAAATTGAAATGGAGAGAAGGTTTGACGCATGAAAGGTTATCTCGCGTTAGGCTCGAATTTAGGTTCTCCGCTAGCTAATTTAAAAGAAGCACGGCGCTTGCTAGGTGCCACCCCAGGCATCACGGTGATTGCTAGTTCTAAACTTTACACTACTAAACCTTATGGCTACTTGGCACAAGCTGATTTTTTAAATGCGGTTTTAAAAATTGAAACCTCTTTAACGCCACAAGCATTATTAGCCGCTTGTCAAAAGGTAGAACAAACGCTTTTACGTAAACGGGAAATTCATTGGGGCCCCCGTAGCATCGATGTGGATATTTTGTGGTTGGCAGACGCCACTAGTAACACCGCCACCTTAACTGTTCCGCATCCGGAGCTGACCAAGCGTTCCTTTGTGCTGATTCCCTTAAAGGATGTCTATGACTTACCGGTGCTTTTAGGACAATCCTTAGACTACTGGATTAAAAAAAGTGGCAACCAACAAGATGTTAAAGAAAGTAATGAGGCATGGTAACTATGGAAGATAAACAACAAGCAGCAATTACAGCAGCAGTCAAAACAATTTTACAAGCCGTAGGGGAAGATCCGAATCGTCCGGGCTTAGTGGAAACACCACAGCGGGTGGCGAAAATGTATCAAGAAGTTTTCGCGGGACTCACTAGCGAATTTGATGATTATAAGTTATTCCCTAGTCACAACCAGGGGGATTTAGTCATTGTGAAAGATATCGCTTTTTACTCCATGTGTGAACATCACTTGTTGCCATTTTTTGGCGAAGTGCACATTGGCTATTATCCCAAAGGAGGACAGGTATTAGGCTTGAGTAAATTTCCTCGTCTCGTGGAACATTGTGCCAAACGGCCTAGCGTGCAAGAAGATTTAACAGTGATGATTGCCGACAAATTAAATCAACACGTGCCTAATGATGGCATTGCCGTCGTCATTGAAGCCAGCCATTTGTGTATGACGATGCGGGGGGTGAAGTCGCCCCATAGCCGGACCACCACCAGTCATTATAGTGGCCGCTTTTTAGAAAATGAAACCCGCAAAGAATTTTTAGCGGCGTTAAAATAAATGAAACCAAAAATTTTGATTGCCACGCATAATCAAGGGAAGCTCCAAGAGTATCAACAAGTCGCGGCTGAATATGGTGTGCTGGTGGCAGGTTTACCGGATATTAGTACCCCGCCGCAAGAAACAGGCACTAGCTACTTGGCTAATGCTTTAGAAAAAGCGGAGTATTATTTTCGCACGCGGCGACTTCCGGTTTTATGTGATGATGGGGGCTTGGCATTGGCGGCCTTTCCCGAAATTTTAGGGGTGGAGACGCAGCGTTTCTTTAAAAGCCGCGATCCTCACCAGCAAAATTTAGAACTCTTAGCATTGTATCAAGATCAACCTAATGCTAGTCGCAGCGTGACGTTAACGGCTAGTTTAGTATATTGTTGGGGACCGCAAAAATATTTAGCAGTGGAAAAAGAGTTAGTCGGCGAACTGGTGGCACCAATTGGTCGCGGCGGTTACGGCTTTGATGAAATCTTTTATTTGCCGCAACGAAAAAAAACATTAGCGGAATTAACGGTTCAAGAGCGTAATGCATACTCGCCGCGCCTAAAAGCCTTCCGCCAACTATTACAAGAACTAAAGGAGGGGAAAATCCTTGTTTGATTTTCAAGGCAAACGTCAAGTGATGGGAATTTTAAATGTTACCCCCGATTCTTTTTCTGACGGGGGGAAATATCGCGGCGTGGCAGCGGCGCAAGCTCATGCTGAAGAATTAATCGCCGCCGGTGCTGACTGGTTAGACCTGGGGGGCCAATCTACCCGCCCGGGTTATCAAGAGGTGACACCTGAAGAAGAACTAGCCCGCGTCTTACCCGTTTTAAAAGCGATTCGTCCCCTGACGGAGCTCCCCATTTCCATTGATACTTATTTTCCTGAAGTTGCTAGCGCGTGTATTGCTGCTGGTGCTGATGTGATTAATGATATCAAAGGATTAGACGTTCCTGGGATGTTAGACGTTTTAAGACAAGCCCCGCAAGTAGGTGTCATAGTGATGCACTCCAGAACACGCCAAGAAAAATCTTTAGATGAAGACTTAGCTGAGTTTTACCAAGAAAAAATGGACCTCTTAACCGCCGCTGGAATTGAAAAAAAACGCATCTGTTTTGATCCAGGTGTCGGCTTTGGTAAAACAGTCGCAGAAAATCTCAGCTTAATTCAAGACCCTGAGCGTTATCGGCCGAAAGACTATCCACTTTTATACGGTGTTTCTCGTAAGCGGACGATTGGCTTTCTCACTGGCAAAGAGCGTCCCGAACGGCGCGACCCCGGTTCCGTAGCGGCCTCATTATGGGCGCTAGAAAAGGGTGTGGAGATTGTCCGCGTCCACGATGTCTTTAGCATGCAACAAGTGAATCGTGTTTTCCAGACGTTGCATTTATAAAAAAATTCCAGCTAACTTTTTATGGTTAGCTGGAATTTTTTTATAGTAAGTCGCGTTCTTCATACCAGTGCTCTGGTTGCCAAACCCAATGACGACCTTCACGAGCCAAGAGCTCAAAGGCGGCAGCTGGTCCCATGGAGCGGGCGGCATAGTTAGGAAATTTAGCACACGTTTCATTTTCCCAAGCTTTCTTAATGACATCCACGATGCGCCACGATTGCGCCACTTCATCCCAGTGGGTGAAGTTAGTAGAGTCACCATTTAAGGCATCGAAGATTAATTTTTCGTAGGCTTCTGGCGAGTTCACCGTTAGCTCTGCGGAATTGCGATAATCTAACTTAATCGGCCGCGCCCGGTATTCCGGTCCGATTTCTTTGGCGTTCATAGTTAAAGAAAACCCTTCTGTCGGTTGAATATAAATCGTTAGGACATTCGGTTGACCTTTACTTTCAATCCCTTTAAAAATATCCACGGGTAAATCTTTAAAGGTAATGTTAATGCGGGTACCTTTTTCCGTCAAACGTTTCCCCGTGCGGACATAAAAAGGTACGTCAGCCCAACGCAAGTTGTCGATTAAAAATTTACCAGCAACAAAAGTTTCAGTGTTGGATTCAGGGGCAACTTTATCTTCTTCCCGATAGCTCCGGAAAGTTTCTTCACCTAAGCGACCCGCCCCGTATTGACCGCGGACAAAGTTTTTGGCGACTTCTTGTGGGGAGTAAAGGCGGACAGCAGATAAAACTTTTACTTTTTCATTACGGATATTTTCGGCGGTAAAGTTCAATGGCGGTTCCATCGCTAACAAGGATAAAACTTGGAGCAAATGATTTTGCACCATATCTTTTAATGCGCCGCTATTCTCGTAATAACCACCACGATCTTCCACGCCTAATTCTTCAGCGAAAGTGATTTGTACGTTATCAATGTACTGGCGACTCCACATTCTTTCAAATAAAGGATTGGCAAAACGTACAGTGGAAATATTTTGCACCATTTCTTTACCCAGATAGTGATCGATTCGGAAAATATCTTCTTCAGGAAAGACGGCGCGAATCTTTTGATTCAATTCAGCTGCGGAATCGTAGTCAAAGCCAAAGGGTTTTTCAATCACTAAACGATTAAAACCATTTTTTGAAACGATTTCTTCACTAGCCAAATGTTTCGTGATGGTGCCAAAAAATTGGGGCGCCATGGCTAAGTAATACAAGCGATTTCCGGCTAATTGGTACTGGCTATCTAGTTTTTCAGCTAAATTTTTTAAAGTAACGTAGTGTTCAGCATCCCCAACATCGTGGGCTTGATAATAAAAATGGCTAGCAAATGCCTGAGCTTCTTTGGTGGAAGGTTCCAAACTAGCGATGGCTTCAGTAACGACTTCACGAAAATGTTCATCGCTCCACGGGCGCCGCGCGGTACCTATCACGGCGAAGTGTTCTTGCAATTCACCTTTTTGATATAGGCGAAACAAGGAAGGATATAATTTTCGTTGCGCCAAGTCACCAGTGGCGCCGAATAAAATGAATAGTGCTCTTTTTTCCTCAATCAAAAAAATAACCTCCTAGACAGTCTCTACAAAAATAGTACTGGCTGCTTTGTAGCCTAGTAAAATTGTTTTGTCGTCTTTTTTCAAGGTAACGGGTCCTTCATAGGGCGCCATTTCCGCAATTTCATACTCTTCATGAATGGATAAATTTAAGGCTACTAAATAATCCAATAAATCTTTTTCGTCAATTACACGGGCGATCCGCACTTTAGTTCCCACAGGATAGTCCACTAAGGTTTTCCGTCGCGCTTCATGCAAATCTTCATGAAACTGAGGAATTTTTCCACCGTGGGGACAATACTCAGGGTATTCTAAAAAAGCATCTAAGCGGTTGGCTAAAGTATCGCTAGTGACGTGCTCCAAAACTTCGGCTTCTTCATGGACATCGTTGAAGGAATAATGAAGTTTTTCCACGAGAAAGACTTCCCATAAGCGGTGTTTACGAATCAAAGCAGAGGCAAAGCGTAGACCTTTTTCCGTTAACTGCACGCCTTGGTAAGGCGTGTGGATAACTAGGTCTTCTTTGACTAATTTGGAGAGCATTTCACTAACGCTTGCTGGGGACACATCAAGACCAGCGACAATCTGCTTGTTGTTGATTTGTTGTTCATCGCCACCGAGTTCTAAAATTAACTTTAAATAATCTTCACGATTCGGGGTCATTTCGTCTCTCTCCTTTGACTAACAATCTGCATAATTACAAGCTTTAGTTTAGCATAAAAAGAAGGCGGGTACTATCTGAAAGTTTTTACAAAAAACTTTCTGTGCCAAAATTTTTTTAGAAGGAACAACGCTTATGATTGAAAGAATTTCTAAGACGTGGTAAAATTGGACTATACCAAAAATGGAGGAATGAAGGATGGAAATTATTCGCGTTAAAGATGCACAAGCTGGCGGCCAAAAAGCCTTTGAATTAATCGCTGCTGCCATGGATCAAGGAGCAAAAGTGTTAGGTTTAGCTACGGGGAGTACCCCCATCACTTTGTATCGAGAAATGATTGCTAGTGACCGTGACTTTTCTACCATGACCTCCGTCAACTTAGATGAATACGTGGGTCTTGATGGAACAAACCCGCAAAGCTATCGTTACTTTATGAATGAAAATTTATTTAATCAAAAACCTTTTAAAGAAAGTTTTGTGCCTAACGGGAAAGCGAGCGACTTAGCAGCCGAGTGTGCGCGTTACGACGAAGTGATTGCTAATCATCCCATTGATGTGCAAATTTTAGGAATTGGCCGTAACGGTCATATTGGTTTTAATGAGCCAGGAACACCTTTTGCCTCTAAAACCCATGAAGTGCAGCTAACGGCCTCCACGATTGAAGCCAACAAGCGCTTCTTTGACAGTGTGGAAGATGTACCTACCAAAGCTGTGTCGATGGGGATTGCTTCGATTATGTCTAGTAAGAATATTATTCTAATGGCTTACGGTAAAGATAAGGCTGAAGCAATTTTAGGAACGGTGTCCGGTCCAGTAACTGAAGATGTGCCCGCCAGCGTTTTACAAAATCATCCCCATGTGACCATCATTGTCGACGATGCCGCAGCTAGTCTTTTAAAATAAAAATACAAGAGGTAGGGTGTTTGTTAGAGCGACACTCTATCTTTTTTTTGGCTAGCGCCTATTACAAAAGCTTGTCATTTTTATTAAGTTAGACTTGGGGCCGCAGGTTTTTTATAAAAATGTGCTACACTGATAAAAAAGATGAGGAGGGATGCAAATGGTGAAACGGAGATGGCCATTCCTTTTAGGGGCGTCTTTAATCGGCGTGGCAGCTAGCGTCGTTGCTAAGCGCAAAGGAACAGACGAAAAAAGAAACTGGGCCGCCAAATATATTGGGCAGTGGCAATTCATTCATCCTAGCCAACAGACCCACCACCAACTGATGATTGATCCAGAGTTTCGTCTTTATATTGATGGCGCTAAGGTCAATGGTACCTTACAAGAATTAAGCCAGGAACAATTAGTGTGGCAAGATCAGTTTGGTTATCATTTAAAGGTAACGGCTGATCAACAGCAGCCCACTTTTATTTACGACGAAGCCGATGATATTACGTATCCTTTACATCAAAAGGAAGTTTCTCAATAAAAATAAAAAAGCCGGAAGAAAAAATTTTTCTTCCGACTTTTTTGCGTCTACCAAATAGCTACGCGTTTGTCTGGAGCTAGATACATCTGGTCATTTTCAGTGACATCAAAAGTTGTGTAGAACTCTGGCAAGTTTTTCACTTGTAAGTTGGCCCGCAATTTAGCTGGTCCATGGACGTCGAAAGCTAAAAGCATTTGTTGGTAAGCAAGACTTTGTTTCGTCCGCCAAATAGTAGCCCAGTTAATAAAGAAGGCTGCTAGGTCAGGATTACTTTCTTCTTTCAAAGCTTCTAAAGCACAACTTAAGCCACCAGCATCGGCGATGTTTTCAGAAACGGTTAAACGACCGTTGACTTTACCGGCAGGTGTTGCTACGCCGTCAAACTCGGCCACCATTTTTTCAGCTAAGTCTTTGAAGTATGCTAAATCTTCTGCTGTCCACCAGTTGTTTAAGTTCCCAATTTCATCAAATTGGGCGCCGTTATTATCAAAAGCGTGGGAAATTTCGTGGGCGATAACCGCGCCAATGCCCCCAAAGTTAGCCGCACTACTTTGTTCTAGACTATAAAATGGTGCTTGCAAAATGGCAGCTGGGAAAACGATTTGGTTTTGCGATGGGGAGTAGTAAGCATTCACGGTGTTGGCACTCATGCCCCAACGTTCTTTATTCACCGGCTGTTGCCATTCGCTAAAGTTCCGTAAAACAAAAAGTTTCGTAAAGGCTAAATCATTTTCCAAAAGGGAAGTATCTTGTACTTTTAATTGATCGTAGATGTCTTCAATGGTGTCAGGGAAACCAACTTTCATGACGATGGCATTGAGTTTAACTAATGCTTTTTCCCGTGTGCTAGCAGATAGCCACGTATTGGTGCTTAACCGTTTTTTATAAACGTCAATCATCCGTTGCACCATGTTTAAGACGTCCGCTTTAGCGGCTGCCCCGAAATATTTTTGGCCGTAGTAATCACCCACCACGTGTTTGTAAGTACCAATGGCTAAGTAAAAAGCACTTTTTTCTTGGCTTTGGGCAACTTTTCGTCCGGTTAAAGTCCGGGCGAAAATGCCGGAAATTTGCCGCAACTCTTCAGTGGTTAAACTAGCTAAGCTGATGGCGGTTTTCACTAATAACCACGCTTTTAAATCAGCAAAGGTTTCTTCATTGACAATCTGGTTGTAGTTTTCAAAGAAGGCCGGTTCAGTCACGATAATCGTGTCTGGGGTTTGTCCTAAAAGAGTCGTGACAACGTCTTGAATAGCTAAAACGTTAGAAGATTGGCTGAAGCTAGCAAAGTCTTGTGGATTGTAAGATTTTGCGTATTCAGCAGATTCTTCAGATGATTTGACAAAAGGCACGAGACTAGCATCAAAAGCTAAAGTACGTTTAGCTAAGTCGGCTGCTTCATCGGCTGTTTTGCCTAGTTTTTGGAAAAGTTCCACCGTCATGTCAGCATAAACTTTTAATAAAGCGTCTTTTTGTGGATTTTCCGCATCGTAAGAGGTTTTATCTGGTAAAATTAAACTAACGGGAGAAACGTAAAGCGCATTGTAGGCAGCGTTTTTCATATCGGCTGAAACGTCAAGATCAAAAGGTGTTGCTAAGTTGTTTAAAAATAATTCTGGCAACAAGGCGTTTAAGTCAGTGAAGTTTGCTACTGCTTCAATTTTAGCTAAAACTTTTTGCAAGGGAGCAACGCCGACTTTTTCACGGGCGTCAAAGTCTTTAGCTAAAGCGTAAAATTTTAAAAATTCTTGGAAACGAGGATCTTCAGCAGTTGCGGGGGACATCGCCGCAAAATCGGCCATCAAGGTTTTTTCCACGTCATCTACTAAGTCGTTAAAGCCGCCAGTTGCGGATTTATCGGCGGGAATTTCTGCTTGGGCAATCCAAGCGCCGTTGACGGCTTCATAAAAGTCGTCCTTTACTAATTGTGGGTCTAAGGTCATCTTCTTCACTCCTTGTGATAAAATAGTATACTGACATAGTATACCGCAATTTGAAAAAATAGAGGAGAAATTATTCATGGAATATTCTAATTATCAGCTGGCTAAATTTATTGCACGACCCAACCGTTTTGTTGCGGAATGTTCCTTAGCTGATGAAGTCGTTATCGCCCACGTAAAAAACACCGGGCGGGGCAAAGAAGTTTTTTTGCCAGAAGCGACCGTCTCCCTTGTTTATGATGGAAATCCCAAACGTAAGACGCATTATGACCTCGTAGCGATTAAAAAAGGCGACAACTGGTTAAATATTGACAGTCAGATTACCAATCCTTTAGTTGCTGAAGGATTGGCTAGTGGCAAGATTCAATTGCCTTTTATGGAAACCCTCACTGTCATTAAACGGGAAGTGACCTATGAAAACTCGAAGTTTGATTTTTATTTAGAAGATGAAGCAGGACAGCGAGCCTTTCTTGAAGTAAAAGAGAGCGTAAAATAGTTTGTGTAAATTAGTGTATTGAAAAAGGAAGACCTTATCCGTATGATTAAAGCGTCTAAACCAAATCAACGGATGGAGGTCTTCCCATGAATCAGTTTAACAAAGAAATCGCAGAAGCACTATTAAAAAATGACAATTTAACGGAAGTTTTTCGAGGGCAGTTAGAAACAACTTTAAACATGCTGCTAGAAAGCGAATTAACCGCGGTCTTAGGGTATGACCCTTATGTACGTACCAATATAGATAATTACCGCAACGGCGAATATACCAGACGCCTGGATACACAATTCGGGCAAATCAACGTTCGGGTGCCTAGAGACCGTAAGGGCGAGTTTTCTCAAAATCTAATTCAACCTTACACCCGTCGTTTAGATCCACTAGAAACTACCATCATTCATCTTTATGAAAAAGGCATCACCACCCGTGAAATTGCCGATTTGATTGAAAAAATGTATGGCTCGCATTACAGTCCGACCACTATTTCCAACATTACAAAAATTATAGACGAAAAAGTGACTGAATTTCATTCTCGAGAAATTTCTCATGCGCAATATGTGTGCCTCTTCTTAGATGCCACGTATATTCCTTTAAGGCGTGATGCCGTGCAAAAGGAAGCCGTCCATATTGCCTTAGGCATTACCGCTACTGGAGAAAAAGAAATACTCGATTATACAATTGCCCCACAAGAATCCAATGTGGCTTGGTCAGAATTATTAGGCGGTCTTGTCGCTCGTGGGTTAACTGATGTGCAGTTGATTGTGGCGGATGGGATGACGGCGATTCAAAATGCCTGTGAAACCAATTATCCACAAGCCAAGTTCCAACGCTGCCTCGTCCATATTAACCGGAACATCATGGGAAAAGTTCGTGTCTCTGATCGAAAAGAAGTAGCCGATGACTTCAAAGAAATTCATCAGGTTAAGACCTTGGCCGAAGGACAAACAAAGATTCAAAACTTCATCGACAAATGGCAAAAGAAATATAGCAGAATGACGGCAATGCTTCAAAAGACAGAGCACCTCTTAACCTTCTTATATTTTCCTCCCGCCATCCGCAGTACTATTTACTCCACCAACATTATCGAATCCTTCAATAAACAACTAAAAAGAAAAACGAAAGCTAAGGAACAATTTCCAAATGAGGAAGCCCTGGATCGTTTCTTAGTCACTCAAATGATTGAATACAATAATAAAAAAACTGGGAAAAGTCACAGGGGTTTTAAGCAGTGCCAAGACACACTAGAGTCTATGTTTTAAAAGTAGGGAATCAAATGGATAAGGTTAAACGAATTTACACAAAATTATTGACACACCCAAGTAAAAGGCATGACCTTGGAGAACGGACCTATTGGCGCCTTTCCTGATGCTCCTACTTTACGTGGCTTAAAGCACGTGGAAGAGTTACAGCGGGTTTTGCAGCAAGGCTATAAAGCGTATGTTTTATTCGTGGCCCAAAGTGCGCAAATGCAAGTCGGGACGATTCATCGCCAAATGCAACCAGCCCTTTATGACGCTTTTAAGCAAGGTCTGACGAAAGGTCTACAAGTCCTCTGCTATAATTGTCTTATTACCCCACAAAGTATTCAGTTGCTAAAGGAAATTCCTTTTGATTTAGATGCTCCGTTTATTGATCCCAACGCCAGAATAGGAGGAAGTTAAGATGTTACGTTTAGCGGTCATTGGTACCCATTGGATTTCGCAAGACTTTGTTACAGCGGCCCACCTGACGGAAAAATATCAACTCACTAGTGTGTATTCCCGCAAGGAAGCCACTGGAAAAAGTTTTGCCGCAGCCTTTCCAGAGCAGGCGATAGTCGTCTATACAGATTGGCAAAAATTTTTAAAGGCACCAGATATTGATGTCGTTTATATCGCCAGTCCTAATAGTTTGCACTTTCCTCAAGCGCGGGATTGTCTTTCCCATGGCAAGAATGTCATTGTGGAAAAACCAGCTTTTGTTACAGCTAAAGAAATGCAGACCATTGTAGAATTAGCCAGCCAAAAACATTGTTTTTATTTTGAAGCGGCCCGTCATCTCCATGAGCCGGGGTTTCAAAAAGTCAAAGAAATCTTAACGCCAGCTCCTGAAATTTTAGGAGCTCGTCTGAGTTATGCCAAATATTCTTCCCGCTACGACGCTTATTTAAATGGTGAAGAGCCGAATATCTTTTCAGCTAAATTTGCTGGTGGTGCCTTAATGGATTTAGGCGTCTATGGGTTGTACTGCGCCGTAAGCTGGTTTGGTTTTCCACAAAATGCCCTTTACTATCCCCAAAAGTTAGCTAGCGGGGTTGATGGTAGTGGGCTAGCTATTTTACGTTATCCGGGTTTTGATGTGAGTCTAGCAGTGGGGAAAAATTACGATTCTTTCCAAACAAGTGAAATTTACACTACTACCGGCACTATAACTTTACCTACCATTACAGGTATCACGGCTATTGATACTTACCAAAGAAGTAGTCAAAGGCGCACAACGCTTTCTATTCCATTACGCCAACAGGGGATGTACTATGAAGCGTTACACTTTGCTACCATGATGTTAGCTCCTGAAGATCCGCAGTTAGGGGCGGCGTACGAGGAATTATTAGCACTATCCATTCAAGTCAATCAATTACTTTGTCAATTGCGACAAAGCGGCCAGATTATTTTAGGGCCAGATAAGGAGCAAGCAAGATGACCATAGATTTTCCATTGCCCGAAGCTTTGGCCCAACTTTTTTTAACGGCTGGCTTTCAACAACCCACCGCTATTCAAGCGGCGACCTATACAGCAATTTACCAAGGTACAGACGTCTTAGGACTAGCGCCAACGGGTTCAGGCAAAACCTTAGCTTTTTTACTGCCGAGTTTAGTCCGCTTAAAAGAACAAGCCGGCAAGCAACTACTAATTTTAGCACCCTCACAAGAGTTGGCGATGCAAACCGCTGAAGTTTGTCGTCCTTATGCCCAAGCTTTGGACCTCCAAGTGCTCCCTTTAATCGGTGGTGGCAGTGTCAAACGCCAACAAGAAAAATTAAAAAGCAAGCCGCAAGTTTTAATTGGTACTCCTGGTCGCGTCTTGGAATTACTGCAAGCTAAAAAAATTAAATGGCCACAATTGGCAACGATTGTCTTAGATGAAGTAGACCAACTGTTAGCACAAAAAGATAACTTAACTAGTAAAATTTTGCGCCACGGGCCTAAACACTACCAACTATTAGGCTTTTCGGCTACGGCTTTAAGTCAAACTAGCGTCAGAGAACTCTTTGCCAGCGCCCAAGTAGTGGATGTTTTAAAAACAGATACTAGTCAAGGAACGATTACCTTAAGTTATTTAGTGACAGAAAAACGTAAAAAAGTCCAAATTTTAAAAAGTTTAGCGCAAGTGCCAGGAATGCGGGGCATTGTTTTTTTCAATCAAGTGGCTGACTTAGGCGCTGCCTATGAAAAATTACAATATGAAGGAGTTCCAGTAGCTTCCCTCGCTTCTGATGAAGATAAATTTGTCAGGAAGGCGGCCATGAGTGCCTTACGGGCAGGAAAAATTCAATTTTTACTGACTACCGATGTAGCCGCGCGGGGGATTGATTTACCGCAATTGCCTTTTGTCATCTTTTATGAAGTGCCATTAAATGGGGAGCAACTAACCCACCGAAAAGGCCGCACGGGTCGGATGGGAGAAGACGGAGAAGTTATCGTGTTGCTGGAAAAAAATTGGCTACCTGATTTACAAAAGCTCGACAATTCTTTTCAAGAAAAATGGTTGTATGCTGGAGCGCTACAGTCAACACCACCAGTAAAAAGTTCAGGGTCGAATACGAATACTAAAAAAAACAAAAGCAAATAAACGTAAGAAAAAATAGGCAGTGAACAAGTAGAAACGGGAGGGAACACGGTGTCCATCAAAAAACAACAAATCCTCGAGCTGTTAAAGACACATCTAGCCGGGTTAACAGCTAGTGACGTTGCCGAAAAGCTGGCGATGGATCGCGGCAATGCTTCACGCTACTTAAACGAATTAGCTAAAGAAAAAACAGTCAAAAAAAGTACGAATCGCCCAGTGGTCTATCAGTTTGACCCTGCAGTGGCTCACGTAGATCAAGCAAGTAAGGTGTCTTTTGATAATTTAGTTGGTGGGGAAGACTCTTTAAAAGTTGCCATTCAACAGGCTAAAGCCGCTATCTTATATCCGCCACAAGGTCTCCATACAATTATTTTCGGTAAAACAGGAACTGGGAAATCGCTGTTTGCCGAGTGTATGTATCACTTCGCAGTGGAAGCGGGTAGTTTGCCGGAGTCCGCACCTTTTGTTTCTTTCAACTGTGCTGATTATGCGCAAAATCCGCAGCTTCTTTTCGGTCATATCTTTGGGGTGAAAAAAGGAGCTTTCACAGGCGCCACGGAAGATCGAGAAGGACTCGTTGCCCAGGCGGATGGGGGAATTTTGTTCCTTGATGAAATTCACCGTTTGCCACCTGAAGGACAAGAGATGCTCTTTACTTTTATTGATAAAGGAATTTATCGACCACTAGGGGAGAGCAGCCGGCAACATGAGGCTAGCCTGCAAATTATTGGGGCGACAACGGAAAGTTCGGAGTCTTTCTTAACGACCTTTAATCGGCGTATTCCCATGGCAATTACCTTACCGAGTTTGGATGAACGAACCTTAGACGAACGCTACGAGATTGTGTCTTTATTTATTAAACAAGAAGCCAATCGCTTGAACCAACGGATTGATATTGAGCGGGAAGCAATTCTAGCCTTTATGCTTTATCACGCTGAAGGTAACATTGGCCAGGTGAAGCGTGACTTGAAATTAGTTTGCGCCAAAGCTTTTCTCCATTACCGTACGCACCAACAAGAAGCCTTAATGATTATGAAAAGTGATTTGCCTTTACAAGTCCAAAAAGGTCTTTTGAAAATTAAAGAAGTTTCAGAACGTTTTGACCGTTTCATTGATAGCAAGGTGCAATATTTGAGTTTTGAGCCAGGAGACCATGATGTGGTATGGTCGCAAGATCCAACGCGGAATATGGATGTCTATAATAATATCGAAGCACGAGTGGCGGAGTTTGCACAAAATGCTGGTCAAGATATTGATTTAGAAAACTTAATCACCCAAGATGTGGATGCGTACTTTGAAACCTATGTAGAAGAATTAACCCAATCTACCGTCCAAGAGGAATTGATTCCGCAAAAATTATGGCAACTCACTAACCGTCTTTATGATTACGCAGAAAAAAAATTAGAACGAGTTTATGGCGAAAAAGCACGTTTTGCCTTTGCCCTCCATTTAAAGAGTACCTTAGAGCGCTTGAAAGAAGGTCATCGCATTGTTCATCCGGATTTAAACACCGTGCGTAAACACTTCTCTAAAGAGTTTCAAGTGGCGATTGATTTATCTAGTATGATTGAAGCCGAAAATGATGTGGAGTTACCTTTTGATGAAATTGGTTTTATTTCCATGTTCTTATCCATTGAAGTGGGTGAGATGACCATCGTGAAAGAAAATAATGTGCGGGTGATTGTCTTAATGCACGGGAATTCTACGGCCTCCTCCATGTTAGAGACCGCCCAAGAACTGCTGGGCACCAAAGCGGGGCTGGCGATGGATATGCCCTTAACGATGGAAGTCCAAAAAATGTATGAAGAGTTGCGTAACTATATTTTGGCGGAAAAGGAAAGCTTAACCAATGGCGTGTTACTCTTAACCGACATGGGTTCTTTGAATACTTTTTCCACGATGTTATTAGAAGAAACGGGGATTCGCACCAAAGCCATCACCATGACCAGTACTTTGATTGTGCTAGAAGCCTTGCGGATGTCGACGATTGGCCGCAGCTTGGAAGATATTTATCAAAATGTTCAGCTTTCTTTTGAAAATAGCATCAAAGGCCAGTTTGCGCAAAATGCGATGGTCCAATTACAAAAGAAAAAAGCCATTGTGGTTACTTGCTTTACGGGAGAAGGGGTGGCAGCTAAGCTATACGAACGCATATATCCCGTGGTGGATCACCAAAAAGTGGAAATCATTCAAATGCAGTTTATTGAAAAGAATACTTTTAAAAAGCATATTGATAACTTGCTGAAGGATTATCAAGTAGTAGCGATTGCTGGCACGGTGGATATTCGCTATCAAAATATTCCTTTCTTCTCCGCTTTAGATTTATTCGATGATCAACGACTAGATGTTTTAAAACGCGTGGCCTGTGAAGAATTATCGGTGGAACGGATTGCAGAATCTTTAAGCAGTACGGTCACCACCATCCCGATTCTTTCTCAGTTCGTGATGCAAATTGTCAAAGTCATTCAGCAAACACAAACGGACCTCCATCTTGTTTTAGAACCGGGGGTAGACACTGGGCTTATTATGCATATCGCTGTCTTGTTTGATTCTTTAGCTAAAGGGCAGCACCAACGGGAATTTCCACAATTAGCAACTTTTCAAAAAGCTCATCGTATTCAAATGGACGTTGTGAAAACCAATTTGATGTTGTTGGAAAAAAATTATCACGTGCAGTTGCCGGAAAGCGAGATTGCTTTTCTAACGCAAATGTTCCTAAATAATCAAATTTTACGAGAGACATACTTACACACTGTGTAAAGTGTGTAAGTGGTAACGCTTTCTGTGTGCCAAGAATAAAGGAGACGCAAAGTTGGTCTAGTCAGCTTTGCGCCTTTTTATTTTTGGCACGCTTCTTGCGTTATAGTAAAGTGTAGTAAAAAATTAAAATTTGATGAAGGAGGGTCAACGATGGCCAAAAAAACGATTATGTTAGTGTGCTCAGCAGGAATGAGTACGAGCCTTTTAGTTACGAAAATGCAAAAGGCTGCCGAGAGTCGGGGCTTAGAAACAGATATTTTTGCCGTATCTGCATCAGATGCCGATAACAACATCGCTGAAAAGCCAGTGGATGTCATGCTTTTAGGACCGCAAGTTCGTTTTATGAAAGGACAGTTTGAACAAAAACTGCAACCTAAAGGAATTCCTTTAGATGTCATCAACATGGCGGATTACGGCATGATGAATGGCGAAAAAGTTTTAGATCAAGCTTTGACGCTAATCGATTCTAAATAATTTATTTCGGGGGAACAAAGAATGGAAGATGAAAAAAATCTCGAAGCCATCATGGGCTTAATTATGAATGCGGGTAATGCGAAAAGCGACGCGATGGAAGCAATTCACGCCGCTAAAGCAGGAGATTTTACATTGGCTGACCAAAAAGTAGCTGATGCGGAACAAGCCCTCGTTTTAGCACATCATTCTCAAACGGGAATGCTAACGCAAGAAGCCCAAGGAAATCACGTACCCGTGACCTTGTTAACGGTTCACAGCCAAGATCACTTGATGACTGCCATTGCTTTTTGCGACTTAGCGAAAGAAATTATTGATCTTTATCGTCGGCTAGACGAAAAATAGTTCCTCTTTTGCCAGAGGATGCACTACAACGTGGGAGTTTTTGAACGGATTCCCCACTCAAATGATGGTATAAAGGAAACTTTATATAAAAATTTTTCTATAGGAGGATAACAAAATGAACGGATTAACCGCGTGGATGGAAAAACACATCCTGCCCGTTGCCGCCAGAATTGGTGCGCAAAAACATCTTGTTGCTTTACGTGATGCCTTTATCGGCACCTTGCCGGCAACGATGGCCGGCTCGATCGCCGTAATGATCAACGCAATTATTCGGGATTTGCCGCCCGCATTTTGGCCAAGCTATGACGGAAACACAATTCCTGTCATTCGTGAAATCATCACCGTGAATGGTTATGTATGGAATGGTACATTGGCGATCACTGGTTTGATTTTCGCATTTTCTTGGGGGTATAACTTAGCACGTGCTTATGGCGTGAATGATTTAGCTGGGGGGATTGTTTCTTTAGCAGCCTTCATTCAAGGGATTGCTTTTGGCCCTAGCTTAAGCGCTCCATTAAATGTGGATGTCTCTCAAGAAGTTATGGATGCTGTCAACAACGCTGGTGTTGGTGCAACAATCGCTGATGGTAACTTGAGTGTTGGTTTATGGGGTTGGTTAAAACTCGACCACTTAAATGGGAATGCTTACTTTACAATCATGATTATTGGTGCTGTGGCAACGATTATCTATGCTAAATTAATGTTAGCAGATGTAACCATCAAAATGCCTGATTCCGTGCCACCAGCAGTTTCTAAAGCTTTTGCGGCGATTATTCCAGCAACAGCTTCCTTATATGTTATTGCTATCTTTAACTTTATTATTAGTAAAATTTTCGACGGTCAATTGTTTATTGACTTGGTGCAAAAATACATTGCTGAACCATTCTTGGGGGCCTCCCAAGGGATTGGTTGGGTACTGTTAGTTACCCTCTTTGTACAGGTTTTCTGGTTCTTTGGTATTCACGGACCAAACGTTTTAGCACCAGTTTTAGAAGGTGTTTGGGGTGTTGGCCAATTAACCAACATCAACATCTTCCAAAATGGTTATGAAGGCGTAACGGGTTCACAAGCGGTACTAGATGCTATTCAAGATGGTAAAGCTTACATGTGGGTACGGGGTTCCTTTGATGCCTTCGCTTGGTTTGGTGGTTCTGGTGGTACGATTACTTTAATTATCGCCATCCTAATCTTCTCTAAACGGGCAGACTACAAGACAGTAGGTAAATTAGCTTTAGGACCTGGTATCTTCAACATTAACGAACCGTTGATGTTTGGTTTGCCAATCGTTTTAAATGCGATTATGGTTATCCCATTCATCTTAGCACCATTGGTTGCTACAACTATCGGTTGGTTAGCTACTTATTGGGGCTTAGTAAATCCAGTTTCCCAAGCCGTGCCATGGGTTGTGCCACCAATGTTGCTTTCATTCTTAGCAACCGGGGCAGACTGGCGGGCACCAATTGTGACTTTAGTCTGTATGGTAGTAACCTTCTTCATCTGGGCACCATTTGTAATTAGTGCTAACAAGATGGACGAAGTTTAAAAAAATAAAATGTGGGAAGCGAAGTCTAGCTTCCCACTTACATAATTTCAGGAGGGAAAAATATGATTGTCATTAATTCAGCTATGAGCCAAGATAATATCATCGAGTTATTGAATAACTACGATCAAGATGGCTTATCTTTTAACTTTAAAGAAAAAAAAGGAATCAAATTAACTTTTGAGACGAATGCTAGTGATTTAGAAGCCGCTTGTAAAGCTGCAAAGACGGCCATTAAAGCTGCGCCTTGGGGCAAGGTTTTATATTTCAACGTGGTACCAGCTTAAAAAAGGAGGAGAGGTCCCATGCAAAAGAAATACGGTCTTTGTTTAATTAGTATTGGTCTATTAGTCTTTGTTCATGCCGTGAACCAAAATACCGGGAATTTAAACTTATTAAACGTGATGACGAGTCTGTTTCTCAGCGTTGTGGGACTGATCATGTTCCGCAATGGTCGGAAAAAAGAAAAGGAAGTGAAGGATCATGGAAATTCGTAAAGAGTTACAAGTGCCAGCACCCTTTTTCTTTGATAAGCTAGCCGACTCGGCACTGTATGATATTCAACGACAAACCGGAAAAAAAATTGGCCGGCAACAATTGCGAGATTTTGAATACGTGAAACAATTCAATAAAAATAGTCGCGCTAGAATTAAAATTGATAAGTTTGTGGAAAACTCCATCTATGGGTTTACTACTTCCACCGTGCGCAACGATTTTTATGTAGAGTATCACGTAGAAGCTCTAGACGAAAAAAAATGTCACGTAACCTACGTGGAATCCATGAAAAGTCACGGCTTTATTCAAACCCTTAACGATAAGACGGTAGGAATTCTTTGGAGCTTCTTACGAAAAAGACGCTTCAATGCTATGCTGAGTCAGATTGAACAAACCTATTAAATAAAAAAAGCGTTGTCGACAAAACTCGTCGGCAACGCTTTTTTTGTAAGCAGAAACTTAGCGTAAATTTAATTTGCTTAAGGCTTTATCTAAAGGTAAGAATAAAATTGTGACTAAGACAATCGTCACACCAACGTTAATGAAGGATGCTGGTAATTTAACCGTTGCTGCCGTGAAGGCGACGTGAAAGTTAGAACCACCGTACATAAAGACAATCGTATTTTTTAATTGCGTCATAAAAAGTTTAGCGCAGCCAGTGGCGATGGCGGTTACGACAATTTTCCATAAGTCCGCAGGTTTGTCGACTTTTTCTTTAAAAATAAAATGGAAGAACAACCAAGCAGCAGCGCCTACCACAAAGCTTTCGACAATAAAGTAGGGAGCTTCAGTAATATAGCCGTTTAACACATCGAATAAAGCCAAACCCAAGCCGCCTGCTAAAGCGCCTTTCGTATAACCTAATAGTAAAACAGAGAGTAAGACCATCACGTTGCCACAATGGACAAAAGCTCCCGGCATAGGAATGTGAATTATTTGAGTGGCTACATAAGTCATGGCGGTAAAAAGAGCCACCATCACGATATTTAAAGTAGTGTTTTTTTGTTTCATCCGTTGTTCCTGCTTTCCTGATTCATTCGTGCCTCAGCGTCATTATAAGCGCCATGCCAAACATGTCCTAAAAAGGGATTAATTTTGACGCCTTGTTTAATGGCGGCGTTGACAAATGCTTTGGCTTTTTTGGCGGCAACTAAGGGAGTATTTCCTTTAGCGAGACCAGCGGTGACTGCCGCGGCAAAAGTACAACCTGCGCCATGATTAAAGTCGGTGGCGTATTTTTCACCTGTTAAATACGTAAACGTCTGACCATCGTAAAATAAATCGACAGCAGCCGTTGTTTTTAAGCGATGTCCGCCTTTAATAATGACATACTGGGGACCAAGGGCCGCAATTTTTTTAGCTGCTGTTTCCATCTCGTCAGTAGTGGTGAGTTCGCCCATTTCAGCTAAAATTCCCGCTTCCACCAAATTAGGTGTAGTTATCAATGCGTGGGGTAAGAGCAAGTCGCGCATCGCATAAGCCAGTTCAGGTTGCAATAAGCCTGCTGTCCCTTTACAAGCCATGACCGGATCGACAACTAAATTTTTTTGTTGAAATTCCGTCAAGTACTGGGCGATAACTTGCACATTTTCCACCGTACCCAGCATACCCGTTTTCACTGCCTGTAAAGGCGCGCCAGCATAAATTGTTTTTAATTCTTTAGCTAGTAAGTCACTAACTAAGGGTGTTACCTCATGGGACCACCCGGCAGCAGGATCCATTGTGACGATGCTGGTGATGGCGCTAAAGCCAAAGACCCCGTATTCTTGAAAGGTTTTAAGGTCAGCTTGTAAACCAGCACCACCAGAACTATCGGAGCCGGCAATGGTCATTACTTTTGGAATCATTTTTTTCACCTATCTTTCTGCTTACTTCACGCTTAAGTATAGCCGAAATATTTTTGACAAAAAGAGCCAATTGGCTTATTTTTAACTCAGCCAATTTTTTTGAAAGGAGTTGCGTTAGAAGATGGAATGGAAAATAAATCCCCAACGTTCAGTCCCTGTCTATCAACAAATTATGGAACAAGTAGTGGAAGGTGCCCGCCAAGGAGAATTATTAATCGGCGAGCGTTTGCCAGCTGAAAGACAATTGGCGAATCGTTTAGGCGTGAATCGCTCAACAGTAAGTCACGCCTTTGAAGAGCTAGTTGCTTTAGGCGTATTAACGCGTAAGACCGGGAGCGGCACTTATTTAAATGCGGAAATTTTAAAAGATACGGCGGGGGATTGGCGTTACTTTCGCAATCCGAAAAATCCTTTTGAACGGCCAAATGCGGCAGGCATTAAACGTTTGCTACAACGAGGCACCGTCATTGACGCTTACACAGGTGAGCTACCCTTGGACTTAATTCCTCGCATTGCGTTGCCTAATTTTTCTTGGCAAGATTTTTTACAGGCCGAACAGTTGGAAGATGAGCTAGGGTATTTGCCACTGCGAGAAAAAATTGCTGTTGATGCCGGCGTCAGTAGGGATGAAGTGTTGATTACTGCCGGCTCGCAACAAGGACTCTTTTTAATTTTACAAGTGTTGTTAACGCCTCATACTAAAGTAGCCGTCCCGTTGCCCTCCTTTTTTTGGAGCTTGCCAATTTTTGAAGCGACGCAAATTCAACGCATTGGGATTCCTTTAAATGCTAATGGTCTGGACCTAGAAATTCTAAAAGCTAAAGTTCGCCAACAACAAATCAAAGTGTTACTGGTGAATCCTAATTTTCAAAATCCTACTGGTTGGCAAATGAGTTTAGCTGCCCGCAAAGAACTAGTGGCCTTTGCCAAAGAGCAACAACTATTAATAGTAGAAGACGACGCTTTCAGTCAACTGAGTTTTCCCGGTACGCCTATTTTGCCCACTTTAAAAGAGTTGGCCCCCAAACAAGTCCTTTACTTAGGTTCTCTTTCAAAAATTATGGGGACCACCACAAAAATTGGTTGGGTCATTGCGCCACAAGCCATTGTCAATCGACTGGCGGAAGCTCGGACGCAGTTGGATTTTACCATGAGTATTTTCCCGCAAGTTTTGGCGACGACGGTTTTAAATGATCCGACTTTTCCCAAACAATTAGCTAGCTTACAAGAAGAGTTAGCTCGCCGTAATCATGAAGCACGTCTTCTTATTGAAAAATATCAGCTGGGACAGGCTTGGCCGGCTAAGGGGGGATATTATCTTTGGTTGGATGAAATTCCCGGAGGTATGTCACAAAATTTTTTCCAAAAAATGATGAAAAAAAATATTTTAGCCGCGCCAGCTTTTCATTTTGGCTCTCCAAGTGCTGCTTTACGAATTAACACAGCACGGTTAAATGAGAAAACAGTAAAAAAGTTTATGGAGAACTTAGGAGAAATTTTGCCTGCCAAGGACTAAAATTCCTTCCCTTGTGCAAATTTACACGTATAAATAGCTGCTGTGAACTGTATCGCTTTTCTTGAAGGGATTTCATTTTTGAAAGCTCTTTTTATGTTGGAGAAGCTGATAACAACCAGTCTTCCTACGCATTTTATTTTTAGCGACAGTTTTAAAACTGTATTAATTTTTAACTGTACTACTTCTGCTCCCTGATTAGTGTACTAACACAAAGGGAGGAAACAGCAAATTGCTTGACAGAAATGAGTGCAATAATTCACAAAAGCCTATTTGTATGCCTTGTCACAAACTTTAAATGAAAATAAAAAAATAGGTGTTTTTCCTTGCCTGTTACAGGAAAAAATGCTAATTTAAGTATGTAAGTGTTAGAACAGTGATACAGTTTTTGAAGCTGTTTAAAACACAATTAACTTCTGTTAGAGAGAGGAATGTGTTCAAATGGTCAAGAAGAATGCACAAGCCGTTGATTTTGCTAAGATTGTAGAAACCATTCATGGGGATTTCCCTTTGTATCAAGCCTTAGATCAAGACGGCAATGTTGTCAATGAAAATTTAGTTCCTGATTTAAGCGATGACGAATTAGTCGAACTCATGAGTCAAATGGTTTGGTCAAGAATTTTAGATCAACGTTCAACTGCCTTGAATCGTCAAGGCCGTTTAGGTTTTTACGCACCAACCGCTGGTCAAGAAGCCAGCCAATTAGCAAGTCACTTTGCAATGGAAAAAGAAGACTATGTTTTACCTGGTTACCGTGACGTGCCACAATTAGTTCAACATGGTTTACCTTTAAGTAAGGCTTTCTTATGGTCAAGAGGACACGTTGCAGGGAACTTCTATCCAGAAGATTTAAATGCTTTGCCACCACAAATTATCATTGGTGCGCAATATGTCCAAGCCGCAGGTGTAGCTTTAGGTCTTAAAAAACGGAATAAGAAAAATGTTGTTATTACTTATACAGGTGACGGTGGTACTTCCCAAGGGGACTTCTATGAAGCTTTAAACTTTGCAGGAGCTTACCATGCTAACGCTGTTTTTGTTACCCAAAATAACGGGTTTGCCATTTCCACACCGCGGGAAAAACAAACAGCTGCTAAAACATTAGCACAAAAAGCAGTCGCTGCTGGAATTCCAGGTATCCAAGTAGACGGGATGGATCCATTAGCTGTTTATACTGTAACTAAGGCTGCACGGGAATGGGCGGCTAACGGGAATGGTCCAGTCTTAATTGAAACCTTAACTTTCCGTTATGGTCCTCATACTTTATCAGGTGACGATCCAACGCGTTACCGTTCAAAAGACATGGAAGACGAATGGCATCAAAAAGACCCATTGGTTCGTTTCCGCAAATATTTAACAGATAAAGGCATCTGGTCTGAAGAAAAAGAAGAAGCCGTCATCGAAGCTACTAAAGAAGAAATCAAAAATGCGATTGCTGAAGCGGATAAATATCCTAAACAAAAAGTCTCTGACTTCTTGAAGAATATGTTTGAAGTACAACCGCAAAACATTAAAGAACAAATTGCAATCTATGAAGCGAAGGAGTCGAAATAATCATGGCACAAAAAACAATGATCCAAGCCATCACTGATGCATTAGCGCTTGAGCTTGAAAAAGATGAAAATGTCTTGGTTTTTGGGGAAGACGTCGGTAAAAACGGTGGTGTTTTCCGTGCTACTCAAGGCTTACAAGAAAAATTCGGCGAAGATCGGGTTTTTGATACCCCGTTAGCTGAATCCGGTATTGGCGGTTTAGCTTTCGGCTTAGCTTTAGAAGGTTTCCGTCCAGTTCCCGAAATTCAATTCTTCGGCTTTGTTTTTGAAGTCATGGATGAAATCGTGGGCCAAATGGCTCGTACTCGCTACCGGATGGGAGGCACCCGTAATTTACCAATCACCGTGCGTGCGCCTTTTGGTGGTGGTGTGCATACACCAGAGTTACACTCAGATAACCTTGAAGGCTTAATTGCCCAATCTCCTGGTATTCGGGTCGTTATTCCATCTAACCCTTATGATGCTAAAGGACTCTTGATTGCTTCTATTCGCTCCAATGATCCTGTTGTTTTCTTGGAACACATGAAACTTTATCGTTCTTTCCGCGAGGAAGTGCCAGATGAAGCTTATGAAGTGTCGTTAGATAAGGCAGCTGTTACTAAAGAAGGAAAAGATATTTCCATCATTACTTATGGAGCGATGGTTCGGGAAGCTAAAAAAGCTGCCGACAACTTAGCTAAAGAAGGTATCGATGCTGAAATTATCGACTTACGTACAGTGGCACCTTTAGACATTGAAACGATTATTGCTTCTGTGAAGAAAACCGGTCGCGTTGTGGTGGTGCAAGAAGCCCAAAAACAAGCAGGCGTTGGTGCCCAAGTGGTTTCTGAAATTTCCGAACGGGCAATTCTTTCTTTACAAGCTCCTGTTGGTCGGGTAAGTGCCCCAGACACCATCTTCCCATTTGGACAAGCCGAAAATATTTGGTTGCCAAATGCTAAGGACATTGAAGAAAAAGTCAAAGAAATCATGAGCTTTTAATCATAATACGGAAAGGATGCGTAATTGATGGCTTATCAATTTAAATTGCCTGACATCGGCGAAGGAATCGCAGAAGGCGAAATCGTAAAATGGTTTGTAAAACCAGGAGACACAATTAACGAAGATGATACACTTTTAGAAGTGCAAAACGATAAATCAGTGGAAGAAATTCCTTCCCCAGTAACTGGGAAAATTCTTAATATTTTAGTAAATGAAGGAACTGTTGCCAATGTTGGCGATGTCCTTGTGGAAATTGACGCACCAGGACATAACGATGATGCGCCAGCTGCAGCGCCTGCACCAGAACAAGCGCCAGCAGTTACCAACACACCAGAACAACCTGCTGCTGTACCTGGTGGTGGCTTCTACCAATTCAAATTGCCAGATATTGGTGAAGGAATTGCTGAAGGTGAAATCGTGAAATGGTTCGTACAACCAGGTGAAACGATTAAAGAAGACGATACATTATTAGAAGTGCAAAATGATAAATCGGTAGAAGAAATTCCTTCTCCAGTAACTGGGACGGTTAAAAAGATTTTAGTCACAGAAGGAACTGTTGCGAATGTGGGAGACGTCCTTGTAGAAATCGATGCACCAGGACACAATGGTCCAGCAACTGTTGCTCCAAGCCCAAGTGCAGCGCCTGCATCTGCTGCGCCAGCTGCTGCTCCGGCACCACAAGCTGCCGTTGCCCCAAGTGCACCCCTAGCTGAAGCTAATAAAAATGTGTTAGCTATGCCTAGTGTTCGTCAATACGCTCGCGAAAAAGGTGTGGACATCACTTTAGTTGCGCCAACTGGTAAAGCTGGTCGGACAACCAAACAAGATATCGACAGCTTCTTAGCTGGTGGTAGTGTTGCTGCTCCAAGTGCTCCGCAAGCTGCTGTTACCCAAGCTACGCCAAGTGCTGCTGCACCACAAGCTGCTCCTGTTGCTAGTGCTAAACCACAAGCCTTCAAGTCTAGCTTAGCTGAGCTTGAAACACGGGAACCAATGTCTGGTACGCGTAAAGCAATTGCTAAGGCGATGGTAAACTCTAAACACACAGCACCACACGTTACTTTATTTGATGAAGTAGAAGTAAGCAAACTTTGGGATCACCGTAAGAAATTTAAAGAAGTTGCAGCTAGTCGCGATACTAAATTAACCTTCTTACCATATGTCGTCAAAGCTTTAACTGCCACTGTGAAGAAATTCCCAGTATTAAACGCTTCTATTGATGATGCCACTAACGAAATTGTCTACAAACATTACTATAATATCGGAATTGCTACGGATACGGATCATGGTTTATATGTACCAAACGTTAAAAATGCCGATACTAAAGGGATGTTTGATATCGCTGATGAAATCAACGAAAAAGCAGCGCTTGCTCATGATGGTAAATTGGGAGCTAGCGATATGCGGGATGGTTCCATCACTATTAGTAACATCGGTTCTGTAGGTGGTGGCTTCTTTACGCCAGTAATTAACTACCCTGAAGTAGCCATCTTAGGTGTTGGGACAATTGCTCAACAAGCAATCGTTAATGCTGAAGGTGAACTTGCTGTTGGTCGCGTCTTGAAACTTTCCTTGAGTTTTGACCACCGTATTGTCGATGGTGCTACAGCACAAAAAGCAATGAATAATATCAAACGTTTATTAGCTGATCCAGAATTATTATTGATGGAAGGATGATTTTAACATGGTAGTAGGAGATTTTGCCATTGAATTAGATACAGTCGTGATTGGAGCTGGCCCTGGCGGATACGTTGCCGCCATTCGGGCTGCTGAGATGGGACAAAAAGTTGCCATCATCGAACGGGAATTTATCGGCGGCGTTTGTTTAAACGTTGGTTGTATCCCTTCTAAAGCTTTGATTGCCGCTGGTCACCATTACCAAGAAAGCCTTGATTCTAAAATTTTTGGAGTCTCCGCTAAAGACGTCTCTCTTGATTTCAAACAAACCCAAGATTGGAAAGACAATCAAGTGGTGCATAAATTGACTTCTGGGGTAGAAATGCTCTTAAAGAAACACAAAGTTGAAATTTTAATGGGGGAAGCCTTCTTTGTGGATGATCATAACTTACGAGTAATGCATCCTGATTCTGCCCAAACGTATTCTTTTAATAATGCGATTATAGCTACAGGTAGTCGTCCCATTGAAATTAAAGGCTTCAAATTCGGCGGCCGGATTTTAGATTCCACAGGTGGCTTGAATTTACCAGAAGTTCCTAAAAAATTCGTCATTATCGGTGGCGGTGTTATCGGGGCTGAATTAGGTGGCGCTTATGCGAATCTTGGTTCCGAAGTAACGATTTTAGAAGGCTCACCACAAATCTTACCAACTTATGAAAAAGATATGGTGAAAGTTGCTGAAGATAACTTCAAGAAAAAAGGTGTGACGATTCATACCAATGCCATGGCTAAAGAAGCTATCGACAACGGCGACAGTGTGACTGTTAAATACGAAATTGATGGCAAACCACAAGAAGTAACAGCGGATTACGTGATGGTTACTGTTGGTCGTCGTCCGAATACTGACGATCTTGGTTTAGAACAAGCTGGCGTTGAAGTCGGTCAACGTGGTTTAATCCAAGTTGATGCCCAAGGTCGTACCAATGTGAAAAATATTTTCGCCATTGGGGATATCGTTCCTGGTGCCGCTTTGGCCCATAAAGCTTCCTATGAAGCTAAAATTGCCGCCGAAGCCATCTCCGGCAAAGCAGTAGCTGTCGACTATAAAGCAATGCCTGCTGTTGCCTTTACCGATCCAGAATTAGCTTCTGTCGGGATGACCATTGCTGATGCCAAAGCAGCCGGGCTTGATGCTAAACAATCTAAGTTCCCATTTGCTGGTAACGGTCGAGCCATTTCTTTAGATGCTACGCAAGGGTTCTTGCGCTTAGTAACGACCAAAGATGACAACGTGATTATCGGCGCGCAAATTGCCGGTGTTGGCGCTTCTGACATGATTTCAGAATTAGCCTTGGCGGTTGAATCCGGCATGAATGCTGAAGATATTGCTTTAACCATTCACCCACATCCATCTTTAGGGGAAATTGTCATGGATACTGCTGAACTTGCTTTAGGCATGCCAATCCACATCTAATCAATTTGTAAAACACTTTACCTCGCAAGGTCTGTTGTTGGAACTTGCGAGGTTTTTTATACCCTCATCACACCAGAGAAAAGAAAGGACGTGCAGCATGGATTTAATTTCACCTTGGTATCCACAAGTTTTACAGCACTTGCAATATTCTTTACAAGCTGGTGCTATCTTAAAAAAAGATGAATGGGACTTAACGGGAGGCAGTTTACAAAATGCACTTCTTGCGGCCCAGCCCAAAGATTTAAGTGCCGCCTTGCACTGCGCCTTGACGACCATTTATCAACGGATGGGTGTTGAAAAGTCAACACAAGCAATCACAGAAGAAGTAGCTGAGGTTTTAGCCCGCAGCGCTGCCGGCCGACAAATCTATATGTTACAAGACGCGGCAGATTACGCTAGTTTTAAACAAAAAGGGTATGGTCAATATCTGGTTGAGTTGACGCCAGCGGAAGTGGAACATCTACTAGCGGGTGGGGCGATTGGCGATTTTTCCGATGAAGAAAATAGTCATCTCATTCGGCTAAAGAAATAAAAAAAGAGGGACTGCGCAAAAATGCGCAGTCCTTTTGTTTGCCCGGCATGGGCAAACTCTCATGGGTTCAAGTCCCTAGCGTGTCCTCATAACGGAAAACGTTAGCTGA
>NZ_BJDR01000022.1 GCF_005405245.1 Enterococcus nangangensis | reverse complement strand
AATAGGCAATCACCTCTACATCCATTGTAGAACTGCGATTGCCTATTTGACATATACTCGTTTACTTCCCGCTTACGTTTGTACTTTTCTTCTTTTTAACCATAAAAGAACGATTAAAATTCCCAGTGCAGGAACTATGGCATAAGAAATAAAATCTTTGTTAAGTAAGAAGCAAGGATGTATTTGTTGAAAAAGATCCAGAAAAACATTCGCATCTCCGTTTTACAATAAATTATTAAAGGTTGAAATTGCAATACCAGAATATAATCCGCTTATTTAGGCCAACCTAAGTAAATTGCAAAAACTACTCCTAAACATCCTATGCCGAATAAAGCAATTTTATTCAAAAAAAGATTACCTATAATTTTTCTTCTTAAAGTTATAGACTTTACAATTAAAAATATTCCAGCAACAAAAGAAAGCACCATTACCCAAAAACCCATTTTTTAAACACGCCTTTCTATCTTTCCATTAACAATTTGATACACCTGTTTATGAGTTTCAGCTACATTATAATCGTGGGTCACTGTGATAATCGTAGTCCCTTGGTCATTCAGTTCTTTTAGATAATCTAAAATGGTATTTTTATTCTTTTCGTCTAAGGAAGCTGTTGGTTCATCTGCTAGTATAATTGCTGGACTCATAAGAAGTGCTCTCGCCAATACAACTCTTGCCTTTTGACCACCAGAAAGCATTTTAGGATATTTTGAAAGTATATCTTGAATTCCAATTCGATTCGCAATCTCTTCCATCTTTTTTTCATAAAATTTAGAACCTTCTTTGCTATAATACGCAGGTAACAAAATATTTTCTTCCACGGTTATATCATTAATAACCGCAGACTCTTGTAATACGAATCCTAGCTTTTGATTTCTTAATTTTGCAAAACTTTGTACATCCATCAACGCAGTGTTTTGACCATAAAAATCATATCTACCCGTAAAAGATGTATCTAAGAATCCTATTAGATTAAGTAATGTCGTTTTACCCGCACCAGATTCCCCCATAATAGCAATCATATCTCCTTGGTTAACTGTAAAATTAATTTTTTTTAGAACTTCATAATGATTCTTTTTGAATCTATATGATTTATTAATCTCTTTTAATGAAATTATTTCTGTCATTCTAACACCCTCAATGAGATTGGAATTTTAGATACTTTGCGATTTATTGCCCATGCAGAAATCATCATAGTACTTATAATGATTCCAGTTAAAATTAAGATAGATACACTATCCATCGTAGCAAGTCCCAAATAAGTCATCGTTTTAAATGAGGTCATAATACTTTTATTAATTACGACTCGCATACTTAGAGCATAAAAATAAACAGGTATAATTGATACCATTCCTAAGCAAAATTGACTAATTAGTAGTGCTCGTTGAAACGTTTTTGGAGATAGCCCTACCATCATTCTAATAGTAATTTCTCTAATCATTAGTTGGTAAGAAATGTAGACATTCCAAACAATCAACGTTATTGTTCCACCTAGGAAAATAATTCCAATACCTATTAAAATCGCCACACCGGCCTTATATTGTGAAAAAAAATCTTCAAAGTTTTCTGTCTGTGGATAAAATTTGACTGTATAATTCAATTCCTTTTTCAAATAACTGCTTAGATTCTGAACACCTTTTTTATCTTCTCCAAAAACCAATAAATCTTGTAATCCCAAAACTAGTTCAGTGATATTAATTGTTTTTTTATCAGCATCTGTAATTGGGCGTATAACAGAATAATTTAAATAATCTTTAGAATCAATTGCGTACAAAGAAGATACAAAAGAGTTGTCTTGTAAGACACCTATCACTTCATAGGACTCCTCTTTTTCATTTGTAGGATTAATCGTATGAAATACTGTTCCTACTGGGTAATTTCCACTTAAGGCTGAACCTACTAGAACAGGAATATTAGTTGTGCTCTCTAGAAAGTCTTTGCTTGTAAAACTCTGCCCATCCATAATGTCCATAGAAAACATAGTCAACGAGCTTTGATCAATTGATCTAAACGTAATATTATTTTCATCTTGTTTTAAATATGGACTGTCTATCACCCAATTAATCGCATAAGAATAGTTAGTTTGCAGATAATCTACAACGTCGTGTGCTAGTTCGTTAGAATTATTCAAAGTATTTTCCGAAAATAAAGAATCATTCTCTTCAGCTGTTGATTGGTCATTTCCTACATAAACTGTTTGCTTTGAAAATTGCCTCAAACTAAGCATATTTTCTGATACAGAGTAAATTGACCTTATCACTGTAAATAACAAAATATTGACAAAAAAGAGAAGAGCTATGGAAATGAAAAGCAACGCCTTTCGTCTAAAGAGAATATCCTTTAATAAATAAATATTACGCATCGTACTCACCTTTTCTTAAAAAGAATAATCGATTCAATAATGTCTATAGCTAAAAACAAGAAAAAAAATTTCCCGTAAAGAGCAAATGCTTCCACTAGAGCTTCAGATTTAGAACTATTTTTCAACTGATAAAAAAATGTAATTCCCAAAAAAAGCAGGCTACTTACTTGTATCAATATAACTGTGATAAAAAACCTGAATGTCAATTTACCATATGTATCTCCACATATTACCCTTAGTTTACACTCTGTTACATGAGTTTCAATTATTCGATAAAACCAAAGAATAATTGGTATAAAACTAATAACTAGAAAAAAAATAGATTTACTTTTGAGCGCAATAAAGAGGATAGACAATATAATAACGCTACCCTCATTATTGAAAAGGTCCGCATAAAAAACTATTAAACTATTGAAAAGAATATAAATAGTTACCAAAGTAAACAATAGAATAATATCTTTTCGGCTTAATATTAGTTTTTTCATTAACCTTCGCTCATTTCTATTATTTAGTATGATTGTAGCTAAAAGTAGTTTTACTTGCGAATGGATTTAAACTGTCCCACACACCGCCAGTCGCGGTGGAGCTGGTCATTTTAGCTACAGTAGACGGGTTACTATAATAAGTTGTTTTGCGAGTTAATAGAGTTTTTCCACCCCGAGAATATTTGAATGTTCCTTGTTTATAACCAGATTCTTTAGGGTATACCCATACCGTTCCAAAATAGTATAATTGGGCAGTTTCAGTTGAACTAGCCCCAGCTGCAGCAGTGCCAAATTGTGTAGCAAAAGCGCTGGTTGCACCTAATCCAATCGATGCTACCAAAGATACTAATGCAATTTTTACTTTTGTTTTCTTCACGAATTTTTCCTCCCAAAGATAATATTTTTACTTTTTCCCTATCCTTGATTATTAGTCTCCTCTCTCATACTAAGAGCACCATCAATGCCATTTTATTTACAGTTTGTATTGTAATCGATTACAATGCTATTCTATCTCAAATCGATTTTTAATACAATCGTTTTTTACAATTAAATTAAAAAAATAATCTATAAAGATATAAAAATTATTTGTTTGTGAAAAAATTGTATTCTATTAAAATCTAAATATTTTAAAAGGCACAATGGTACGTCAGGGCACTGTGACATAACCGCTTCAAAAAACAAAATCCATAGAAATTGAAAAATCATTCAGATTTTCATTTTCCGTGAATTTTTGTGTGAGGTGAACCATCATAATATATAATCAGATAAACCAAAAAAGAGACACGTTCAAGCATTCCAACTATAATACTTGAACATGTCTCTTTATCTTTTACTTAAGCTAAACTCTTACCCATTCTCCTAACCACTTATCGGCAGTACAGTCGTATTGCCTTTTATAAGCGTAACCACCAATGTTTTTAAACCGCCATTCAAGTATATGGCTTTTGTACTCTACTTTAATTGATACTGCGCTTCCTTCAGCAGACTCTTCTGCATGACTTTTACTGGATCCTACTACTAAAAAAGATAGCAGTAAAAAGCTCATGATACCAATCTTTTTCATTATTTTCCCTCTTCATTTATTATTTTCAACTCTTTAAGAGATGAATCTTTTGTATCAGAAACTATGCCCATATCTTGCCCATCAATATATAAGACATATGTTCCATCCTGTTTTTTTAAAAGGTACGTATCTGCGTTCATATCCACTGTTTCCGTACCAACGACACGTTCTTCACTGATATGATAAGGCTCAAAAATAAACGATGTAACCACTAATGGCAGTAACAAGCATATTGCTAGAATACTTTTCTTCGTTTTGCGATTTTCATAACCTTCTAGTAAAAAATTTATTCTTTTCTGTAACGTAAATTTCTCTGAAATTGTAAAATTAGCCACAATATTCGGGGATAGAGTTTCTAAACTATTTTTCTTTTGGACACTCACTAATGATTGTGCATAATCAAAGTACTCAGAATCTGAGAGTTGCTGCGTTACTTGTTTATCAACTGAAAATTCCAATACCAAATTAAATTGTTTTCTAAAAAAATAGAGGGGAACAAGCCACCAATATGCTACAATCAGCAACTCCAATACCATTTTCTTCAAAATATCTCTATTTTGTATATGTTGTTTTTCATGTAACAAAATGTACTCTAACTCTTGTGCAGTGTACTTTCTACTGGGAATTAAAATATACCTATGAAATACGCCTAAAACAGTTGGAGTACCAACGAAATCCGTAATAAAAATACTTGTATTTCTGTTGCTCAGTTCAAGTTCTACTGGTTTGCCGTATTCAGCAATCTGATTAACCACATTTTTCAATTTAAAGATATTCACAAATAGTTTTGCTAAGTAAAAACATGAACCGAAAATCCAAATAACAAATAATAACTCCTCTAACGAAAAATCAAACTGTCCTACATAAAATGTAGTTGCTAGCACTTTAAAAAGCGTAGGTAAAACTACTCTAGAAGGTAATGTCATAGTATTTTTGAGTTCCACTGGAAAAAGTAAACGTAAAAAGATTACTAAACAAAAAATATTTAAAAAATCCGTTCTAACCACTCGATAAATTGCCGTCTTTTTCAGCAATACTCGTAATACCAAAATTAATACACATGACAAAAGTGATGATATTAATAGTGAAGAAAGGGAAAAAATCATTATTCATTATCCTTTTTTAATTTTTGCTTTTTTTCCTGAATAAGCCGATCTAGCATGTCTAGCTCAGTATTATCATCCGTATTCTCAATATAATTTGCTAATAAATTTTTAAACGCATCATCAGTTAACAATTCTGCCACAAATTCTTCTTGTGAAATACGTGCTTCGTACAGTCGAGTAAGCACAGTACCGCTATAACCAATATCAACGACATGAATCAGTTTATATTTGAGTAACTTCCTTAACACCGCTTGTACAGTATTTTTACTTAAACTAGAGTCCAGTAGAATAATATTATTTGCAGATAAGCTTTTATTCTCATTCCAAAAAATATTCATAATTTGTCTTTCTTTTTTTGTTAGTTCTTGCATACGTTTTCACCTCCTTATATTACTATTTTACTTTAAAAATATTTTTTTACAATAAAAATATATTTTTTTGAGAGCGTAAGATAGTTTGTATAATTAAACTGTAAAAAAGAACCAATAACTTTGTGGTTAAGTCATTGGCTCTCTTCTTTAATTAGTGAGTAATTCCAAGCTCTTCTCGTAAAGCTGCTTGTAAGACAGTCGAAAAATTAATTCCTTGCTTCTCTGACTCATCATTAAGCCATTTTGGAATAGTAAGTGTTTTTTTTACAGACTGGATTTGAACTTTTTCAACGATTGGATCAATCCATACATCCGCATATGCAAGTCGAGTATTTTCTGGAACTGAACTAAACTCTACAGTTGGTGAAGGAAGCTCTTGATTGTTCTTTAGCAATACAAATAACGTTCCCTCTAATACATCTTTTGCATTAATCATTGCTTCCTCTAATGAGTCACCATCTGTAAAGCAATTATCAAAATCGAGAAAATTCACATAATAAATATCATCTTCAATAGAAATAGTATACGGATATATCACACGATTTTTCACTGCCATTCCCCCCTAATATAAGCTTGTCGCCATTTAAGGATACAAGGCTAAAATTTTAGCCCTGTTATCCTCTCGATGTTCGTCAATGTTCCTGATGGAATGTCTTTTTGTACATTTTACAGGACACGATGGAAAACCATCTTTCACGTAAATTTCGTGAGAGTCAGATGTATGATCTTTTTCCCAACCATCTTTTTTCATCACTTTGACAACCACTTTGTAAGGTTTGTTTTTTGACATTTAAATCCTCCTTACACCAGAAAGTATACGTATAATTAACACGTCTGTTAATTGAATAACTTCGACTTCCCACATCTTTATTTCGTACAAGACAGCTTTTAAATTCAAACTAAGTAAAATTAAAACTTATATTTTTTATAGCAATTTTTCCCATTTTAGCTACTTATCATGTTTTTAGGTGGAAAATAGTGTATAATCATATAAAATTGTAAATACTGCTTCGGAAGGAATCTTTTATTGATTAAGACTCGGTATGTACTATGAAATCAGATTACACTATTGCCCAACTTGTTAAAAGTCTAGACGTACAGCTTGTCTATGATATGGAGCTGCAAGCTCCTGCATTCTATTCTCCAGATTTTAATATTATTGCTGTTAATACACACCTTACGGAGTATGATCAGAAAATTGCAATCTTACATGAGCTCGGTCATGCCTGCTTGCATCAACAAAACTCTCAATTGTATCGTATTACTGCTACTATGCGTGAAAAAATGGAGTTTGAAGCAAATTGTTTCATGATTAAGAAATTATTATATCCTTATCTAGAAAATCCTGAAATTGATCTTTACTCGTTTAATGCTTTACAATTTCTAGTGCGGTATCAATTAAACCAAAACTACTTAGAAATCACAAAAAAATTGTACTTAGACTTTATGAAACTAAATCATTATCCTCTTTTTTTTAACCAAAAATAGAACGTACGTTCTATATGAAAATATAAAAAGAAGTTCTAAATTCATACATTTGAGCTTAGGACTTCTTTTTATATTTCCCTTAATTTGGGAACAACGTGAGAACAACAGCAACTTTTTTGTTCTCATTGCACAAAAAAAGATAAATGGAAACGCTGATTTTACGCTGTTTTAACGCTTCTTAACATCATTAATTATTCTCGGATAAAAATATTTTTTATCTTGATGATAGTTTTTTTTCCTTTTACGGCGTATATAAGGGTGTTAAAGATTAAGGAGGTGGTAAGGGTGTCCCCTGAATTAGAAAGACAACTGGTGCAACAATTGCGCCAACGGGATTTTGACGGTTTAGAGCTTTTTATTGAGCACTACGCTGAAAATATTCGCCAAAGTATTTTGCAACTGCTCCTGCCGCAAGATTATGACGAAATTCCCGAACTGGAAAATAAAATCTATTTTAAAATTTGGCAAAAGATTCAATTATTTGATTCTGAAAAAGCGAGCCTTAAAACCTGGAGCAGTATCATCGCTCGACGTATCGTCTTAGACTATCAAAGGCAAATGTTGCGGCAAAAAAAAGTTTCCTTGGATCAATTAGCTCATGATCTAGTGGCAGAAGAAGAACTGCCTTTAGCCAAAGATCATTTTTTAGACCTCTTAACTAGTCTCAGTGTCGAAGACCAAGAAATTTTTCTCCGTTATTACTTTTATCAAGCGACCCCTGAAGAAATTGCCGCTGCTTTAGAGCTTTCGGTGCCTTTGATTTATAATCGCTTGTCACGTGGACGGAAAAAATTACGTAGCGTCTTAAAGGAGGAACATCATCATGAATCACAAAAATAGTTTTAAAGCCGTCGTCAACGGTCACCTAGATGTCGCTGAAAAAAAACAACTTTTTCAACGAACTAAGATGTATATTTTATGGCAAGAGCTCCAAGAATTATTAAAAGATGAACTAAATACCGACGAGGAAATCCGTTATGCCTTACCCATCACTAATGAAAGCAACTCGGCTGTCATGAACAGCGGGCTTTTAGGGATGACTTATGCCCGCTCCCCCCGTGCTAGAGAGTATGTAGATACATTTTTAGATCTCCGGGGCAATCGCCTCTTGCTCTTTACCCAAGAACGAATTATTTTTTTAGTCGTCGTGGAATATTTAGAAGAGGGGCTTTACTATTCTTATCCTTACACCTCCATCGACCAAATCACCTTGCAGTACCAAAAAATTTCACCTTTCACTATTTCCACCGCTGACCCCCGCGTGATGGATATCGCTAAAGCTGGTGGTGACGGGTATTATTATCTGGATTTTGAAAGCCAAGGAGACATTTTCGTAGAAATGTTTTATCAAAAAGACGCCCAGCGCCTTTTAGAAATTTTTGACGAAACTCCGGCTTTAAAAGGCAAAGTAAGCTCTGGTAAAATTCATCGGCGTCATAAGCGCGATTATGTTTTAGGCAACCCCATGTTTGGTGTACGTTACATGCAAGTCTTTAACTGGCTCGTTTTTAGTGTGTTAGGGATTTTCCTGATTATTTATCTGCTAGGCTTTTTCCGCATCGGCCCATTGAAAGATATGCTGCCGTAAAAAATTTGTTGAAGAGCACTGGTCTGAAGACTTCAGACCAGCACTCTTCTTTTTTTATTTTTACTAGCTTTTCCGAACTTTGTGAAAACTTTACAACAATTTAGCAATTTTTACTGCGGTCTTTAGCTGGGGCTACGGTATAATAAACTTACCCTGAAAGGAGGGCAAAGGATGATTTATACTGTCGAAGATGATGAAAATATTCGTGAACTAATCGTGTATACTCTGACGAGCTTAGTCGCTGAGACTAAAGGCTTTCCTGATGGTTTCACCTTTCAGCAAGCACTGAAGGAGAACAGCCCGCAATTAATTATTTTAGATTTAATGTTGCCAGGTATTGATGGCCTGACTTTACTTAAAGACTTGCGGGCGCATCCGGCCACCCAACAAATTCCGGTACTAATTCTCAGTGCCAAAGGAAGTGAGCTAGACAAAGTCCGCGGGTTAAATATCGGCGCTGATGATTACTTAAGTAAACCCTTTGGTGCTTTAGAATTAGTCGCCCGTGTCAAAGCATTATTGCGGCGGAGTCAATTAGGAACTGCCCCCACTACCGCCGACGCTTTGAAAAAATTTGGAGACCTAACCTTTGATGCCTTTAGCCATCAAGTTTATCTAGCCCATACCAAGCTTAATTTAACGAACAAAGAATTTTTACTGCTACAAGAGTTACTCACGCATCCCCGCATTGCTTTGAGTCGGGACTTGTTGTTAGAAACCATTTGGGGGTATGAATACGACGGCGAGAGTCGCACCGTGGATGTCCATATCGCCTCTTTACGCCAAAAGCTGGGTACTTTTGCGCCTTACATTGAAACAGTCCGCAATTACGGTTACCGTTTCGCCAGTGAAAACCTAGCGCCGGAGGATTCGGCATGAAAAAGAAAATTTTCTATCAAAATTTATGGTTAACGCTGACCACCTTGTTGCTCTTGCTGACAGCCCTCTCCATTTTTTTATATTTTCAATTACGCCAAATTTTCTACCAACAATTAACCCAAGAAAACTCCTTGGTCACCGGCGTCTATGAAAAAGAGGGCTTCAGTGGCTTAAAAAATTTAAGCAGTACAGAACGCATTACGTTAATTGCCCCTGACGGCACCGTCCTTTATGACAATCAAGGAGACGCGACGACAATGGAAAACCACCGCCAACGCACCGAAGTAGTCGCCGCCTTGACTAAAGGCAGCGGCTACAGCCAACGGGAGTCCCCTACTTTTTTAACGCGCAATTTTTATTACGCAAAAAAAATGACAGACGGTAATGTGTTACGGCTAGCCAGCACACAACAGAGCTTTTTGAGTTTATATAGTCAAGTCACGTTATTTGCCGCTGGCGTTTTTATCCTACTCTTGCTCCTTTTATTTTGGGCGGCCAGCTCTTTAGCCAAAAAAATCGTCACCCCCATTAACCAAGTGGACCTCTTAGTGCCAGAAGCTAGCGCTCCGTATCCCGAACTGCAACCTTTGATGCGCCGCTTACAAACACAAAATCAAGAGATTCAAGCGCAAATTCAACGTTTGAGCCAACAAGAACAACAACTCACCTTAATTACCAATCAGATGGCAGAAGGACTTATCTTGCTAGATGCTAAGGACCATTTGCTCTTAGCTAATCCTGTCGCTCAAAAAATCTTTGCCATTCTCCCCACTGATTTTAATGCTTCTTATGAGCAGATTCCTAAGCTAGCTGCCCTTTATCAACGATTGCAAAGAAAAACGTTACCCGAGATGCTCTACTATCACCAACAGCGAACTTACCAAGTGATTAGTAACCCAGTGGAAGATGAAAAACACCTCGTGGGTCATGTACTTTTACTTTTTGATATTACCGCGGTAGCCCAGCAAGAGAAGATGCGCCGCGAATTCACCGCTAACGTCACACATGAGCTGAAGACGCCTTTAACCAGTATTTCAGGTTACGCTGAAATAATTCATGAAGGGATTGTCAAAGACAGCGACATCCCCCGTTTTGCCGGTAAAATTCAAACGGAAGCCAAGCGTCTTTTGAATTTAATTGATGATACGTTGAAACTGGCTAGTCTTGAACAAAAAAATGATTTGACGAAAGAAACCATTCACTGGGACGCACTATTGGCACCCATCATTGCTAGCTTACAAGAAAAATTTACAGCTCAGCACCAAAGCTTGACGGTAAAAACTTTGCCGATTCCTTTTTCCGGCTATCCAAGTGTCTTGCAAGATGTTTTTTATAACTTATTAGAAAATGCCCAAAAGTATAGCGGCAACGATAAAAAGCTCTCCTTTTCGATGGAAGATCTTGATGCTGAACATTTTGCAATTCTCGTGGCAAATGATGGCCCTGCCATCCCCCCTAGCGAAAAAGAGCGCATCTTTGAACGTTTTTACCGGGGCGACCTTTCCCATAGCTCACAAATCAGTGGCACCGGGTTAGGACTGGCCATTGTCAAACACGGTGTCCTCTTGCACCATGGCAAAATCACAAGTGAAACACCAGCAACAGGCGGCACTCTTTTTAAAATTATTTTTCCGAAAGAAAAAAGCAGTGAGTAATGACTAGTCAGGTCACAGGTAACCTTTATCTGTGACCTGACTTTATTTCATTTCGACACTTTTTTATTAAAGAAACAAAATGTCCGGTAAAACTTTACATCGATTTTACATCCAGCAAACAGCGACTTTACAATCCCTTGTTATAGTAAATTTGTTCCAAAGAACAGGACTTAAAAAAGGGGAGTACAACAAAAATGAAAAGTAAAAAAATTTATTTAGGTTTAGTCGCTTTAAGTTTATTAGGAATTGGCCTAAGTGCTTGCGGTTCTAAAAAAGAAAATGCCGATGCCAGCACCGGTAAAGTAACAGTCGTCGGGTCAACTGCTTTACAACCATTGGTGGAAGCCGCTGCTGAAGATTTTCAAAAAGACAACAGTGGTATCAACGTCACCGTCCAAGGAGGTGGCTCGGGAACTGGTTTGAGTCAAGTAGCAGCTGGTGCCGTCGAAATTGGCAACTCTGATATTTTTGCTGAACAAAAAGATGGTTTGGACGCCAGCCAGTTAACCGATCATAAAGTCGCTGTTGTAGGCATGGTACCCGTTGTGAATCCTGATGTCCACCTCAAAGAACTCACCATGACACAACTGAAAGAAATCTTTACTGGTAAAATTACCAACTGGCAAGAAGTTGGCGGACCTGATGAAGCCATCACCGTGATTAATCGTGCACAAGGTAGCGGTACCCGCGCAACTTTTGAAGCCAATGTTTTAGCTGGCGCCGAGGCCGTAACCGCCCAAGAGCAAGACTCTAGTGGCACGGTGCAAAAAATTGTCGCTACTACACCTGGCGCTATCAGTTACCTTGCTTTCTCCTATTTAACTGACGACGTCCAAGCGTTAGTGATTGATGGCATAGAACCGACTGATGAAAATGTCACCACTAACGATTGGAAAATTTGGTCTTACGAACATATGTATACCAAAGGCAAGGCTAGTGGGGCCACCAAAAAATTCCTAGACTATATGAATAGCGACGCCGTGCAAAAAAATCTGGTTGGTAAATTAGGCTACATCAGTATTAACGAAATGAAAGTTGAAAAAGATGCTCACAATCAACTAACGAATCCTTAAAAAATGAGGGACTGTGACCTGAAGTTCGGCACAGTCCCTCTGATGATTTCATTCACTTTAATACTAATTTTCCTATATGAAAGGAGGAAAAAAGTTGCAGCAGCATCCTTTAACCAAAGCCAATGCCGCCACCCGCCAAGAAATTTGGGGCAAAGGTTTATGCTTCTTAGCCATTGGACTCATCATTGCTATGGTGGCTGCTTTATTATTTTTTATTACTAGTCATGGCATAAAAACCTTTAGCCATGACGGGGTCAGTCTCTGGCAATTTTTAACCGGAACCCATTGGAATCCGGGAGTCGTCGATGCTACGGGTCAACCACAAGTGGGGGCACTGCCGTTAATTGTCACCTCATTTGCTGTCACCATTTTAGCTGCTCTTTTAGCGACACCTTTTGCTTTTGGCGTTGCGCTTTATGTGACGGAAATTTCCCCCAAGCACGGTGCTAAAATTTTGCAACCGGTAATGGAGCTTTTAGTAGGGATTCCTTCTGTCGTCTACGGCTTTTTAGGCCTCACGCTTTTAGTACCTACCGTACGGAAAGTTTTTGGGGGTAGCGGCTTTGGTATCTTGCCTGGAGCACTGTTACTTTTTGTGATGATTTTACCCACCATCACCTCTTTAGCCATTGACAGTTTAAACGCTGTGCCACAACATTTACGCCAAGCGGCCTCTGCTTTGGGAGCGACGCGCTGGCAAACGATTTATAAAGTTTTGCTACCGGTGGCCACCCCTGGTTTATTAACCGCGATTATTTTTGGGATGGCCCGCGCTTTCGGTGAAGCGCTAGCCGTGCAAATGGTCATCGGCAATGCCACGTTAATGCCCACTAGCTTACTTACGCCGGCTTCAACTTTAACCAGTAAACTCACCACCGATATCGGTAACACGATTATGGGTACTTTGCCTAACGATGTTCTTTGGTCGTTAGCTCTAGTTTTACTTTTGATGTCTTTAGTCTTTAACCTTTTAATTCGGTTGATTGCTAAAAAAGGAAGGAACTACGCATGAAACAGCAAAAAGTAAATCAACGAGCCACTTTTTTAATTACGGCGGTGGTTTTGTTGGTGGTGGTTTTATTAATCGGCATCTTAAGCTACCTCCTTATCGCCGGTTTGCCCCACGTCAGTTGGCACTTTCTCACGAGTTCCGCCGCATCTTTTACAGCCGGTGGGGGGATTCGCGACCAACTTTTTAATTCTTTTTATCTCTTGGTGTTAACTATTTTGATTTCTTTACCCATCGCTTTAGGTGCCGGTATTTATTTAAACGAGTACGCCAAAGACAGTTTTTTTAACCAATTATTGCGGACCACCATTGAAGTCCTCAGCTCACTGCCTTCTGTTGTCGTTGGCCTTTTCTGCTACTTGTTTTTTGTCATTCAATTGCAAATTGGTTTTTCCATTTTAGCCGGAAGCTTGGCGTTAACTTTTTTTAATTTACCCTTACTGACCCGCAGTATTGAAGAAGCCTTGCACACTGTCCCCAATTTACAACGGGAAGCGGGTTTAGCCTTAGGTTTATCTAATTGGAAAACCATCACCAATGTCCTCTTACCAGTAGCTTTGCCGGGAATTTTAACCGGGGTGATTCTCAGTTGTGGTCGCATTTTTGGTGAGGCGGCAGCCTTAATTTTTACCGCTGGTCAAAGTGCTATTAATGTGGATTACAGCAATTGGAATCCTTTTGCTGCCACCAGTTTTTTAAATCCTTTACGTCCGGCCGAAACCTTGGCTGTGCATATTTGGAAAGTCAACACCGAAGCCACCACGCCAGATGCCGTTAGTATTTCCTATGGCTCTTCCGTCATTTTAATTCTCGTCTTGCTACTCTTTAACTTTTGCGCGCGTTTTTTAGGTCAACGTCTTTATCAAAAATTAACAGCTACTACCAAAAAACGTTAATTTACCCATCTACTTTTTAAAGGAGGAATACTTTTGTCTAGCCTTGTTCGTCCCCCTCACTATTTCGCTCCCTTAACCACCCCAAGTGCGCTACATACAGTTGACCTTACTGTCACTTATGGTGAAAAGGAGGCGCTCTACGCTACCAGCTTGACTTTTCCGCAAAAAAAAATTACCTCCTTGATTGGCGCTTCAGGTTCAGGCAAGTCGACTTTTTTACGTTGTTTAAATCGCCTGAACGATCGCGTTGCTACTGTAGCTGGACAAATTTTTTATCACGATTGGGACATTAATCACCCCACTACTAACGTTTACGCTTTACGACGGGAAATTGGCATGGTTTTTCAACGCCCAAATCCTTTTTATAAATCCATTGCTGAAAACATTACCTTTGCTCTAAAAAAAAATGGTTTAACGGATAAGAAACTGTTACAGGAGCGTTTGGAGACAAGTCTCAAAGACGTTGCTTTGTGGGATGAAGTGAAAGATGATTTAACCAAAAGTGCTTTAGCTTTATCCGGCGGACAACAACAACGTTTGTGTATTGCCCGCGCGTTGGCCTTACAACCAGAAATTTTATTATTGGACGAACCCGCCTCAGCACTTGATCCCATTTCTACCGCTAAACTAGAAGAAACTTTATTACGCTTAAAAAAGGACTACACCATCATTATGGTGACCCATAATATGCAACAGGCCGCCCGAGCCAGTGACTATACCGCTTTTTTCCAGCTAGGGGAAGTCTTGGAATTTGATACCACTACACAAATCTTTACGGCCCCCCACGTCCAGTTAACGGAAGATTATGTCACAGGCCATTTTGGCTAGAAAGGAAGTTGGCATGGATTTACTGACCACTGAAAATTTACATTTATACTATGGGAAAAAAGAAGCGTTAAAAGGAATCTCCTTAACTTTTCAGCCCAAAGAAATTTCAGCTTTAATCGGTCCTTCAGGTTGTGGAAAGTCGACGTTTCTTCGTTGTTTAAATCGCATGAATGACGATTTAAACGATGTGACCATCACCGGCAGTGTCACCTTTCAGCAGCAAAATATCTATAGTCCCCAAACCGATGTGGTAGCTTTACGCAAAAAAGTCGGTATGGTTTTTCAACAACCTAATCCGTTTCCCTTTTCTGTTTTTGATAACGTCGCCTTTGGTTTACGCTTAGCTAACCACCAGGACAAAGCCTTCATCGCGCAACGTGTTGAAGAAAGTTTAAAAAAAGCCGCTATTTGGGATGAAGTCAAAGATCTACTGCATAAAAATGCTTTAAGTTTTTCTGGAGGCCAACAACAACGAATTTGCATTGCCCGCGTCTTAGCCGTGGAGCCTGAAATTATTTTACTGGATGAACCAACAAGCGCCTTAGATCCGATTTCTACTTTGCAAATTGAAAAAACCTTACAAGAATTAAAAGGACAGTACACCATCATTATGGTGACGCATAACTTACAGCAAGCTGCCCGTATTTCTGATGAAACTGCTTTTTTTCTAAACGGTGAGCTTGTGGAAAGTCAGCCTACTGAAAAAATCTTTGTGACACCCCAACATCAAGCCACTAACGACTATCTCAACGGCCGCTTTGGTTAACCAGAAAGGAAGATGATTATGGCTCAAGCCCACACTACTCCTGAAACAGTAACCTTGAATCGCTACTTTTTACAATTAGGCCAACTGGCCGATGCCGAAATTAATCAAGTTATTACGGCTTTTATCCAACATGATAAAAGCAGCGCCCAAGAAATTTTAGACGAAAAAAAAATTAACGGTAAAGATGATACATTAGAACGTCTCTCCCTCAATTACATTGTTTTAAAACAACCGGTGGCCGCTGATTTTCGTTTAGTCATTAGCATCTTAAAAGCTAGCTCCGACCTCGATCGGATTCGGGAGCACGCCGCAAGCATCGCCCAAGAAACAATTCGTGTCAAAGGGAACTTACGAGTTAAAAAAATTGAAGAGAGTATTGCTGCCCTCTCCTTACAAGTCCGCGATATGTTATCCGCCATTCTTCAAGCATTCATCGCCCTTGATCCGGATAAAGCCCGCAATATTGCCCAAAAAGACGATGAAGTCGACGCTCGTTACCAAACATTGCGGGAACAAATTACTTTATGTGCAATGGAAGATAGTCAAACGGTCCCCGCCTGTTTCAGTTACTTCATGGTGATTCGTTTATTGGAGCGCATTGGTGATCACATCGTGAATCTTGCCAAGTGGACCATTTATCACGAAACAGGTGAGCTAGAAGATTTAACTTAAAAAAAATTCGCCAACCTTTTTTTACTGGTTGACGAATTTTTATTTTATTCTCCGACGTATTTTTTGGCGACCTCTAATAAACGTACGGTTTGGTCATGAATCGCCGCTCTTACTTCTTCGGCTTGTAGCATTTCCCCGTCACTACCAATCGTGGCACTCGTTCCATAAGGATTGCCCCCCGCAGCGTAAGTAGCTGGATTAATATAACCCGGCGATACTACAATCGCGCTCCAATGCTGCATCACTGTATAAATACTCTCGATAACTTTTTCTTGACCACCGTGAGGGTTTTGCGCAGACGTAAAAGCCGTCACAAATTTATTAGCGAATAACCCTTTACTCCACGGTCCTCCTTGTAAATCTAAAAATTGTTTCATTTGGGAGGCCATCACACCAAAGCGCGACGGCGAAGAAAAGATTAAGGCATCCGCCCAAGTTAGATCTTCACTAGTGGCTTCGGGAATGTCTTTCGTTGCTTCCACGTTTTGCCGCCAAAGTGGATTAGAATCAATTGCCATGTCTGGTGCCAACTCGTGCACCTTCCGCAAGCGTACCTCAGCGCCAAATTTTTCAGCAGCTTCTTTGGCAAACTGCGCCATCTTCGTTCCGTTACCCGTTGAACTGTAATACACAATCGTTAATTTAACCATCGTTATCCTCCTTTATGTAAGTGCTTACCTCAAGAATAACAACGAAATTCTTTTCCCGCAAATAATTTGGATAAAACCGGTTGCCTTTAAGAAAAAGTAAAAAGCATTAATTTTTAAAAGTCTTTGTGGTATCATTAAAAAGATTTGAAAACGATACTGGAGGGTTATTTATGACCGTCAAAAGTTTACTAGCGACCGCTGTGGGGAAAAGTTCCCTGTGGTTTTTAAAAACGTTTATGAAAGGTGGCAGTTCCTTACCGGGAAAACTGGCCTTAAAAATCGACCCCACAATTCTCGATGCTTTGGCTAAAGATTACGAAGTTGTAGTGGTCACTGGCACCAATGGCAAAACACTAACGACCGCCTTAACGGTAAATATTTTAAAACAACAATATCCTCACGTCTTAACGAATCCCACGGGCGCTAATATGGTGCAAGGAATCGTCTCCACTTTTCTCTCTGCTAAAAAACATAACGGCAAAAAATTTGCGGTCTTAGAAATCGACGAGGCTTCCTTAAAAAAAGTCACCCAATATATTAAACCGCAACTTTTTGTTTTTACGAATATTTTTCGCGATCAAATGGATCGTTACGGCGAAATTTATACGACTTATCGTTTAATTGTCGAAGGAGCGTCCCAAGCACCTGACGCTAAAATTTTAGCCAATGGCGACTCGCCGATTTTTAATTCGGTAGAAACCGTTAATGAACGTCTTTACTATGGCTTCAATCATGAAAAAGATCATGAACAACTGGCCCACTACAACACTGATGGTGTCTTGTGTCCCAAGTGCCACCATATTTTACACTACAAAATGATTACCTATGCCAACCTTGGCAAATATTATTGCCCCAACTGTGATTTTAAACGTCCCGAATTAGATTATCAGTTAACCAAAATCCAGCAGATGGATAACCTTTCCTCCAGCTTCACGATTGATGGTAGCGATTATCACATTGAAGTTGGCGGCATGTATAACATTTATAATGCGCTAGCTGCGACTAGTGTGGCAGAGTATTACGGCGTACCGCAAGAAAAAATTCGCCAAGGTCTTTCTTACGACGAAAAAGTTTTTGGCCGGCAAGAGACCTTTAACGTTGAGGGGAAACATTGCACCTTGATTCTCGTAAAAAATCCAGTGGGCTTAAACCAAGTCATTGACTTAATTGGTTTGACTCCCCATGAATTTTCTTTAGTAAGCTTACTTAATGCCAATTACGCCGATGGTATCGATGTATCGTGGATTTGGGATGGCAATCAAGAAGCCTTCAGTACGATGGCTATTCCCGCGGTCATCGCTGGGGGCGATCGTCATAAAGATATGGCTTTACGCTTAAAAGTAGCTGGCCTACCCAAAGAAAAAATCCAAGAAATTCCTGATTTAAAAGACGTCGTTACAGCAATTGCTAAACTGCCGACTAATGATGTTTATATCTTAGCAACTTATACTGCTGTCTTACAATTACGCAAACACTTAGCCCAAGGCGGCTACATCAATGGAGGGATGCGTCATGACTAATCCGCAACTTTCTTTAAACGTCTGTCACTTGTACGGTAATTTATTAAATACTTATGGGGACAACGGCAACTTACTCATGTTAAAATACTACGCTGAAAAAATGGGTGTGACTTTTCACACAGAAGTCGTTTCTTTACATGAGGACTTTAATCCAGAGAAATACGATTTAGTTTTCTTTGGTGGCGGTCAAGATTTTGAACAGTTAATTGTCTCAAAGGACATTCAAGCTAAAAAAGCAGATCTCACGTGCTACATTGAAAATGATGGCGTCTTACTTTCTGTTTGTGGCGGTTACCAACTCTTAGGTCACTACTACATGGGAGCCCAAGGGGAAAAAATTGAAGGCATCGGCGCGTTAGATCACTACACGGAATCGCAAGTTAACAATCGTTTCATTGGCGATACTGAAATTTATAACGCCGAGTTTAACGAGACTTATTTCGGTTTTGAAAACCACAACGGCCGCACCTTTTTAGGGCAAGGAGAAAAACCTCTAGGCAATGTCGTCATGGGCAAAGGGAATAACGGGACGGACGGTTCTGAAGGCGTCATTTACAAAAATGTTTTTGGTACTTACTTCCACGGACCCATTCTCGCCCGTAATCCTGTCCTAGCCATTCGCCTGATTCAAACGGCCCTCAAACAAAAATACGGTGCGGATTTAGTATTACCTACCCCCAAAAGCATCTTAGCAAACGATTGATTACTTATCAAAACAGGCTCGTCCCGAAATTGGGAACGAGCCTGTTTTTTTCAATTATTTTTGCAAGAGCTCTAACTTCTCTGCACTGCGGCCGGTTAAAAAGCCCCAAGCACCGTCGCTAATCCGTAAGATGTCGCGATTGCCTTCTTGTAAAGTTGTGGCAATTGCTTCATCATTTTGCGTTAATACTTTGCGTACAAAGTGCGGATCAAACAGTAACCCAGTTCCAATCGCCGCAAATTCCGCATCCGTTAACACTTCAGCAACGTCTTGACTGCTCCAAATATTGCCGACACCGATTAAAGGCAGACGACCAGCAATTTTTTCATGGAGATAGCTGAGGATGGTTCTTTCTTGGTAAGCTTCACTTTGGGAAACTTTTTGATAATCATTCAAGGAGACGTGGAGATAGTCTAGCTTTTTATCCGCTAAGTGATCCACTAAAAATAAAGTATCGGCAAAAGAAATCCCGGGGGTTTCTAACTCTTCTGGTGAGAAACGATAGCCCACTAAAAAGTTTTGCGGCTTCAAGGCTTGAACTGTTGCCAACACACCATCTACCACCGCTTCGATAAAGCGAAAACGATTGGCTAGACTGCCGCCCCACTCATCTTCCCGCCGATTACTATGGGGAGAAAAGAATTGTTGCAAAAGATACGTATTGGCGCCGTGAATTTCTACGCCGTCAAAGCCCGCTAAAATTGCCCGTCGTGTGGCTTCTTTAAAATTTTGAATCGTCGTTAAAATTTCGGCAGCGGTTAAGGGCCGTGGAACTTCGCTACCGGGAATCACCGCTGCTACAGCACTGGCACTAACGGGTTGGGTTCCCCGTAAGATGGCTTTAGTAGTCCGGCGTCCCCCATGAAAAATTTGTAAAATAGCCTTGGTTTGCCCCACGTGAATGGCACTTGCTAATTGACTTAAACTGGGAATCAAGGCATCGCTTTCCACGCTCAGCTCGCCTTCCCAACATTTTCCATCAGCTTGAACATTAGCCGCACCCGTGACAATCGCCCCCACTTCACCGGCGCGTTGATGATAATACCCGCACTCATCTTGTGTGACGACACCGTTATAAAAACTCATCTTAGTCGTCATGGGCGCCATTAACGTCCGGTTGGCTACCGTTACTCCACTTTGAAAAGTAAAACTTTCTGCTGCTTTCACCATTATTTTTTCCTCCTTTAATTCTTCCTAATTGGAAAAAGAGTACGACAAGCTGCCGTACTCTTTGCTATTTTTACTGCACACTTTTTCCTGGAGTTGAGGCAATAATTTTCAAATCGCCTCCCAAACGCCAGCTTTGAATTTCGGCGGGTAAAATAAAGTGGTCGCCTTTATTTAACGAGTAGGTCGCCGCAACTATTCCATCGGCGTTTAAGATTTCTAATTGTCCCACACCAGCAATTACTGAAGCTAAAGTATAGGGCGCTGTTTTTTTCAAGTTTAACAAGCCGGCAACTTGCCATTCATACACCGCAAAAAAAGGTGTATCCACAAATTGTGTGACTCGCGAAGTGCCGCTATTTTTTTCGCTAATGTGGAGGGTGGGATCATGGTGGGGAATTGTAGCTACATCTAAGGACTCTTGGATGTGCAATTCCCGCGTGTGCCCTTTTTCATCTTTTCGATCGTAATCATACACACGATACGTGGTGTCTGAGGATTGTTGCGTTTCTAAAATTAAAATACCTTTCCCGATAGCGTGAATCGTGCCGGCAGGTACATAGTAAAAGTCACCTTTTTTCACCGGGATTTTTCGTAATAAATGTTGCCAGTCGCCGGCTGCAACCATTTTAGCAAATTCTTCTTTCGTTTTCGCGTGATGACCGTAAACAATGGTGGCACCTGGTTCGGCGTCAATGATGTACCAACATTCCGTCTTCCCTAGCTCACCGGCGTGGGTCTTGCCATAAGCATCATCGGGATGAACTTGTACCGATAAATCATCTTCGGCATCTAAAATTTTCACCAACAAAGGAAAAACCTCTTCATGGGGATTACCAAATAGACTCGGTGCTTTTTGCCAAACTTCCGCTAAGGTTAGACCAGCATACGGGCCATTTTTGACAATTGAAGGACCGTGAGGATGAGCAGAAATCCCCCAGCATTCCCCCACTTTTGCGCTAGGTAAATCGTAACCAAAAACTTCCGCCAACTTTTTGCCACCCCAAATTTTATCTTGAAAGACCGGTTGTAAAAATAATGGTTCCATCAAATCGCTCCTTTAAAAACTTTTTTAATAAAGTTCAATTATAAATCTTTTAAATAAAGTTCAATGAACTGATCTCTTTTTTCAATGTATGCTTGACGCTCATCGTGGGGATGGACGCGATTACTTAAAAAAATCAGCCCTTGCTTTTTTACCGGATCTCCCAGTAAAAAAGTTCCTGTATAGCCTGTGTGGCTAAAAAGCCAACGACCATCTGTTGGCGCTTTGTACAATTTAAAACCAAAACTCCGATGAAACCCTGCCGTTTGCTCAGTAAAAGCCAACTTTTGACTTGTTGGCTGCAGAAAGTCTCCCAATAGAGCTTGGAGCAATTTTTGTAAATCTTTTAAGCGCCCAAAGATTCCTGCATGACCGGCAACACCACCTAACTGGCGCGCTTTGGGGTCATGGGGAATGCCTTGCAGGTTCAATACCCAATTTTTTTTCTCGTCAAAAAGCGGACTCGTAGGAATACAGTTACTAGCCACAGGAGCATAAGTAAAAGCTGTGCCAAGTGGTTGATTTATTTTTTCCGTCAATAACTTAGCTAAACTTTTGCCGGTTACTTCTTCTAAGATAAAGCCTAACAACAAATAATGATGATCCGAATAAATCATTTGTGTGCCTGGTGTCCATTGCGGCGTTAATTGGAAAATTTTTTCTTTTAACACGTCACCTGCCAGCTGATTCCGGTCCAAAATAAAACCCGTCAACCCCGCCGTATGGGTCAATAAATCACCGACAGTAATTTCTTTGGCGCTAGCTTCTCTACAATAACTGGCCAGCGGTGCAGTTAAAGAAAGCTTTCCTTCTTCCGCGACTTTTAAAGTAATTACGGCCACGATGGCTTTCGTCAAGGAGGCCAAGTCATACCATTTGTCGGCGACTAAGGGTTTTCTATTAGGAAGAACCGTTTCTGCGCCAAAAAGTGTCGTGGAAAATTGCTTGTCTTGCAAAAAGCTCACCGTAAAACCGGGAAAAGTGCCGGCTCGACAGGCTGCAGTTAAAAAATTTAAAACTTCTGCTTTCATTTTACACCCGTGTTCCTTCATGGTGACGACTCGTAAACCACCATTCCACCCCGTTAGGATCAAAAATCGTCAAGATGGATAATTTTTTATCGCGATAAAAATCAATCTTTAATTGTTGTAAATGTTCACTTAATTTTACTAATTCCTCTTGACTAGGTAAAGAAAAATTTAAAAAGTCTAAACCTAAAACTTCCAAGTCACGATTTTTGCCACAGTGCCATTGCACCGGATACTGATGAAAACCAATCCATTCCCTTTTATCTAGTTGAAAAAATTTTTCTTCTTCGGCTTTTGCCACCAAACCTAAATGTTCAAAAAAAGTTTGGCTAGCTTTTTCATCTGCCACATTAAGATGTATTTGCTGCAACTGAAACTGGACTGCTGCTGGATGTAAATCATCAGCTGGCAGACGATGATCTACAAAAAAAGTGAGGTAGTTTTCTTCCGGGTCAGCGATGGTAAAAGCCCCTTGCCCGACAGACCACTCCTCCTGTAAAATCTTCACACCTTGTTTGCTTAAATGATTTTTAACATACTTCAGCTGCGTTAAATCAGGCACACTCAAAGAAAAGCGCGCCAATTTTTTCACGCCCCCAGCTTCTTGTGCCCCAAATGGCGTATCTTCCAAAATTAAAAAAGCATCGCCCTCTTTGGCACCGCCAAAGTAAGCTAAATTATTTTCTTCCGTTAATTTATAAAATCCTGGTAACTTTTGATAAAAAGCAATCATGGCTTCCAAGTCTTGGACGCGTATGGCCAGCCCCTCTAATTTTGGTTCTGACAATTGAAAAGTCATGGAAACTTCACCCCTTCACCTCCTCATTGTATGCTCGCCTGAAAAAACTTACAAGGAATTGCACCTTGCCTAACAACGCGCCAAAAAAGCTGACCATTCTTTGCTTCTCAGCAAAAAATTGATCAGCTTCATTCATTTATTTTTGATAAGTAAGCTTCCCGTCAGCTAATTGATACACTTCATCTGCCACTTCTTTAACAAAATAAGTATCGTGGGTAGTAAAAAGGACAGTGCCTGGATAAGCGCGTATTAACTTTTCCAAAGCAGCCATCGTGTTTAAATCAATAAAATTAGTCGGCTCATCCAACAGTAAAACATTGGTGGGTCGGACAAAAAGTAAAGCGATTTGTAGGCGTGTGGCCTCACCACCACTTAAACTTTCTACTGATTTAGTCAGGTCATTGACAGAAAAACCTAGATTGTGCAAAATACTGCGAAGAAAAGTTTCCGTTTGTTGCGTTTGTTGGAGTAGGTAAGGTAAAAGCGCCAAGGGACTGGTCATTTGATAAGCCAGTTGTTGGTAAGTGCCAAAGACGACCTTTTGGGCTACAACAATACCGGGGTCTTCTTGAAGAATGCTTTGCAACAAAGAAGTTTTTCCAGCACCATTCGCCCCGACGATAGCGATTTTTTTCCCTAATAAAAATTGGAAATCACAATTTGCCAGTAAGACGCGTTGCCCTTTTTTTAAGGTAAAATTTTCACCCCGAATGGGAAACTTATTATGCAAGGTCAGTTCTGGTACTTTAGGAAAAATAATCGGCCGCTCCTTGACTACCGGTGCGGTCACCGTTAGTTGCTCTAAGCGACTAGTTAAGGCCGCTGCGGTCTTATGCAAATTTTTTTCCACCGTATCTTTTTGCTTGGAAGAAGCTAAGCGATCAGGGCGAATATTTTGCTGACGCTTTTTCTTTGCTACTTGCGCACTTTTTTGCGCCTGCATTTTCTTTTGCTGAATCGCTTGTTCTAAACGCCGCTTCTCATTTTGATATTGTTGTACGTCGCGAACTTGTGCTAAGCGGGCTAGCTTTTTTTGCTCTTGATAAGCGGTAAAGTTGCCGGAATACTCGGTAACCGTACCGTCAGCAACCTCCCAAATTTTAGTAGCTAATTGGTCTAAAAAGAAACGATCATGACTGACAAAAAGCAAGGTACCGTAATAATATTGCAATTCTTCGACAATGGTTTGCACACTTTGTTGATCCAAATGCGTCGTGGGCTCATCCAGTAATAAGCCATCAGGATAAGTAGCCAACACTGCAGCCAAGCGTACCTTAGCTTGTTCCCCACCACTTAAAGCACCATGTACTATTTTAGGAACAGCAAGCCGTTGTAAAAGTTCCCAATCCATGTCTTCAAAGGAGGAGTCCTTTTGCAATTGCTCTACTTGTCGATAATAGTTAAAGTTAGTAGCGCGTTTTACCGTCCCGTGATTAGGAGTCAATTCTCCTTGAATAATTTTTAATAGCGTCGTCTTGCCAGTACCGTTGGCGCCCACAATCCCGATGCGTTCCCCTTGGTAGACGGTTAAAGTAGGAATAGTTAATAATTCCTCCGCGCCAAAATTTTGTTGAATATTGGTTAATTGTAACGTTAATGTTTCCATATTTTTCCTTTCTCGTCTAGGCGAGAAAGCAGCAAAAAAGGACCAGTGCACAAAAAGGCCTTGGTCCTTCACTAAACTTTTGGAAAAAAGTAGACACTACTCCCGTGAAATTGTTTTGACCTAGACTTTTGAATTGAGTTTTTCCTTCAGTTCAAAAGTTCTTACCACAATTTCATCGCTGCTGTCATCTTCTTCCCTCCTGTCTTAATCTCTTTACTTGTAATTATAGCATGACTAAAGTCAACGAGACAATGTTTTCCTACAAATCAGTCCACTTAATCATTTTGATATTTAGCGCTATATAGGGAGCTACCCAATACATTAACAGCTCCTACCTCCGCTTGTTGTGCCAAGAGCGTAAATTTTTTGGCAGTGCCGGCAAGATAAATACCCGAAATTTTCACGCCATTTTCTTGCACATAATCTAAAGCAGCAGCAAAATTTGTTGACTGTTCACTCACAGGTAGGGAAAAAATAATTTTCTGGTGATCTGTTAAATAAGCCAATGAGGAAGTAAAGTGTTGGCTAAACAGTTGTGGCATATCGGTGAAAGAGTATTGGCGGTAAGTTGCTGGAAAAAGCCATGGATATTGCTGATTTAAGTCAGTAAAATATTTATTACCAACATTTCGTAATAAATCGCCAGCAGCATATTCCCCTTCATTCCACGAAAAACCAAACGAATCTGCTGAACCCGTATCTACTTGTAACCACGCTAGCTGGTAGTCTGCAGCTTCTGGTAATTTTTCAACTTGTAAAAATTGGAAGAGCTGACTAACGGTAAGCGGTTGTCTAAACGTTAAACTGCCAACTACCTCACTAGCTTCAGGTAGCGCGTTTAATTTTACTAAAGTGGCTTGATACGCTGACTCATAATCGCCATTGGCTTTTGCGGGTATTAATGCTGTGAAGTTCGGCACGTTATTGGACGGGTGGGATGTTGCGCTGACTTTTCCTCGTACCAATTGATAGCTACAAGTCAGAGGACTCGCCTCCCCGATATTCATCGTCGTTTGATAGCGTGTTGTTACCGTATAGCGGCCCATCCCCAGCGGATCTATTTGAATTTCTTGGACCCGTAATAAGGGATTTGTCAGCTCAGTATAAGTAGTAGCTACCAAGTTGTACTCGGCGACTGGCGCCTCTTTAGCTTTAGTCATTGGATTATAATAAAATTGATCTACAATAGTCGGCACCACGACATGTAGCATCGCTAAAACTAGCCCAGCAAAGATAAAAAGGAGTAACGTCACTTTAAAAAATTTGGCATTTACTTGTCGTTTTACTTTTTGGGGATTAAAACGATCTTTTAACTGTGGCTTAGCCTGCATCACTTGGCCTTCTTGCAATTCCTGCAGGAGATTTAACGTCGCCAATTTTTCTTCCACTATTTTCTTTTCAGCAGAAGTTGCCGCCCCTTCTTGGTATTTTAATAATAATTCTTTAATATTTTCCGTCATGGGTCAAAACCTCCTTGAGTTGTTGGCGAGCACGATATAAATCCACCCGCACTTGATTCGTTGAAAGCTGTAAGAATGTCGCAATTTCTTGCGTGGACCAATTACAAAAATAATAACAGACTACAATTTCTTTGTAAGGCGGTTCTAAGTGTTGAATCGCTTGATCGAGCTGACGATAACTTTCCTGCTGAAAAAAATCTTCTTCTGTCTGATTCCTTCCTTTCAAAAAAAATCCTTCCAAAGCCAAAAAGCCCCACCGTTTTTGTTGCCGTTGTTGATCAATATAACGATTTTTTACCACTCTAAAAAGCCAAAATTTACTCTTTTTAGGAAATTCTTTTTGCAAAGCGAGCTGAAAGAAAGCATCACTTACCAAATTTTCTGCATCGTGGCGATTGCGCGTAAAGGAGAGCGCATACAAAAAAAGTTCTTCTGCATATTGTAAATACAATTGTTCCAACTGAGAATTACCCATACGCTCCCTCCCTTTAACAAATAAACGTTTTAGACTGTAAAAGATTACAAACTATTTTATTTTTTTAGTATAAATGTTTATCAGACTCACTACTAGCTAAATTTTTGGGTACGATTGGCATCACACTTTTTTTATCCTACCTTTAATCAACTTCTCATTTTTTCAGCGTTAAAGTTGCAATGCCGCAAGAGACTTGCTATTATTTCAGCAACGTGTTGCTCCCTGAACAAACTTGAGAGCACCGATAGAAAGGATGAATACAATGACTTTAGGAATCGCTCGTCTCGAACTAACAAACCTGTCACAAGAAAACTGGACGGTGTTAAATGTTACTTCCCTACAAGCCCCTATTGCCCTGTCTCACTTTACTGAAAAAATGATGGATGTCACGGCTTTGCCTGCGGAATATCACAACTTGTCCCTGAAAGAAAATTATTTACTGGTGGCCGATAACTCCTTTAAAGGGGAATTGTTAGCTGCATTTTTAAAACGTCAAGGTTTCAACGTAAAATACTTGTTGGGTGGTAGTCAACGTCTAAAAGCTGCCGTCTAAAACGAAGCGCTTTTATTTGTTTTTTTTGTAAAATTTACTTACAATTAACAAGTATTTTAAAACAAAGGAGCGAAATAATTTGAGTAAAGTTTTAGTTATTAAAGCCCATCCCTTAACGGAAAAAGAATCGCGGACTTTAAAAGGTCTAGCCACCTTCTTAGAAAATTATCGACCATTGCATCCTGAAGATGAAGTTACCGTCTTTGATGCCTTTGAAGATGATTTGCCAGAAGTGAATGGTGAATTACTCTCTGCTTGGGGTGCGTTACGTGCTGGCACTGATTTTGCTAGCTTAAGTTCTGAACAACAACATGCTGTAGCTCGTTTTGATGAATTAACAGAAATGTTTTTACAAGCAGATAAAATTATCGTGGCCAACGCCCTGTGGAATTTAAATATTCCTACCCGCTTGAAAGCTTGGATCGACACGATTATGGTGGCTGGGAAAACTTTCAAATATACGCCAACTGGCCCACAACCTTTAACCACGGGTAAAAAAGTATTCCATATCCAATCCAATGGTGGTGTTTATGGTGGCGAAGATTTTGCCAACCAATATTTGAAAAATATTTTTGCTTTTGTCGGCGTAACGGATTATGCGGCAGCCTTCATTGAAGGGTTGGATTATGATCCTGAGCACGCTGAAGAATTGTTAGAAAAAGCCTTGGCGGAAGTGGCGCAAGCAGCCAAGGAATTCTAAAATTTAATTTTTTATGTCAAAAAAAGGACGATGTTTGTTAAAACTAACAAACGTCGTCCTTTTTGCTTTCTTCCGGCCACGCTAAACGATAATCAAAAGCATCTTGGGCTGAACTTGTCAGACCAGCCAACATGGGATGCACGTAGCGCCGTCTTTTAGAATGTACAGTGTAAATCAGATAGTAATTTTGCGTCAACCAGTCATCCATCGCTAAATAATTTTTTTGCCGCTCTAGCTGTGGTGCATTTTGATACGCCGTGATTGCTTGTTGTAAGTATTTTTTGCTGTCCGCTGGTAAAAAGCGCTGCACTAAAAGTTCAGGACTAGCTACAAAAGCCAAATAAGGAAAAATTTCCCCTGGGACGGGCAAGTCTTCCAATAAGACAAGATCAACATTTTTTTCTAAAAAGTCACTGTAAAAATGTTCTTCAAAAGAAAAATAAACCAGCTGAATTTTTAAACCGATAGCCTGACATCGTTCTTGCAACCACTCACCAAAGGAAACGCTCTCTGCTAGATAGTGCAGGACACCCAGCTTTAACGTTTCTCCGTGATAATTGCCTTTAGCAAGAGCAGCAGCTCCTTGAGCCAAACTTTTCTTTAAAGTAAGCGAATCGGCTTCTTGGTAGTGACTAGCCGGCTGATCTTTTTGCTGTGGATAAGCAGTCACATCGCAAGCGTAATACAAAGCTTCTCGGACATAAAATTCTTGAATCACCGTGTTTCTTTTGAGATTGGCACTAATAAATTGGACCCCCATCCCCAATGCTGCTTTTTCTTGGTAGCCAGCCTCTAAATAAAGTTGCGGCGTGGTGGGTGCTGGTGGCAAGTTCACTAAAACGTGCTCCACTTCATCAATCAAGGGGCGCAAGCCATAATACTCATCGAAGGCTCTCAAAGTAAATTGCTTGGGCTGCCACTCTTTCACGTAAAATGCTCCCGTTCCTAGCCAAGCGTTTTCTTGAAAAGGACGATCACTAGGCAAAATGATAAAAAGCACATTGGCTAAATAGGAAGGCAACAAAGGCTCAGGGTGTTTCATGACAAAAGCCACGTGGTAGTCGCCATCCGTCACTATTTTTTGCAAATTTAACAGCTGCCACGGCACGAGTTTACTGACACTTAAGGCGCGTTCTATCGTGTAGCGCACATCTGCACTGGTTAAATATTTGCCATGGTGAAACAAGACTCCCTTGCGCAAATAAAAATGCCAAGTCAACTCCTGTTCATCGTAATACCAATGATGAGCTAAACCAGGCGTCAGTTGATCGGCTACTAATTTCGTTAAGCAGTCGCCTATTTGGTAAAGTAAATTCACTTCCCGATAGATAGAAACTTTTAAAGGATCCAAACTCGTTACGGGCCGCGTCGTAATTTGGCGCAAAATAATTTTTTCGTCCACCGTTTTCTTTAAGCCAAAATGACTTTGAAATTGCTGATAAAAAGGTTTAAGCCAAGCGTTAGGCCATGGCAGTTGTAAGAGTGTCGCCAAGTCCGTTAAGTTTTCTTGCGCCAGTAAAGCGCTGACGGTTGCTTGCAACTTATCAAGTAATGGTTCAGGAAAAGTTACTTGAGACAAGTGACCACGACCCACGCCGGGCGTAAAGGTTAACATGTTACGTGCTTGATAGTGTTGCAAGCGGCGCTTCGTTTGTTTGGTAGAAATGTCCCACGTATCCGCCAAATCTTTTAATAAAAAACTGGTGCCTTGCTGTTGGCAAAATAAACGCAACTGAAAATAAGCGCTGTCCATCTTGTTTCCTCCTAAAAGGGGACAAAATAATTTTAAATTGTCTCTTTTTAATTTTCGTGTCCTTTTTTATACTGACACTATAGCAAAAAGAAAGGCAGGTTACAATGATGTGGCAAGAACTTCATCCCAATATCCGCAAAAGAATTATGATTCAATTTTTAAGTCGTTTTGGTAGTTCCCTGATTTTTCCATTTATGGCAATTTACTTCACTCAAGCTTACTCTGCTAAAATAGCAGGCGTCTTAGTGATGATTAACGTCGTGGTTTCTTTTCTAGCTGGCATCTACGGCGGCCACTTGACGGATTTAATTGGTCGACGCAAAATGTTAGTCGCTGGCGAACTGTTAAAAGTCGGCACCACCGCGGGTATTTTACTAGCCAACTCCCCTTGGTGGCAAGCCCCTGCTTTTACCTTCGCCATGATGCTACTCCAAAATTTAGCTAGTGGTTTAATTAATCCCGCCAGTGAGGCAATGTTGGTGGATGTCTCCAACGAAAAAAATCGCTCCTTTATGTATGCCATCAGTTATTGGGCGAGCAATCTTTCCCTAATGTTAGGCATCATGGTGGGGGGCTGGTTTTTTGAAGAGCATTTATTTCCATTAATTAGTGGTCTGATGATTATCAATTTATTGACCACCGCCCTTACTTATCGGTTTATTCAAGAGACTCATGCCCCTGAAAAAAAACTTAGTCAAAGTCGACTGGGCTTAAAAGGCGTTTGGCAAAGTTATCGTCAAGTTTGTCTTGACCAACGCTTTTTCTGGTTTACCGTTAGTGGCGTTTTAATTTTAGGTATCGAATATCAGCGAAATAATTATATTTCCGTCCATCTCTCGCAAAATTTTTTAGCCACCACCTTTTTTAATTTACCTCTTAACGGCGTGAAAATGTTAAGTCTTTCCACGACGTTAAACACCTTACTCGTTGTCTTACTCACCGCTCCGATTGCCCAATGGCTAATTTCCAAAAAAATTATGCCGACTTTTAAAATTGGCGTTGCTTTGTTTGCCTCAGGCTTTGCCCTTCTTGCCTTTAGCTTAAATTTTTGGTTCATTTTAGGAGCAACCATCGTCTTATCCTTAGGGGAACTCCTTTACGTGCCCACCCGCCAAGCTAAATTGGCAGAACTAGTAGCCGAAAATAATCGTGGAGCTTATCTCGCCGTCAATGGCACGATTTTTCAGCTAGGTAAACTCGTGGCTGCCAGCATGTTAATTTTTTCTCCTTACGTGGGACGCATAGGCATGCTGATAGCCATTTTATTATTAGGCATCTGCGCCATTAGCCTAGCAACTTTCTCTTTAACCCTCACTAAAAATAAATAAGTAAAAAAAGAGTAGCAGAACAATGAAAAAAATCATTGGTCGCCACTCTTTTCCTTATTCTTTTTTATTTTCTTCAGTATCACTACTTGGTGGTTGTGTGTCATCCAATAATAAAACTGGCTTTTCTTGATACAACTTGGAAACCTTTTTATACCATTCAAAGATGTAAGTAATTAATACTTTGACTGCGGCATAAGCGGGAATCCCTAAGACCACCCCTCCAACACCAAAAATTTTACCAGAGGTGAGTAAAACAAAGATAATGGTTACGGGATGCATGCTTAATTGGCTGCCTAAAACTAGCGGCGAAATCACGCGTCCTTCAATGGTTTGTTCAATGACAAAAACGATTGCCACTTTTAAAACCATTACTGGACCAGCAACTAAAGCCAGGAAGACCGCTGGCACCATGGCTAGAAAAGATCCTAAATAAGGAATCAAATTTAAAAAGCCGGCGATGACGCCTAAAGTTACCGCGTAATCTAAACCAATGACGGCAAAGCCAATGGTAAACATCACGGCTACGGCAAAAGCGACGGTTAATTGTCCCCGAATATATTGGGAAACTTTTTCGTTCATTTCTTTCATCACTTGTAACGTAGTATCCCGAAAACGCGGTGGTAAAAAGCCAGTGACGTATCCCGCTAACTTTTTGCCATCTTTTAATAAATAAAACAAGATGAATGGTGCAGTTAAAATTACGATAAAAGCGTTGGCTACAGCGCCAACAATATTTCCGATACTTTGAATTGTTCCTTTTGAAAAGTTTTGGATAATGGTGGTTAAAGAGCTCATGCCATCATCAAGCATTTTATCAATTTGCGGTTGGAAATCAGCAATCCATTGATTCGTAAATAATTTTTCCGACTGATGATTAATCTCGTCAATGTAACTGGGCAAATTATTGACGAAGCTCACCAACTGTTCTTGGATTTTAGGCACCGCAACGACGCCGCCCCAAATGATTAGCCCTAAGATGACTATAAAGAGAATAAAAATGGCCACCACACGATTCACGCCGTGGCGCTCCATTAAATCGACAATCGGCACTAAAAAATAATACAGTACTGTTGCCACGATAATAGGGATCCCCACGATGGCGAAAAATTGTAGAACGGGTGTGAAGAGGTAAGAAACCTTCGTAAAGGTTAACAGAATGAGCAAAATCAACAGCACCACTAACAAGCTAGTGACGACTTGATTATTTAAAAACCATTTCCAAAACCAAGAAACATTTTTCTTTTTGTTTTCCAAATAGTTTCCCCCTTTATGCGTAGTGAATCTTCATCCCCACCGCAACTTGTGGCAACGTATGTGGATTAAGATAAATGGCGTTGACTAGTTCGTCGTGGGTGGGTAATGGGCCAAAGACTAACGTCACATGACCTAGCTCCTTTAAATTAGCGTTGGCTAAACGCCCAATTTTTTCAATTTTGTAGACTTGGTCGCCAAAAGTCAAGCTCCCACCTTCGTGTAATTCTGCTACGGGTTTTTCCGTTGAAAATTTTTGCACAATGGAATAGGGCAAAAGTTCTGGTGTTACTTTTTCACCAAACAAAATCAGCATGGGTTCCGTTTCGTCCCAAGCTTTTTCTCCCACTTTAATAATTTCAGATTCCAAAAAAACTCCCTCCTTATTATGGTTGAATTATACCATAACTCCTTACTTTTGAACCGCTTTAAAGAAAATCTTATGCTATACTATAAAAAAAGGAGGGTCATCATGGAAAGCAAATTTTTATTAGGAACATACACGCGTAAAAGCAGTCAAGGAGTCTACAGCGCCGTTTTAGATGAAGACGCTGGGCAGATAAAAGAACTTACCTTAGTCCTTAAAGAAGTTAGTCCCACTTATCTCACCACAGCGAAAAGCGGTGTCTTATATACTGTAGGCGCTGATGAAAATGGTGGAGGGATTAGTGCTTATGAAAAAACACCACAAGGCTACCAATTCCTTAACGCCGTAACCAAAGACGGTAGCGCCCCTTGTTACGTTGCGGTAGATGAAGCGCGACAATTGGTGTACAGTGCTAACTACCATCAAGGAACCTTACGTACCTATCAAATTCAAGCAGACGGCACTTTACAGTTGGCAACAGAGGTCCATCACACGCATCCAACAGGGCCTAACCCCAACCAAAACGTGCAACACGTCCACTACACAGACCTGACACCAGATAGTCGCTTAGTTGCTTGTGACTTAGGCACAGATGAAGTCTATACCTATGATGTGGCTGCCGATGGGCAACTCACCCCTGTTGCCATTTATCAAACCGCAGCGGGTGCTGGTCCGCGTCATTTAGTCTTCCATCCAACGTTAGCCGTGGCGTATCTCATTAATGAATTAAACAGCACCGTTTCCGTCTTAAAATATTTTCCGGATGGTCACTTTGAACAGCAACAAACTTTAGGCACTTTACCGGAAAAATTCACTGGTGAAAATTCAGGCGGTGCAATTCGCATTGCTAAGGACGGGCGAACATTGTATGCTTCTAATCGTGGACACAACTCAATTGCAATCTATGATGTTGAGCCTGATGGCTTAACTTTAACTCTCAAAGAAATTATTTCCACCCACGGCGATTTCCCACGAGACTTTGCCCTAAGCCCCAGCGGTGAATTTTTAATTTGCGCCCATCAAAAATCCGACCAACTGAGTTTATTCAAGGTCCAAGCAAATGGCAGTCTTCACTTTTTAAATAATGATACCTGGGCACCAGAAGCTGTGTGTGTCTATTTTGAAAAGTAGGTGGAAAAATGGATGCCTTAGATGTCTTAGATCGTTTGCGTGAAGAACTACACGTCCCTTTCTTGCAATTGAAATTAGCAGAAAAGGAATATTCTGAAGCGGAATATCAACAACTAAAAACCGACTTAATGAATTACTATCGCGATTATGTGGATCACGAAAACTAATTACGATAATTCTTATGTACTGATATGCAAAAAGAGCTTGTGACAAAAATCTTGTCACAAGCTCTTTTTACATATAAACGGTGCGCCAGCAGTAACTCCTTCATTACTCCCTGATTAACGTAACAGTTGCGTCAACCGTTGGATACAAAAAGTAATTTCATCCGTAGCTTCGTCTTGTTCTTTTTCAGAAGCATCAAAAGAGTCGGCATCTACTTGATTTTCCACCGCCGTAGTCATCTTTTGACAAGCAGCCACGTACTTAGCAAAGGTTTTTTCTAAACGTTTGTGAATCCCCATGACTTTAGCTGGTGCCCGTAAACCCGTCAACATTTCTTGCAACTGGCGATACGCTTCAACACCTTGGACAAATTTTTCGTGCACTTCAGTTAGTTCATCCGCTGTTAAATTTTCAGTGCGTCCGTCGTCAATTGCTTGTCGTACTTTTTCATAAAAGGGATTCATGCCTTCCCCTAGCTCTTCTGTTGTTTGGACGAAGGTATTAATCTTTTGTAAATAAAAGTTTAAATTAGGTTTCATCTTATTACTAGCCGCCTTTCTCAAAAAAATAGCTTAGGACGATAAAGTCCATATAATTGTGTAAAAAGAAAAGGCCATATGAGTGCCTGATACGGTACAATGTTTTTAACCACAAAA
>NZ_BJDR01000021.1 GCF_005405245.1 Enterococcus nangangensis | reverse complement strand
CTAGAAGGAGGCGAGCCTTTGTGGCGATTGAACAAAAAAGTCTATAAAAATGTGTCCAAAATATTGACTTAAAACCAGCCAGCAACGGACTAACAAAAAGCCGAGATTAAAATTTCAATCCACGCACCTCATACGAGGTGCGACATGGTGGATTGCACGGTGTGGGGGAAGCTGGTAGTATTTCAATCCACGCACCTCATACGAGGTGCGACTCCATTAACGGTTTATTAGCCCCACGCTCCCAAATTTCAATCCACGCACCTCATACGAGGTGCGACGGTAATGATAACGCACGTTGGATTGTCATTCCAATTTCAATCCACGCACCTCATACGAGGTGCGACGTCTTTTCCGTAAAATTAATATCTAATACATCTTATTTCAATCCACGCACCTCATACGAGGTGCGACAAGCGCACCATTGAAAGTGTGCCGGCAATTATTCGTATTTCAATCCACGCACCTCATACGAGGTGCGACTTGACTACTTTGGGTTTGCACACTATGTATCAACAATTTCAATCCACGCACCTCATACGAGGTGCGACAGCGACGTCAACGTCACCGAAAAAGGTAAAAAAGTTAATTTCAATCCACGCACCTCATACGAGGTGCGACCGGAAGAACAAATGATGACATTGGGTTCCCTTAATTTCAATCCACGCACCTCATACGAGGTGCGACGTATAGGCTCACCGCAAGCTATTTCGCCAAGGATAGATTTCAATCCACGCACCTCATACGAGGTGCGACGCAAGAGTATTATGAGGAAATCCCGAAACATATTATTTCAATCCACGCACCTCATACGAGGTGCGACTTTTAGGTTTTCATCAGCGAAAAACTCAATCTGCTATTTCAATCCACGCACCTCATACGAGGTGCGACTAATTTATAAAGATTGTCATTACCATACGTACCAATTTCAATCCACGCACCTCATACGAGGTGCGACCCAGTAGCGTTGTTCAGATAGTAGATGATGTCCGAATTTCAATCCACGCACCTCATACGAGGTGCGACGAAATAGTTCGTGGTTCGTGCAACTATTGGTTGCATTTCAATCCACGCACCTCATACGAGGTGCGACCGATTGCATCCACAATGCTATCTAGCGTGTCGTGATTTCAATCCACGCACCTCATACGAGGTGCGACAGTAGTACGTCCATGGTTATGCCTCCTTACTAAAAAATTTCAATCCACGCACCTCATACGAGGTGCGACGACTATCCAGTCGATAAAATCATTTATGCAAGACATATTTCAATCCACGCACCTCATACGAGGTGCGACCTTCACTTGTTGACGTTTCTTCACCAGGTTCAATATATTTCAATCCACGCACCTCATACGAGGTGCGACTAGCTTCGCTTTTTGCGAGATACCAAGCGTTTTCTAAATTTCAATCCACGCACCTCATACGAGGTGCGACGATATTTCTGTTTTTAAAGTTGTTGGTAATTCTTATTTCAATCCACGCACCTCATACGAGGTGCGACTTTTTAGCTATGACGAATTTTCAGACGAGCCGCTAGATTTCAATCCACGCACCTCATACGAGGTGCGACATGCTTACCAAGTGCCCAAATGTATCAATGCTAAATTTCAATCCACGCACCTCATACGAGGTGCGACCTTTGTTGTAAAAGACACAGCAGAGGACACAAAAATTTCAATCCACGCACCTCATACGAGGTGCGACTTTTTAAATTGGTGGTTCATTTCTTTAAATCTTATTTCAATCCACGCACCTCATACGAGGTGCGACCCGAGCAAACGATTAGCTTTACCAATCCATCGCAATTTCAATCCACGCACCTCATACGAGGTGCGACTAGTATCGACTTCAATTTAAGGAGGAAGCGGAATATTTCAATCCACGCACCTCATACGAGGTGCGACGTGACCATATTTGGGCAATTCTCGTCTAATTGCGTTTTATTTCAATCCACGCACCTCATACGAGGTGCGACTTTCTTGCAATTTTCCTGTTATCAAATTTCTAACTAATTTCAATCCACGCACCTCATACGAGGTGCGACGCCACCAAGCGTACCGCACTTGTCAGTTGACTGGTATATTTCAATCCACGCACCTCATACGAGGTGCGACATTATCAAACGGTCTTGATTAGCAAATAAAAAATTTCAATCCACGCACCTCATACGAGGTGCGACAAAAACGGCTCACAAGGGCAATCAGACCCATTCGGATTTCAATCCACGCACCTCATACGAGGTGCGACTTTTAAAAGCCTCCAATTTATTTTTTTGTTATGATTTCAATCCACGCACCTCATACGAGGTGCGACCTTGCCGATTGTTCCAGCAGTCGCTACCGCATCCAAATTTCAATCCACGCACCTCATACGAGGTGCGACCAAACTTTTGTTTCGGCAATTGTGCCAGCTGTTCAATTTCAATCCACGCACCTCATACGAGGTGCGACTGCAACAATGATTTATTTAGATACGCCAGAAATGATTTCAATCCACGCACCTCATACGAGGTGCGACTATCTGGACAAACACCAATTCCATTCGCTGGAGTGATTTCAATCCACGCACCTCATACGAGGTGCGACTTCCCTAAATACACTAAAAAGCTGATAGATAAAATTTCAATCCACGCACCTCATACGAGGTGCGACAAAAAGCAATAACATTTTCCAAATATATTGATTTATTTCAATCCACGCACCTCATACGAGGTGCGACACGACTATCGCAAACAAATGGTGGATTTGGATGATATTTCAATCCACGCACCTCATACGAGGTGCGACAACTAGAAACAACGAAACAATCTGTTGGTAGATATATTTCAATCCACGCACCTCATACGAGGTGCGACAGAAAATTTGGATATCACTGGCACCACTGCTAAAATTTCAATCCACGCACCTCATACGAGGTGCGACCGTGAAATCTATCCAAAATAAGTTGATTTCACAAAAAAGTACGAGAAATATAGCACTGGTATGATAAAACACTAAATTTTACTGCTAAATGCTTATAATCTAGCCAAAATTTTGGTGCGAATCTACTAGTCAATAACTGTTTACCTGACACTCGCACCTCTAAAATAAATATAACGCTTAAAGATCATTTTTACACCTACATATTTCAATCTGTCGTAATTTCCAATAAATTTCCTTCTGGATCTTGAATAACAGCTTCATAGTAACCATCACCAGTAGTTCGCGGTCCATTCAATAACGGAAAACCATCTGCGAGTACTTTTGCCACAAAGCTATCTACATCTTCTTTCGTCCCTACAGAAATAGCCAAGTGGGAATAACCCACCGCGTCCACTGCACGTTCCAAGAGAAATTTTTTATTAGTTAACTCCAAGCGACTACCACTAGCAAAACTCAAAAAATAAGAACGAAAGCCTGTTTTTTCATTTACATATAACGCTGAACTTTCTGCTGCAAAATATTTTTCGTAAAAAGCCTTCATTTGTTCTAGATCTTTGGTCCACAATGCAATGTGTTCAATTTTCATTTTATCCCTCCACTAATCTAAATATTTAAAACAAGTAACACCAGCTGGCATCTTGTCATCTACTCTAACTTCATAATCTTGATATGAGCTTGGAAAATCCACGTCTGCTTTTCGCGCTACAGTTACTTTTTCGAATAATTTATGAGCAGGAGCGTTTCCTAGCTCCGAGTCATGTTTGAAGATAATTAGTTCTCGTACAATCATCTTTCCACGGCTAGCGGATCGATCATGTTCGAACATATTAGCAATCGCATCCCATAAAAGTGTCAAGTCTTCCTCTGAGAATCCTGTAACTTTTCTTGCTAGATTTGCAGATATATATCCTTCTGCACGATATAGCGCATATGGGACAATATATTTGCGTCCGATTGTATTCAGTTTATCTTCTGCGTCTTTTTCTGTCGTAATCGCTGTTCTTGTAAGGGTAATCTCTTGAGGAATTATCGAATCAATTGAACGAGCAAAACCAATTTGAACTGGTCCTCGCACTTGACCACTGTTCAATGCATTTTTAGTAAAGGTTGTCATTACTGCACCAAAAGTCCGAACATCGTAAAAATTTTTACACATAAAGTCACGAACAAACTCGTCAATATTTTTTTCTTTTTTAGCTTGTTTAATAATTTTTTTCATGGCGTCGTCTCTTCTATCACTGGTGTCCAAGCCCAATGCTTCATACGCACGAAAATCACTGCTATTTAATGTTACATTTCTTTTGATATAGATATCATACTCTGGCTCATCTTCCTTTAGCATCTGTATATATTGACGTATTTTATGTTTTAAGCATACATCAGTCACCAAACCGTGGTTGGTACTGTTATCCATTCTCGGCATGTTATCTGCATCTGGATCCCCATTAGGATTACCATTTTCTACATCAAACAACACGATAAATTCATATCTATTTTTAATTGCTCCATCTTTATCCATCAATCTATTCTCCTTTATTATTGATTAATTTTTTCAGTGCTGCTTTTTTGAACTCCGCTTCCTTCTGATGATAATATCCTAGCTGAAATGCTCCTTGTTCCGGTAACGTTAACTGTTTAGGCATAGACTCTAAATCAATTTTTGCTAAAATTTCTCCCAAAGTCTTTTCCAATAGGATTCGTGCACCATTCTTCTGAGGTAAGCTTTTAAGTTTCGTTAAATAGTGATTGGTTAATTTTATTAAAATTGGAAAGATATAAGCCGGATTAGCAGTTGCTGCGTTGAAATATTTATCACAAATTGTTTTAAATTCTTCCGTTCTCTCTTGACTACTTTGCTCGTTGCTCGCTAACCACTGAATCTTTTCTAAAATCGCAAATTCCCGTCCCAGTAAATAGGGAATATTTTGGGTTTCTTCATTCAAACTCACTTGCAAAACCTCCTCAGGGCACTTACTATTTTTATTTTTCAAATAAAATGCTTTAATAATTGCTGCTCTATCACGAGTTATCTTTCTATCCGCTTTAATTCGCGTCGAAAGCGTCGTAATTAAAGCATAAGGATATGGACTATCTAGCAACATTGCTTGTGTGATACTGCCAGCTAAACTAGGAGAAATTCTTTTATCTCGCGTCTTTTCATTTGTAATAGCTGTAAGGATGTCAAATATTCCTAATTCTTGACGTTGATCGAACTGCGGACGAGTTATCGATAACCGTTTTTGATGTGCAGCTAAATTTTTAGCAAAGAAACTAAATTTATTATGAGTAAAGAAGCGCACTGATAAACGGGCGGCATTAGGACTCAATCCTAATAGGTAAAAATCAGTGTCTGCTGACAATTCTTCATCTGCAATGACAATAGACCTACCTTCTGCTAGCTCTTGCATTGCTGCTTTGAGTTGAATTTGCGTCACCTTTATATCTACTGTTTGTTGATAACCAGTTAACATTTCCAAAAAAGATCTTGTACCGATTTCAGTTTTACTCCAAAATACATAGGTTGTATCATTGATTAACTTATGCGTACTCTCATTGGATAATAAATAATTGAGCATGGCACCATATTCAAAAGCCACTTTTTCGCTAATCGGTGCGTTCATCCCTTGCTTTTTCCCATGAGAGGTGTATGCTTCTGCGTTAAATGAAATTAGAGAAGCACCAGAAAGTTGCGCCCCATGTATTCCTTTAATTAGTGGATGTAATCGAGCAATTTTAGCCTGTTTTCCAGTAACACTACAGACACCATCATACTTTTCCTCTTTAGATAAATAATTCTCCCACTGTTGTTGGATTTCTTGATAATCGAATACATGCTGATCTCTATATGTGAAAACAATCGTTCCACCTTTTTTCAATTCCTTAATCCATAGATTAAGTTCTTTGTGCTTCTCTACATCTTCCGGTTGCCATCGCTGAAAAAAATGAAGTACCGCACGTGCTGCTGGAACGTCTACTTCTGCAAGTATCTCTTCGTGGAACTTTTTGGATAAGGAAAATGCTTCTTTAGCTTTTTCAGGATTATTTTTAGTATCTAATCCTAGCAAGTACATTGCATTATCCGCCAGAAAATATGGTTTTAGCTGCGTAGTACGAATTACTTGTTCAGGAATTATCAGTACTTGTGAACTGCGTTTTTTCTTTTCTTTTGTTCTGAGGTCTACAACACTTAATATCTCACCCTTCTCTGAAAGGACTAGTGAAAAATTGACTCCACTTCTACTCCATCCTAGACGTGGCACTTTACCCTGACTTTTTAACCATGTATATTGTTCAGTTAAAGACTGGATGATCATCCTCTCACCTCAGCTTTCGTTAAATCAATTAGCCCATTTTTCATCTGCGCTCTGAAAAATAGCGGACGAATATCGAGTGGATTGCGATAATCAAAATCATATAGCATGTACCCCAAATCAACTTGTCCTACCAATTCTTCTGGACATTCTGGTTCACCTTGAAATAAGGTGACTTCTGCTGGAAATTCACGACAACCAAGGAATGGCTGTTGAAAATTTTGACCTTTCTCCAATCGTCGTTTAGTCATTGCTTGAAACTTTGCAGCGCTGTCTGTGGAATTTGCTTTTTCCGTCATTTCAAAATGAACATCACATATATAGTGCACATTACGCAAAGCTAATGTCGCCCGCTGTTGAATCTTTTCATTAGTATCAAGAAAAATTTTTTTATTATTTTGCATATCACTGTGTATTTGTCGCGCAGAAGCTTTACTGCCAACTTCATTGCGACGAATATTTACGTAACGAATAGGACAAGCGACGTAAATTCGATCTACTTTCCATACTAGCCCTGGATGCCAAAAAATACTTTCAATAATTCCCCGTACTGCCGATGGGGTAATTACGTCATATGTTGTACGTTCCACTTTAAATTCAGGTCGAGTGAAACATGCTAATTCACCTTTTATTGAAATTCTCAGCACATCATTTCCTCCTCGCTTTAGATAAAAAGAAAATATTTTTTATTAACTAATAACTTTAATACGTAATAAATGAGTGCTCCCAAAAGCGCCACCTTTTTACTCTACTTTTCATAGATACTCAATCCATATCTGTTGTCATATTGCTTATCATTAGCAAGAATATAAATATTTTCATTTACTTTTTCTATAGTAATTTTGTTTAAGTCATATTCTGAAACAGAAGCACCATACCTTCCTAGTTTGCGGAGTATCGTCCTATTAGTTGTACCTCTTCTAAGCGCAGCTAATAAGTCTTTGTTCTCCATACAGGGAATGTAGACTGTTAGCTCTTTGTTTTCAATTAGTTTAAATTTATTGGCAATCTCTTTGAAAGGCAAATGTAATTCATCCTGACCTTCATGAAAGAGAGGTAGGACGATATCAGGATTATTGTTGAAATTATATAACGCAGAAAAGTACCTACCAATTGTTTGTGGGTCATCTACCGCTAAATTATCAGCCAAAGCAATTCTCATAGCAGCTATGTTTTTCGAAAAAATTTTACCAGATTGAAACTCAGCAACTGAAAAAAAATACACAGAACCTAGTTGTAAATTATACTCACGATTGCATCGTCCAGCCGCTTGAATTAAAGAGTCCAATCCACATTCTTCCCGATAAACCGTTGGAAAATCAATATCTATCCCTGCTTCAATCAAGCTTGTACTAATGACGCGGCAAGGTTTATCATTTTTCAACTTATTTTCTATCTCAGCTAATATTAATTGCCTATCCACCGGTTTCATATACGTTGTTAGCAAATACGTATCTTCCGTACGTCCAATTTCTTTAAGTAAAGCAGCACCATTTTTTCTAGTATTTACAATACATAAGACCTGCTTATGCCGCTTTAATTTTCCTCCTAGATTTTTAACTTTTACCTCACCTAGATTAGAAAAAGCAACTCTCTTTAAATTCTCAGTTAATTTCTTGATGTCAGGAATAATTTCAGTCCGTTCTAGAGGCTCTTGTTTGCCATTAAGTAGCAATTGATGGAAGTTAGGTTGCGTAGCACTCATGAATAAGGCTGTCACCTTATAGCTATGGACTAACTCCTTAACAGCTGCCATACACGATTGCAAGCACGCTAAAGGTAAGGATTGACCTTCATCAAAAATAACTACACTATTAACAATGTTGTGGATTTTTCGACATTTTCCTTTCTTATTAGCAAATAATGATTCAAAAAATTGTACTGCCGTAGTGACAATCACTGGCTTGTCCCAATTTTCTGCGGCTAATCTTTTTATTTCATCGCCGTCTTCGTCGTAATCTTCTGCACCGCTATAATGAGCTAACACTTTGCCTCTCCCCAAAATTTTTCTAAAAATAGAAACTGTCTGATCAATTATCGCTCGATAAGGTACAACGTAGATAATCCGATCTTTTTTGAATTTTTTAGCGTGTTTGAGCGCAAAAGCTAAAGAAGAAATTGTTTTGCCACTACCAGTTGGTGCACTTAAGGTAAATATTCCTGGAGCAACATCAGCCTTACTTTGACATGCTTCCAATACTTCTGCTCGAACCTGTTGAATTTTTTTATCTTGATTCCAGTTATTCCCTTTCTCTTTTTGAAGATACTGTTGTAATTTAGCATATAATTTCCCAACACTATTCGGAGCGATTTCCACTGGTTTTTGATATTTCATATAAGCCTCTGTATCCAGAGAGTCAGCATCCACCAAACAAGAAAAAAGCATCCTAATGAAAAAAGCTACGGAAAAGTTATCTCTCGGTGGCAAGTTTTTAAAATCTTCTGGTTGAGGTGCTGAAAGGTTAATTTCTTTTTGATATGCTGAAGCGTCTGGTATTATTTTTTTCATTCGTCCAAAAAACGTAGACATATTTTCCTTATCCTGAAGAGTGCCTAAATTAGGTAATCCACTATGATGTCCAGCAACACACAACGCAGAAATTAAGTCGTGTTGATTATTCAATTCTCTTGCACCGAAAGTTGAATGATCAACACGAATTTTTTTTCCTCGTATCATCTCTTGGAAGTCGTCACTATACTTACCAATGTCATGACTGAGACCACACCGTTTTCCAAAATTTTCTGCGTTAAATTTTTTAGCAAAAAAAGCCGTTAGTTCCCCAACTCTTCTACTATGATTCTTAATTTCATCTTCAATTCCCGCTTCGTTTCTATGCGCAAGGTATTTTTTAAACTTTTTCTCTCCTGAACTTCTATTTAACAATTCCATCACACACCTTTCATTTCCAAACCCCATCAATTAAAGCGCTTTCTATACATTGAAGATTATACCTTTCCTTTTCTCTTTGCACAACCAATTATTTTAAAAATATCAATTGAATTTATTAAATATCAATCGAACTTCCAATAAGTTATACTTTTAAAATCGTTTAATAAAATAAAAAGGAACTGAGCAATCTGTTACTTGCTACAGTTCCCTTATTCACTCATTCACCTAATTAATTAAATAGCAGTAACGTTGCTCCCAAATAATGCCAGCTGAGTCAAAGCCGGAAACGGTGAAGGATTCGTGGCTGGAATTAAGTTTTGCAAGGTAACGGCTGTAACCGTTCTGGCAGAGAAAGTGAAGTATTGCATTGCTCCCGTCTTTGCCAGCGAGAAAGTTTCTTCGTCAGCTTCACCGAATTTTAAAGTAACTTTTTTCCAGTAGTTATCGTGTGGAAAATCTGCCCGCAAACAAAAGCCTACCCGATTCACCTGAACCTGGCGACCGAAATCAATAGTTAAGGCAGCATCAGCTTGCTGATTAATTCCCCAGGATTGAAATGGGTAAGCGCCGTGACTCCGACTTGCTAAGATGCCATCAATTGCATTACAAGCAAAGAAAACAGCATCATTACGCGTCTCTACGTTAGCGTGGGCGTGGGGATAAGCGCCAGTAAAATCCTTTTGATCATGCGTATTTTCCGATAGGTTGCGGTAATTCTTAATTTCAAACTCTTCTGCTTGTCGAACGCTTAAATAATGTGTTGTTCCAGTAAACAATGCGCTACTTTGAGCCTCGCGACGATTTGCTGATAAGTCCACCAAATAATTTATTTCACCACGGGGAACAAAAACTAAATCTTCCTTTAAAGACGTAGCTAGTCGCACCATTAAAAAACTGTCAGGCGTATCCACGGTAACGCGAATCACATCGCCATCTTGAAAAAGATAGCCTTGCGTTGCCAAATAACACTGTTCTGAGTTCGCACTTACTAATGGTTGTGACTCATTATTTTCTTGACCCATTGCTACTGTTCCGTCCTGATGATAAATTCCCAATGTCAATTTCATTCCACTAACCTCTTTGTTTTTGTTTCATTATAGTCTTGCTGAAAATTATTGCCAATAACAATATTTAAAGATGATGATTAAAAGTTGGTCAATCTTGCTTCAAAATTAGTGCGCTTGCAATTCATTTCAATAAATTTTTTAAGAAAAAAGCCACCTCCCATCTAAAGATGAAAAGTGGCTACTTCATGTTTAATTATTTAGCTTTACCAGTTGTGCCGAACCATTCGATACGTTCTTTTACTAATTCAGTAACCGCATCTGTCCCTGGTTTCAACAATTTACGAGGGTCAAAGCCTTTGCCTTCAAGATCTTTGCCTGCTTCGATGTATTTACGCGTAGCAGCTGCGAAGACTTGTTGACATTCTGTATTGACGTTTACTTTGGAAATACCTAAGGAGATAGCACGTTTTACTTGTTCTACTGGGATACCAGAGCCACCGTGTAAAACTAATGGCAAATCAGAACCAACAGCATCTGTGATGGCTTTCAAGTGATCAAAGTCTAAGCCAGCCCAGTTTTCAGGGTAAACGCCGTGAATGTTCCCAATCCCACATGCTAAGAAGTCAATGCCGATTGCAGCCATTTTCACACATTCGTCGATTGGTGCTAATTCGCCGCGACCAACGATTCCGTCTTCTTCACCACCAATAGTACCAACTTCACATTCTACAGAAACGCCTTTAGCGTGTGCTTTAGCCACAACGTCTTTCGCTTTTTCAATGTTTTCTTCAAATGGTAAGTGGCTACCGTCAAACATGACAGAAGTATAACCAATTTCGATACATTCTAAAGCATCTTCGTAGGCACCGTGGTCTAAGTGTAAAGCAACTGGAACAGTAATTTTCATGGAGTCGATTAAGTCTTTTACGATATCGTAACAAACTTGGTAGCCTCCCATGTATTTAGCTGCACCCATTGAAGTTTGGATTAAAACAGGAGCTTGTGCTTCTTCAGCACCTTTTAAAATTGCTTGAGTCCATTCTAAGTTGTTCGTGTTGAACGCACCGACAGCGTAGCCACCTTTACGGGCTGCTTGTAAAAATTCGGTTCCTCTTACTAATGGCATAATTCTTTTCCTCCTCATTTCGTTTAATAAACTGTGCTAAGGTTTCCCTCAACCAACGAACTTATTTTATCATTCTTTACAGGTCTTGGCTACTAATCTAGTGTTTAATTTGATAAAAAAATCACAGATTTTCATAGAAATTTCCAATTTTCTTTGAAAAACACTATTAATACAGAAAGACTCCTCTTTGTTAAAAAAGTTTCTCCCCTTTACTAAGCAGATTAGCCGTTTGCCGAAGATTAGCAGGAATTTTTTTATTCCGAGGCGTCCTCTGCGGAATTTGTAGTGCCAAATGTGCTAAAATACTTTCAAGTCAAGTTAAAGAGGAGCACGCTCATGGATCAATTAGACAAAAAAATGTTAAATCTTTTGCAACAAGATGCACGGCTTTCCATCAAAAAAATTAGTGAGGCACTTTTTATTACGGCGCCGGCTGTCTCGCAACGGCTCCGCCACTTAGAAGAAGCAGGAATTATTAAAAATTATCAAGCACAGCTCCACTATGAAGCGTGTCACTTACCCATTAAAGCATTTATTCAACTGTCCTTAAGCCCCCAACAAAAGCCAGAGTTTTACGACTACATTCAAAAAATTCCCAACGTCTTAGAGTGCGATTGTGTCACTGGGCCTTATTCGCAACTGATTAAAGTCGTCTTCCCCACCACTCATTTATTGGACCAGTTTATTAACGAGTTACAACAGTTTGGCGGCACCAACACGCAGATTGTATTTTCCACACCCGTAGCAGCGCGTGGCTATCAATTTGCTGAATAAAAAAGCGCGGAGCAAGTGTTCAACACTTTTCTCAGCGCAAATTGGTATTATTCGACGGCCTTCAAACTTACTTCAATGTTGCCGTGGGTTGCTTTAGAGTACGGACAAATCGTATTAGCTTTATCTAAGAGGGCTTGCGTTTCTTCGAGGTTTAAACCAGCGATTTTCCCTTCGATTTCTACCCCGATGAAAAAGACAGCCGGGCCATCATTATATAAAGAAACCGCAACACTAATCGTTGACTCGCCTGTTACACCTGCTTGTTCTTTGGCGATGGATAACGCACCGTTAAAACAAGCTGCGTAGCCTGCTGCAAACAATTGTTCCGGATTGGTGGTGCCTGCTTCACGTTTACCAGGGTCTGTAATCTTCAACGTCCAAGATTTATCTGGCGTATGGGATTCCCCTTCACGGCCACCAGTATTAATCATTTTTGTCGTGTAGATTTTTTTCATCATTATCCGCTCCTTTGATTAAATTTGGTACAACTAATTCTTGCACGGCAAATTTTTTTAAGCAAATCAAATGCTCTGCTCAAAAGTAAACAGCGCTAAATTAAGAAAAGCCACCTGCGAAAAAATTTCGCAGGTGGCTTCTTAATTTGCAACTAAAGATTATAAGTGGCGATCCACTAATTCTTTTAATTGGGGTTTAGTATGAACACCGATAACTTTTTCCACCACTTCACCATCTTTTTTCAAGATTAAAGTCGGGATCGACATAATGCCGAAGTCTTTTGGTGTGTTAGGATTTTCATCCACATCCATTTTTACGATTTTTAATTCGTCTTCATCGTAATCTTCAGCTAATTGCTCTAAAATTGGCGCTTGCATGCGACAAGGACCACACCATGTTGCCCAAAAATCGATTAAAACTAAACCTTCGTCTGTTTCTTTTGAAAATGTTGCATCAGAAATTGCTGTTGCCATTCTTTGTTCCTCCTTTTGTATTGCTCGAAGCTAGTATAACACTTGCTGAAAGCTGCGGGATAATTTTTTGCTTACTTTTTGTAATGGATTGAAAATTTTTATTTAAAATAAACGATGGTGGCGCCATTACCCCCTTGATTAGCCGGAGCAAATTCAAATTTTTTAACGCTACGATGATTTTTCAAATATTCCGTGATACCTTGGCGTAGCGCACCAGTGCCTTTACCATGCACGATGGTCACTTGTGGATAGCCAGCTAATAAAGCGGCATCTAGATACTGGTCAACTTCGGCCAGGGCCTCTTCATAACGCTTACCGCGTAAATCTAGTTGGGTTGCTACATGACTGGCTTCTGCAGAACGAACGCCGGTAATAATCCGTTGCTTTGGCTCTTCAATTGGCGCAACCGACGTCAAGTCGCTAGTAGGTAAGGTCATTTTTAAAATGCCCATTTGCACTTGCCATTGATTTTTCCCCACCGGCGCAATCAAAACGCCCCGCTGACCATAAGTATTGGAGAGAACCTCATCACCAGCTTTTAATTTTTTAGCAGCTTTAGCTTTTTGTAAAATTTTATTTTGAGCCAAATGAGTAGGTTCACTGGTATCTTTCAAATCAGCTAATTGCGTTTTAGCGGCAATAAACTCGTGCTCTTTAATTGCACCAGATCCTTGAGCCAATTGTTTTTTCCGTAAGTCGGCAATAATGTCTTCAGCTTTTTCTTGGGCTTCTTCCACTAACTCGTTGGCTTTTTGCCGACCCTTAGCTAATTCTTTTTCACGCTCTTCAAAGAAGTATTCATAAGCTTCTTTCAAATCTTTGTATAAATGTTCTGCTTCTGTCGTGTAGTGGCGAATTTCCAAGTACTCGGTTTCCGTCATCTTGCGTTGATTTTCTAAATCGGCAATCATTTCGTTTAAGTCTTGGCTTTCCCCATCGATAATTTGTTTTGCACTATCAATAATGGTGGGGCTTAAGCCTAAGCGGCGGGAGATTTCAAAAGCATTGGAACGACCTGGCACACCAATCAATAAGCGATAGGTAGGTGACAAGGTATCCACATCAAATTCCATCGACGCATTAATGGTTTGCGGCCGATTATAGCCGTAAATTTTTAATTCCGGATAGTGGGTCGTGGCCATGACGTAACTACTTTGACTGCCTAGATAATCTAAAATACTAATAGCTAGAGCCGCTCCTTCTTGCGGATCCGTCCCTGCCCCTAATTCATCAAAAAGAACAAGGCTTTCAGCATCAGCGCGGTCTAAAATTTTAACGATATTGGTCATATGAGAAGAAAAGGTACTTAAGTTTTGCTCAATGGATTGCTCATCGCCAATATCGGCATAAACTTGTTGGAAAATCCCCACTTGTGATTCTTCAGTTACCGGAATTGCTAACCCACTTTGAGCCATTAATTGCAATAACCCTAACGTTTTCAAAGTGATGGTTTTCCCACCCGTATTAGGACCAGTAATCACGACAGCTTGATAGTCCTTACCGATAATTAAATCATTAGGCACGACCCGTTCAGGATCTAGTAACGGATGACGTGCTGCTTTTAAAATCACGTGGTTTTCTGGACTAATCTTCGGTACCGTCGCCTTTAGGTCGCGGCCATAACGCGCCTTAGCATTCATCACATCCATCTGGCCTAAGACAAAGGCATTATGACGAATCTCCCGAATATAAGGGACGAGCCGCGCGGATAATTCCGCTAATATGCGGGAAACTTCTTCCCGTTCGGCAATTTGTTGTTGCCGTAAGCGATTATTCAAATCCACCACCGCTTTAGGTTCAATAAATAAGGTTTGTCCAGAAGCACTTTGGTCATGCACCACACCACCAAAAATACCGCGGTATTCTTGTTTAACAGGAATCACGTAGCGATCATTACGCATCGTAATAATGGCATCTGACAAGTATTGGGCGTTTTTGCCGCGAATCAAACTATCTAATTGCTCCCGCACATTTTGTTCCGAGCGCCGAATGCTACCGCGAATTTGTTTTAACGCCGGCGAAGCATCATCCGTGACGCGCCCATCTTCATCAATGGCGGTTTTTAAATCCCGCGTTAAAACGGGTAAGACGACTAATTGTTCCTGCCATTCGTATAAATATTGAAACTCAATTTCGCTATCTTTTAAATCGGCTAAAAAGTCCGCCACTTCTTGGGTGGAAGATAAGACGCGGGTGATTTGGGCTAGCTCCACACCGTTTAAATCCGCACCGATTTCAATCCGCTTTAAATGCGGACGAATGTTGTTGAGCTTAGGCACAGGTAAACCACCACGTAAACGTAACACTTTAAAACCATCAGCGGTTTCAGCAAGCCAACGTTCCATCTCACTCACTTTGGCCGTCGGTGTTAAGGTCAAGACCATTTCTTGACCCATCTTGGTTGCCGTATAAGCTTGTAATTGTTGTAAAATCTTGGGAAATTCTAAAGTTTGTAAAACTTTTGTATTCATGGGACACCCCTTTTTTTCAAGGTTATTTCAAAATTTGCGTCACCCATAAATCCTGGACTTTGTCACTCAAAAGTGGCGTGTGCTCCACCATAAAACGCGCCAAACTACTGCTGCGGAAAAGATCTTGCACAAAGTCTAAAGGAACCATGGATAAAATATAAAGAAACAGAAACAGACCAGCGTAGGCCACGATAAAAGAAACGAGCCCGCCACCTAGCCAATTGATTTGCCGCAGAATTGGAAAATACGTCAAACTGTTAAAGAAAATACCAATGAAACGCGTCACCAACCAGCCCGCAAATAAAATCAAACAAAAAGCAATCGCCGCATAAAAAGCGTGATCCAAATCTAAGCTAATGGTTTGATTGAAGAAAACCATTTTCGAGCTTTGTGTTGCCGAGGGGTAAGGCACAAACATTTCTAGTTTGGGGGCTAGTGTTTGGTAATAACTTTGAGCTACCATAAAGGAAATCATGTAGCCTACCGTGTAGATAACTTGTAAGACCAGACCGCGACGTGCACCACCATAAATGGCTAGACCTAAGACAATCCAAATAAATAGAGTTAACATGGCTATTCCTCGCTCTTACTTCTAATCTTTTGTTTTTCTAGCTGATTTAAAATTTGCTGTGCTTGAATCGGATCGACAATTTCTTGTTGGATACCTTGAGCTCGCAAAGCTTGCCGCGCTTTTTCTTCCAATTCATCCATCTTTTTAATCCGCATTTCTAATTCTTTGACATGGGCGTTGGCTCGGCGCAATTCTTTCATTTCTTTTTGCTGTTGCAGTAAGTCACTTTGTTTTTTCACTTGATCATTGACAGCGTTAATCGCCATTAAAATCGCTGCATCTTCATTGGAAAGATCACTAGAAATTTTTTTAATTTCCCCTAGTTGTTCATTGACGATGCGCGTTACAATATCTAGTTGTTCTTTACTTTCTGTACCAATAATCGTATAGTTTTTGCCGTCGATGATTGCCTTATAGCGTTTCTTTTCACTCATCATAAAACCTCCTTCATCAACTTATCCCACCAATTTTACCACACTTCTAGTCAATCCTAAACTCTCCCTTGAAATTTCTCTTCCTTATAGGGTAGGATAGAGAAAACGAAAAGAGGTGCCTACATTGCAAATAATTGCTACAAAGCAATGTACAATTACTTTGGCGACAATTGATTGGCGCTGGCTAAGTACTCCTGATAAAATTCAGCATCTTTTAGCAACGGCTGAAAATATAATAGCTTTTAACTTTTATGCTAAAAATAAGTTAGTGGCTTTTGCCCTCTTACGACAAAATGCACCTGGAATTTTTTTCTTTGGGACTTTGCTGTTGCTACTGCTTTTCAAGGACAAGGATATGGTAAACAGGCCTTAACCTTGCTTATTCAGCATCTAAAAGAGTATTTTTCCTTAACACGCCTCACTACTACTTATTTGCCTGAAAATCAACGAGCAAAAAAGCTCTACGCCCGTGTTGGCTTTCAAGTATTAGAAATAATCAACGAAGAAAACTGTCAAGAAATTGATTTGTTTTTACCCTTATAAACAGAAAGGAATTTCTCATGTCCACCGTCGTCCAACAAGTAACAAAAAATCAATTATCTACTTTACAAAAAAAATATCAAAATTATTTACTAGGAAAGACACCTCCCTATAGTCTTTTTTCTGCTAAGAAAAATGGTGTGACTATCACGGCTTACAACAGTGGCAAGGTTGTCTTTCAAGGAAATAATGCCGAAAGCGAAGCTGCCGCTTGTGGTTTAACAACTACTCCCAGTGCGCCAACAAAAAAAGCTAAATCAGCCCACAGCACGAATAGATTACCTGCTGATTTTGATACTTGGTCTGTTTTAGGAAGTGACGAAGTGGGCAACGGCAGTTATTTTGGTCCCTTAGTAACCGTGGCTGCCTACGCGGAGAAAAGCCAATTAAATACTTTAAAAGCTTTAGGAGTAAAAGATTCTAAGCTGCTTACTGATCCACAAATTCAAACTATTGCTAAAAAATTAATAACCATCATCCCTTACCAACCTTTAGTTCTAACGCCGGAAAAATATAATCAAGTGCAACAACAACATAACGCTGTAGCCATGAAAGTTTTATTGCATCATCAAGCGTTAACTTTATTACAACAAAAATTGGTTAGTACACCCCAAGCAATCTTAATTGATGCTTTCACCACTGAAAAAAATTTCCAACAATATTTGCACAAAGAACAACGTAGCTTCAGCTTACCTACTTATTTTGTCACGAAAGGAGAACAACATCACCTGGCTGTGGCTGCAGCTTCCATCATTGCCCGTCACCTTTTTTTAGAAGCCTTAAAAGAAGAAAGCGCTGCGTGTGGCGTTTTATTACCTTCTGGTGCTGGTAACAAAAGTGATCAAGTAGCTGTAAAATTGCTTGAACAAGGCGGCCTACCTTTATTGGGGCGTTACGCTAAACTACATTTTGCAAACACCGAAAAAGCCTTGAAGTTGTGGCGTAAATAATACATCTTGAAATAACTTTTTAAGCACGGGGGTCGTTGAAAAATTATTTTTTTCAGCGACTCTATTTTTATAAAAGAAATGGGAATACTGTATTTTTAGGACAAAAACAACAGGTGCATTTCCTAACAAATGATAACAACATGATAAACGGCTAAAAAATCAGCAGAATGTTTTAAATAACTCGAACTTTCATTACTTTTTATATCGTTAGTAGTATTATTAACTATGCAAGGGAAAATAGAAGTAAAATATAACAAGTTCAAAAAATAATTACACGGGAGGTGTTCTTTAGCTAGAACAAAGTATATTGAAATATGTCGCTTGTCGTAAGAAACTGGAGAAACTTAGCTCGTCACTTTAGTAGATGATTACGAAAGGATCACTTATGGAAGATATTCCTGAAAAACCCATCACAAAAACTACTCTAAAAGAAACCAGCGTCATCGATTATGCTCAACATGTTACAATTGCCAACTCTCAGCAACGCTACCGCCTCCCCCTCACAGCAATAGAGACACAGGTCAAAAATCTTTTTGCAAAAGGATTCAGTGTAGCAGAAATTGCCGCTAGTCTTGAGACAAAGCCGATAAAAATTAAAAGTATCCTTTGTCGCATCAATCATAAATCGAAATTAGACTAGAGGTATTCTGAACCCCAAAAGTTAGACTTTTTAGTCTAATTTTTGGGGTTCACTGTAAAGTCACTTAGCATCGCTTTTTCTGAGGATTATTAAAAATCTTATATCAAATAATAGGTAAGTTTGAATTGACGAGGCTGCACCATAAATGCATTAATGTATAAAATAAAATCCACAGAGTTTGAAAATCTTTTATGATTGTTCAAGCCTTGTGGATTTTTATTATGAGGGGAGGACTCTTAAGTAGCTAAACCACCTCATACTAATATCTATTTCCCTTTTGATCTTTTCTAGGCAACGAATATGGTATCTAACGAATTCTAATGAAGATTTCCTAAATCCGAAAATTGGTGCAAACACAATATGATACTTACCTCTCCATTTAGTATGTACTAAACTTTCGTTATCCTTATTCATGAGGCTACCTCCTAATTTTGATGATGGTGCGGCGGGGAAACCTATATCATTTTATTAATTTTAGGAGGATTTTTTAATACCTCGCTGGAAGCTTTTCAGAACCAACCGCACAGCAGGTGGTTTTCAAAATAAATAAAAAAAGCCACAAGAATAATGTTCTTGTGACTAAATATGTTGGAACTAACAAACTTTAGTTGGTTTGGTAAGATTAGCCGACGCTGCCTTCCATCTCCATCCCAATCAAGCGGTTAAGTTCCACCGCGTATTCCATCGGGAGTTCTTTGGTAAAGGGTTCCACAAAGCCCATGACAATCATTTCTGTTGCTTGAGCTTCGGTTAAGCCGCGGCTCATGAGGTAGAAGAGTTGTTCTTCAGAAATTTTTGAGACTTTAGCTTCGTGTTCCAAGTTCACTTGCGAGTTATGAATTTCGTTAAAAGGAATGGTGTCGGACTTGGAGTATTCGTCCATGATAATGGTATCGCACTCAATGTGGGACATGGAACCGGCGGAATTTTTCGCAAAGCGCACTTCCCCGCGGTAATCTACTTCCCCACCATTTTTGGAAATCGATTTAGAGACGATAGTACTAGAAGTATTAGGCGCATTATGAAGCATGCGAGCACCGTTATCTAAGACGATGCCTTTGCCGGCAACGGCAATCGAAAGCATCGTGCCCCGCGCACCACGGCCATCCATATAGACACTTGGATATTTCATAGTAACTTTAGAGCCAAGGTTGCCATCTACCCATTCCATCGTGGCATTTTCTAAAGCTTGAGCGCGTTTCGTTTCCAAGCTGTAGACGTTATTCGACCAGTTTTGAATTGTGGTGTAGCGACAGTAAGCATCTTTTCTGACAAAGACTTCAACAACGGCCGCGTGTAAACTATCGGAAGAATAAGTTGGTGCTGTACAGCCTTCCACGTAGTTAATGCTGGCCCCTTCGTCCACAATAATTAGCGTCCGTTCAAATTGCCCAGTGTTGGCAGAGTTTATCCGGAAATACGATTGAATCGGAATTTCCGTTCGCACGCCTTTCGGCACGTAAATGAAGGACCCGCCTGACCAAGCGGCGGAGTTTAACGCCGCCAATTTATTATCGCTTGGGGGGACGAGTTTACCGAAGTATTCTTTAAAGAGTTCTGGATATTCTTTTAAGGCTGTGTCGGTGTCGGTGAAGATAATTCCTAGCTTTTGGAATTCTTCTTTCATGTTGTGGTAAACCACTTCTGATTCGTATTGGGCAGAAGAGCCGGCTAAGTGGGCCCGTTCGGCTTCTGGTACCCCTAAGCGTTCAAAGGTGCGTTTAATATCTTCTGGTACATCATCCCAAGAGCGCGCTTTGCGGTCACTAGAGCGGATGAAGTAGTTAATTTTATCAAAGTCTAGCTCGGATAAATCAGGACCGTAACCCGGCATTTTTAGTTTATTGAAAATTTTTAAAGACTTTAAGCGGAAGTCTAGCATCCACTCTGGTTCATCTTTGACACGCGAAATTTCGCGAATGACTTCTTCTGACAATCCTTCCCCCGTAGTAAAGACAGGTTTAATGTCATCGTGAAAGCCGTATTCGTAATCGTTGGTGGTATTTTCAGTCATGGTGCTCCTCCTTTTCCGTGTGTAATTGGTTGACACTTGCCACGCCATCTTGTTCTAAAGCTTGGTAAAGAGCCTTCCAAGCTAACGTGGCGCACTTAATACGAGCTGGAAACTTCGCCACACCACCTAAAACAGCAGCATCCCCTAAAGAAGCGGTAGCCGTGTCGTCCCCTTGCACCATTTTCGAAAAAGTCAGCACCATTTCTTTGGCTTCTTCAATCGTTTTGCCTAAAACGGCATCCGTCATCATGGAGGCTGAAGCGGTGGAAATGGAACAACCACTACCGTCAAAAGCAATGTCGGAAATTTTATCGTCAGCTAACTTCACTTGTAAAGAGATAACATCGCCACACGTGGGATTATTTAGTTCAATTTCATGTTGGAGATCGCCAGACACTTTACCGTGATGATGTGGCCGACTAGAGTGGTCTAAAATAACTTGGCGGTATAATTGATCTAATTTAGAAAGTGCCATGACTAAAGAACTCCTTTGTCGCATATAAGGCTGCAATCAAACGGTCACAGTCGGCTTGCGTATTGTATAAATAAAAACTAGCGCGGGCAGTGGCGGGCACAGCTAATGCTCCTAATAGCGGTTGGGCGCAATGATGCCCTGCGCGGACAGCGACACCTTCCATGTCTAGTGCCGTGGCTAAATCATGGGGATGAACGCCTGCTAAGTTAAAAGCAATCACACCAGTGTGTTTTGCTGGATCTTGTGGTCCGTAAATAGTCAAACCAGGAATTTTTTGCAATTGGGGTAAGACATAGGCGACTAAATCAGCTTCATGTTGCTGGATTTCCGCCATGCCCACTTTATTTAAATAATCGATGGCCCCTCCTAAAGCAATGCCGCCAGCAATATTGGGTGTGCCGGCTTCGAATTTCCACGGGAGTTCCTTCCATGTACTTTCATACAGGTGGACAAAATCAATCATTTCGCCCCCAAATTCCACCGGCTCCATGGCTTCTAACAGCGCTTGTTTGCCGTAAAGAATGCCGATACCTGTTGGTCCTAACATTTTATGGCCGGAAAAGGCGAGAAAGTCGCAATCTAGCTCTACTACGTCAATGGGGAGATGAGGCACCGATTGAGCACCGTCCACTACCATAATAGCTCCCGCCTCATGAGCTAACTGTGCTAACTCTTTAACGGGATTAAGCACTCCTAAGACGTTTGAAGCGTGGGTAAGGGCGACAATTTTGGTTCTCGTAGAAAGCTTGGCTTTAAAGTCCGCTAAATCCAACTCACCTTCCGGGGTTAAACCGACATAAACGAGTTTCGCGCCGGTTTTTAAAGCGACTTGTTGCCAAGGAATAATATTGGAATGATGTTCCATAATGGAAATTAAAATTTCATCATGCGCTTTTAAATTTTTCAAGCCATAACTTTGGGCAATCCAGTTGAGGCTAGTGGTGGTGCCTCGGGTAAAAAGAATTTCTTTCGTACTTTTGGCGTGAATAAAGGCCCGCACTTTTTCCCGCGCATCTTCATAAGCGTGAGTTGCCCGTTCGGCTAAAGTGTGGACGCCACGATGGACATTGGCGTTATCGTGGTGGTAGTAATGATTCAACACGTCTAGGACTTGTTGCGGCTTTTGCGTCGTTGCCGCATTATCTAAATAAACTAGCGGTTCATCATTGACTTCTTGAAATAAAATGGGAAAGTCTTGGCGTAATTTTTCAGCGTTGATCCTCATCCTTGTAACTTCCCTTCAATGGCTGCCACAAATTCTTGTTGGACAGCTTTCACGGGAATCGCCGTAATCACTGGACCTAAGAAGCCGCGAATTACTAAACGTTCGGCGACTTTTTTCGGTAAGCCACGACTCATTAAGTAATACATTTCTTCTGGGTCTACTTGTCCAACGGAAGCCGCGTGTCCTGCTGTAACTTCATTTTCATCAATTAAAAGAATCGGGTTAGCATCCCCCCGCGCTTCATCAGAAAGCATTAAAACACGACTTTCTTGTTGGGCATCGGAACCTTTTGCCCCTTTGATAATGTGACCAATACCGTTAAAAATTAAGCTCGAGGCATCCATAATGACGCCGTGTTGTAAAATGTGACCAATCGTATGGGGCGCTTTATTAGTGACCCGCGTATCAATGGCTTGGACTTGTTGACCGTGGGAAATCGTCACCACTTTAATTTCTGAATGGGCACCATCGCCTACTAAGTCGGTATCAAAGTCCGCTACCACGTTACCGTTATTCATCACCCCGATAGCCCAATCCACCATGGCATCACGTTTTAAGTAACCACGACGATTGAAGTAGGTGGTGACATTTTCCCCGAGTTCATCTACCGCCGAATACTTAATCTGACTGCCTGCTTCGGCAATCACTTCCACCACCACGTTAGCCGAAATATTTTTCTGGCCGGTCCCCACCGTAGTAAAACGTTCTAAGTAGGTAAACTGGCTATTTTTACCCCCGATAATCAAAACATGGGGCACAAAAGTTTGATAGTTATCCGCATTTTGCAAAAAAATCGTTTCAATCGGATCTGAAATTACCACGTTGTCTGGCACGTACAAGACCGAACCATTTTTAACAAAAGCCATGTGAAAAGCAGTGAGTTTATCGTCTGTTGGCTTAATGGCCAATTGCATAAAATATTTTTCAATTAATTCCGGATGTTGCACCAAAGCATCTTGTAAATCGGTAAAAATGACGCCTTGATCAGCTAAGGCTTGCGGCAATTGTAAGAAGGTAGTCACGCCATCTTCTTGCACTAAGACTGGATTATCTTTTTTAGAAAAATCCGGCACGTTCCCAGAAATTTCCCGTGTTTCTTCTAAGGCAATCGTTAAAAGTGGCCATTTTTGGTAGCGAACTTTTTGAAAACTTGGAAACGGCAAGTGGCTAATGGTCTTTAACGCCGCAAGCCGTTTTTCTAAAAACCAGTGAGGTTCATCTAAAATATTGGAAAAAGTCGTCACCGGTTGCAAATGGGGATTCAATTCTTCAACCATCTTTTTCCCTCCTACGCTTCTTCGTGGTACGCAATACCGATTTCTTCAGCAATCTTTACGTAACCTTCTGCTTCCAAACGTTTAGCTAATTCTGGCCCACCAGTTTTTACCACGCGACCTTCCATCATAATGTGCACCACATCTGGCGTGATGTAGTTCAGTAAACGTTGATAGTGGGTAATAATCATGGCACCAAAGTTAGCTCCCCGCATCGCATTGACCCCTTTAGAAACAACTTTCAAGGCGTCAATATCAAGCCCCGAGTCAATTTCATCTAAGATGGCAAAAGTCGGTTCCAACATTAAGAGCTGTAAAATTTCATTGCGTTTCTTTTCGCCGCCGGAAAAGCCTTCGTTTAAGTAACGTTCCGCCATCGCTTCTGGCATATTTAATAATTCCATTTTGCTATCTAATTTTTTCAAAAATTCCATGACGCCCATCTTGTGGTCTTCATCGCGTTTGGCATTAATCGCTGCCCGCATAAAGTCCGCGTTAGTAATCCCCGGAATTTCGCTAGGATATTGCATCCCTAAGAAAAGACCAGCTCGTGCCCGTTCGTCCACTTCCATGGCTAAAACATCTTGCCCGTCTAATAAAATTTCCCCTTGGGTCACAATATAATGAGGATTCCCCATAATGGCTGCCGATAAAGTGGATTTACCGGTGCCGTTAGGTCCCATAATGGCGTGAATTTCACCAGTGTTAATGGTTAAATTCACTCCTTTTAAAATTTCTCGTTGATCGTCATCTTCGACGCGTACATGTAAATCTTTAATTTCTAAAATTGACATTGATAAGCCTCCTCAGCCGTACCTTTTTACGAAATAATCGTCCTTCCATATTGTAGACTAATTGAGAAATAATCTCAAACCTCTTAGCCGAAAAATTCTATTTTCCTGCCTAAATTAAGGAGTAAATTAGAATCACTCTAATTCATTTACTTGACGAATAAAAAAAAATCAGCCAGCACCCTGAAGCGCTAGCTGACTTGTTCATTATAAACCTAAACTTTTTTGTAAAGCTTCCACCTTGTCTAAATGTTCCCAAGGTAAATCCACATCGGTCCGGCCAAAGTGACCGTAAGCAGCCGTTTGTTTGTAAATCGGACGACGTAAATCTAACATTTCGATAATGCCCGCCGGACGTAAGTCGAAGTTTTCGCGAATTGCTTTCACTAAAGCATCCTCCGAAAATTCACTAGTACCAAAAGTATCCACGGAAATAGAAACCGGTTGAGCAACACCAATCGCGTAAGCCAATTGAATTTCTACTTTATGGGCTAGACCGGCCGCCACGATATTTTTAGCGATATAACGGGCTGCGTAACTGGCAGAACGGTCAACTTTCGTGGCATCTTTCCCAGAAAAAGCACCACCACCGTGCCGTGCGTAACCACCGTACGTGTCGACGATAATTTTCCGACCAGTTAAACCGGCATCGCCTTGTGGTCCACCAATCACAAAGCGGCCAGTAGGATTAATAAAGTAACGGGTTTTTTCATCCAGTAAGTCAGCTGGAATTTCAGCTTGAATAACTTGTTGAATGACATCTTGCCGTAGTGTTTCGTTGTCGATATCCGGATCATGTTGCGTGGAGATGACTACCGTATCCACCCGAACTGGTTCTTGGTTTTCATCGTATTCCACCGTCACTTGACTTTTAGCATCCGGACGTAAGTAGGATAGCACGTTATCTTTACGCAGTTGCGCTAAACGCCGTACTAAGCGGTGACTTAAAGCGATGGGTAAAGGCATTAGCTCTGGCGTTTCATCCACGGCAAAACCAAACATTAACCCTTGATCACCGGCACCAATTTCATCGTAAAGATCACCTTTTTCGGCGCTATCACGAATTTCCAAGGCTTGGTCCACCCCTTGGGCGATATCGGCGGATTGTTCGTCAATGGCGGATAAGACTGCGACAGTATCGCCGTCAAAACCGTATTTAGCCCGCGTATAGCCGATTTCTTTGATGGTGTCCCGCACCACTTTTTGAATATCCACATAAGCATGGGTGGATATTTCCCCGAAAACTAAAACGAGACCGGTTGTCACCGATGTTTCGCAAGCCACCCGGGCAAAAGGATCCTTTGCTAAAATGGCATCTAAGACTGCGTCACTAATTTGATCGGCAATTTTATCAGGATGCCCTTCAGAAACGGATTCTGAAGTAAATAATTTTCTTTCTGACATATTGAGATTCCCCCTAATTATTTTCGGTTACAAGGCAGCTACATGAGATGCATCCTTTCGGGAACTTTGTAACGTATGCAGTATAGCAGATAATGATGAAAATTACTTGTTTTTCCTTGAAATTCTTTTTTTCTCCCGGAAAAAGTATTGACGGCATTTTGAAAAATCTTTACCATGTAAAGTAGTATCTTAAAAGAGATGGAGAACAATATGAAAGAAAATACACCTAGCCTCCCGCAGGCTTCCAGTAACGCCAATAGTTTTTTGTACTTATTAGGCGTTATCTTTTTACAAACGTTACTCAGTGTATTACCGGGTATCTTATTGTACCATCAAGACTCTGGTAAAAATTGGCAGGGAGCATTGCTTTTAATTGGTTATTTGCTCGTCACGAACTTTAGCGAAATGGCCGTCCGCACCCAATACCGTAAGCAAAAAAGATTTCCGGCTGCGGCTTATGCCATTAAAATTTTAATTTGTAGCGTCTTGATTATCCTTTTTGCCAGTCAAACTCATTGGCAATTTGCTTTGATGTTATTCGCCTACGAACTTTTCCAAACGTTGGCGAATTCCCGCCAATATTTTTATTTGGATTCTCCTTACTACACTTTGTTGAATCCTTTTTTTAAAGGTTTTGTTTTAAACTTGTTGTTCTTAATGAAGCCGCCCCTTTATTTTCAAAGCAAACAATTTCAAGCTTTGGTGCCGGCTTTTCTCATGGCTTTAACCTTAACCGTCTTTCAACAAGCCCACGTTTCACAAATCAATCGTAAAAAGATTTTTATCGCGGCCTTCTTATTGGCGAGCCTCTTGAACATTGGCGGCTTGATTTATTTTTCTGGTGAGCTCTTCGCCTTTTGGCAAGTAATTGTAGCCATTGCCGGTATCCTGGTGGGAACCTACTTTGCTTTCCGCCAACGGCACTTCTTAAAGGCTGAGGCAGTGCTTAACTTCTGCTATTTGATTATTATTTTCTTGTTGTACTTTTAATATTTATCTAAATAATAAGCTAAAGGCTTCCCGACTTTGACGAAAGTTTCGTAAAGGTCGGGAATTTGTTTTAAGTAAGCTACCATATCTTTTTTAGCGACTTTCTCCGTCTGGAGGGCAAAACGCAAGATAGCACCAATCTCTCTTTCCGTGTAGCCGTGATGTAAGCCATAATTTTGTAGAATATGGCGCGTATTGTCAATGATGGCATCACACAGTCGATCGCCCCTAGGTAAAGCTAGTTGGCGCATTACGCCCAATAATTGATACAAATCCGCTTCAGCTTGCGGCTCTTGGCGCACAATTTTTAAATACTGTGTGCGGACTTTGTTCATCAGCTCTTGCTCTAGATTTTCGCTAAAGTGTTGGGCCAAAAGACGCTCATGACATGCTGCAGCTTGGTCAGGCTGCCGGTTAAAGAGCAACAAATAAAAAAAACTCACGCATAAATCACGATAACGGGCCGTAAAAGCTGGGTGCGCTTTAAACCTTAGTAAAAACTTTTCATTTTTCAAAAAGAGACTCCATGGATCAAGACTGTTTTCCAGACTCACCAATGTTTGTAAATAATTCATTTGTTGCATAGTAGGTTGCGTTAGCTTTTGATAGAAGTCGCGAATTTCCGCCAATTCATCGCTGGTTAAATCGCTATCCACCCAGTAATTCTTTTTAGCCGTAATAGCCAGGCGCCGTAGATACTTTTCTGGACGCTGACGATAGCGTTGATAAAAAGTCAGCCAAGACTCGTCTTTTTCGTGGGCATTTTGCACTAAATTTTCGTAGGCTAATTGGGCCTGCCACTGGGGATTTTCCGGAGCTAATGCTAGTAAAATTGTTTCGAGGTCCAATTCTAAACGGGTCATAATCGTCAGAAAGTCGGTGGCTTTTAAATCCGCGGTGCCTTGTTCAAAACGAATGGCTTGGCGTTCGCCAATGATGCCGGTGTATAGTTCTTTTTGACTGAGATTTTGTCCTTTTCGATATTTTTTTATTAGCGGTCCTAACATTATGCTTCCTCCTGTCATTTTAGTCACCTTAGCACAAAATTCTAGCTGCGACAAGCTATACTCTCCTTGTGCACAACAAGAAGGAGGAATTTTTTATGAAAGTTATTTTTAAAGCCGTCCGTTTACGGACTTATCTCGCCTTAGCGTTAGGGTTAGGCGCTGCCGCTTTTGAAGGCATTGTCGTCTCTTACCTTATCGCCCACACTGCTTCCTTTACTCTCCAAAGTAGTTTTAGGAGTATTTGGCAATTTTGTTTAGGTTATTTTATTTTTTATACATTAACCCAAGTCGGGCGGGTGGTAGCTAGCATCGCCAAAGCTCGCTATACCCAGCAAATTAATCTTTTCGTCAAAAAGAAACTTTTGCAATTTGGTTTGCAACAACAATTAAGTGAAGGGGATATTTTAGCGAGTCTAACCAATGATGTAGATTTTTTGCAAGAAAATTATTTTGGTCCGTGGGTGGATGTCTTTTCTTACTTTAGTCTCGGTCTGGTTTCTTTAATTTACGCCTTGTCCCTCAATCCCCTCGTTGCTCTCGTTTTTATCGTTTTATCCGCTTTAGGGATGTTGCCTAGTTTGTTTTTCAAAAAATATTTAGGCGCGAAAGGTGCGAATTTCACGCAGCAAAACGCGCATTACTTAGGCATTTTAAAAGATCAAATCGCCGGCTTTTTTACTTTAAAAAGTTATCAAGCAACGGCCCCGTATCGCGTGATGCACGATGAAGCTTTAAGCACGCGGGAAGATGCTAAATTTCAATTAACGAAAGCGAGTCTACTGGTAAATTTAGGCACCAATGTTGCCATGATCTTTGGTCTGGTCTTTCCGCTTTTTATTGGCTTAATCATGATTACTGTAAATCCCCACTTTACAGCAGCTAAATTAGTGGCCATCATGTTGGCAGCTGACCGCATCAACACACCTTTTGTCGGCTGTGCGCAAATTATCAATCAAATCAATACCACTAAAGCCAAACGGCAAGAACTTTTAAAAGCCTTAACGACTCCCGTTGTACCCGAAAAAACACCTGATGTACTTAACGAGCCCTTAACTACCATCACTTTAGCTGAAGCAACCCTAGGCTATGATTGGGCCACACCATTACTTACCGATGTTGACTTAGCGCTGACGCCGCAAAAAAAGATTTTACTCACTGGTGCCTCAGGTTTAGGGAAGAGTACTTTGTTACAAACACTAGCTGGTTGGCAAAAGTTATTAGCTGGCACCTTATCCTTCAGTGGGCCCCGCGGTCCAGTGTCTTTAGCTAATGCCCAAGCGCAGATTGCCACCATTCATCAGAGTCCTTTTTTATTCCAACAATCCATCCGTTTTAATCTAACTTTAGGTGCGGAAAATTATCCAGATGAGGAATTACTCAAGGTGTTAGCGGCTGTCCATTTAGAACACAGCTTTGGGGCAAATCCTTTAGACTACGGATTAACTGAACACGGGGACAACTTATCGGTCGGTCAAAAACAACGTTTAGAAATTGCCCGCGCTTTATTGCGACAACGGCCCTTTATTTTCGCCGATGAAATTACCGCTGCCTTAGATGCGGAAAATGCCCGGAGCATTCGGCAGCTTTTATACCACTTACCGGTTGGCGTCTTAGAAATTGCCCACCACTTTGAAGGTTTAGACGCTGAAGAACTGACGGTGTATCATATTGAAAGCCACCATTTGTGCCGCGAATAAAAAAATATTACTTAACAAAAAAAGAAACCCGTTCCCTCGACAACACTAGCCAGGTCAGCTGGTGCCAAGAGAACAGGGTTTCTTTTTTTATTTATTTTTTAATAATCGTACTAATCTCTTTTGTTTTGCTGATGCTTTCATAATACAGGAGACGTTTCATTAAAAGACCTATTAATAAGATAGCGCCTTGCACTAAGACTAAACCACTGAAAAGTACACTGTAAATCAGTAACGGCAGAATACTTTCTGCGTTAGCATTAGGGGTGTTGGCGGTAGTGAAGGCTTCATTGAAGTAGCCAGCAAGAGCGAGTAAGCCGTTTGTAACCCCGTAAAGCAATAAATAGCGCGCCGTCATGCGGAAAAATCCTACTCTTTCATCAGCTAAAGTTACTACGCGGATCCGTACGATGGCTTTGCCAAAAGTTTGACCATTATTGATGGCTGGAATGAGGCAAAAGTAGACGAGAATCTCCACTAGCCACATGTAGGGACTAGCTTTAGTGTAGAGCGGGTTAAAAACAATGCGGAATCCCCAAATAACGCCCCAGTCTAAAAGAAAGGCCACAACCCGTCGTAAAAAGGAGACCGTTTGCCCTTTATGATAAGAGAGCTCATCAATTTCTTGGCGCGTTGGCAAAATTTTAGCCAGCAAAGGAGCGAGGGCAAAACCAATGAGTCCCCCTAACGTATTGTTGATTAAATCATTCACGTCGGCTAGACGATAAGGTCGAGGATAAATAAAGTACAGTCCAGTAAATTGCGTTACTTCAAAGAAAAGGGATAAACAAAAACTCAAGAGCACCGTTTTTTTCAAGGAACAACGGAAATAATAGCGCAAATAAATCCCAAAAGGAATGGTCAAAAAGATGTTAAAAAGCGGCTCTAAAAAAACGCTTTGCTTCATAGCTGGTAAATAGGTGCTGGGCTCCCGCCAATTTAAAAATGTATCCCGCAAAAAGGCCTGCACATTGGCAAAAGGAATTAGCTGAATCCGCGGCGAAGTCATTTGGGCTACCACCTCTTTTGAAGGTAGCGGCAACATCGTGAGGAAAAAGGCGGTCAACAAATAGAAAATAAACGAATAAATGAGCACCCCTTTAATCACTGGAAAGGAGCCGTACTTGCGGTACTCTTTAATAAATAAAGGAAAACTCAGCAACAAGGCTAAAAAAGGAAAAATGACTAGCGCCATTTTAATCGGATAAATATAAGCAGACATAAAAGACCTCTTTATTCATAAAATTTTAGTTTTCAGCATAACGCAATTGGGGCCACAGCGTCGTCCAATTTTTTTTAGCAACCCGCCGATAAAAGATTGCTAGGCGTTGCGGATTTTCTTTAGCATGTGGTGTGGGGCGTAACACAAAATTCGCCAAATCATTCAACCCGTAAGGCGCAAAAATTTCTAGTTGACCCGCGGCATTTAAGCGACAGGCAATGGCCGTGACGGTTTCTGGAAATTTGGCAATGGCATCACAACTGCTAGCATAAGGTAAGGTTTGGGGATTATGTTGGTGCATATAGACTTCATTTTTTACTTCCCAATGAAACTCAGAATACGTTTTCCGCAACGTGGCACTCCACTTCTCCGTCTCTTCATAAGGAAGCGCGGGATCAAAACAAACTACGTCCACATCCTTTTGTGCTTGCCATGCTGGTTGCCCACTTAAGGTGTTCCACAAAAAATTGCGGATTGTACCGGCGCACAACCAACAATCCTTTAAGGGTAAGGTGGCGATAATTTTTAACAAGCGCATCATCGTCGGGTCATTACGCAAATAAGCTTCCATTTCCGCCGTATTCATCGCAATTCAATCTCCCAGTCGCCCGCGGCCTGTTGATAAAAGAATTCACTTAAATTTTCGTCTTCCATCACCTGCACCATTTCCAAAAAGTCTGGGGCTACTTTTTGCTTTTTCAATTGTCCTTTAGGTAACCAATAGACAGGGCCTTCAGCAGAAGCTTGGAGTTTGCCGGAAAAATGTTTCGTCCGGTAAAAGAAAATGACGTACCGCTCTTTAGCGCGCGTTTGGAATTGCTTCACGCCACACAAATGTAAATTCGTCACCGTCAACCCCGTCTCTTCCCAGACTTCCCGTTGACAGGCTTCCACAAAAGACTCCCCTAATTCCACGTGTCCGCCAGGAAATGTTAGTCCTGGCCAATCTTTTTTCTGGCGATCTTCTACTAAAACCTCGCCGTATTCATTTTCAATCATGCACATATTGGTAAAAATTGCTGCTTCACTTTCAGCCATTAGCGCCACCTACTCTTATGTTATAATGTCTTATCATACCACGTTCAAAAGGAGAATTCATGGAAATTATTTTACGCCCAGAAACCCCGCAAGATTATCCGGCAATTCGGCAATTGGTCAGTCGGGCCTTTGCCCATGCTCCTCATAGTGACGGCGATGAACAAAACTTAGTGGAGCGTTTGCGGCAAACTAACGTCGCACTGCCTGAAACTTGTCTGGTAGCCGAAATAAATGGCAAAATCGTCGGGCACATTATGTTTTCTAAAGTGACGGTTGCGCATTTAAAGGCTTGTGGGCTAGCCCCCTTAGCCGTAGAACCCACCTATCAAAATTTAGGGATTGGCGGGCAATTAATTACTCGCGGGCACCAAATTTTAAAAGCTCAAGGTTTTACTTGTAGCATCGTCTTAGGTCACGCTGCTTATTATCCTAAATTTGGTTACCAAAAAGCGCTAGCTTACAACATCACATCGCCTTTTCCAGTACCTAACGAAAATTTCATGGTGAAAGCTTTCCAACCCTTCACTTTAACTGAAGCAACGATGGTCAAATATCCTGCCGCTTTTGCTTAAGCTTGGGGAAAAATCAGCCCACCCCACAGCGTGTGTGGTGGTTTTTTTATTTTAAAAGTAAAGCGCTTTGAAACTTAAAAATATTTATTTAAAAGAACGATGTTCCCTTGACATATGATTGTTCAATCATATATAATATTCATGAAAGATAATTCATGTGTTAAAGGAGTGCTTAGGCGATGGAACAAAAATATTATTTACGCGGTTTAGACTGCGCTCACTGTGCAACTAAAATTGAAGACGCAGTGAAAAAAATTCCCGCAACAGAAAATGTTCAAGTAAACTTTTTAACGACTGAGTTGTGCTATACCTGTGCGCCTAAAGCTAGTGCACAAGTGGAAGAAGAAATTCGCACCACCTTAAGTAAAATCGAACCAGACGTTACCTTGGAAAAAGAAAAAAAGAAAATTACCACTCCGGCAGAAGCAGAAGGTAACACCATTTTAAAAATTATTGCTGGTGTTTTCATTGGACTGGTGGTGATGCACTTTGTCACCTTACCCCTTTTACCTACTATTCTGATTTATGTGGCCCTTTACTTAGCAGTGGGTTTCCCCGTCGTTAAAAAAGCCGTGCAAAATTTAGCCGCGGGTCTCGTTTTTGATGAGAACTTCTTAATGACCGTCGCCACAATTGGTGCCTTAGCAATTCAAGAATTTCCCGAAGCGGTAGCGGTGATGCTTTTCTACCAATTAGGTGAATATTTCCAAGATCGTGCCGTAGAAAGCTCCCGTAAAGCCATTCAAGAAGCTTTAAACTTACGCCCTGACTTTGCCCGCGTCATACGTGATGGTCAAGATCTCACCGTGGATCCTAGGGAAGTACAGCTAGGAGAATTGGTGCGCGTCAAGCCCGGTGAAAAAGTTCCTTTAGACGGTACCGTTACTGTTGGCGACTCTTACTTTGACACTTCTGCCTTAACTGGGGAAGCCGTGCCTAAACATTATACAGTAGGTGCCACCTTACTCAGCGGCATGATCAACACCAGTCAAAGTGTTACTTTAAAAGTTACTAAAGATGCTGACAACTCCACCGCCGCACAGATTTTAGCTTTAGTAGAAAATGCCACCAGTAAAAAAGCACCGGCGGAACAATTTATTACCCGTTTTGCCCGTTACTACACGCCAGTCGTTGTTTTAGCTGCTGCTTTCTTAGGTGTTGGGATGCCTTTAATCACCCAAAGTGCTTTCCAACCGTGGATTTACCGCGCGTTAACCTTTTTAGTCATCTCTTGTCCGTGCGCTTTAGTCATTTCCGTGCCCCTGAGTTTCTTTGCTGGTCTTGGGGGTGCTAGTAAAAAAGGGATTCTAATTAAAGGAAGTACTTACTTAGAAAAATTAGCCCAAGCCCAAACCTTTATCTTTGATAAAACTGGTACACTAACCAAAGGCAATTTCGTTTTAACTGACGTCTTAAATGCAGACGAGCCTGCCAAAGTTTTACAATTGGCCGCCAGTCTTGAACAAGATTCTCCCCATCCCATTGCCAAAGTTATCTTGGCCAAAAATCAAGAAACACTGTTACCAGTGAGCGACTTGCAAGAAAAAAGTGGCTATGGTCTTGTGGGAACTTGGAACCAGCAAACAGTCCGTGTCGGCAACGACAAATTAATGAAAGAAGCTGGTCTTGTATTACCTGCCATGGATTTCCCAGCTGCCACCTTAGTGCATGTGGCTTTAGGTACTGATTATCTCGGCACACTAGTCATTCAAGATGAATTAAAAGACGAAGCCGCGACAGCTTTAACTGACTTAAAGAAAAACAACCGCGTTAAAACCGTCTTATTAAGTGGCGATAGTCAAAAAGTTGCGAAAAGTATTGGTGGCAAGCTCCACTTAGATGAAGTGTATGGTGAGCTTTTACCTCAGGATAAAGTTCAGCATTTAGAAGAAGCGTTACATGTGGCCACTGCTCCCGTAGCTTTTGTGGGGGATGGTATGAACGATGCACCGGTCTTAGCCCGCGCTGATGTGGGTATTTCCATGGGGGCTTTAGGAAGTGACGCCGCCATCGAAGCCAGTGATGTGGTAATTATGGATGATAATTTGGAAAAATTACCCCAAGCTGTCACCATCGCTAAAAAGACCTTACTCATCGTCAAAGAAAATATTATCTTTGCCCTAGGAATTAAATTTATCGTCTTAACTTTAGGTGCTTTAGGGATTGCTTCCATGGCCTTAGCCGTCTTTGCTGATGTGGGTGTGACCTTGCTAGCTGTCTTAAACGCCTTAAGAGCTTTACGCAACAAATAAAAAAAACACCATGACTTTCTTTGGCAGCAAGTGCTGACTAGAGAAATGTCATGGTGTTTTTTTGATGATTGTTGCCAAGTTTTCTTGACACGATGTTAAAAAAACTTTACAATAAAAGCAAAAAAAGAAGGCGCAGCCAATGAATACAAATGAAATTTTAGCTAAAGCACAAAAAGAAAAAAAGGATGAATACAAACGTTCCGTTAGTGACTTTGCCACTGGCACAGTTGGCGCGTTTCTCCTCTTTACGTTACTAATGCTGATTGGGGTTAAACTTTTTACCCATCATTCTTTCCAAGAAGAATTAGCTTTACTGTTAGGTGGAATTGGGGCTTATTTATTTGCCCAGTATGCTCGGACTAATTCGGCAAAAGACAAAAAGGTGCCCCTCATCTCATGGAAAAATTTCTACATGATTAGTAGCCTCTTATTTTTAATCGCTTCAGGCTTTTTCTTTGTTACGTTTCTAGTAGGGCTGTTGCGATGACTAAAAAGGATGCTTTAGTTCTCCATAATACAATGAAACTTAGTCGCCTCCAAAAAAATCTTAGTCAAACACAGTTGGCAGAAATTGTTGGGGTATCCCGCCAAACTATTTCCAATATCGAAAATGAAGAGTTTTATCCATCCGCTAAGTTATCTTTTTTATTGTGCTTAGCCCTTGATAAAAAGTTTGAAGAATTATTTTATTTTGATTAATAAGCAAAATGCCAAATGACAACAGCTAATGTAGTGACCCCAAAAAGTTAGACTTTTATGGAGTGGAGAAATCCACTCCTTTTTTCATGCAATAAAATAGGTATTA
>NZ_BJDR01000020.1 GCF_005405245.1 Enterococcus nangangensis | reverse complement strand
CGCCGTATACGGAACCGTACGTACGGTGGTGTGAGAGGTCGGTAGGCGAAATAATCGTCTACCTCCTACTCGATTAGTTTTGCGCTGTTTTTTCTTTTAAGGAAAGTTACAGTGGTCTTTTTGGTTTTTAGAAATTATATGGTATCCTGATAGCAGAAGAAAGGATTTGGTGAAATGAAATTTAGTGAGTACCCTTATGAACGTCCCGATTACGGACAGTATGAAAAAGATTTTAATAGCGGTTTGAAAGAATTAACGACGGCAACAAGTAATGAAGGAGCAATTCAAGCAGTTCATCATTTGAATGACTTACGCAAACGTGTAGATACCATGCTAAACTTGGCATTAATTCGTCATTCGGTAGACACTAAAGATGCTTTTTATACGGCAGAAGATGATTACTGGAATGAATATGGTCCTTACTTTGAATCTTTAGATGCTAAATTTTATCAAGCGCTTTTAGCAAGTAAGTATCGCACTGCATTAGAAGAAGTATTTCCAGAAACTCTTTTTTTAATCGCTGAAGGACGGGTGGCGTTATTCAAAGAGAGCGCAATCCCTTTAATGCAAAAAGAAAATCAATTAACTAGTGAATATGCTAACTTAGTGGCTTCCGCCCAAATTGACTACGAAGGAAAAACGTATACGTTAAGTCAACTGCGACCTTTCACCCAAAGTCAAGACCGCACAGTGCGTAAAGCAGCTGCTGATAAAGTCACCGCCTTTTTCGTGGAAAACGAAGCCGAGTTTGACCGAATTTATGATGAAATGGTTAAGACGCGGACAACGCTAGCTCACGAGTTAGGATTTAAAGATTACGTAGAATATGCTTACGTAAATATGAATCGTTGGGGCTATGACCGCAAGATGGTGGAAACCTATCGCCAAAATATTTTAACGGATGTTGTGCCGGTCGTAGAAAAAAGTTATGGTCGCCAACAAGAGCGTTTAGGTTTAACAGAGCTTAAAGCTTATGACTTGCCATTGATTTATCCTAATGGAAATGCTACACCTAAAGGAACGCCAGTAGAACTAGTTGCGGCTGCGCAAAAAATGTATCATGAACTTTCACCAGAAACAGGAGAATTTTTCGATTACATGGTGGAACACGACTTATTAGACTTGTTAAGTAAATCCGGAAAACAATCTGGCGGTTACTGCACTTTCTTAAGCGACTACAAGTCCCCGTTTATTTTCGCTAACTTTAATGGGACTTCTGGCGATGTAGATGTTTTAACACACGAAGCCGGGCATGCTTTTCAATGTTATCAATCACAGTGGATTGAAGAACCAGAACTAATTTTCCCCAATAACGAAGCTGCAGAAATTCATTCTATGAGTATGGAATTCATCACTTGGCCTTACATGGAACATTTCTTTAAAGATGAAACGATGAAGTATAAATTTGCTCATTTATTTGGGGCACTTTCTTTCTTACCCTATGGAGTGTTAGTGGATCATTTTCAACAAGCAATCTATGAAAATCCGCAATGGACACCTAAAGAACGGAAAGATTGCTGGCGGAAGCTAGAAAAACAATACAATCCTTTTAAAGATTATGGGGATTCGCCAGATTTAGATCGCGGAATTTATTGGTTCCGTCAAGGGCATATTTTTGAAGCACCATTTTATTATATTGACTATACTTTGGCCCAAGTTTGTGCCTTCCAATTTTGGAAAAAATTTATCGTCGACCAAGATCCAAAAGCTTGGGAAGATTACTTGCGCATCTGTAAAGTTGGAGGCTCCCAAACCTTCTTAGAAATTTTAACTACGGGTAACTTAGTATCTCCATTTGAAGATGGAGCATTACAAGATACGATTCAAGCAATCGACAAATTCCTTGGGGAAATTACAGAAGAACAATTGCGATAAACAGAGCAGTGAGGGCTGAAGAGCCCTCCTGTTTTTAGCTATTAAAGAAAATGCACTCTTTTAGTTTCAGTTAAATTTAAGCGGGAGCGGCGCTTTTTTTACGAGGTATGCTATAATTGAAATAGTTATTTTAGGAGGACTGGATTTGAAAGTTTTACTTTATTTTGAAGGCGAAAAGGTCTTAGAAAAATCAGGTATCGGTCGGGCGTTGTTGCACCAAAAGCGCGCTTTACAAGAAGTAGGTGTCGAATACACAACGGATCCCAAATGCGAAGACTACGATATTTTGCATATCAACACGTATGGCATTAACAGCCATAATGCGGTACATAAAGCCCAAAAAGCTGGCAAAAAAGTCATTTATCATGCCCACTCGACAGAAGAAGATTTCCGCAATTCTTTTGTGGGTTCCAATACGGTTTCCCCCATCGTTCGGCGCTATTTGATTAGCTTGTACGAAAAAGCTGATCACATTATTACCCCCACACCATATTCGAAAAGATTACTAGAAGGTTATGGTTTGACGGTACCGATTGATGCGATTTCTAATGGTATTGACTTGAATCGTTTTGCTCCCAACGCTGAAAAAGAAGCAGCTTTTTATGAACATTTTAAAATTACGCCAGAACAAAAAGTAGTGATGTGTGTAGGTTTATTTTTTGAACGTAAAGGAATTGTTGAATTTGTCGAAATAGCTAAAGAAATGCCTGACTATACTTTTATTTGGTTTGGGGATATTCCCATGTATGCAATTCCCCGCAACGTACGACAAATTGTGAAAGAGGATCATCCAGATAATGTTATTTTCCCTGGTTACATTAAAGGAGAAGTTTTAGAAGGCGCGTATGCTGCGGCGGACTTATTTTTCTTCCCTTCCCATGAAGAGACAGAAGGAATCGTCGTCTTAGAAGCTTTAGCTAGCCACCAAAATGTTTTGGTGCGGGATATCCCCGTTTATGAGGGTTGGTTAAAGAATGGGGTCAATTGCTATATGGCAAAAGATAATCTAGGCTTTATGGAACTCATTGAAAAAATTACGCATCAGGAAGTACCTAGTTTAAAAGAAGCTGGATATCAAGTAGCAAAAGAACGTAGTATTGCCAATATTGGCGCACAATTAAAAGCAGTTTACGAAAAAGTTTTAGCAGAATAACAGTGGCGCTTAGGAGGAAAAGATAAGACATGAAAGTTGGTTTGTTTTCAGATTCATATTTTCCCCAAGTTAGTGGGGTAGCAACCTCCATGAAAACCTTAAAAGAAGCTTTGGAGGCAGAAGGACACGAAGTTTATATTTTTACCACCACCGATCCTAATGCCAAAAAATTCGAAAAAAATATTATTCGCATGCCTAGTGTTCCGTTCGTCTCTTTTAAAGATCGGCGAATTATTGTGCGGGGAATGCTTTATGCTTATTTGGTGGCAAAAGAACTAGAGCTAGATTTGATTCATACTCAGACCGAATTTGGCGCTGGAATGCTAGGAAAAATGGTAGCTCGACAACTGAAGATTCCATGTGTCCATACGTATCACACCATGTATGAAGATTATCTTCACTACATCGCTAATGGCAAATTGATTCGTCCTAGTCATGTCCGGATGCTTTCTAAGTTTTTCTCCAAGCATTTAGCCGGAATTGTTTGTCCTTCCATGCGTGTTGTGGATACTTTGCACAAATATGGCGTGAATGTTCCCATGCAAATTATTCCTACGGGGATTAATTTGACGAAATTTTCTCGTCCAGAAGTCAAAGATCCCAAAAAAATTCAAGCTTTAAAAGAGAGTTTGCACTTGGATCAAGGGCAAGTAATTTTACTTTCCTTGTCCCGCCTTTCTTATGAAAAAAATATTCATGAAGTACTCCATGGGTTACCTGCAATTGTTGCAGAAATTTCTCAAGTACATTTAGTCGTAGCAGGTAAAGGCCCTTATCGTGAAGAGCTAGAAGCTTTGACTGCTGAATTAAATTTGACAGACCATGTGACGTTTGTGGGGGAAGTGCATAATGATGATGTTCCGCTTTACTATCATATGGCAGACTACTTCGTTTCTTGTTCTACCTCGGAGTCACAAGGGTTAACCTATACAGAAGCCATGGCTAGTGAGACGCCTTGTGTGGTGTGTGGCAATGAGTACATTGATGGTTTATTTGACCATCCGTCTTTAGGACAAACTTTTGCTGAACCTCAAGATTTTGCCGCAACCTTTTTGCAATACTACCAGGCAGCAGTCCCGCGCGATTTAGCGATTTTACAAGCCAAACTTTATCCCATGTCGGCAGAAAAATTTGTGGCAGATATTTTGGACTTTTATCAGGCTGCCGGAGATTATTTTGAAGTACAGGCCCACTTAGAAAGCAAAAAAGAACTGAAACGCTTAAAACGACCAAAAATTTTAAAACGAAAAGTGAAGGTTCATCATGTAGACAAAGGCCAATAGCCTTTGTCTCTTTTAAATACTTTGTCAAAAAAAGAAAAGGGGAAAATAAAATGAAAAAAATTGGTTTTATTGGTTTAGGAGTAATGGGTGGTTCCATCGTGAAACATTTTTTAAAACACGGATATGAAGTTTTTGTTTATAATCGGACGCAAGCAAAAGCTGCTCCTTATTTGGCAATCGGTGCAAAAGGTTGCGCAACGCCAACAGAAGTGGCCAACGCTAGTGAGATTATTTTCACCATGGTGGGTTTCCCACAAGACGTAGAAGAAGTCTATTTTGGTTCTCACGGTATTTTCCAAGGTGATGTAGCGGGTAAGTACTTGGTGGACTTAACCACCAGTACACCAAGTTTAGCGCAAAAGATTTTTGTTAAAGGCGTTGAGCGCTTTGCTCATGTTTTAGATGCTCCTGTTTCTGGTGGCGATTTAGGCGCACAAAAAGGAACATTAACGATTATGGTAGGGGGCATAGAAGAAGACTATGCTGCTTTGCAAAAAGAATTTGCCGTCTTCGGGAAAACCATCAATTATCAAGGTGTTGCTGGTAGCGGTCAACACACTAAGATGGCGAATCAAATCATGATCGCCGGAACCATGACCGGCATGACTGAACTGTTAGTTTACGCTAATGCGGCAGGACTTGATGTAGAAAAAGTTTTAGCAACAGTCGGTGGCGGGAGCGCAGCCAACTGGTCCTTAAGTAATTATGCGCCGCGCATTTTACAAGGAGACTATACCCCAGGCTTTTTCGTGAAGCATTTTGTTAAAGACTTAAAGATTGCCCTTGAAGAAGCAAAGAAGCTGGGCTTGGACTTACCTGCAACGGCCCAAGCTGAAGCTTTATATGAAAAACTAGAAAATGAAGGCTATGGAAATGATGGGACACAAAGTTTAATTAAATTATACTGGCCTGAAGGGATTGCTCCTGTTTCTAAAAAATAAGTCAAGATGTGATTATTTTTACTGCAAAGTCCGCTTTTCTCTGATACAATAAACGAGAAATGATTAAAGGGGGCAAGACCATGCATTCACAACTAGTTGCCATTATTAAACGCCTAGAAGCGATGACTGAAGCGCAAGATAGCGAAGTTCAAGTTCGTCGTTTTGAAAAAGAGGGTGTGGAAAAATGCTTAGTGACTTACGACAGCACCACTAACACGTTTGAATTAACTGAATCAGACACACATCAAAGTTATCAATTTGACAACATTGATTTAGTGGCAATGGAGATCTACGATTTAATTTCTGAATAATTCCACAATGAAAGATAAGCTGAACCTGAAAAGTGTTTAGCTTATCTTTTTAATTTTCTTTTGGAAATTCAAAAATAATTATGATAAAATAAAGTTAAAGATGAAAATAAAATGAGAGAAGGAGAGGGACATGACTGAAATTCAATTTCCCATGAACCGCCAACGCTATTTTGAAATGGGCCAAGCCGCCCTAGAAGCGGGGGATTTAGCACAAGCAGCTGAATACTTCGAAGCCTGCTACACCCTAAAAAAAGATTTTTCCCTCAATTTTCTATTAACTACTACGTTGCTAGAAGTGGGGGATGGTGAAAAAGCCCTACACTACGCGCAAGAATTTGAACGACATTACTTACAGGGCAATGATTTTTTCAGTGTTTATCTGCAATGTTTGTTAAGTGCTAATCAATTTTTAGTAGCCCACCGTTTAGTCAATGAAAAACTTTTAACCGCTGTGGGGCCAGCCGTTAAAAAATTTGCCAATTATAAAAAGATTATTCGGCAAAGAGAGTTAGTCTTCCAACAATTGGCCCAAGAAGAAACAGCAGCTTTAAAAGAAAAATTTTTAGCCATGAGAGAGCAGGACTATTTAGAACAATTGGAACTAGCTAAGCTGAGCTCCCAATTACCACAAGAAGAATTTTTGACAGCTTGCCGGATTCTTTTTCTAGAAGAGAAAGTGCATTACTTGGTGAAAGCTTTGCTCTTGGAAGAATTAGCTAATTTACATTTACAACAAAAAGTTGAAATTTTATACCGCAATCAAAATAAGCGCACTGTCTGGTTGAAAGATTTACACCCCATTGCTACCTCAGAACTTTTCGAAAAATTAATTTTGATTTTAGAAACCGAAATTGGGACGATTGATCCAATTTTAGAAAGTAATTTGTTGGAGGAAATTCGCTTAGGATACGCACTGTTGTATCCTTTTCCAGAAGAATATATTCAAAATCCTCGTAATTGGGTCCGAGCATATATTGCTAACTACAGTCCTGAGTATTTAGGGCGCCAAACTAAAGAAGAACAGCAAGAACTATTAGCGCTTAGTTGTGTGCAAGAAGAACTAAAAAATGATTTGTCAGCCTTTACAGTTCACTAGAACTAGCTCCTATGGGGGGCTAGTTTTTTTATTTTGGAAAGAGACAGTAAAATTGCGATTTCCCTTAGCTGGTGGTTTACAATTCCCATCCTTTCGTGTAATATTTAAGGGTATGTAAGCGCGCAGTTTTGCGCGGAATAACAATTACGGAGGGAATCAAATGACAGTCAATTGGGAAAAAACTGCCACAAACGAGGGCATTTTAACATTTACCATTGAACAAGAAAAAATCCAAACTGGATTAACAAAAACTTTTAACCGTGTGAAAAAGAACTTAAACGTTCCTGGTTTCAGAAAAGGAAAAGTTTCACGGCAAGTATTTAACCGCATGTACGGCGAAGAAGCCTTATACGAAGATACTTTAAATGATTTATTACCAGCCGCTTATGAAGCAGCGGTGGTAGAATCAGCTATCGATCCTGTGGCTCAACCACAAATCGACGTTGACAAAATGGAAAAAGGCGCTGACTGGGTAATTAAAGCGCACGTTACCGTAAAACCTGAAGTAAAACTTGGGGAATACAAAAACTTAACGGTGGAAAAACAAAATCGTGAAGTAACTGATGAAGACGTGGAAAAACGTGTTGAGCAAGAACAAAAAAATCTTGCTGAATTAACTATCAAAGAAGATGAACCTGCTGAAAATGGTGACACCGTGGTCATCGACTTTGAAGGCTTCTTAGGGGATGAACCTTTTGAAGGTGGTAAAGGTGAAAACCACTCTCTTGAAATCGGTTCTGGTTCCTTTATTCCAGGCTTTGAAGAACAATTAATTGGTAAAAAAGCTGGTGAAGAAGTAGAAGTTAAAGTAACTTTCCCTGCGGAATACCATGCTGAAAACTTAGCCGGTCAAGAAGCGACTTTCCAAGTGAAAATTCACGAAGTAAAAGCTAAAGAATTACCAGCTTTGGATGATGAATTTGCTAAAGATGTGGACGATGAAGTAAACACTTTAGACGAATTAAAAGCAAAATATCGCAAAGAATTAGAAGAAAGCCGGATTCAAGCTGCTGATGAAGCTAAAGACGAAGCTGCTATCAAACAAGCAGTAGAAAACGCTGAAATCGTGGAATTACCACATGTCATGGTGCACGATGAAGTTCACCGTTCCATGGACGAATTCTTAAACAATATGCAACGTCAAGGTATCTCTCCTGAAATGTATTACCAAATCACTAATACAACTGAAGAAGACTTGCATAAACAATTTGAAGGCGAAGCCGAAACACGGACGAAAACCAACTTAGTCATTGAAGCGATTGCGGCAGCTGAAAAATTAGATGCAACTGAAGAAGAAATCGAAAACGAAATCAAAGAATTAGCTGAACAATATAGCATGGCTGAAGAACAAGTACGTAAAGTCTTGACGCCAAGCATGTTAAAACATGACATCGTCATGAAAAAAGCCGTAGAATTAATTACGGATTCAGCTAAGGAAGCTGAATAATTTTCTAAAAGTGAGTTGGACCTGTAGGAAATTTCCTACAGGTCTTTTTTACCCGCTGAAAAATCAGTGGGCACCACGAACAACGCTTGTTACTTCAGTGCAAAAGCTTTTTATTTCAAGAAAACTATGCTATGATAGCAAAAGAACTTTTGTAAATTATGAGAAAAAGGGGTGTATCCTATGTACGATGGTAACAACAATAATGGCACCGTTCGTTGTTCCTTTTGCGGGAAGCCACAAGAAGAAGTTCGCAAGATCGTAGCCGGCCCCGGTGTATATATTTGTAATGAATGTATTGACCTTTGCAAAGAGATTATCGACGAAGAATTCCAAGACGAAGCTGTCCGGGAATTCACGGAAGTACCAAAACCATTAGAAATTTTAAAAGTGTTAAACGATTATGTCATTGGTCAAGATCAAGCGAAAAAAGCATTAGCCGTCGCCGTTTATAACCACTACAAACGGATTAATCAAAACGCTGGTGAAAGTGATGGCGTTGAACTACAAAAAAGTAATATTTGTTTAATTGGGCCAACTGGCTCTGGGAAAACTTTCTTAGCCCAAACTTTGGCTAAAACCTTAAATGTTCCTTTTGCCATTGCTGATGCCACTAGTTTAACGGAAGCGGGTTACGTGGGAGAAGATGTGGAAAATATTCTGCTAAAACTCTTGCAAGCAGCTGATTACAATGTGGATAGTGCCGAAAAAGGGATTATTTACATTGATGAAATCGATAAGATTGCTAAAAAATCCGAAAATGTTTCCATTACGCGGGATGTTTCCGGTGAAGGGGTGCAACAAGCCCTCTTGAAAATTTTAGAAGGAACAACGGCTAGCGTACCACCACAAGGCGGACGTAAGCATCCACATCAAGAGTTTATCCAAATCAATACTGCTAACATTTTATTTATCGTCGGTGGTGCTTTTGATGGGATTGAAGGGATTGTCAAAAATCGTTTAGGGGAAAAAGTTATTGGCTTTGGAACCAATAATAAAAAAATTGACGAAGAAAAATCAGTAATGCAACAAATCATCCCTGAAGACTTGTTGAAATTTGGTTTGATTCCAGAGTTTATTGGCCGTTTGCCAGTAATGGCGGCTTTAGAAAAGCTCAATACGGAAGATTTAGTCCGCATTTTAACGGAACCTAAAAATGCCTTAGTGAAACAATACCAAAAATTACTTTCTTTAGACGATACCGAATTAGTTTTTGACGAAGAGGCGTTAAAAGCGATTGCTGCTAAAGCTATCGCGCGCAACACTGGCGCTCGAGGGTTACGCTCGATTATTGAAGATATCATGTTAGATGTGATGTTTGAGATTCCAAGTAATCCAACGATTCAAAAAGTAATTATTACCAAAGAAGCCGCTGAAAAAAAAGCGAAGCCGGAATTGGTTTTAGCTGACGAAGACGATGCCAAGAAAATGGCGGGCTAATAAGTAGTTGAAGTAAAATAAGGACGTGGGACTGTCAGTACACTGCGGTCTAACGTCTTTATTTTTTTAAGAAGTACAAGAAGTAAAAGGAGGATTGTGGATGGACGTTCATTCAGCCGAGATTGTCATTAGTGCGGTGGCACCTAAACAATATCCCACCGATCGTTTACCAGAAATTGCTTTAGCTGGTCGTTCTAACGTGGGAAAATCTAGTTTTATCAATACCTTATTGAAACGCAAAAATTTAGCACGGACCTCTAGCAAACCGGGAAAAACCCAAACCTTAAACTTTTATTTAATTGAAAAAAGTTTTTATTTTGTGGATGTGCCAGGTTACGGCTATGCAAAAGTGTCGAAAGAACAACGAGCTAAATGGGGCAGGATGATTGAAGAATACTTGACGCAACGAGAAAATTTAAAAGCGGTGGTCTCTTTAATTGATTTTCGTCATCTGCCAACGCAAGATGATTTGGCCATGTACCAGTTTTTAAAATATTATCAATTACCAGTGATTATTGTCGCGACCAAAGTGGACAAAATTCCCCGGAGTAAACGACAAAGTCAAATGCAAAAAATAAAAAAAGCACTGGACTTACAGCCTGAAGATACATTTTTAACTTTCTCTGCTGTCACGAAAGAAGGCTTGCCAGAAGCGTGGCAAGCTTTAGAAAATTATTTGGACTAACTAAAAAGCATCGCCCTTTTCTTTTGTAGAGAGGGGCGATGCTTTTTGTTTATTTAGTTTCTTTTTTTTTGCCTTCTTCTTTGGCTTTTTCTTTGGCATCAAAGGCGGCCATTGCTTTAGCTAAAGCATCGTCATCTTTTTTTGGCGTCTCCGGGATTTTACCAGCTGGCAAAACGGCGAAGTCTTCTAGCATTTTATCGAGGTTATCTTCTCGTTGGAATTTTAAACCCATGGTGTTTCCTCCTTTAAGGACTGGAACTTTTTGGTAGCATTGCTATGAATAAGTGTAGCAGATTCCTGCCGAAAGTTAAATTATTTGATTATTAAAAAGAACATAAGCTATAATTAAATTATAATTAGAAAAAGTGGGAAGGTGCCGATTATGGAAAAGAATAACGAAATTTTAGTTTTAAACGTTTCGAAAAAACTCGACGCTTTTAGTCTCCGCCGCGCCTTTTATGATAGTTTAACTTTATTACGCATCCTACAACGAAAGGTCCAAGTGATCTTGCCAGCTGATTTAGACTTTGTCGATTTTTACCACGCTTATCAAGGCGATCAAGAGCTCCCTATTGGTGACGTTCATTTTATTTTGGCAGGTGAGGAAGGTTACTTTGAATATAAAATCGAAAAGGCCGTCTTGACGGAACGTTTAATTATCCAGGCGCCACTTTTCCAACGCTTTGGTAATTTGATTGAAGATTATTGTGATGGCTTTCAAAAAAAATATGGCGCTTATGGATACTTGCGGAGCTACGATGAATATCGGCAAAATAATGAGCGCACCTTAGCCAAGCGTAGCTTTAATAGTCAAGAAGAATTGTTGCGCTTGCCGAAGCTAAAAGATGATTTAGGCAATATTTTTATCGACTGTCAACATTTGCCTGGCTTTGATCATTATTTCCAAGGCTTACTTTTCACTGCTTGTTGGATTATGTATTACTCAAAAGAATACTTCCAACTTTTTCCGCGGGAATTATTTGCCGGTGTTCAACAAGTTGAAAAGGTGACGGAGTTTGCGGCTAGTCCGCAACAGACGATCAAAACGCGTTTGTTTAATGATCCGACGAATTGGGAACATCCAGCTAATTTAAAATTTCAACAGTTGTATCGTGATCAGTTAGCCATTCACCAATTAAGTACGACTAATGGGATAGGCATTTTACAAGAGCCGATGGTGGAGTACAACTTTACGGAAGATTTTCTGCAATGTATTCAATATTTTAATGAAAATCAACAGCCGACCTATAAATCCCAAGCACGCTTTTTCATTACCCGGACGATTGATCGCAAGACGGCGGAAAATAAAACGACAGTGACGCGGGGGACTTTAAATGCCCGAGCTTACTTTCCATGGCTGAACGAGCAGAAAAATCAAATGATGAACTACCGGATTATTGATCCCCGCTACACCCTAGATAACGGGGTCTCGGCCTATGAATATTATATTCGGCATTTTTTAGAAATTAAGATTAACGATGAGAGCTACCAAAACTTTGAAACCATCCTCGTCTTTTATTTGCCCCCCCAAGCTTTAGATAATTTACCTTTAGTTGAACTACAGGCTCGCTTCCGAGATGTAGAAGTTCACGTGGTGAAAGCTTTATTGAAACACCGGCCAGCGCCGACTTTTGATTTAAAAAAAGGTGACAATCATCTTCGAGTTGTTTTTGCGGATTATAGTTACTTGACTTTACCGCAGCGCCCTTTATTTAGTTAAAAAGAAAAACTCACAAGAGACAGCATCTTCACTACTGTCTCCTGTGAGTTTTTTACGCAAATTTTTTAGCCAATAAGATGGTGAGCAGGATTTTGTTTTTGTGGTTGTGGATCATGAATGACTAAATGTTGGTCGTCCACCCAATTTAATTGCAGTTGTGTATAAGTAAGAATCGCATCAAGAATCGGCATCGTATCATAGGTATCGTGCAATAAAGCTAGGCGTTTGGTGCTTGCTTCATCCGTTGCTTCTTCGGCAAATTCTGTAATGAGTTGTCCTTTTAATGCTGCTGCTACTTGATTGCCATCAGGGACTAAGGCATCGAAATGTTCCTTAGACAAATGTAAAACAAAATTAGTGGGGGTTGCTAAGGCACCGGCCGGAGCGTCAGTTTCCACAAATTCTTGGGTTGCAGCATCATAGGCAAAATTTTCTAATTCTAACGTATAGTCGCATGTTGGTGGCGTCGCTTGGTCCTTTAACGTTGCCGTTAAAAATTCAATAAAAAAGCCGCAGCCCCATTTGAAACGAAAGCTTGTTTCGTAAATAAATTCTTCAGTCATGGCATAAGACTCCTTTCTGTCGTTACTATAACATAATTTAATTTGGAAAAGAAGTTTGATGAAAAATCTGTTAAAACCCTTTCAAGTTTCAGGAATATTGTTATAATATGCATAAGAGATGAGGGAGTAATTTGGAAAAAGTGCAACAAGTTCGTAAAAATTTATATCAAAAACTACAAAATCGTTTTTCTGGCGATCAGGTTCAATTTAAAGACGTCATGACCTTATTGTTTCCCGTGATTATTGACCAATTTTTCTTGGTGAGCTTTAACTTTATCAATACGGCAATGATTAGTTCGTCAGGGACAGCGGCCATTAGTGCCGTAAATATGGTGGGAACATTAAATGTCTTTTTAGTGCAAATTTTCCAAGCAGTGGGGCTAGGGGGGACGGTCTTAATTGCCCAAGCTTTTGGGGCGAAAAATTATCAGCGCATCACCACTAGCAATCGAGGGACTGTTCAAGGAGCCGTTTTAGTAGCTACCACTTTATCGATAGCTTTTTTATTTTTACATCAGCAGGTGATTCAACTATTGTTTGGCGGCGCTGAACAGGCAGTCTTAGAAAACGCTGAAGTCTATATGACGGGCATTCTATTGAGTTATCCATTACAAGCAATTGTGGAAGGGACGAATGGGAGTTTGCGGGGGGTAGGTCGGACCCGTTCTTCTTTAAAACTCTCACTACTGATGAATTCCTTTTATATTTTATTTAACTTTGTCTTTGTTTTAGGTTTTAAGATGGGGATTATCGGCTTAGTTATTTCTTTAAATATTTCTCGCCTAATTGGAGCTATTTTTGGTTTTGTGATGCTTTATTTGCATCGGGAAATTTTTCGTAACAAAATAGTAGATTTTTTCCGCGTCAACTTGCGTCAATTGTTCCATGTTTTAACTGTCAGCATTCCTTTTGCCATGGAAAGTATGTTCTTTAGTGGGGGGAAAATTATTATTCAAACGATTATTGTTTCCTTGGGGACGAATGTGATTGCAACTAACGCTATTGCTTCTTCTTGGGTGCAACTGTCAGAAATTATTCCCACGGCGATGGGGAGTGCCTTGGTGCCGATTGTCGGGCAATGTATCGGAGCGAAAAATTTAAAAGATGCGCGGAAATTAACGAAGTCGTTTGTAGCGGCTGGTTCCATTTGTTTAGTAACGGTGGATTTATTGCTCTTACCACTGTTTCCCCTAGGTATGAAATTATTTAATCCACCAGCAGAAATTATTCCTGATATCTTCCAGATTATTTTAATCGTCATGGTCTTTCACGGGATTACTTGGAGTGTTAGCTTTGTCTTGCCGGCAGCGTTACGGGCGGCAGGAGATTCGGTCTTTACCACGGTGACAGCTTTATTATCCATGTGGATTTTCCGCGTGGGCTTAGGGTATCTAGTGGGTTTAGTCTTAGGGTATGGCCTACCAGGAATTTTCTTTGTGATGGCTGTGGAATGGGGCGTCCGCGGTAGTGTCTTTTATTGGCGTTTTCGTGGCGACAAATGGTATCAACGAGAATTGTAAACTTAAAAACCTCAGGAGCTTTTTTACTCCTGAGGTTTTTGAGATGCAATTTTTCAATGAGCTTGATGGCAATGGTTGTAAAACATGAGGAGTATTTTTTAGGGTAACGATTAATGTCTTTGTACTAGTAAATCGTAAACCACAGAAAGTTTTTGAAAGGTTTTCTTTTGCTAAAATTAGGATTTCACGGTTGAATAGAAGAAAGGAGGTTCGTTTATGACTAAGACATTGTTGCAAGCATTTCAATGGGAACTCCCCGCAGATGGCAGCCACTGGCGCCACTTAACGGAAATTGCCCCACAATTAAAAATGTTAGGCTTTACCGGGGTTTGGCTGCCACCAGCTTATAAAGGGGCAGCGGGAATTAATGACGTTGGTTACGGCACGTACGATTTATATGACTTGGGGGAATTTGACCAGAAAGGAACGGTTCCGACAAAGTATGGGACCAAAGAAGAATATTTAAAATGTATCGACACCTTTCACGCTTTAGAGATGGAAGTCTACGCGGATGTTGTCTTAAATCATTTTTTAGGTGCCGATGAAACGGAAGTCGTCGAAGCGGTGGCTTATGATGAAAATAATCGCAATAAAGAAATCTCCGGAGAAGAACAGATTGAAGCGTGGTCTAAATTTACTTTTCCTGGGCGTCAGGGAAAATACGATGACTACCAATGGACGTGGAAAAATTTTAAAGGAGTAGATTATGACTCGCGTCAAAAGCAACACGCCATCTTTGCTTTTAAAGGGAAAGAGTGGGCTGATGTGGACGAAGAAAAAGGCAATTTTGATTATCTGATGGGGGCCGATCTTGACTTAAGTAATCCAGAAACCGTGGCGAATTTAAATCGTTGGGGCAAATGGTACCAAGCGTTAACGCAAGTTGATGGTTATCGCCTCGATGCAGTGAAACATATGCGCTTTAATTTTTGGATTGATTGGTTGAAACAACGGGTCGCTGAAAATATACCCGATAAGGAAATGTATGTGGTAGCGGAGTACTGGAGTAATGAGTTGGATACTTTGGTGGACTATTTAGATGCCTCGGGAAGTATTTTTGATTTATTTGATGTGCCTCTCCATTATCATTTGCTAGCTGCTTCTGATTCCATGGGAAGTTACGATATGCGCAATTTATTTCAAGGAACGCTGGTGGATGCTCGTCCAGATTTTGCGACGACTTTTGTCGACAATCACGATACTCAAAAAGGGCAGTCTTTAGAGTCGTGGATTGAAGGTTGGTTTAAAGTACAAGCTTATGCAGCAATTTTACTGCGGCGCCAAGGAACCCCTATGGTTTTTTATGGGGACTTGTTTGGAATTCCCACCGAAAAAATTGATCCAGTAGGACCGCAGTTAGCAATGCTTTTAAAAATTCGCCGTCTTTTGGCGGATGGTCCGGAGGTGGATTACTTAGATCACGAAGATATTATTGGCTGGACGCGCACAGGAACGTTGCGGAAACCTCATTCTGGTTTCGCAGTGGTTATGACGAATCGTCAAGGGGGCACAAAAGAGATGACTATGTCGGCGATTCACGCAGGCGAAATTTTCCGCGATGCTTTAGGCAACTGTGAGGAAACGGTGACGATTGATGACGAGGGTCAAGGTGTTTTTCCGGTAAAAGATGGTTCCATCTCTGTCTGGGTTAACGAAGAAACTTTGGAACGCTTAATGTAAAAAGTAAAGCGCGGCTGAAAAAATTCAGCTGCGCTTTTGCTGTTTTTGGTAGGCGAAGATAAAAACGGGAAGATACATAGTAAACAGCGCCAGTCGTTGCCATAGTCCGCGGTGCTGGGTTAAAAAAGTTTCTCGTAAAAAAGAGAGATGAGGAGCAGCGTAAAGGAGATTAAAGAAAGCGGCAACTAAAAAGTAGCCAAAGTAATGATTGCGTTGGCTTTTTTGTTGTTGCATTTGGTAGTAATAACTTAAAATTAAAGGAGCTACGAGGAGCGCAATAAAACCGACACCAGATCCTGCATCGTGTACGGCAGTAATGAGGGGATGCTCGTGACTCACGGTAAATAAGCCATTAATAATACAATCTCCTAAAGCAAATAAAGTGATTGCACTGCTAAATAAGATAGCACTCAATTTTTGAACTTTTCTTAAAGCGAAGTAGGAACCTAAAGCACCAATGATGAGTAGACATCCCGAGACTACTGACCAAACATTGGCTGCCTCAGCTACGGGGGATTTTTTTTCGCCTAGGTAACTAATGAGTTGGGTGAGGTGGTGATAATGTGGCACGAAAAAGCCCAAAAGATAGGGCATTAAAAAATCGCTGAGGGTGCCGCCAAGTAGGAAATACGGGTAATATTTTTTTAGAAATTTCATAAGAACTCCTTAGCAGTGTACTTAATTTTTAGGTGAAATAATCTTAAAAGCAACGTTAGCATAGCATTATTTTTTTTCGGCGGCAATTCCTTATGAAAAGAACTGTAAAAAAAACGAGTTTTCCTTTATAATAGGAAGGCAGAAGGTGAGGGGCAAACTGGAACCCTCACTATTTTTTTAAAGGGCAAGTAAAGGAGAAGTACATGTTTCAAAGTTTTCGTCCGACTTGGACTGTTGAAGCGCTATATGCCTTAGACATTAAAGATTTGCATCAGCAAAATATTCAAGGTATTTTAGTGGATTTAGATAACACCTTAGTGGCTTGGAATAATCCCGATGGCACACCAGAGCTGAGAAAATGGATTAAAGAGATGCGGGCTTTTGACATTCCCGTGATGGTGGTTTCCAATAATAAAGCGAGCCGTATTGATCGTGTGGTGACGCACTTGGGCTTGTCTTATGTAGCGCGGGCTTTGAAACCTTTTACCCGCGGTTTACATGAAGCACAAAAAAAGTTGGGAATTCCTAAAGAAAATCTCGTGATGGTGGGCGACCAACTTATGACGGATATTAAAGCCGCTAATAGCTTTGGCATTCGTTCTATTTTAGTGCGGCCGCTTGTTACTAGTGATGCTTGGAATACCAAATTTAATCGGGCCATGGAAAAAGTCGTCAAAAATAAATTGTTTCCAACAGGAATTAGATGGGAAAGGAAATTAACTTAAGTGACTGAAGAATTATTTTGTATTGGGTGTGGGGCGAAGATTCAAACCACCGACCCGAAAGCATTAGGCTATACGCCACAAGGTGCTTTAGAAAAAGGCTTAGCTGAAGAACAACTGTATTGTCAACGCTGTTTCCGTTTGCGTCATTATAATGAAATTGCCGATGTGAGTTTAACTGATGATGATTTCTTACACTTGTTAAATGAAATTCGTAATGTGGAAGCCTTGATTGTTAACATGGTGGATATTTTTGATTTTAATGGCTCTTTGATTCCCGGTTTACATCGTTTTGTCGGGGACAATCCCGTACTACTAGTTGCCAACAAAGTGGATTTATTACCGAAATCTACCAACTTGAAAAAACTAAAAAATTGGTTGTTGCAACAAGCTCATAAAGCTGGTTTACGTCCGGTAGACGTGCTTTTGACAACGAGTCAAAAAGTTCCCAGTATTATGGAGCTCCTAACTAAAATTGAAAAATATCGTCAGCAAAAAGATGTCTACGTAGTCGGGGTTACCAATGTGGGAAAATCTTCTTTGATTAATGGCATCATTAAACAAACAGCCGGGATGCAAGAAGTCATCACGACTTCCCGTTTCCCAGGAACTACGCTGGATAAAATTGAAATTCCCATTGATGACGGCCATTACATTGTGGATACCCCAGGAATTATTCATCGCCATCAAATGGCTCATTTGTTAGAGCCAGAAGAATTAAAGAGTATTACGCCTTTAAAAGAAATTAAAGCCCGGACCTATCAGCTGCAAAGTGAACAAACGCTGTTCATGGGGGGCTTAGCTCGTTTTGACTTTGTAACGAAGGAAAAAGCAAGTGTCACCTGTTACTTTGCCAATGGTTTAGACATTCATCGGCGGAAAACCAGCGGCAGCGACGAATTTTACGCGCAGCATTGTGGCGAACTTTTAATGCCACCACTAGGTAAAGACCGGGCAGCAGTCTTACCACCACTGCACCCGCAGACCTTCAAGATTACAGAAAAAAGCGATATTGTCTTTTCAGGTTTAGGCTTTATTACGGTGAAAGGGCCTTGTCAAGTTACCGCTTATGCACCACAAGGAATCGCGGTTATGGTGCGCCAAGCGATTATTTAAGGAGAAAATTATGGAATTAAAAGGAAAACAAAAACGTTATTTAAGAGCGCAAGCTCACCACTTAAATCCCCTTTTTCAAGTAGGTAAAGGGGGCGTCAATGAAGAAATGTTAAAACAAATTGACGAAGCTTTAGCCAAAAGAGAGCTCATTAAAATTAATTTATTACAAAATACCGATTTGACACCAGGAGAAGTAGCTGAAACTTTACAAAACACAATTGATTGTGAAGTGGTACAAATTATTGGTAAAGTTTTGGTTTTATTTAAAGTAGCACCAAAAGAAAAATATCGGAAAATATCCCCAAAAGTTTTTGCCTTAGGGAAATAAAGTGTAAGGAGGGTTTAGCCGTGAACGTGAAGACTGTTGCGCCGCCCCAAATTAAATTGGCGCCAGAAGTTGAACTCTTTAGTCGCAAAGAAGCAATTGGACTTTTAGGCGGCAATTTTAATCCGGTGCACTTGGGTCATTTAGCTGCCGCCCAAAGTGTCCTAGAGACCTTACAACTGGAACGGGTGGACTTTCTACCTAGTTTTTTACCCCCTCATGTGGATCATAAAGAAACGATTAATCCTAAAGAACGCTTAGCAATGTTAAAACTAGCCATTGGCGATAATCCGCAATTTGGCATTGAGCCGTGTGAAATTTTACGCGGGGGAAAAAGTTTCACTATTGAGACCATTAAAGAGTTACAGGCCCGTTATCCTGAGCGAGAATATTATTTTATTATTGGTGGCGATATGGTAGAGTACTTGCCTAAATGGAAGGATATTGAAGAGTTGGTTCAACTGGTACATTTTGTGGGGGTCAATCGTCCTCATTATCAACGTACTAGCCCATACCCGATTATTTATGTGGATGTGCCGCAATTAGATATTTCTTCTTCTTTGATTCGCCAAAAAATCGCCTTAGGACAGTCCCCTCGCTACCTCTTACCAGAAAGTGTGCTACACTATATTGTAGAAAAGGGGCTGTACCAAGATGGAAAACATTGATTATCCGCAATATGGTTTTACCCGCGATGCGTTGCTAAAAAAAATTGCCAGTCAAATGTCTCAAAAGCGTTTTACCCACGTCTTAGGGGTCGAAAAGGCTGCCTTGACCTTAGCTAAAAAAAATAATTGCGATTTAACTAAAGCTAGTCTAGCGGCATTAACCCATGATTATGCCAAAGAACGTAGTGATGCTGATTTTCTGGCCATGATTGACAAGAAAAAATTAGATCCTGATTTGAAAAATTGGAACAATAATATTTGGCATGGCATGGTGGGCCAATATTTTGTTGCCGAAGAATTAGGTATTGAGGATCCTGAAATTTTAAAAGCGATTGCGGTGCACACTACTGGCGACCAAAAAATGAGCACGCTTGCCAAGATTCTTTACGTGGCCGACTACATTGAAGAAAATCGTCATTTCCCTGGCGTAGAAAAAGCGCGTCAGGTGGCTGCTGAGAATTTAGATGCTGCTGTCGCTTTTGAAACCCAACATACTTTGTTGTACTTAATGGAAAATAAAAAGAGCATTTATCCTTTAGCTCTTGCCACTTATAATGCTTACGTAGCCAAACCTTAGGAGGATTTATGAAAAATAGTCAAGAATTACTAGAAATTGCTGTCAAAGCTTGTGACAGCAAACGAGCTGAAGATATTTTAGCTTTAGATGTCCAAAATGTTTCTTTATTAGCCGATTACTTTGTGATTTGCCACGGCGGTTCTGAACGCCAATTGAAAGCCATTGTAGATGCGGTGGAAGATGAAGTAGAAAAAGCAGGTTATACCGTTAAACGGATTGAAGGTAAAGAAGGCGGCAAATGGATTTTAATCGACTTAGGCGATGTGATCGTCCACGTCTTTACTGAAAGCGAACGCAGTTTTTACAATTTAGAAAAATTATGGTCTGATGCACCGTTAGTAGACCTCACCAATTGGATTGATGACTAATGAATTACGAAACTTTTGCTAGTGTTTATGACACCATCATGGACGATAGCTTATATGAAAAGTGGGAAGAGTTTACCCTCAAACATTTGCCGCAAACGACAATGGAAGTCTTAGAGTTAGCTTGTGGTACGGGGGATTTAGCCCTTCTTCTGGCGGATAAATTTCAAGTTTCCGGCTTAGACCTTTCAGAAGAAATGTTGGCGATGGCTGACAGAAAAGCACAAGAAGCTGACGTTTCTTTAAACTTAATTGCTGGGGATATGCGGGACTTGAAAGACATCGGTCATTATGACGCGGTAACTTGTTACTCGGATTCTCTCTGCTATTTAGCCAATGCTCAAGATGTCCAACAAACTTTTGACGAAGTCTTCCAAGTTTTAAAAGAGGAAGGGACCTTCATTTTTGATGTCCACTCCATTTATCAAGTGGAAGAGGGCTTTAAAGATTACTCTTTCCATGATCAAACAGAAGACTTCGCCTTTTTATGGGACAGTTACCCAGGAGATGCACCTTATTCCGTGGAGCACTATTTAACCTTTTTTGTAAAAGAAGGGGAAGAGGACTTATTCTTAAGAAAAGACGAATTGCATCAAGAGCGCACCTATCCTTTACCGGAATATTTACGCTTGTTGGAAAATGCGGGCTTTACGCGGGTCGAAGTCTTTGGGGATTTTACAGAAGACGCGCCGCAAGAAGATACCGCCCGTTGGTTTTTTGTCGCCCATAAAGAATAAAAAAGGAGAGTGTGACAAAAGTTTTGTCATCCTCTCCTTTTATCAAGTTATCAATAATCTGGAAGGAGTTTTTCCATTGAAAGCTTGTGGTGTAGTGGTAGAGTATAATCCTTTTCACCTAGGGCATCGTTACCATTTGCAAAAAGCGCGGGAAAAAAGCGGCGCGGACTGTGTGGTGGCGGTGATGAGTGGCAACTGGTTGCAACGAGGAGAACCTGCCATCCTTGATAAGTGGACGCGAGCGCAAATCGCTTTAGCCAATGGGTGTGATTTAGTCGTGGAACTTCCCGTACAACACGCCCTCCAAAGTGCTGATTTTTTTGCGCGTGGTGCGGTAACCCTATTAAAGGCGTTAAAAGTTTCTTCTTTGTGTTTTGGGACGGAGAATACGCTTTTAGATTATGCGCAGCTAGGTGGCGAACTTTTAGCAACCGAAAGGGACCTAAAAGAAGCACTAGTCAAAGAAAAACATTCTGGTTTGAGCTTTCCCAATCAAATGAAAGCGGCTTACGCTGCGGTGGGAGTGACCACTGGCTTTGATGCGGCGACGCCGAATCATTTATTAGCGTTAAGTTATGCGCGGGAGGTGGCTCGGCTGGCACCGGAAATTTCTTTAGTACCCATTACCCGTGTTGGGTCAGGCTACCATGAAGTGGAGCTTTCGGGAGAATTTGCTTCAGCCACGAGTATTCGCCAAGCTGCTTTACAAAAAGATTTTTCCGCCGTAGCGCCTTTTGTACCAGTGGAAACTTTAGCTGCTTTAAAAAGTACGCCACTAGTTTCTTGGGCTGATTTTTTTCCTTTTTTAAATTACCAATTAACCGTGGCGACTGAAGACCAGTTACAAAAGATTTACCAAATGACTGAAGGACTGGAAAACTTGTTGAAAAAAATAACGCCACAAACGGATTTTTCTAGTTTGATGAAGGCATTAAAAACCAAACGCTATAGCTATGTTCGTTTGACCCGCTTATTAAGTTATGTTTTGTTGCAGCTGACGCAAGCAGAAGTGACTACCACTCCTAATTTTTTGCGCGTCTTAGGTTTTAACCAAGTGGGGCAGCGCTACTTAAGTCAAATAAAAAAAGAAGTTACTTTGCCCCTCATTACCAAACAAGAAAAACGGCATCATGACATCTTGGCCTTAAGCAATCGGGTAGATGCCCTCTATCAATTAGTGCCGGGGGTGGCAGAACAAATAACGGGTCGCATTCCGTGGCGCATGGATTAAAAGTTTCAAAAAAAACTTTGCAAATCAGCATTTCAAACGTATAATTAAAAGGATTATGGAACAAATTAAGAAGGGTAAGTGAGAACATGGGACGCAAATGGTTCAATATTAAAGATAAAAAGGCTGAAAAAGAAAAACAAGCCAGCCGCGTTAACGCCAAATTCGGCATCGAAATTTATATGGCAGCAAAGGCCGGAGCACCCGACCCAGTAGCCAACCAAAAATTACACTTCGCCATTGAACGGGCTAAAATGAATAGCGTGCCACGTCACGTCATTGAACGGGCGATTGAAAAAGCAAAAGGCTCCGCTGACGAAAATTATTCTGAATTACGTTACGAAGGCTTTGGTCCTAATGGCTCCATGATTGTGGTGGATGCGGTCACGAATAACGTGAATCGGACTGCCGCTGATGTACGGGCAGCTTTCGGGAAAAACGGCGGGAACATGGGGGTAACAGGTTCTGTTGCTTATATGTTTGACAGCACGTCCATCATTGGTTTAGCCAAAGGGGACGCCGATGAAATTTTAGAATTATTGATGGAAGCCGACATTGACGTACGTGATGTTGTGCAAGAAGACGAACAAGTCGTGATTTACGGTGAACCTAATGACTTTTCTGCGATTCAAGAAACCTTGAAAGCTAACGGTTATGAAGAATTTACCGCCGCTGAAATCGCCATGATTCCCCAAAATGAAGTCACTCTTGAAGGCGACGACTTAGAAAAATTTGAAAAACTGATTGATGTTTTGGAAGACAATGAAGACGTACAGAATGTTTACCATAATGTTAATTTAGACGGCGAAGAATAAGCGTATCAGCTTTATAGCGTCTTTCTAACTCCTTAAAACGTAAGAAGGGGCAGGAAAGAGGCAAAAAAACAAGACTCTCAGCTTAAGGTTGAGGGTCTTTTTCATTGTCCGCGATGCTATTCAACAAAGTGGCAGCAGCGTTGGTTGTCTTTTGATAACTATTGCGATTAGTAAGAAGATTTTGTTTAAAGGCGAGTAAGGTGTCAAGATACTTTTCCCACACTTAACCGCCACATCCGCTCACAAAAGAAATTTTCAACTTTTATCCTTGAAAAAATTTCAGGAAAGTGTTTTAATGAAAACATAATCGATTAAAGAAAAGACAACAACTCCAATGAACTTTTTAAGAGAGGAAAACCACGGCTGGAAGTTTTCTAGGGAAATTGTGAGGGCTGACCACTTTTCTGACTGCGATAAACTCGCGGCGACTCGGTCTCGTTACGATCTTTAAGGAAGCTTCGGCTTCAAATTTAGGTGGAACCACGTTTATTCGTCCTAATTTGCATGATGCAAATTAGGACTTTTTTTATTTTAGAAGGAGGAAAATAATTTAATGATTACTATTACATTCCCAGATGGCGCAAAAAAAGAATTTGCTAAAGGTGTAACGACGCTAGAAGTTGCTAAATCCATTAGCAATTCTTTAGCCAAAAAAGCTTTAGCTGGTAAGTTTAACGATGAGTTAGTAGATGTGACTCGTCCTTTAGAAAATGATGGTCGCTTGGAAATTGTTACCCCAGATCACGAGGACGCTTTAGCTTTAGTGCGGCACTCTAGCGCCCATTTGATGGCCAATGCCTTACGCCGTTTGTTCCCAAACATTCACTTAGGTGTGGGTCCAGCGATTGAAAATGGTTTTTACTACGACACGGATAACCACGAACATCCAGTAACCGAAGAAGATTTAGCTGCTGTAGAAGCTGAAATGCGGAACATTGTGAAGGAAAATAATCCAATCGAGCGTTTAGTTTTATCTAAAGATGAAGCTTTGGCAATGTTTAAAGATGATCCTTACAAAGTAGAACTGATTACGGAACTCCCTGCCGATGAAGTGATTACGGCTTATCGTCAAAAAGACTTTGTTGATTTGTGTCGGGGACCTCACGTACCTTCTACTGGCAAACTTGGCGTCTTTAAATTATTATCAGTAGCTGGTGCATACTGGCGGGGGGATTCCCACAACCAAATGATGCAACGGGTTTATGGGACAGCTTTCCTAAATGAAAAAGATTTAAAAGCTTATTTGAAACTAAGAGAAGAAGCTAAAGAAAGAGATCATCGTAAATTAGGAAAAGAATTAGATCTTTTCATGATTTCAAAAGAAGTCGGTTCTGGTCTTGCTTTCTGGTTACCAAAAGGTGCCACGATTCGCCGGATTATTGAACGCTATATTGTGGATAAAGAAGTTTCTTTAGGCTACCAACACGTTTATACCCCAATTATGGCGGATGTGAATCTTTATAAAACATCTGGGCACTGGGATCATTATCATGATGACATGTTCCCGCCAATGGACATGGGAGACGGGGAAATGTTAGTTTTACGTCCCATGAACTGTCCTCATCACATGATGGTGTATAAAAACGATATCCGTTCTTACCGAGAATTACCAATTCGGATTGCCGAACTTGGGATGATGCACCGCTATGAAAAATCTGGTGCCTTATCTGGTTTACAACGGGTGCGGGAAATGACCTTAAATGATGGTCACACTTTTGTGCGTCCTGACCAAATTAAAGATGAATTCAAACGGACTTTAGATTTAATGGTGGCCGTTTATAAAGATTTCAATATTACCGACTACCGTTTCCGCTTAAGTTATCGTGACCCTAACAATACTGAAAAATATTTTGATGACGATGCCATGTGGGAAAATGCCCAAACTATGTTGAAGGCTGCCATGGATGAACTTGGTTTAGATTACTTTGAAGCGGATGGCGAAGCCGCCTTTTACGGTCCAAAACTCGACGTCCAAGTAAAAACGGCTTTAGGGATGGAAGAAACTTTATCCACCATTCAATTAGACTTCTTGTTACCAGAACGTTTTGATTTAACTTATGTGGGAGAAGATGGAGAAAATACTCACCGGCCAGTTGTTATTCACCGGGGAATCGTTTCTACCATGGAACGTTTTGTGGCTTACTTAACGGAAGTTTATAAAGGAGCTTTCCCAACTTGGTTAGCCCCAGTACAAGTAGAAATTTTACCAGTTAGCGCTGAACACCATAGCGATTACGCCCATGAATTAAAAGAACGGATGCAACTACACGGTCTTCGGGTAGAAGTCGATGATCGTAATGAAAAACTCGGCTACAAAATTCGTAATGCGCAAACGAAGAAAATTCCTTATCAATTAGTTGTGGGGGATGAAGAAGTGAAAGAAGGTAGCGTAAACGTACGGAAATATGGCTCAAAAGAAACGTCTTCAGAAAGTGCTGAGATGTTTATGGATGCCATTCTTGCGGAAGTAGCTAACTATTCTAGAGAAGCTTAAGCTTTAAATCTAACAGGAAAAAAACTGGGAGAGCATACTTGCTGTCCCTGTTTTTTTAAAAGGAGCAATTATGCGGGGAACAAAAGTTTATTTAGCAGAATTAAGAAGTGGCGATGCCGAGCTTTTAACGGATTGGCAGTGGGATGAAGCTTTCATGGCGGGAATTAGTTATGACGTCTTTCATCCTTTTCAAATGGAGGATTGGGAGAAAATGTTTGAAAATGCCGACTCCAATGAAGATTTTCATTTTACGATTCGTAAAGTGAGTGATGACAGTTTAGTCGGTTTTATCTCCTTAAATGATGTACTTTTTAAAAATCGGAGCGGCGAACTGGGGATTGGCATTCCCGCTCCTGAAAATCGTGGTCGCGGCTTTGGACAAGAAGCGATTCAATTAATGTTAGGTTATGCCTTTGACCATCTAGGCTTGCACAAAGTGAATTTAGTTGTTCATAGTGATAATAACGGTGCGATTCGTCTGTATGAAAAACTCGGCTTTGTTAAAGAAGGTATTAACCGGGAAAGTTTTTTTGACAAAGGAAAGTTCTTAGATCAAATTTGTTATGGTTTATTGGACCGTGAATGGCGAGCTAATAAATAATTTAAAAAAATCCCATGAATGTCTCGTTAATTTTTGGACGGGACATTTATTTTTTTCGTTGCTTTTCTTTTAAATGTTCCTAAACATTCCTAAGATTACTTTTCATTCCTCTTAATTTCAGCTACAATAAAGTGGAGTTTTTAATAAGGAGCAGATCAATGGCAAGTAACTGGTTTAAAAAACAAAATGCAAGTCCTAACAAAAAAAATGGCTATAAAAGCCATATTCCTTTTCGTTTGAACTTTTTATTCTTTATTATTTTCGCTGCTTTTTTAGCGATGATTGGCCAATTGGCTTACGTCCAAATTATTCATGGGGATACCTTCACCGCCATGATTACGGCCTCAACGGAAAAAACCGTAACGAAGAGTACGCCGCGGGGGATGATTTACGATACCAATGGCAAAGTCTTAGTGGGGAACACTGGGCTACCGGCGATTACGTACACGAAAGGCAGTGGTACTAGCGCCGCCCAAATGCGTACCGTAGCACAAAATTTAGCGAAATTAATCAACGTGCCGGAAGATGCTGCTTTAAAAGAGCGGGATAAAAAAGATTTCTTCTTGGCCGATGATGACAATTATCAAATGGTTTTAAAACGCGTGCCGCAAGCGGAACTAAAAGATGAACACGGTGACAACTTATCATCAGGAGCCGTTTATGCCAAAGTAGTGGATCAAGTGACGGCTGAAGAAATTAATTTTTCCGCCGAAGATATTGAAGCTACGACTTTGTTTACTCGGATGAATGGCGCGTATGCTTTAACGACCATCTATTTAAAAAGTGAAAATGTCAGTAACGAAGAGCTAGCTGTCGTTGCAGAAAATGCTAGCTACTTACCAGGTGTCAGCACTGGTACAGATTGGGAACGCTCTTATCCTTATGGCTCCACCGTGCGTTCCATCCTAGGAACCGTTTCTACGGAAAAGACGGGTCTACCTTCTGAAAGTGCCGACCAATTAGTAGCGATGGGCTATTCTTTGAATGATCGGGTGGGAACGAGTTATCTGGAACAACAATACGAGTTTGTCTTACAAGGAATCAAAGCCCAAAATAAGGTGACCGTCGATACACAAGGAGACATCACGAATCAAGTAGAAACCTTTACTGGGGCAAAAGGCGACAATATTGTTAGCACGATTGATATTGATTTCCAACAAAAGGTCGAAGCTATTTTAAAAGAAAAATATACCGACATGATTGCAAAAAAACTCACCACCTATTCTGATGGTGTTTATGCCGTTGTGATGAATCCTAATACTGGTGATGTGATTTCCCTAGCTGGTTTCCAGCACGATTTAGTAACCAATGAGCTGACGGATAATCCTTTAGGTACGATTAATAGTGTCTTTGTCCCCGGGTCTTCCATCAAAGGGGCGACGATTACGGCAGGTTATCAAAATGGTATTTTAAATGGCAATCAAACCTTTATTGACCAACCGTTACAATTCCAAGGAACAGCGACCAAGTCTTCCATTTTTAACCGGACGATTGGCAACAAGATTAATATGGATGTCATTCGGGCTTTAGGAGAATCTTCCAACGTCTTTATGATGCACATTGCTTTAGGGTTGATGGGAACGACCTATACGCCTAATATGTCTTTGCCTAACGACTTAACCGTCTTTAATAAATTAAGAAGTGTCTATGAACAATTTGGTTTGGGTTCTTCCACCGGTATTGACGTTCCAAAATATTCCACCGGTTTAGTGACGCCCACCCAAAACTTTTTATCTAGTGATGGTTCGACTATTTTACCAGGGACGATGGGGCTAGCCCTTGACTTATCCTTTGGGAACTACGACAGTTATACAGCGATGCAATTAGCCCAGTATGTCTCCACCATTGCGACTTCTGGTAAACGTTATGCAGCGCGCTTAGTCAAAGGTGTTTACGGTAATGATGCGGACGGTAATCTCGGTTCCGTCTTAGAAAACTTTAATCCAACCTTGTTAAATACAGTAGATCTAACCGCTGAACAGTGGGATATTATCCATCAAGGGTTTTATGCAACAACCCACCAATCCTACGGGACAGCAACTGCTGGGATGAGCGGGTCGAAATATGATATTGCTGGTAAGACCGGGACTGCCGAAACGTATTACTATCCAGGCGATGGTACACAACACGAAACCGTTAATAACTCCTTTGTTGGTTATGCACCAGCGGATAATCCTGAAGTGGCCGTAGCCGTTATCTTGCCGCACATTGACTCGGGCACAGGCAGTTATCACCAACAAATTGCCAAGGCCATCTTTGATACTTACTACGACATGTACGCCAATAAATAATGTCAAGGAGAACTCATTGACAAAATTGTAAAAAGTACTAGGCAAACAGGAAAAATCATGCTAAGATAGTCAAGTAGAACTCGTTGACAGAACGTTAGTCAACTGTAAGGGAGGGAAAAGCATGCGTATCAATATCACTTTAGAATGTACTTCTTGTAAAGAACGTAACTACTTATCTAACAAAAATAAACGGAACAACCCTGATCGCTTGGAAGTTAAAAAATATTGTCCAAGAGAACGCAAGGTAACGTTGCACCGCGAAACCAAGTAAGCTATGCAACTTAAAAAGCCATGAACTGCTGTTAAGCAAGCAGTCCATGGCTTTTTTCTTTTTTTCTGAGGAGATTGCAGCTTAGTCAACAAAGTAAGTGTGTTTGGTTTTCCATTGTTCTACTTTGATATTTACCCAAAAGCCATAAATACCCAAAGTGACGATGGTGAGGAGTAACCATTTAATCCAGTTGCCGAAAAGTTGCACCGCAGTCCCATCAAAAGCTAAGCGCCGTCCTTCAATTACCGTATGTTTGATCTGCCAATTGTAGCGCATGCAGATGCCCCATGGAGCACAGATTCCAAAGGTAAAGGCCGTCACTGCCCAAGCGAGGATGGCAGTCCCAATATAACCACCAACGCCACCATCAAAATAAGAATTTCGCATTTCTTTCCTCCTGTCATTTTGTGTTTAAAGCCAGTAACAAATAACGAAAATTATTGCTGAAAATTTAAAAAATGTGCGACCAAACGCTGATTTCTTAAACTTTATAATAAAAGCATATCATCGATAAATAATTTTTCCTAACAAGAAGAAAGAGGAGAACAGAAAAAATCTGACGCCAGTAGGTTGCAATTGTCGTCAGATTTTTATTTTTAGTAAATTTCAATCGTTGAGTCGATAAAAATATTTTGCGTGAGCAAAGGGATAACGATAAAGTTGCCACGATTAATTTGTTGTTGCGCAAAAGTAGAAGGACTATTTGCAGACGTATATTTTTCTTGGAATTGTGGGCCATACGTCCAGTTGGTAATCGTTTGACCATTGACCACTACTTCCCGTGGAGTGTCCGAAGCAAAAATTTCTAAGGTAGTCAGACGCTTCTTAATCATCTTGGGGTAACCAGAACCTTGACTGGCGCTAATTTTCACCGTAACTTTTTCTGTGGTTGCTACTTGGCTAATCGTCGTTTCTAGAGTTGCGCCTGTTTCAAAGTCGTTGGTTAGGCCATCGTCTTCATATTCCGTAAAACTCGTAGCCGTTTGACTAGGATAAATGCGGTAGCGCCGTTTGGTATGGTCAATTTCCCGCGGCTGATTGGTGGCGTTCCATAAAGGCAAAATACCGCCTGCTTTAACAAAAAGCGGCAACTTCCATAAGGGAGCGGCAAAGTCAGTGAGCATTTGACCACCGCGATAACTTTCCCCCGTGAAAAAGTCGTACCACGTGGTTAAATCATCTGGTAAGTAAAGACTAGCTTGGACGCTATCACCGTTTTCTTTGAGGCGATAAGCATCATAGATGGGGGCAACTAACAGAAACTCCCCGACTAAAAATTGTTTATTAAGGCGTTCACCATAAGTAAAGGCATTGGCTTCACTGAAAAAAGTTGGCCGTAAAATTGGCGCACCGGTTTCTCTAGCTTGCCAAGCTAAACTATAAAAATAGGGAAGAAGAGTTGTTTTTAATTTTAAATAAAAGCGATTGATATCTAAGAACTCAGGCCCAAATTGCGCGCCTAAATCTTTGGCCTTACTACCCCAGCCGTCCATCACCAGTTGTAAAGGGGTGAAAGCTTTCCACTGTAAGTCGCGCGTTTGAATAATTGGATTGTCGCCACCAAAAATACCATCAATGTCACCACCGACATTGGGATTGCCACTCAAACCAGTGGATAGATAAGTCGGAATATGAAAAGCAATGTTTTGCCAATCAGAACCTTCTTGATCCCCCGACCAAATGCTGGCATAACGCTGAGTACCCGCCCAACCATCTAAGGTGACAATAAAAGGCCGCTTGGCGCTTAAGCTAGTCATTTTAGCGTAAGCTTCAGCCACACCATTTAAGCCGAAAGTATAGCCTTCCCCAATCCACGCCACATCGGTCTTTAAAGCAGCAACCCCGGCTTGCTTTACTTCTTGGGCTAAATCGCGGTCCTCTTTTTCCGGCTGCTCTGGATTTTTTGGAGCCAAATTTTCTTGTGTCCAAAGACCTAATTCCACGCCATGTTGACGAGTATATTCGCCAAAGTCCTGGAGATTTTGGAGATTACCAGCTAAACTGTCTGTTTGACCGTAACCGGCACCGTAGCCATCGTTAGGTAAGAACCAACCTAAGGGTAAATCTTGCTTTTGATAGCGATCAATGACCGCCCGTGCCGAAAAAAGATAATTATTTTTTTCGCCGTTTAAAGATTCTTGCGTGGCGACTTGCGGATTGCCTTGCTCGTCAGGCTGGACCAAAGTAACTTCTTTGGTGATGGAAACATTAGGAACTAATTTTTGGCTGTCATAAAAAATAGTGCCGACGCGGTAGCCCGTGTTGAAAGTTTTTTCTTTCACCGGTTGATATTCTTTATAGTACTGGCCATCAGGAAATAAAATAGCACCGTCGCTGTCTTTGGTGACGGCTACCCAATAATCGCGATTGTAAGCATTTAAATGGGCCGGATAATAACTATAGAGAGGATTTAGTTGCGGCTTGCCGGTCAGCTGCTGGTACCCGTGAATAATTGCCGCAGGAGTCCTGTCTAAAATGATAAAAAAGTCCAGTTGCTTATCTTCATGCTGCAAGTAAGTTGCCCGCGGGGTGTGGAAACTATAGGCTCCTTTAGTAAAGGTATTGACTAAAATGCCGTAACCTTTCGTGGAGAAAAAGAAGGGTACCGGTGAAGCGACACCGCCGTCTGTCCAACTGTTTTGATTTTCAATTTGAATTTTTTTCCCTTTTAAGCTGACTTGCCCGTTTTGGGTGCCGCCACCAAAAAAATATTCGTCAGGAGAACTTACTAAGCGCAGCCCTAAATAATTTTCAGGTGTGCTCTTTAGGGGGAGACCTTCTTGCCGAAAAATTTCTGTCTGCCGGTCGTTAGTAATGGTGATGCGGGCTAACTCTTCATTGAAGTTCAAGGTGTAACTGGTTGTTTGTAAACTTGTTGCGGTGGTAGCGCTAGGGAAAATTTTTTCATTAAAAGGAGCCAACAAAATTTTAGTTTTAAGTTGTTGGCCGCTACCGCCCGTCGCCACAGTGGCGTCGCCTTCATCGGGAACGTCTAAATTTTCCATAATGGTGGGCTCGTTTTCAAATTTATTTTGGGGATTCAGTTGTAAGCGAATAATATTTTCCGTCACAAAATAAGCCTTACCAAAAAGTCCATTGTCGTAAGTAAAAAAAGCCGCATGATTTTTTAAGGTTAAATGTTGAATTTGTTTCATTTTTTGTTCCTCTCTGTGGGAATTTCCAAAGCTTGAAGTTAGTATACCTTAGTCTTGCCAAAAATGGGGCATATTTAAAAATTATTCTGAAAATTAACGTGAAAAAAAGGAACGCCGCAGCGCTCCTATTAAAATTATTTTGTTAAATAGCTTTCGATTGTCGGCACCATCTTTAAGGGATTAGTTTGGGGACCAAAGCGGGTAATGGTCTCACCGTCAGGACTCACTACAAATTTTGTGAAGTTCCATTTGATTTTATTTCCTAAAGTACCGGGAGCCGCCGTAACTAAATATTTAAAGAGGGGCTGAGCCTCCTCACCGTTGACGGGGGCAATGGTGTGCATGGGAAAAGTCACGCCATAAGTTAAGCGACAACTTTCTGCCGCTTCTTGGCTAGAAGCTACTTCTTGTTTAAATTGATTGGAAGGGAAGCCCAAAATCATCAAGCCTTGCTCCTGATATTTTTGGTAGAGTTCTTCCAATTCTTTAAATTGCGGCGCCAAGCCACATTTGGTCGCCGTATTGACGATGACTAAAGGGCGGCCGCGATATTTGGCTAAAGAATATTCCTCACCATTTTCAGTAGTAACGTTAAAATCATAAATATTCATCTTCCTTACTCCTTTCCTTCGTAGCTGACTTCCACCGCCGCCACCACGATGTACATTAAATCATTGCGGTCAGCTTTTTCGGCTAAAAAGATACCACTGGTCGTTAACATGCCGCCAGGTTGGGTCACGATATTGACCTCGCCATAAGGAATCAAAGCTTTGATTTTTTCTTGATCTAATTCTTTGGCATCCGTGGGTAAAGCTAATTTAACGGTGACCAACATATTATTTAAATCGTGATCAGGTAATAATTCTTCAATGCCCGGCATGGAGTTGTGATAAATGGCATTGCGCACCGCTCGCTCACTAGCTTTGGTAATATCTTGTCCGTGGACGTCCACACCCATACCTGTTTGAATAAATAAAAGTTTTTTCATTGCACTAGACTCCTTTAGTTTCTTTTAAAGTAAGCATAGCACAGTTTAAAAAAAGTGGGGGATCCCTTGCTTGTCGTGTATAATAAAAGTATCAAAGGGGATGAAAAGTTGTTTAATGAAGAACATTTCTTAGCAGTGGGACTGCACGTGGTGGAATTGCCACCGATTTTAAAAGATGGACTTTTGTTTTATCAAACGTATTTAAAAGAAATCCCAACCTTAGTGGGGGAAGGTTTTTCAAAAAAAGAAGCTTACCGCCAAATGACGGAAGCTTACGCCTTATATCGCAAAGAAAATATGCAAGAAAATCTGGAAGAATCAAGTAGGGAATTAGAAAATGAAACCACGAGTAATCTTTCTTTAGAGCAACTCTTGCGTTACTACGACGGGGAAGTCTTCGACGGCTTTAAAGTGGACTTGAGTCAGTTCGATGAAGAAGGATAAGCATTGTTAATGGCTTTACTTAAGAGCTCCGCTAATTTTTCCACCGTTAAGGGACAGCCACGCGTGAGCCATTCATTCACTGTGCCAATGGTGCCAGTGACAAAGTAAGTAAAGTAATAATCTAAAACCTCAGGATCGTCTTCTTGAAAAAGTTGCTGGAAGTTGGCGCAAGCTAAGTCATACACTTCAGCGAATAAGCGTTTCAACAGTTGACTATTGGGATAATCACGCAAAATGAGTCGGGCAGCTGGCTCATTTTTTTGTAAAAGCGTTAAAAGTTTGATTAGCCAACTTTTAAAATCAGGCTGCTGGTTAAAGGCTAATAAAGGCTTGATTTCTTGAAAGAGTTCTTCTTGAATTTCGGTAAAAAGGGCTTGCGGGTCGGCGTAGTGACTGTAAAAAGTGCCCCGATTAAGCGCTGCCTTCTGGCAAATTCCCGTTATGGTAATTTTGGCAAAATCTTTTTCGGCTAGTAACTGAAAGAAAGCTTCATGAATGACTTGTTTGGTATAGAGGGTGCGTCGATTATTTTTGGTTCCCGCCATTACAATTCTCCTTTATAAGTTATACAAATTATGAGCAAGTGTTGATTTCATAACGTTTGCTTCGAATTTGCATATTGAAATTTGATATTTTTATTATTATACTAACATAGTGTTTTAAAATCAACAACCTGTCTAGTTAATGGAAAGGAGTTTTTGCTGTGAGTTTTATCGAAGTTAAAAATGAATATAAAAAATATCAAATGGGGACCACGGAAATCGTGGCTAATAATGACATTTCTTTTACCGTGGAAGAAGGGGAGTTAGCAGTTGTCCTAGGCCCAAGTGGTGCGGGGAAGTCCACTATTTTAAATATTTTAGGTGGCATGGATACCCCCACTGCTGGTGAAATTTTAATTGATGGCGTGAATATCGCCAATTTCTCCGACAAACAGTTAACTGCTTTTCGCCGGACGCAAGTGGGTTTTGTTTTTCAGTTTTATAATTTAGTTCCTAATTTGACAGCTAAAGAAAATGTCGAGCTGGCTACTCAAGTATCACCGGCGGCATTAGATGTGGAAGCTGTCTTAAAAGAAGTGGGTCTGGGAGAACGGATGAATAATTTTCCCGCGCAACTTTCAGGTGGCGAACAACAACGGGTGTCCATTGCCCGGGCCTTAGCCAAAAATCCGAAGCTCTTACTTTGTGATGAACCCACCGGCGCATTAGATTATCAAACTGGTAAACAAGTTTTAAAACTTTTGCAAAATGCTTCCCGTACTTTTAAACAAACAGTGATGATTATTACTCACAATTCCGCTATCGCTCCCATGGCTGATCGCGTGATTCACATCAATGACGCCAAAGTGAAAAAAATTGAAGTCAATCCGCAGCCGATTTCTATTGACGATATTGAGTGGTAAGGAGGTAGTAACATGAAAAAAAATGTTTACTTACGCTCGACTTTTCGTGATATTCGTCGTTCCCTCGGCCGCTTTGTAGCCATTACCATTATCATTTTACTAGGCGTCCTCCTTTTTGTAGGAATTAAAGCGGTGGGGCCGGACTTAGAAGCGACCGCCGATGATTATTTTGATAGCCAAAAATTATCTGATTTACAAATTATCGGTAGCGCTGGTTTAACCGAAACGGATCGCACATTAGCCTTGGAGAATGGGGCCACCACCGCTGAACTTGGATATCGTCAAGCCTATGTGGATACTTCCACCAATGCGGTGGTGCAACTTTATTCTTATCACGTCGACAGTCAAGAAAATCATTTAGAAGTCGTTACTGGACGTTTACCACAAGCCGCCGATGAAATTGTTTTAGATGTCTTGGCCCAAGATTTTAGCTCGTTAAAAATCGGCGACCCCTATACGATTGAAGATGACGAGTTAGACTTAGCGCAAACGGAATACACGATTGTGGGTTTTGTCCAATCGCCAATCTATTTAGACACCGCAACGCGGGGGACCACCAACGTTGGCGATGGCAATATTGATTACTTTGCTTATTTACCCGCAGAAAATTTTCAAAGTGACATTTATTCCATCCTGTATCTTTCTTTTAGTAATTTAGCAAAGTACGATACGTTTGGTGCTAGTTATCAAGATAAAACTGAAGCGTGGCAGGATAAGTTAACCACGGCTTTTAAAACGCGGAGCACCGTACGGCAAGAGGAGTTACAAGCCGCAGCCACAGCTGAACTCGCGCCGAAAAAAGCTGAGCTAACGGATGCTGAGACACAACTCGCCGCAGGACAAGCCCAACTAACGACGGCTGAAAATAATTTAGCAGCGCAAAAAGCACAATTGGCGCAACAAAAAGTTTTGTTAACCCAACAATACGGAGCAGAAGTAGCGGAAGCGCAATTAGCAGATGCTTACCAACAACTAAGTGACGGTGAAACCCAGCTAGCTCAGCAACAAGCCGACCTCACGGCTAAACAACAAGAATTAGCTGACACCAAAGTGCAACTGGCGGATGGGGAAGCAAAAATTGCTGAACTAGCGAAGCCGACGTATTATCTCAATTTACGAGAGGATAATCCTGGCTACACAGAGTATGCTACTTTAGCAACGCAATTAAATGCCATCGCCGATATTTTCCCCGTCTTCTTTTTCTTGATTGCTATTTTAATTACCTTTACCACTATGACGCGGATGATTGAAGAAAATCGGCGGGAGATAGGTATCTTAAAAGCTTTAGGCTATCGCAAAAGAGAAATTGCTTCCAAATATATTTTATACGCCATCTTGGCGACAGTCATTGGCGTGACTTTAGGCGTTGTAATTGGTAGCAACTTTATTCCGTGGATTCTTTTTGTCATGATTCAGAAACGGTTTGTCTTTGACGCCATGGTGTTAGGCTACTATCCTTTATTTATCTTGCTAGCTACTTTAGCCGGGCTTTTAGCAACTTTAGGCGCATTAGGTTACATCTTAAGAAAAGAATTGAAAGAAAAACCGGCTAGCTTAATGCAAGCCAAAGCGCCAAAAGGTGGACAGCGCATCTTTTTAGAACGAATCAAGCCTTTATGGTCCCGCTTAAACTTTAATCAAAAAGTTTCTTATCGTAATCTTTTCCGCTATAAAGCGCGGATGGTTTTAACCATCTTTGGTATTGCCGGCTGTACGGGGTTAATGTTGGCGGGTTTTGGCATTAAAGAATCCATCTCTGCGCCGATTCATCGCCAGTTCGCTAATCTAACGCATTATCAAGCTTTAGTCACCTTGGACACCGACGTGACAGATTTATCTAAAGTCGAAGATTTATTAACGGCTAAAAAAGAAATCACGCAACAATTGGCGACTTATCAAAAACAAATTACGTTAGAGACTAAAGAATTAGGAAAGCAAAATGTCACAGTGTTAGTGCCACAAGATGCGCAAGAATTTAAAGAGTATGTCACCTTAAAAGCACAAAAGGGCGGACAGACTTTTACGCTGCCTGAAACTGGTGCTGTCTTATCGCAAAAATTAGCCAAAGCCATGAAACTTTGCGTTGGCGATACGTTTAAAATAGAGATTGACGAGGAGAGCTATTCGTTAAAAGTCGCGCAAATTGCCGAAAATTATTTAGGTCACAGTATCTGGTTTAGTAAAGCCTATTACCAAGATATTTTTGCTGAAGACTTTAAAGCGAATAGTTACATCGTGAAGACAACAGAGCTAACCAGTGCCGCCGAAGAAGATTTGGCAAAAGAGCTGAATGCAACCGGCGACGTGGTGAACACGACTTATATTGCTACTCAAATGACCAAACAATTAGCTAACACCGATAACTTAGCACCCGTCGTTTGGATCTTTATCATTCTTTCAGGAACGCTGGCTTTTGTGGTGCTTTATAATTTAACCAATATTAATATTTCTGAGCGGGTACGAGAGCTAGCTACCATTAAAGTTTTAGGCTTTTTTGATCGCGAAGTGACTATGTACATTCTGCGAGAAAATATAATTTTTACGCTTTTTGGGATTCTCTTTGGCTTTGGTATTGGTAATCTTTTAACTTACGCTATTTTAAAAATGGCGGAAACTTCTGAGATTGTTTTCCCTTTGGTGATTCCTCTTTCTGGTTACGTTATTTCCGGCCTCTTGACCTTTGCCTTTTCGGCCATTGTCTTAGGTGTGACCCATTTTAAATTACGAGAAATTAATATGATTGAAGCACTAAAGTCCAACGAATAAAAAAAATCGCCGTTTCCAGTTACCAGGAGACGGCGATTTTTTGCTAAAATATGTAAAGGACACTTTACACCCAATAAGGGCTATGCTATATTAACTGTAAAGGAAGCTTGACAGGAGGTGGGAGTATGGCGGTAATTAATCGCTTGCGGGAAATTCGCGAAGCCCAACATTTATCTCAAGGACAATTGGCGGAAATTTTGGCCGTTTCCCGCCAGACAATTAACGCGATTGAAACAGGAAAGTATAATCCGTCGTTAGAATTAGCGCTCCACATCGCCGGTTATTTTCAAAGGCCCGTGGAAGAAATTTTTAAAATTCAAGGAGGGGTAGCAAAATGAAGAAACAAAAATTAAGCAAGATGCAAAAAGGCTTGCTTGCGGGTTGGAGTGTTCTAAACTTAGGGATTTTTATTTTAACTGGCCATTGGTTAATGGGGCTACTCATGACTGTGGTACTCTTAAGCTTAGTAGCTCTAGCACTTAACGTTAGCGACAAAATGAACCCTAAAGTGAGCAAATTTGACGAGCGGCAAATGGCCTTGAGAACTACGAGCTACCGTTTAGGTTTATTGGTGGGTTTATTGGCAAGTGTATTTGGGATGTATCTTTTTGCCGAAGTAATAGACTTTGCTTATTTTCACTAGTGTTGCACAAAACGTTTTAGAATATTCTGAAAACTACTTTCTCTGGAAATAAGTCAAAAGAAACAGTGCT
>NZ_BJDR01000019.1 GCF_005405245.1 Enterococcus nangangensis | reverse complement strand
ATTTGTATAGAAAGTTTGAAAAACTTTTGAGACAAATGAGGGGCCACATTTTGGGACAATTTCCCTTTCGCTTGACAGCTGCCTTGCTGTGAAAAGCTGAAGCTACCTTTCTTAAAATTTCAACAAAAAGACGATGCTAAAAGAAAAATTTTTCTCTTAGCATCGTCTGTCTTTTTTATTCTAAAGGTTCATCTTCTGGTTCCGCTTCAAGTAAAACTTTCCGCGGCTTGCTTCCTTCAGAAGGTCCCACCACGCCGGCTGCTTCTAGTTCATCCACGAGACGGGCCGCGCGGTTATATCCGATGCGGAAGCGTCGTTGTAATAAAGAAACGCTGGCGGTTTGCATATCCACAACTAAGGCTTTGGCATCATCAAAAAGTTCATCTTGACTTTCAGCCCCATTACCGCCACTTGCCATGGATTCTTCCGTCACCATCATATCTTCCCGATATTCAGCTTGACGTTGGTCCGTCACAAATTTTACCACCCGTTCCACTTCATGGTCGGAAATGAAGGCGCCTTGGACCCGAATCGGTTTATTTTCCCCCATGGGCAAGAAGAGCATGTCGCCACGGCCTAAAAGTTTTTCAGCCCCATTGGAATCGATAATCGTCCGGGAGTCCGTCCCTGAGCTAACGGCAAAAGCCATCCGGGATGGGACGTTGGCTTTAATAATCCCGGTAATGACGTCGACACTTGGGCGTTGGGTAGCTAAAATCATATGAATCCCCGCGGCTCGCGCCATTTGCGCTAAACGAATAATCGCATCTTCCACTTCGTTACTAGCCACCATCATTAAGTCGGCTAATTCATCCACAATAACGACGATAAAGGGCATCAAAGGATCAGCTGTGCCATTTTCTAAATTACTTTGAATCACCAGTTCATTGTAGCCTGACATATTCCGAACACCCAAGGCGGCAAATTTTTCGTAACGTTGTTCCATTTCTTGGACGACTTTTTGCAAAGCTTGGGCCGCTTTTTTTGGATTAGTAACCACCGGCGTTAGCAAATGAGGAATGCCGTTATAGACATTCAGCTCCACCATCTTAGGATCCACCATCATAAGTTTTACTTCGTGAGGTTTAGCTTGCATCAATAAAGAAGTAATGATGCCATTAATGGCCACCGACTTCCCACTCCCGGTAGAACCGGCAATTAATAAGTGGGGCATTTTCGCTAAGTCGGCGTAAATAATTTTTCCAGAAATGTCGCGCCCTAAAGGCACTTCCAACAAACGGTCTGGATGAGGTGGTTGGTCGGCAATAATTTCTTTAAAGGAAACGGTGGACACCGTCGCATTAGGCACTTCAATCCCAATTAAAGATTTGCCGGGAATCGGCGCTTCCATCCGCACATCTTTAGCGGCTAGAGCTAAGGCGATGTCATCGGTTAAGCCGACGACCTTACTTACCTTGACCCCTACTGCCGGTTGAATTTCAAATTTTGTCACTGCCGGACCTAAAGAAGCTTTCACGACTTTTGCGTCCACGCCGAAGCTGGCAAAGGTTTGCTCCAAAACTTTGACGTTTTCTTCAATTTTATGATACTCCCCACTTTGATCAACAGGGGGTCGGTCATCCAACAGACTGGCTGGTGGTAAGACGTAATCGCGATCTTCCGTCTCTTGCGGAATTTCAAAATTCAAATCTTCATCGTCGTCAGCTTCATCGGGATTAGCATTGGCGGCCTTTTCTTTTTGCGGCCGCAAGCCAACGGTATCCATCTCATGGACCACAGGATTAGCTGGTGGGACATTTTGAAAATGATCAATCAATAAAGACGTTTGTTCCACTACTGGTTCAGCTGGTTCTTTTTCTTCTTGCGCGAGGCGCTCACCTGGCGTTAAAGCTCGGACATCATTTTTACGTTTGTCCTCAGCCTGAGCTTTCAAGCGCTCTTCTTTGGCGGCAATTTTCGCAGCTTTTTTAGCTTGCCGCGCTTCTTTTTTCGACATTTGTCTTTCTGCGACTCGGCCGCCTACTGATTGGGTAGCATCGCCAACTTTTTCCGTCATTTCAAAAAAGGAAACATTGAATAAAAGCAAGAAACCAAATAAAGCCAGAACGGCGACTAATAAGTACGAACCTACTTGGGAAACTAAAAAGTAACTGCCACTATATAAAAGTGCGCCGAAAAAGCCACCGCCAACATCAGAATTGACTGTCACTTGTTTAATATCGGCAAAAAGATTATTGAAAAAGATTGTTAAGACATTGCCGTCACTGGCTAAACCGCCGCGAAATTGCCAAGCAGATAAGCCTAAGAGTAAAGCTAAAAATAATAAACTTAACCCGGCAATGGGTTTTAATTTTTTAAATTTAGGCAGCTCGCCTTTAAAGATCACTAACACGCCATAAATTCCTAGCATGATGGCAAACAAGCCGTAAGCATTTCCTACAAAAAAACGGAAAACGTTCGCTAACATGATGCCTAAAAAACCTAGCTTAAAGCCACCAAAGAAACTAAAAAGGACGAGGATTAAGCCCATAATGACGTAACTTAACCGTTCTTTTTCCCGTTGCTGTTTTTTTGTTAATTTTTTTTTCTTTTGTTGCGCCACACTGAAGTCCCCCTCTACGTATTGCTATTATAGCAAAAAACCTACCAAATGTATGTTTGGTAGGCAAAGTTTTTATTTTTTCCGTCAATTGTTCTTGTAAGAAAAATTATTTGTCGGCGTATAAAGCAGTACCGTTAGTGGCGATAACTTTTTGATACCAATAGAAGCTATCTTTAGGGGTGCGGGTTAAGCTCCCATCTTGCTTTTCGTCTTGATCTACGTAGACAAAACCATAACGTTTTTGATAGCCGTTTAACCAGCTGAGTAAATCCGTGAAAGACCAGGTGCAATAGCCTAAGACTTCCACCCCTTGCTCTAGTGCTTCATGAATCGCCATGGCATGTTTACTTAAATAATCAATGCGGTAGCTATCATGAATCGCTCCGTCTTCTACTTTGTCGTATTCTCCTAAACCATTTTCCGTAATTAAAATTGGCAAACGGTAACGACTCTCTAAACGGCGTAAGCCCACGAGTAAACCAGTCGGATCGATTTCCCAATCCCAGTTAGTTCTTTCCACAAAAGGATTGGCAACTTTTTTATAAAGCCCCGGTACGCCGCTTTCTTTAGCGGTTCCCTTTTTACCAGTGGTATTCATCTCCGCTTGCCCGACGCCATTTTCCAAGGGATTAAAGGCAAAGCTAGCCGTTTGGTAATAATTAATCCCCATAAAATCAGGCCGAGCAGCTTTTAAAAGTTGGCGATCTTCAGGGGTAAACTCAAACATTAAGTCATGCTCTTGTAAATATTTTAAAACAGGACGCGGATATTCCCCCCAAGCATAAACATCCAGCCACAAATGACTTAAGAAATCTTCGGCATTAACTTGGGCTACTTCGTTAAGGGGATTGGCATCCAGGCTGTAAGCTGGCGTATAAGCAAAGCTAGGACCAATTTTTCCCGGCATTCCTAATTGATGGAACTTTTGAATGATGGCAGCGTTACATAAGTTGGCGATGTGGTTAGCGTGATAGAAACGTTTGGCATCCACCACACCTGGCGGATGTGTCGCCAACATGTAGCCCATGGAAGTGAAAACATTTTGTTCGTTTAAGCTTACCCAATATTTTACTTTACCACGGAAAGCTTCAAATAAAATCGTCGCATAGTTGACAAAATCAGCGACTAATTGCCGCGATTCAAAACCTTGATATTCATCTTGTAGCGCTTGCGGTAAATCCCAATGATAAATCGTTACCACCGGTTCAATATCGTTGGCGATTAATTCATCCACCAAGTCTTGATAAAATTTTAAGCCGGCTTCGTTCACTGCTCCTTTGCCTAAAGGTAAAATCCGCGTCCAAGCAATGGAGAAACGATAAGCTTTCAAGCCCATCTTCTTCATTAACTGCACATCTTCTTTGTAGCGATGATAATGGTCTACAGCCGTCTCGCCGTTGGTTCCTTTAAAAGTTTTGCCGGGAATCTCTACAAATTTATCCCAGACGGAAACGCCTTTGCCATCTTCTTGGTAAGCGCCCTCTACTTGGTAAGCCGCTGAAGCAGAGCCCCATAAAAAGTCGGCGGGAAATGGTGTGCCAGTACGTGTTGTCATCATAAATCCCCTTTCATTTTTCATTAGCTTTAGTCTACCACAGAAAAGAAAAAAGTTAAATGACTAGACATTTTTCCGATAGCACTAAAAAATTTTTTGTCTCCTACAAAAACATCGCACCACTTTCAGGATGATCTACGGCCTGCACAATCCATTCGTAAATTTTTAACAGTTCTTGATAATAACTGGGCTGTTGTAAAATTTTAAAAATCGATAAAGCTTGCTGACATTTTTCTTGGCCTTTTTCTTTGGCGCCCCGAATAAAAAAATTCCAGCCTTTAAAAAATAAAAGGAGCGTCGAATTAAAGAAGTCCCGTTTATCCTTTAGGCGACTTTCAGCAATGTCTAGCGTTTCTTGCGCCCAAGCAAAACGTTTAAAATTAGCAAAAGCCGTGAAGGCCCCAAAAATAATATCCATCTGCAGTTGATTCATGCCGGCGATAGCTTCTAATTCTTTGCTGCGAGCAAGAGCAGTCTTTAACAAACTATGGAGGGTTTCTAAAGGCATTAGAAAAAAGCTAGAACGAAATAAAATTAATTCATAGATGCCCCAGTTTTCTACCGAGAACAAATAACTAATAATCGGACGTCCTTGTTGGTGATAACTAGCGGCAAACTCTTCCAAATTAAATTGTTTTTGCACCTCGGCACTAGCGCCTCGCATTTCTTGGTTAAATTCTTCAATATAAAGAAGCGCTTGGCCTAAAATTTTAAAATGTTTGCCCCACGCCACTTCTTTGGGTAACTCCGCTAACATTTCACGGTAAGCTTGTAAGTCTGCCGTACTTAAAGAAGCATTTTGCCCCATCTTCATGAGGGGATCATAAACAGTGAGATAAGGTGCGGAAAAATAATAATCTTGATCTTTTAAGGATAAGGTGTAGGCCGTCTGACTTTCTTTAGCTTGATAGTAAAAAAATTCTTCCAAAGAAAGATTTAACTGCCAAACTAACTCTTTAAAACGCGCCAAACTAATTTGACTTTCCCCCCGTTCAAACTTCGAAATAAACGCCCGGGAAAGATTGGGCGTCGCTACTTCATTAATACTTAAACCGCGCTCTTTCCGTAATTTGCGAAACAAGGCTCCTTCATGCATTAGCTGACCTCCTCCAAGTTTTTTCCACTATAGTAGAATTTTTCGCGCGTGTCAAATTATTCTTGCTACACTGCAAATAAGCAAAGTTCAGCTGCTACTTATGAGCTGCAGATTAGGAGGGTAACACCATGAATACGTTAGAAAACTTACAACAACAATCTAAGGGACAATTAAAAAAATCTGTCGTCGCCAGTTTTGTGGGGACTTTAGGCAGCTCCATTTTTTCCTTTGGCATGGGACTAATGATTTTAAAAGTCACGGGTTCAGCCATGAGTTTTTCTTTTTCCCTGATTGTGGGACCCTTGGTAGCTTTATTATTGATGCCCATTGTGGGGAGTACCGTGGATAAATATAACCACAAAAAGATTATTTTAATTTCCCAAGCGGGCACCATCCTAGCCCTGATTGCCTACATGCTTTACACTTATCTGACGATGGAGCATTTCTTTTTAGTCAGTGCCCTTTTAATTGTCGTCTTGCGCATCTCTGATCAATTTACCGGTACGGCCCAAACCGCCAGCAAAATTCAAGTGGTTACGGAAAATGATTTGACAAGTTTAGCCGGCTACCAACAAACTGCTTCTTCCATGGTGGGACTTTTTTCTTCCATGTTGGGGGCAATCTTGTACGCCGCACTGCCTTTTTACTTGTTTGTCATTTTAGAAATCACCACCGAGGTCATTACCTATCTTATTACCCTCTCCCTCGATTTTTCTTTAGGGAAAAATTATCAGGCACTGCGTCAAGCGGCGGCAGTTGTTGAAGCTAAAGAAAATAACCAGGATGTTCAGCCTACAACGCAAGATGCAGCTCCTGAGGAAACGGTAGCTACTCCCGATAATAGTTTTAAAGCGGGCTTACGTTTTATTGGTCAACAAAAATTTTTGCTGATTTTTTTAGTGATTGGTGCTTCCTTGAATTTTTTTAGCAGTGTGATTAACGTTGGCTTACCCGTACTTTTACTGAATGGTTTAAAAACATCTACTTTTCAACTAGGACTCTTCGATACGCTCTTTTCTTTAGGTTTTATGTTATCTGGGATGATCATCGGTCGCATTAAACCTGCGCGTTATGTTTTTCGACAAGGAATTAGTTTTTCTTATCTTATTGCCTTAAGTAACTTTTTAATGGGCCTCGTGCTCTTTTTCCCGCTCCCCCACTTTATCCAATTTATTTTGTTACTGCTTCTTGCTTTTGTAATGGGTATTACCATTACTTTTATTAATGTACCCATCAATGTTTGGCTCCAAAAAAACATTCCCCAACATTATCAAGGGCGGGTCTTTGCCGTCACGGGGGTGGCTTCCTCGATTTTGATGCCCTTAGGAATTATTGTTTATGGTTTTTTATTTGATTTAGACTTCATGCCACTTTTACCAAAAGGCGCACTGCTGTTGATCGTGACTGGCGTGCTGATGGCCCTGATTACTTTCAGTATTGTAAAAATCAGCCGCGTGGATTTAAAAAATCCGACGATTATCTTACCTGCTGAAAATAAATAGTGAAAAGGAGCGAGCCCACTATTGTGTGACTCACTCCTTTTCCTTTATTCTTTATTCATCGCGGCTTTTAAAGCGGCGGCTAGTGGGGATTCCATCGGCTCTGACTCTTGATTGACTTTTTTCATCAAGCGTTTGGCCTCATGTTGATTCATTTTTTTACCGCCGCCTTTTTTATCCGGCATTTTTTCAGTGGTGCCGCAGAACTTGCAACGGAAATAAGCGCCATTTTTACCGTCTAAAATTTCCATCTTCTTATGACAAGTTGGGCAACGATGATTGGAAACTTTTGGATCTTTCCGCCGACGGTAACTACATTCGGGATTCGTACAAACATAAATTTTACCGTCCCGCGTATTTTTTTCCCGTAAAGGAGAATCACATTCCGGACATTTCTTCGTAGTGATGGAAAAATCTTGGTAGTTAGCTTCCGAAGTTTTAATTTCCGTCACTAGGTTTTGTGTATCTTTTTCAATATTCGCTACAAAGGTGCGATTGTCTAACTTTCCTTGGGCAATTTTTTCTAATTGTTGTTCCCATTTACTAGTGAGTTCGGGTGTGACTAAAGAAGGATTCACTAATTTTAACAACTGCTGTCCTTTAGGGGAAACTTGCAAGCTGGAAGAACCACTATTCCGCATCATCAATTCACTTTTAATTAATTTTTCAATGATTTCTGCTCGGGTAGCGGGTGTCCCTAGAGAGTTTTTCTCCATGTAACCTAAAAGTCCTGCTTCTGTTACGAGTTTTGGCGGTTGCGTTAAGGCTTTTTCAATGATGAAGTTGCCTTTGACGGTAGTTTCTTTGGTAAAGTGTGGTGCCGTCTTCGTCTCGGCACTTTCTCCTTTAAAGCCCGCCTGCACCACAGTACTATCTTTAAAAAGAAAATCTTGCTGTGCCCCAAAGCTGACGATCACCCGCCGCGTCTTGGTGATATGATCTTGGGCAAACAAGCCTAAGAAGCGCTCCACAATTAAGCGATAAATTTTTAACTCGTTGGTATCTAAGCGATTAATTTGGGGCATTTCTTCAGTGGGAATCAAACCATAGTGATCCGTTACTTTACTATCATTAAAGACAGCTGGTTGTGTTACTTTGGCGCCAGCTCGTAAATATTGCTTCGCTTCTTCAGCAAAACCAGCGATAGCTTGCAGCCGTTCCCCCATGGTCGCTGCCAAATCTTTGGTTAAATACTTGGAGTCCGTCCGGGGATAGCTGACAATTTTATGCGTCTCATATAAATTTTGTAAAATGGACAAGGTTTGTTTCGCCGAAAAATTATATTTTGTATTGGCGACCCGTTGTAATTCCGTTAAGTCAAAAGGCAACGGCGCTTTTTCCCGTTTTTCTTTTTCTTCGAAGGTGGTAACCCCACCAATCTTACCATTTAAAGGGGCAATAAATTGAGCCGCCGCATCTTGGGTCGCAAACTGTTGGGGATTTTTTAATTGGAGTGTTCCTTTGGCCCCTTGGTACTCTAAACTAATGGTGTAATAAGTTTGGGGCATAAACTTCGCAATTTTTTCCGCCACGGTATTGACGTAAGCCAATGTCGGTGTTTGCACCCGGCCGGCGGATAAACTATCTTGGTACTTCACCGTTAAAGCACGCGTCACGTTTAGTCCCACTAACCAGTCAGCTTGCGAGCGAGCCAGTGCCGACCAATATAAATTATCGTAAGCTTTCGCTGGCTTTAATTCTTTAAAACCCGTTTGAATGGCTTTTTTCGTCTGGGAAGAAATCCATAAACGTTCCAAAGGTTTATTGAAACGCACCCATTGGAAAATTTCCCGCGCTACTAGTTCCCCTTCTCGTCCAGAATCGGTGGCAATGACGCCGCCCACCACATCATTTCTTTTCGCTAAGGTGGCAATGGCCTTCAGTTGAGGCGTGGTTTTCGGGAGCGGTTTGTTTTCCCATTTTTTCGGAACCATGGGGAGTGTTTCAAGACTCCACGTCTTCCATTCTGGTTTCAAGTCTTCTGGCATTTTTAAGCTTAATAAATGACCTAACGCCCAGGTCACGATATAGTTAGGTCCTTCAAAATAATTTTTATTTTTAGTGGTGGCCCCTAAAACTTGTGCTAATTCCCGTGCCACACTTGGTTTTTCTGCTAAAACTAATTTTTTTCCCATAAATCTCCTTTATTTTCCTAGGCCCGTGGGTGTTGCATCCGACAACACTTCTTGCCGCCTGTGGGTTGCGTGGTTCCTTTTTCTTTGATGGTGAGCTTCTGAAAATCTTTTAACAAGAGCAAGCCGTGATATTGTTGCAAATCATCATCGCATTCTTCACACCAACGAGATTGCCCATCTTGCCAAAAGGCTTGCAGATACGGCTCCTTAAATTTTTCATGAGGATAATTTTTTTGATACGCACTACTTTCTTGGTGAAAATATTTTTCTGCTAAAGGTAGCTCAGAGAATTCTTTAATCTCCACAATATCTTTTTGCCACTCATCAAAAAACCACCACGGTTCATTGTCCCCATACATTTTGATTACTTGATACATTCCAGTCACCTCGTGTTCTAGCGTAACTGCTTTTCTCTCAACTTTCAATACTTCTGCTTGATTTCTTTTTTCTGGATTTACACAGCATTATTTATGGTGTATATTTTTTGAAAAATAAGGAGGATTGCTGATGAAATATACTTTAGTGCGTTATGCCCTACTGCTAGAATTAGGATTGGTCTCACTTATTTCAATTTTAACTTTAGCTAAAGATTTTCGCTATCTCCAGGTGGACGACAATCGCTACTTGAGTGATTCGACATATCGCTTGCAAGTTGACGCGTGGCAAAAGTTTGGTGCCGCCCACATCGTTGGCCAAGAACGCTATTTAAAATCTCCCGTCATTATTTTTTTACTCGTGCTTAGCCTTTTATTCGTCGTCTTTCTCTTTAGCCCTTTGTTTTTTTCTTGTGCTATTTGCCGGTATCCTCGTAGTACGGACAACAGCTTACCATTACCATTCTGTCACTAATTAAAGAAACTCCAAGCAGTAGCGATTCAGCTTACTTCTTGGAGTTTTTTTATTGTTGCGTTCAAGCCCACTAAACGTATTGTAAAACTTTTTTATTTTGGTAGGCGCAATCGATTAAGCCGCCACCTAAACATTCCATCTCATCATAAAAGACTACTGCTTGACCTGGCGTAATGGCCCGCACTGGCTCATCAAAGATAACCGTTGCTTGGCCTTCTGGTTTTAAATAAACCGTTACGGGCACATCTTGTTGGCGATAACGAAACTTCGCCGTACAACGAAATTCACTCGGCAATGGTGTATCTGTCGTAAAGTGAATCTCACTGGCATCCAAGGAATCAGCATACAAAGCTTCGTTGTGGAACCCTTGACCCACATAAAGCGTATTAGTAGTTAAATCTTTTCCCACAACAAACCACGGCTCGTTCCCATTACCCGTGCCGCCAATCCCCAGCCCTGAGCGTTGCCCAATGGTGTAATACATTAAGCCATCATGACTGCCCATATCCACACCGTCTAAAGTTTTCATACGTCCGCCAATCGCCGGCAAATATTGACTTAAAAAGTGTTTGAAATTTTTCTCGCCAATAAAGCACACGCCGGTGGAATCTTTTTTCTTAGCCGTTGCTAAGCCAGCACGTTCTGCAATGGCCCGCACTTCTTTTTTCTCCATGCCGCCTAAAGGAAACATTACTTTACTTAATTGACTTTGGGACAGCTGACTTAAAAAGTAAGTCTGATCCTTATTATTGTCGACACCCCGTAGCATTTTCACCGTGCCGTCAGCTTGCTTTTCCACTTGCGCATAGTGGCCCGTCGCCACATAATCGGCCCCTAAGTCCATAGCATAATCCAAGAAAGCTTTAAATTTAATTTCTTTGTTGCACATCACATCAGGATTTGGCGTGCGTCCTCTGCGGTACTCTGCCAAAAAATATTCAAAGACGCGATCCCAATACTCTTTTTGAAAATTAATTGAGTAATACGGAATCCCAATCTCGTCCGCCACTAAGGCGACATCTTTGTAATCTTCAGTAGCAGTGCAGACACCATTTTCGTCGGTATCGTCCCAGTTTTTCATGAAGACCCCCACCACGTCGTACCCTTGCTCTTTTAGCAAAAGTGCCGTAACAGAAGAATCCACGCCACCAGACATCCCTACAACTACTCGAATTTGACTATTATCCGTCAAACTTCTCACCATCATTTCATTAGAATTCTAATTCGCCACGATTTGAAGGTCGCTTAAATCAGTAACGCTAATTCTACACTATTTTCCGTAAAAAATCATCTGAGATTTCTTTTAAAGGAGGATTATTTGTAAAAGAATCTCTTTTAATTTAATTACCAATCACCGTTTCTATCTTCTTTTTATTCTAGCATCCTACTGTGTGTAAGCACACCATCGTTCATTTCTAACACTTCTTGTGCTAATTCTTTAACATCTTCAACATTATGGCTAGTAAAGATGATCGTTGTTCCTTTTTCATGTTCTTCTTTTAATAGTCTACGAATTTGAAGGACGCTATCATTGTCTAAACCATTTGTTGGTTCATCTAACACTAAAACACTTGGCTTTTCCATTAGTGCTTGTGCCAGCGCTAACTTTTGTTTCATTCCTAGTGAATAGGATTTCACTTTTTCTTTGCTGTCAGGATCAAGTCCCACTTCTGCAATGGTTTGGCAAATTTGTTCGTTCGTTATTTTCTGATTAATATTTGCAAGTAATTTTAAATTTTGAAAGCCTGAATATTCCCCTAAAAAGGAAGGATTTTCAATAGTTGCACCAAAACTCACCTGTGCATCTACAGTTATAGTACCTTCAGTAGGTTTAATCAATCCTAGTATCAAGCGGAAGAGCATCGTTTTCCCAGAGCCATTATGTCCAACAACTCCATATGTTCGTCCTTTTTCGATAGATAAATTTATATCTTGCAAAACTCTTCGCCCTTTAATTGTCTTTGATACATTTTTTATTGTAATAATTTCCATAAAGTAACACCTTCCTATTTGTCTAGCTGCCATAGTTCTTCGTCTGAATGGGTCAAATATCGAATGCTAATCAACCCCAACAAAAGAAGCGCGTACACTGTATTCCAAACAAATGCACTTTTAATATCAAAAATTACTAATTCAGATTTTAGAAATTCTTTCCCATAACGTAGCGTACTTGTCGATGCTCCTGGTAAAAATTTTAAAACTTTTTCATTAGCAATGAAGCCATTACTCAAAAGAATTATACTTGTCAGCGTTCCTCCCAATTGATAACTTTTCAATCCATAGACGAACATTAAGAAAAATAAACTTATTGTAAAAAAATTGGACCACTGTATAAGATAAATAATTAGCAGACGACCATAACTTACATCTATATTGTGTATTGCAATAACTCCAATTAAAAAATTTATCCCTAGATAGCAAAGACAATACATACTACTCAAGAGTAAATAAAACAAAAATTGCGCAATAATCATTTTTCTCTTTGTGTGTTGACGATATAAAATATAAATTAAGTTTTCAGGAACACTAACTGTCTGGAGATATAGAGCAAAAAGGAAAATAGGAAGAAACCAAAAAATAATTTCTACAAGGTTAGAATTTATACCTATTCCACCATATATTTTATTTATTCCTGCTTGTAAACTTGAAAATCTATTCCTCGTATAAAAGATTTCAAAACTATAATGTAAGGAAAGACAAATTAGATTTATAACCATGAACAGAGCAAAACGTTTACGATTGGCCGCTAAAAAGTATGTCTGTAGCAACCGTATTATTTGTTTATTGTTCATCATTTCCACCTAAAAAGTCCATTTTTTTATAGCGTCTAAAAATAAAAATACTTAATAGTAAGAGCAAAACTATCCAATAGAAAAATGGATAGATATGCCCTATTGTATTAAATGTTTGATATCTTAAAAAGGTTTGCCTGTTAGGTAATAGCAAATTTACCATTCCCTCTTTGTGAAAAAAATTTTCCAAAATTAGCAAAAAGAAGCATCCTGCTAAACCTAAACCAAGTAAAACTGCTTTTTTGTGAATATAAAGACTTAAAAAAAATAAAAGAAATCCTGTAGCCAGTAAGGATAAGAACACAAGACCTCCCGTCCAAATGACTACTAGACCACCTGGATATACATACAAATCCTTATTTAGATATACAGTACTAATTTCTGGGAAAGAACGCCACTGTGTTTGGATAGGCAAAGCGAACATACTAATCAATGAAGCAAGGGTAAATCCCAGAAAGACAAATGTTCCTGTCAACAAAGTGATTACTCCCAATTTATTAATTAAAAAATCTTTTCTTTGATGAAATTTAAGATAATAAAACAATTCCATATCTTTGTCTTTCATTGCATTTAAAATCAAAACTAGATACAGCGGTAGCACAAACAAATAAAAATTATTGGAAAGACTGTAGAAAAAGAGCACCACATCCGAAACAGACATCTTTACATCTAGTCCTACACCTAGCTCTGTAACTTGCTTTATACAAAATAAACTCCCTAAACACGCAAGAAAAAAGTACAAAAACCATTTCACTTGGAAAAGTTGATATGACCACTCCCCAAAAACAAATTTTTTATTTATCTTTTTCATGACAGGTCCTCCCTTCCTTGACGATATGTCCCACTCAATAAAGAAAGAGTAATAAAAAAAATTAGTAAAAACTGCGCGATAATATTAAAACTGGAAATAGGGTAAGCTTCATACGGTGTAATTAACAATAAAGGAATTAAAGAGCGTATTTGCATTGCTTGAGAAACAAGTAGCAAAATAAGATACAATAAAAACGAAGAAGCTATCACAACGTATCGATTGGTAGTAAAACCAGACATGCCTAAACTAAAACTAGCATACAGAAATCCAAAGACAAAACCCATAAGGATCAATATCAAAATATAAAAAATTGGTGTACCTCCATAAAAAACGCCTGCCATCGGATCTGCTAACAAGTAATTTAAATTTTTTATAGGTAAGTTTGCTGGATACACCACAAAACTAATAATCAACCAGATTAACATCGGCAACACGACTGTGGAGCCGCCAACAAGGCCATTTACTAAGACTCGTGTTAGAAAAAAATGCCGATAACTCGTCCGAGTCAAGATATAATTCTGATACCCTATTTTTTTATCTCTTAATAAGGAATCGGCAAAAGGCAAAGCTACTAGAAGTGGCACAATCACTCGGAAAATTGATCCTGATCCTAAAGAGAGGCAATATAGCCATGCACTGTAGGCAGAAATATTTTCCAAATGTCCTGCCGCAAGAGAAAACTGTACATCTTGATGATAAGAAACTAAACCCATCAATCCTGAAACAGTCCCTATTAGCACCGCAAAGAAAAAAAATTTATTCTTGAATGCTCGATTAATCGTCGCGTTAAACATATTTATTCCCCCAGGTGTATTTTCTTACTATGTATTCAGCCCTCTGTTTTAAACCACACAAAGAGCAAATTTCTTTATTAATCTGGATTATCCGGACTCCACTTAAAACTGATAGAGTCTGTTCCTATTTGAGTAATATCCGAACTTATCTCAGGAACATATGCATATCCATTAGAAGCAGTAGTATCCACATCCACAGTTATTCCCGGATCTAGATTTCTAGCCCACGAAGAACGAGATACACCATCACTATTTACAACACGACCGTCCATACCGCTCCAACTAGAGCGAGCAATTGAATGGAAGCTCGCTTGGGCGTCGTCTGTTACTTTATTTTTACTTTGAGTATCCCAATTGCCAACCGTACTACTATTTACCCCTTTAACATCAAAGGTAAGCGACTCTGACCAAGAGCCACCTGCGCTGACCATTGAAGCTGCTCCTAGAGTCAAAAGACATGTTCCAATTCCAATTATGGCTTTTTTATTCATAATTTCATCTCCTAATTATATTATTCTAAAAAGAAAGCCGGATACTAGTTCAAAAACCCAATTTTAGGCATTTAAAATCTATCTTCTCGTAATTATCTTGACCATGCTATCCTCCTTTCAGGCCCTCAATTACGTTAAGCTCTCAATCAACAGTGAATGTATATACACCTTCATTACTACTACTTGGCGCCTTTCCTTTAATAGTGTAGGTTCCACTATCCCATGGAATCGGCCCTAAAGTAACAGAACTCCCCGGAGACAATGTTTTGATACTTCCCAGTTGCTCGCCGCTTTCATTTACCACCATGATATAAACTGTTGCTTTGTTAGATGCATCGCTTATAATAACGGGAGAGTCCGTAAAAATATTATTCGATGATGTGATATTATTATAAGCATCTGAAACTAGATTAGCTGTCCCGTGCCAACTAACTAAAATTTCATTACTACTTTTAAAACTCTCGTCTTGAACTTCATTGGCGGAAACTTTTGAAATGGCAAATGACATTGAGAAAAGTAACGATACGCAAAAAGCACTGCTAATAAAAAATTTTTTCATGATGATTCCTCCTAAAGTTTTTTTGTTCACCAAAAAAGTACCAAAATTTATCAACATTTACTATCTTTTTTGCTAAAATAGCCTTGCCACAAATCGTGGCAAGGCTATTTGACGGCGATTCTTCCAAATGATGGAAAGAAATTGTATAATGTGTGAAACGCGCGCTAGCTTAGTAACGCGGATTGCTCTTTAATAAAGATGTGGGAGGTGGCAAGATGGTGGCGATTGGTGAACGGATTAAAACATTTCGCAAAGAAAAAAATTTAACGCAAGCAGACTTAGCGGCACAATTAAATGTTTCCCGCTCGTCGGTCTCTAATTGGGAAATTGGGAGGAACTATCCTGATCTTGATTTAATTTTGACCTTAAGCGATATTCTTGACGTCTCTTTAGATCAACTACTTAGGGAGGATCCAGTTATGGTGGAAGAAGTGAGTCACGAACAAAAAAAGAACGTCAGTCGCAAGCGTTGGTTACGGATTTTAATTCCGTTAGTCCTTATTTTAAGTTTATTTTCTGTCGCCTCAGGGTATGGTATTTACACGAATACCCATTATTTAGATGGCCTGATTGCTAAAGAACAACATTTTGTAGCAGTCGTGAAAGATGGTGAAAAAGATGCCCTGCTGCAAGATACTCAGGGAAAAACAGCAGTCGTCACCTTTACTGGATTCCATTTCAAGAAAGAAATCGTTAGTGATGTTAGTAACCCACAGACCGTGACCCTTAAAATTTTTCAACAGGACATACAAAAAGAAATAGCAACTGTCACGCTGCAGCCAGGACAGGCGACAACTATAACTAAGCTTGAACGCCATGTGAAATACCGCGTCGAAATTTGGGCTGAACCTGGGACTTACAATCTTAGTTTTAACTAAAGAAAACGCAAAAACGACAACGTCCTTTTATGTTGAGAGGACGTTGTCGTTTTTATTTTACTTACTTTTCAGTTTCCAGAAGAATAGCTGAAACTTGCTGCACAACTTTTTCGGCTATTCCTTGGGACAAGCCGATATAGTTTTTTTGCAGAATTTTCACTGCCTCAGTAGGGGAAAGATTTTCCATTACTAGTAAACGTCTAGCTTCGGTGGATTAGTCTTTTTTAGCAAAGAAGATATCGGTTTTTAATTTCTTTATTTCTGCTTGTTGATGAGATACTGTACCTAAAGCAACCATCAATAGTCCAAAAAATACCCAAGTCATCTTCCCAGCCTTCTTTCTTCTACAAGTAAAAAAACTATTTATGCCACTTCTTCAAATAAGCCGCGATCAATCATGCCGGCAAGTAAGAAGTAAAATTTATCTTGCAACATTTTGTGTTGGTCGTCTTTAAACAAGTTCACCGCTTTTAAACCATTGGCTGTGGTGATGGACATTTTCAAAGTTTGGATAGCTTCATCCACGGTAATTTTTAATTTAAAACCTTCTCGACTTTGGGGTGTTGCTTGTAAAGGTAAAATTAATTGGAAGTTACCACCGTTCGTCACGGTAAAGCCGTTATCGCGTAACGTGTAACGTTTGGCACTAGGATTTAAGCGATACATTTTAGGACAACCAAGAACTGTTGCTGATTTTTGAAAGGACATTTCCTTCACCTCGTCATTTTATTTGCTACTTCCTATTATAGCGAACTTTAGGGAAAAGTGGCTAGTCTTTTTTTTGCAGTCGGCTGACTTCGGCAATTAAACGTTGGCTAAACTGTTCCACTTCTTCTAAGGTATTTTCATAGCCGAAAGATACTCGCAAACTTTCTTTTAAAATGGGGCTCTCTTCACCATACATCGCCGCCAGCACGTGGGAAGGTTCGATGTTCCCTGCTGTACAGGCCGAACCAGAAGACACCGCCATGCCGGCTAAGTCTAACCGCGTTAACAAGATGTCGTGGTTCACGCGGGGCAAGCGGAGATTTAGCACGTGGGGCAATTTATTTTCTAGATTGCCATTTAAAGAAAACTCGATGTCGCTAGCTTTTAGTTGGGCGATTAAAGTGTCAGCTAATTTTTGCAGATAAACTTTCCGCCGCGCTTTTTCGGCGGGGGTAAGCAGGGTAATGGCCTTAGCCATCCCTAAGATGCCTGGGAGATTTTCTGTCCCGGCGCGCCGTTTTTCTTCCTGCTCGCCACCTTTTAAGAAGCTAGGGAAGTTGACGCCGTCTTTTTTGTATAAAAAGCCCACACCTTTGGGGCCGTTAAATTTATGGGCGGAGACACTTAAAAGATCGATACCTAAAGCTGTGACATCAATGGGTAAAGCGCCATACGCTTGCACCGCATCCACATGAAAAGTCGCCGGATGTGCCTTTAAGATGGCGCCAATTTCTGCAATAGGTAAAATATTTCCCGTTTCATTGTTGGCAAACATCACGGAAACAAGAATCGTCTCCGGTCGTAAGGCGGCCTGCAAATCAGCTAAAGCAATCATCCCCGTTTGATCTACAGGTAAATAAGTAATATCAAAACCAAGGCTAGCTAAATACTTCATGGGTTCTAGGACGGCGGGATGTTCAATGGCGGTGGTAATAATGTGCATTCCTTCAGCTTTTCTAGCTAGCGCCGTTTGGATGATTGCCGTATTATCCCCTTCTGTTCCGCCTGAATTAAAAATAATTTCGTGGGGTTTAGCGTTTAAAGATGACGCAACAATTTGCCGCGCTGCTGTTAACTGTTGGTGCGCGCGCCGTCCGAATTGATGAATGCTAGAGGGATTACCAAAACTTTCCGTCAGGGCTTGGGTCATTACTGCTACCACTTCTGGATGCATCGGCGTCGTTGCTGCGTGATCGAAATAAATTGCTGCCATAACATGTTCACCTTTTCTGATGGGGAAAGGAGTTGCAGCTTTTTTTGCCACAACTCCTTCTCGTTTATTTTTTATCTTGATGGCTCTTGCTTAATTTAAATAAAGGACTCATTGGGGTATTGGTATGAATCCGTCGAATCGCTTCGGCCATTAAAGCGCTACAGGAAAGTTCCACTAACTTGTCCTTTAACTCTGGTGCGTCAACTAAAACCGAATCCGTCACACACAACTCTTTAATAGGACTTTCGGCGATGCGTTCTTTGGCACCTTTAGAGAAAATAGCATGGGAAGCACAAGCGTAAATTTCTTTGGCCCCCGCTTCAGCTAAAATTTGTGAGCCGCGGCTAAAGGTTACACCAGTATTGCAGATATCATCAATCATGATACAAATTTTATCTTGGACTTCACCGATAATGTAACCAAAGCTTGCGCCGGTTTCATCTTTAGCGTAGTCAATGATGGCAATCGGTACATCTAAATCGTTAGCTAAGGAGCGAGAACGACTGATGCCGCTGTTTTTAGGCGCCACCACCACGAGATTTTCGAGGTCTAAGTTTTTATCTAAATAATATTGGGAGAACAAAGGTACCGTGAATAAATTATCGACGGGAATATCAAAGAATCCTTGGACTTGCACCGTGTGTAAATCTAAGGTTAGCACACGACTAGCGCCAGCTTTGACTAGCATGTTGGCGACAAGTTTAGCCGTAATGGGCTCCCGCGGCTTAGTCGTGCGATCTTGGCGGGCATAACCGTAATACGGCATCACCACGTTGATGGTTTTGGCACTGGCCCGTTTTAAAGCATCAATCATAATTAAAAGTTCCAGCCAGCGGTCATTTACCGGGTCGTTGGTCGCTTGGATAACAAAGACATGGAAGCCGCGCACTGTTTCTTCAATGTTAATGGCGATTTCACCATCACTAAATTGTTTGACAGTACACTTTCCTAGTGGTTGATCAAGTTCTGCCGCGATTTTTTCGGCTAAAGGGCGATTGGCATTTAAACTAAAAATTTTCATTGGTTCTTCGGGTATCATGAGCTTCCTCCATTTCCTTACTCTCGTACGATAACATATTTTCTCAAGGATTGATACGCTTTTTTACACTTACTAAGCCATTTCCCCAAGTTGCGGCGATGATTTTACGGTAATCTCCCCAGTTATCATGAATCTGATAAAAAGTCTGACCAAATGCTTCACTATAAGCATAGCACACTACCCAGTGATTGCCATAAGTCGCGCCAAAATATTTTAAGACGCCTAAGATAAAGGGCTCTTCTTGTTGCAACAAACGTTTAGCGGCCACTTTGGCTCCCAAACTTTGAAAATGAATTTTAACAGGAATACGGTAATGATGAAAGAAGCGGCGCCAACCTAGGGCAATTTGTGCGGGAATCGTGGGCAAGTCAATCGGTTGTAGCCAATGAATTAAACTTTGGGATAACTTCTCACTTTCGTTACTCTTGATTTCTCTTAAGGAAGAAGGAATCGTCAATTGCCCCTGATCTTGTAAATAACAAAACAAGACACAACTAGCATAAGAACCACACAAAAAACCTTTAGGCGTTACAAGATGACGATAAGGAAAAAATTCCCGCGCCTGAATACCGATAAATTCTAAATCTGGTGGTGTTGGGGGTGTCTTCTTGAGTAAATTTCCCCCGACTTCCAGCATTCCTTGGAGTTGCTCTTTGATTTGGAAAGTTTGCAATTGTACGGGAGTTAAGATAATTTTTGTGCCACTGGCGATTTGGTAAAAGTCGTCATGACGCTTGGCTAAATAATTTTCTGGTCCTAAATAGTAGGGTTCGTCAACATTTTCAAAAGGATTTTTTGCACCGATTTCTAAAATACGTTCACCACAACTAATTCCGTAACCTAAAGTAAACACCCACAACGTATAGGTTCCCCCATTCAGGGGTCGCGTTAATTCAAAGCTGCCTAAAAAGGGAGCTAACTGTAACATTTTTTCCGTCATGGAAACTCGTTTTACTAAAACTTGCTCCAAAGCGCTCCCCTCCCTTTTTTATTTTGCAACGTTACCGGCAATATTTAAGGCATCCCACGTGCGAGCAAAAGGCGGTGCATAGACAACGTCTAGGAAGCCTAATTCTTCAGTGGTCATTCCCTTAGTGATGGCGACAGCTAAGACATCAATCCGTAAGACGGCGCCTTTTTTCCCGGCAATTTGTCCGCCTAAAATTCGTTTAGTAGTCGCTTCATAGACTAATTTAATAAATAAGTCTTGTTGGTCGGGATAATAACTCGTTTGGTTTTTATCTTTAATCAGCACTTCTTTAGCGTTAAAACCTGCCGCTTGCGCTTCTTTTAAATTTAAACCGGTGCGGGCTGCTTCCATCGTCAACACTTTCAAGCCAGAAGTGCCTAACGTACCCGCAAAACTAGCTTCTTGGCCAGCTAAGTTTTCGCCGACGATGCGGCCCATTTTATTAGCCACCGTTGCTAAAGGAGAATACACCGCTTCACCAGTAACCAAATGGGGAATGGTAGCACAGTCCCCCGCCGCATAAATAGCTGGCAGATTCGTTTGACCTTGATGATTAATGATAATGGCGCCATTTTTTGCTAAGTTTAAGCCCGTATCTTTTAAAAAGGCCGTATTGGGGCGCACGCCGGTAGAAACGATTACTAAGTCGGTGGCTAATTCCCCTTTATTGGTAACGACAGTGGTAATTTTTTTCTCACCAATAAAGCCTTGAACACTTTCACTCAAATGTAAAGCTACGCCCTCTTTGACGATTTCGTCTTGAATGATTGTACTAAATTCTGGATCAAAAATTTCCGGCATCACTCGCTCGTCCAGTTGCACGACGGTCACTTCTTTACCGCGATTTTTCATGGCTTCCACTAATTCTAAACCGATGAAGCCAGCGCCAATAATCGTCACCTTTTTCACGTCAGGTTGTAAGAGATATTTTTTAATATTTTCACCGTCAGTCATGGTGCGCAAGAAAAATAAATTTTCTTTGCCTTCGTGATTGTTAAAAGGCGGCATTACCGGATGTGCACCTGTGGCAATCATTAAACGATCATACGTTTCAGTAAAGACGGCACCCGTCACCAAGTTTTTAACAGTTAATTTTTTTTCATTGGGGTTAACACTGAGCACTTCATGTTGCGTATTGACTTTAACGCCTTTTTTCTCAAAATCTTCTTTGCGCCGTGCCAACATTTCTGCTGGGTCGTCAAAAAAGCCCCCCACATAATAAGGCAATCCACAGGCGCCAAAGCTAACTAAATTACTTTTTTCATAGACGATAAAGGTGGCCTCTGGTAATAGGCGTTGCGCCTTGGCTACCGCCGACATTCCGGCAGCAATGCCACCAATGACAATAATTTTCATGGAACTCCTCCTTGAACTTAACTGCCTCAAGTGTAGCGAAAATATTTTTTCTTGTAAATGATTTGAATTGAAAACCTACAGCAAAGAACAAGAGAATGATACAATAAAGAAGAATTTAGCAAAGGAGTTATCTTATGGAGACTTTACAACATCCGTTAATTTGTTTCATGGGAGCCAGTGCTTCCGGCAAGACCTCTATTTCCGAAGCTTTACTAGGCAAAAAACGCAAAGTCATCACCACCACCACTCGGCTGAAAAGACCGCAAGAAAAAAATGGTGAAGATTATTATTTTATCAGTCGGGAAAAATTTTTAGCGTTAAAAGCGCAAGAAGAATTTTTTGAAGACGACTGTTACGTGGGGCAATATTACGGCACGCAAAAAATTGAAGTGCGTCGGAAGACACAACAACAAGCTGGCTTTGCTGTCATCACGGTGCCGGGCTACTATCACTTAGCAGAGCAGCTCCAACCCTTGCTGCCGATTTATTTAAAAATCGACGAAAAAACATTAGTAGCGCGGCTTAAAAAACGCCGCTTGTCCCCAGCAGAAACGGCTAAGCGCATCGCCCAATTTCAACAAGAAATGGCGGAACTCAGCCAACTCCAAGCCCAAGTGCCACAACTCATTGTCGTAGACAATACCCAAAGTCCAGAACAAACGCTTTATCAATTACGGGAAAAATTAGCCTTTTATTTATAAAGAAATAACGAAAAAGCCAGCCGCCTGAAAATTTCAGGACAACTGGCTTTTTATGACTTAAAAATTAGTTGTATCGGGATTCTTTTGTTTGCCAACAACACCATCAAGGGCGTTAATCAGGGCCATGTCTTCCGGTGCTAATTCAAAATCAAAAATTTCGCTATTTTCTTGAATCCGACTTGGGGTCACGGATTTTGGTAGTGGCAAGAAGCCGTGTTGTAAAGACCAACGCAACGCAATTTGGGCAATGGATTTATTGTACTTTTCAGCTAAAGCTTGCATCTCAGGTACGTTGAAGATGCGACCCGTTCCTAGGGGTGAATAAGCTTCTAAAATAATATTGTGTTCTTGGCAGTAAGCAGCAAGTGTGGCTTGTTCTTCCCCCGGTGCTAAGAAAACTTGGTTGACGGCCGGCATTACTTTAGCAGTTTTCGCCAACTCTTCCAAGTGGTGAATCATAAAGTTGGAGACTCCTAACGCTTTGATTTTACCCGCCGCGTAAAGTTCTTCCATAGCGGCCCACGTTTCCGCGTTGGCTTTTTGCCAGTTGTCACGATACATAACCGGATTAGGCCAATGGATTAAAAATAAATCTACATAGTCAGTTTGTAATTTTTTCAAAGATTCAGCAAAAGAAGACTGCACTAGTTCTTTAGTATGGTTGCTGTTCCATAATTTAGTGGTTAAGAAAATTTCTGCGCGGGGAATGCCGGACTTCCGTAAGCCCTCGCCAATACTCTCCTCATTGTGATAGCCTTGTGCCGTATCAATATGACGATACCCCACCTCTAGTGCTTTTAAAACAGATTCTTCTGCCACTTGACCATCCGGCGTTTGCCACGTACCAAAGCCTACTTGCGGAATTTTTACGCCGTTGTTTAAAGTATACGTGCTAGTTAAACTCATGAATGTTGCCTCCTTAAATTTATGTTCGTCTTAATTTTCCCAAACTCTCTTGGTAAATGCAATGAAAAGCGCCTCTTCAAAAGAAAAAAGATACAGGCTCACGCCTATATCTTTTAAACATGTCCTTAAGCTTCCTCTTCACTGCCCATGAATTTACCGCATAAAGCAGCTAAGATACCACCGACAACGGGACCAACGATATACACCCAGTAATGACTAAGAGCGCTACCGCCAGCAAAAATTGCTGGACCAAAACTCCGCGCTGGGTTTAAAGAGCCGCCAGTTAAGTTTAAAGCCACGATGATTAAGAAACTTAGCACTAAACCAATGGCTAAAGGTGCCATTTGGCTGTTGCCATACTTCTTGCTGGTAACCATCAAAATTACCAGGATAAAAAGGAAAGTAATAATCACTTCCACCAATACAGCAATGCCAGCAGAGATTTCAGGGAAATCCGTCTGTCCAAAGCCATCTGTTGGCAAGCCTAACGCATTAATAAAAATAGCTAAAACCGCGGAGGCTAAGGTTGCTCCAATAAATTGTGTGATAATGTAAAAGATGCCATCTTGAACTTTTGTCCGGCCGTTAATCATCATGGCAATCGTTACTGCGGGATTAAATTGACCCCCAGAAATTCCGCCGACACTGTAGGCCATAATCGTAATGGCTAACCCGAAGGATAACCCAATGGCTAACGTATCACCTTTGGCAATTACCACCGTTCCTGTTCCTAAGAAAACTAACATAAAGGTTCCTAGTAGCTCTGCGAGATATTTTCTCATCTTGTCTTTCACCTCCCTTATTCAAAGCTATCTTTATTATACAAGTCTTTTTTTAGGTTGGCTAAGGATTCGGCTTTTCTCTTTACTCCAATTTTTAGCAAAAATAAAAATCCTCAAGAAAATTCTCGAGGATTTTAAGATCGTTAACAGTTTAAGATAAGTTGTCACGATGGTCATAATAGAAAGCTTCGATACGTTTGAAAGCACCGGGCTCTGCTTTTTCCAAAGCTGTGCCAATTTCATCTAAAGCTTCTTGGTAAAGGTACTCTTGACTGAATAAATGTAACGCTGTATCAATCGCTGATTTAATTGCTGGATTCGTATGGCGATAACGGTTAGCGTATTGCATCATTTGTTCCGTTAAAGCAGCAGCATCTACTAAGTCGTGAGTCCGTTGATCTAACTCGGTTAAATCTTCTTCACATAACCCAACGATACGATTCACATCATCCATATTAATACGGATGCGATTTAATTCTTTACTCAAGTCTTCCACATGATCCGTTACCACAAAGAAGAATTCTAAGTAATCCCCAGGCAGCCCCGGCAAGCGTTGTTTTTCCACGTAACGTTTTAAGTTCCGCAATTTAAATTCAAAGCCGTCAATTTTTTCTTGGGCAACTTTTTCCCCTTGACGCAATTCTTGTAACTCTTTATCGATTTCAACTTGTTGGCTCTCTAAGTCTTCCAACACATCGTAAGTATTTTTGTAGAAACTTTCCACTTCAGAAAAAGCAACGGTGTGCTCTTTTAGCTTAGGTTCCATCTCTTGATTTTGACGCGTGATTTCTTCAATTTGACTTTGGAAACCGCGGGCGCGTCCTAGTTCATTTTTTGTTAAGGCGTAACTTTGAGAAATGTGATCCAATTCAATTAATAATTGACGATTATTCTTTTCCGTGTGGGCAATGTAATCGGCGATAGTATCTTTTTGACCGTCAACGTAGTTTTTAGAATTCATTTCCCGTTCCATGATACTGTACAGGTTATCAATTTCTTCTTCTAGCTCGCTGTTACCACGTTCCACGCTATCCATTTCAATTTTGGTTAAATCCCCAAGATTGTTTTGAATTTTACCACTGACATTTTTAATTTGTTTTTCTAAATCGGCTTCAGGGAAAACATAATGTTCTGTGGTTAACTTCTTGTACGTTTCTTTTAGCTCTTTAGCTTGGTCGGGGTAGGTCTTGTCCAAGTTTGTGTAAGCGACGGGAATCCGTTTCATTAAGTCTTGCATTTCAAAGGTCTTTTGTTCAGCGCCTTCTAAAACGTCTCGCGCTTCAATTGGATCACCAGATGTATTTAAAGTAACAAAGGTGGTAAATTCCGTTTCGATATTCTTTAATTGTTTTTTCAATTCTGGTAAAGCTGGACCGAATTTCTTGCCGTCATCTTTAACGTCTTTTTTCAACTCATCGTAAACGTCTAAAGCATGTTGGACAGCTAAGGAATTCCGTTCTTCACTTTCCCGTAGTTCTTTCAAACCTTTGCGAATTTCTTCAACGGCAGCTTCCATGGCATCCACTGTTCCATTGGCTTCTTCAATAGCGCTTTTTACTTTAAATAAGCGGAACGTCTCATTTAGGTTTTCAGCTTCAAAAATTTGACTTTCAAAATTAGCAAATTCGGTGGTAGAAAGTTCTTGCCAACGTTGATTCCATTCTCTAAAGGTATTTTGGCTTTGCCCCACGAGGTGCATTTTTTTGATGTCGTCAATTTCTTCCAGCACAGGTAAATCAAAAAGATTAATTTTCCGTTCCTCTAAGGCATCTAACTTGTCTTGATTATTCTTCTTCAAGAAGTATCCCAAAACATAAATCAGCGCCGCTACGATAATAATGACCACGAATACTAGAATGATTACATTGCTTTTCATCTTTGTTCCCCCGTTAATTGACTATTCCACTAGCATAATTTTTATATAATAAAGGCTTATTTTAAATAATACGTCTCCAATAGACATCTAAATGGAATTATAGCATACCCTGAAGAATCTATCACTAATTCTTTTGGAAAAGTTTTCTTAAATTTCGTACGCTGGCAAGATTAATTGATAGTGCTGTAAGGCTTGGTAAATCCCGTCGTGGTTATTGCTGGTGGTGACGTAATCGGCCTTCTTTTGCACCTCTTGGGGCGCATTTCCCATCGCCACGCCCACTCCTGCGGCTTGTAGCATCTCTAAGTCGTTCCATGAGTCCCCAAAAACCATCACTTCACTCATTTTAATACCTAAAGGTTCAATGACTTTTTCAATGCCTGAAAGCTTAGAGCCTCCTTGGGGAATAATATCCACCGTCAATTTATTGGAACGGGTGAAATGACAATTAGGAAAAAGTGCTTTTAAACGAGCCAATTCCCCCATGGGACTCAGCATTACGCACTGATAGATGGGCATATTCAAAAGGGCTGCATGATTAAGACGCGTAGGAGAAACAAAACGTTTAATCAAAGAGACAACTTTTTTAAAAGAGTACACTGGAAACCACTTAGGCAATAAGCGAAAAAGTTTTTGCGCAGTGCGGGTCTGACTCAAGCGCATTAAACGACTACCAAAAATTTTATAGCGCGTCCCAAAGAGCATTTGCCGCTGATTATTTTCCGCAAACTCCATCAGTTGATGTAAAGTCTCTAAGTCAAATGCTTGGGCATGCCAGGTGCGCTTAGGAGAATAGACTAACTGCCCGTTGTAAGTCACAAAAATATCTAAATTCACTTTGTCGATGCGTTCTTGCAAACGATACGGTCCGCGGCCTGTCGCTACGCCAACTAAAACCCCTTGAGCGTGGAGGGAAGCCAAAGCATTTTTAGTGGACTTGGCGGCGTGTCCTTTACTATTTAGCAACGTACCGTCAATATCAAAAAAGACTGCTTTTATCATCCACTATCCCTCCTTCAACGCTACTTCGTTCCTTAATTATACCTTATTTCTCAACGCTACGCTGAGTTGAGGAAGACTTTTTAAAATAAATCTAGTTGATTAGGATGCAAGTCTACCGGTGGCAAGTCTAAAAGAGACGCAAAACTTTTGGCGTTCAGTGCTGCGTGGTGTCCAGCATTATTATTGAAAATAATATAGACATTTTTAAATGCTACTGCTTTTTTTAGGATTTTTGCTTGAAGTTCTTGTAGTTCTTCTGGTGGATATTGATAGAGAGTGCGGTATTCTTTTTTGCCTGATACCCATCCGGCTAAGTTTCGGCCATGGCAACGCACTAATAGCGTCTCACTAGTAGGATAAATAAAAAATGGTACGGGCAGCGTCCCCCGTTGCGGTTCATCCACAGCCACTAAACTGAGCTTTAAACGTTGAAACAAGCCTAGCGTTTTTTTCAAAGCCTCTCGTTGAAACCATGAGCCGTGACGAAATTCCACCGCGAGGGGCCAATCTGGTAAGTAGTGGCGAATTTTTTGTAAATAAGCACCGTGCTCGTTACTGAAATCAAAACTTTGAGAAAACTGAAACAAGACTATCCCCAGTTTACCAGCCTCCCGTAACGGTTGATAGCTTTGGGCAAAAGCGGTAAACATTGCACTTTCACTTTCATAGTGACGTTGCCAACTCTCTTGCAGCGTCATGCCAGCATAGGCTTTGGGAATAAATTGAAAACTCGGCGGTACTTGTTGGACCCATTTGTCTACTTGAACTGGAGCTGGAATCACATGATAACCTAAATCTAATTCGATTAAGTTAAAAGAGCGCGCATAATCATAAAGAGTACTTTTGTTAGTAAGTTGTATGTCTGGGTGATCTTTAAAACTCGACAAGCCGACTTTAAACATTTTTTACCTCCTTTGCGGAATTTCTCTCTTAAATTTAGTATAATAACCTTTAGAGCCAATCGATTGATGGGAGGAACACGATGAAAATTTTAATCTTACATACAGGGGGCACCATTGCCATGCACAACACCGAACATGGCGTCGCTCCTGATACCACAAATCCTTTAAGCCACTTAGCCCTTCCGGTGGCTCCAGATACTGAGCTAGTCACAGAAGAAATGTTTAACTTACCATCCCCGCATATTACTTTAAAAGAAATGTTAGCTTTGAGTTTACGCATTCGCACTGCAGCCCAAACTGGTTTCAATGGTGTCGTGATTACCCATGGCACCGATACACTAGAAGAAACGGCGTACTTTTTACAAGAGACTATCGGCAATTTAATTCCCGTAGCTTTAACTGGGGCGATGCGCTCCAGTAATGAGCTAGGCAGCGACGGCTTATATAACTTATTAAGCGCCATCCGCGTTGCTAATTCCACAGCTGCTCTTGGTCGCGGCGTAGTGGTGGTCATGAATGATGAAATTCACGCAGCCCAATTTGTCACTAAAACCCATACTACCAATGTGGCTACCTTTCGCTCCCCGACTTTTGGTCCAGTGGGCGTCTTGACTAAGCATAGCGTGCGTTTTTTCCAAAGTCCAGCGCAACAAACTTGTATCCCCATTACTAGCGTTGCCGGACGCGTACCGATTATTAAAGCTTATGCCGGTATGACGGACTCTTTCTTTAAACTCTTTGAACCACAAAAATTAGACGGCTTAGTGATTGAAGCTTTAGGTGCGGGGAATCTGCCACCTAAAGCGATTCCTGGCTTACACCGTTTTATTGAAGCGCAAGTTCCGGTGGTTTTAGTTTCTCGCTGTTTCAACGGCATCGCTGAACCCGTTTACTCTTATGAAGGCGGCGGCGTAGAACTAGCAGAGATGGGCATAATTTTTACCCAAGGGATTAACGCTCAAAAAGCACGTCTCAAATTAATTATCGGCTTGAATAGTCCGTTTGCAAAAGACACCCAAGCCCTAACTAGTTTTTTAAAAGAATAGCGTAACGTGAAGGGAGTGGACCGCTGATTAGTGGCCCACTCCCTTTTTTTATTTCGTTGCGCTTTCCCGCCAAGTAATCTGTGCTTCGGCAAAACGGGTGGTGGCATTTTCAATGGTGTGGTAACTAGTAGTCTGATTTTGCGTAACCGCCACCACACTATCAATCGTTTCGCCATAACTCACTTCTTTATCAAAACGGACGTGAACGTTAGTGGGAAGATGGGTGGCTAGAAACTCCTTGCCTAAGGGGTCCAACAGCCACGTGAAGTATTTCGCGTTATTGACGTGCCGATTGCTATCAAGATCAAAGTAACGCACCCGATAAGGAATCCGCTCACTGGCAACATCAGCTGGTACTTCAAACTTCGTGCCTCGTTTAATTTTATTTTCTTTAACCCCGCCAAAAGGTCGAATAATTTCTTCCGTCACGGATTTCATTTTCCGCGTCTTTAAGTCCATCAAAACAAACGTAGCGTGAATCGTTACCAGCGTGTTACCTGCGGCATCTTTGATCCAAAAGTCGCGGTAACAAAAAAATTTATTCCAACTGGTGGCTTGCGTCGTGAAAGTAACTTGTTCTAAGAGGTGCGGCAAACGAGTGATTTCTAGTTGGTACTCGGTAATGACCCACCCTAGATTCAGAGGCGCTAAGAAGCTAGCATCCCGCTTTAAGGCTGTACTTTGTCCTTCAGAAGCGAGAATTGCCACGGCTGCTAAACGTTCCAAGGTCATTTGTCCTTGATAGTCCGTATCATAATAAACCACTTGATAGTCTAAGGTAAAACTAGCCATTACGCTTCCTCCAAATACTCGGCTTGTAATTGCGCTAAATCACTAGGGGCTAAGTGCAAGCCATTTTTCAAAAAGTTAGCCGTATCGCCGAAATTTTCGTGAATCGCCGTGATGGCCGATGTTAAATATTCTTTGCGTGCCACCATCAAGGCTTCAATATTGGTGAGTAAAATTTCCGGTGCGCCCTGTTCTTTAGCACTAGCTAACATCTTTTGTACCGCTTGAGCCGAGGCATCATTGGTCTTTAAATAATCTTGCCAAATAATTTCTGATGGAACTTCTAAAGCATTTAAAAAGAGATAAGCACCAAAGCCAGTGCGGTCTTTCCCCGCCGTACAGTGGAATAACAGCCCACCTTTTTGCGTCAATAACTGTTGGAAAAATTTTTGGTAAGCTCTTTGAGCATCTGGCGTGACGACAAAATCTTGATAGGATTTTTTCATCCGTGCATCGCCACTTTCCCCCGCTAAAATTTTTTCAAACAGTGCCGTTGGGGAAATCGTACTTTGGGTTTCGTCTTCTTTAAAGACTGGTAAATGTAAATATTCCGCTTGGGGAATAATTTTGTCTGGTTGTTGCAAACGTTCCTCAGTCGTGCGAAAGTCGATAACCTGTTGCACACCATAATTTTGCAAAAAAGTAACATCGGCGGTGGTCAACTGATCTAAAGCTGCTGAGCGGATAATCCGTTGGGCTTTAATCTTTTTTCCCTTTAACGTCGGATACCCTCCTAGTTCGCGAAAATTGTAACCCCCGTGAATGGGCAATAATTGTTCCATCTGAAAACCTCCTTCGTTGGGTTTAGTATACACGGAAAAAAATCTCCCAACAAGCAGTAAAGGACTGTCTCGCTATTACGGCACAGTCCTTCACATATTTTCATATTTTTTTGCCGCTACCACATAAACGCCGCAAAAAATTTTTACTTCACATTCAATAAATCAAAGCTAGCTAAGACAAAAGCGAGGTCCGCAATTTGTTTTAATTGACTTAAACGATTATTGCGTACTTTTTCATCTGGGGCCATCACCATCGTTTCATTGAAATATTCTTCAATGAATGGTGCTAAAGAGACTAAGCTTTGGTAGTTTTCTTCCAAAGTTTGCTTTTTGAACTGTGCTTTAATTTTTTCTACTTGTTGATACAAAGCTTTTTCGCTGGCATTTTCAAAGAGCGCTGGATCAATCACATTTTGTTTTTCTTGCGCTTTTTTCCCCAAGTTAATGACCCGCGTTAAAGCCTCCACGGATGGTTTGAAGTTTTCATCTTGCAAATGATTTTTCAAAACACTAGCCGCTTGCATCATTAAGCTTAAGTCCCCTTGACTCCCGCCAATGATAGCTTCAATGACGTCGTGACGTACATCGTGAGCAGCAAATAATTGACGCAGACGTCCTTTGACGAAACTAATTAACTCAATTTGATTTTCGCTAAAGTGTAAGCCAAAGCGTTCCAGATTCGTATTGAAAATTTCCACCGCATCTAGTACTAAGTTTTCTAGTGGGAAGTGCCAGTTTTCTTTTTCTAAAATCCGCAAGATACCGTATGCTTGGCGCCGTAACGCATAAGGATCGTTAGAACCACTTGGATTAAGCCCGACATTGAAGAAGGCTAGCAAGCTATCGGTTTTATCGGCTAAGGCTAAAACTGCGCCCACTTTAGTGGCTGGCAAAGCTCCTTCTGCGGAAATTGGCATATAGTGTTCGCGAATTGCGGTAGCTACCGCTGGTGTTTCTCCTTGTAATAAAGCATATTTTTCCCCCATGATTCCTTGGAGCTCTGGAAATTCCCCCACCATGTTGGTAACTAAATCAAATTTATAAATGCTGGCAGCTCGGGCTAAGTCTTTTAACTCTGTCGCACTTAAACCAACTTTTGTCCCAAAGATTTCCCCTAAGACCGCCACTCGTTGCATTTTTTCATACATGGAACCAATTTTTTCATGGAAGGTCACGGCTTTTAATTTTTCCACACATTCGGCAATGGTTAAACGTTGATCTTCTTGATAAAAGAATTCGGCATCCTCTAAACGGGCTGTTAAAACTTTTTCGTTTCCTTTGACGACGTTCTCAATTTTCACCCGATTCCCGTTACGCACGGAAATAAAATGAGGTAATAAGTTGCAATGTTGATCCCGCACTTCAAAGTAGCGTTGGTGTTCCTTCATGGAAGTCACCAGCACTTCTTCTGGCACTTGCAAATATTTCTCAGCAAAGTTCCCCACAAAAACTGTCGGATATTCTACTAAGTTATTCACTTCTTCTAAAAGATCGGCGTCAAGATCAATGGCCCAATCATTTTCTTCGGCGAACTCTTGAATTTGTTCCACAATCATTTCTTCTCGTTTGCTAGGTTCCACCACGACAAATTGTTCTAATAATTTTGCTTCGTATTCATAAGGGGCGTTAATGGTGGTTTCTTCCCCTAAGAAACGATGACCGCGCGTCGTCTTGCCGGCCACAACATCTAAAATTTGTAACGGTAAGACTTCTTCGTCGAATAAAGCAATCAACCAATGAATCGGGCGGATATAAGCAAAGTCATAGTTGGCCCAGTGCATCGTAATGGGGAAAGTCAAGGAAGTAATCACTTGCGTTAAACCTAGCAAAACGTCTTTGGTCTGCTGGCCGACATTGCGTTTGGTGACGTAAAGATATTCCACACCTTTTAATTCTTTAAAGTAGATGTCTTCAGGCGTTAATCCTTGACCTTTGACAAAACCTAAAGCCGCTTTACTCCAATTGCCCTCAGCATCTTGGGCAATTTTTTTAGCTGGACCTTTGACTTCTTCTTCCGTATCAGCTTTTTTTTCCGGTAAGCCATTAATGCGGATGGCTAAGCGGCGCGGCGTAGCAAAACTTTCTAAAGAAGTATAGGTTAATTGATGTTCTTGTAAAAATTTTTCAGTTTTGGCTGCTAATTGTTGCAAGCTAGGGGTTACCACGTGGGCGGGCATTTCCTCTAAACCAATTTCTAATAGAAAATTACTCATGAGCCAACAGCTCCTTTCTCGTTGCTTCGTCTAATAATGGGAAACCTAATTTTTTCCGTTCTGCCACAAAAATTTTAGCGACATCTTTGGCCATATTACGAATCCGAGCTAAGTAACCAGCTCGCTCGGTAACAGAAACAGCTCCTCTAGCATCTAATAAGTTAAAGTTGTGGGAACATTTTAAAATATAATCATAGGCTGGATGCACAAGATTTTCGGCAATACAACGTTTGGCTTCTTTTTCAAACTCATCAAAGTTCCGTAATAATAAATCTTGGTTGGAGTATTCAAAAGAATATTTAGAATGCTCGTATTCTGGTTGTTGGAAAATTTCGCCGTATTTGACGCCATCTGCCCATTCTAAATCATAGACACTTTGGACTTCTTGAATGTAAGAAGCAAGACGTTCTAAGCCATACGTAATTTCTGAAGTCACTGGTTTACAAGGTAGACCGCCGACTTGTTGGAAGTAAGTGAACTGGGTAATTTCCATCCCGTCTAACCAAACTTCCCAACCTAAACCGGCACACCCCATGGAAGGATTTTCCCAGTTATCTTCTACAAAACGAATGTCGTGTTCTAAAGGATCAATCCCTAAAAGTTGTAAGCTTTCTAAATATAATTCTTGCACGTTACTAGGTGAAGGTTTCATTACCACTTGGAATTGATGGTGTTGATACAAACGGTTGGGATTTTCACCGTAACGACCGTCAGCCGGCCGACGGGATGGTTCAACATAGGCTGCATTCCACGGCTCTGGGCCAATCGCCCGTAAAAAAGTATACGGACTCATGGTGCCGGCTCCTTTTTCAGTGTCGTAAGCTTGCATCAGCATACAACCTTTAGCTGACCAAAACTTTTGTAAGGTCAAAATCATTTCTTGTACAGTTAATTTCTTTGTCATAAGAAACTCCTTTCTTTTTTACGCAAAATAAAAACGCCCCTAGTCTTAACGACATAGGGACGTAGATTACGCGGTTCCACCCTACTTCCGAAAAAATTTTTTCGGCAGCTTTCAAAAGTGTGCTGAAAGTGCCCTTCCCACAAAGTTTCAGGTGAAGCTTGCACTATCCTTCACTCGCTAAACTGTTTCTTTGGGTACTCCTCTTTGTCAAAGCACGATTTAATTATCCTTACTATAAATTCATCTAGCTCTTTTGTCAATCAATCTTGCATCAGTTGCTGCCATTTTTTCATTTCGGCAATGAAATGTTTACTTTTTAAATGGACGCCAACATACTCATCGTAAATTTCGTCAAGGACCGCCCGCAATTGCTCTTTAGTGGCTGGTGATACGCTAATTTTGCCGATGCGTTGTGGTGGCAGTTGATTAAAGACTTGCAGTAAGTAACAAACTTTAGGGTCGGTATGTAGTCGGCGCTCGTCTTCACTAAAATGTCGCCGGCACAATAAGCCGTGAAATTTTTCAGAAAAATCAAAAGGTCCTTTCGTGTTGCCACAGAGGGCACACTTATCTAGTTCCAGACTCACCCCAAAGCGCCCCAGCACTTGGACTTCAAAAATATTCGTCAGCACTTCCGGGTCGTTTCCCAAGTCCATTTGCGCTAAAATAATTTGGCAAAAACGAAAGAGGAAAGGATCCGCCTTTTTGTCTTCAATCGCCGCATCAGCTAGGCCTAAAACATACGTGGCGTAAGCATTGGCAAAAATATCTTGTTGTAAGTGGGCATAAGGCTGAATATCTTTGGCTGCGTTTAAAAAGCTCAAGCCTTCGCTTTTTATTTCGCCACTGTAAACGGCGGCCGTCATGGGTAAGATACTCGCTCCCAAAGGATTATTTTTGCGGTGAGCATTTTTGACGTAAAAGACGAGCTTGCCATATTTTTCCGTAAAAATTTTGACTAGCTTATCTTTTTCTTTATGATCCCGACTGTATAAAATAATACCTTTACTTTCACCAAACATCGGCGCCACTCCTTTCGTCCTTATTTCCTGACACTTTATTAACAAGCGGCGACAGAATAAAAAGGATTGCTGTCCTTTTTATCCGTCCCCGCCTGCTTAATATTCATCTTTTTTATAGCCGTAGTCATTCAGATAAACTTTTTTATCCCGCCAATCTTTTTGTACTTTAACCCAAAGCTCTAAGAAAACTTTATCGCCTAGTAAATGTTCAATATCTTGGCGGGCTTTAGTACCGATGATTTTCAGCATCTTACCACCTTTACCGATGATGATGCCTTTTTGACTATCCCGCTCCACAATAATGGTGGCTTGCACGTGGACTTTATCGTTTTCATTGCGCTTCATGGAGTCCACCACCACTGCTACGGAATGGGGAACTTCATCCCGCGTTAAAAGTAAAACTTTTTCGCGAATTAATTCTGATACAACAAAATATTCTGGGTGATCCGTCAACTGATCTTCCGGATAAAATTGTGGGCCTTCTGGCATTTGTGTCACTAAAAGCTCCATCAAGTGCTCAAAGTTATTCCCCATGGTGGCCGATAAAGGCACCACTTCTTTAAAGTCCATTTGGCTCGCGTAATCTTCAATCAAAGGCAATAAACGGTCGGGATGTACTTTATCAATTTTATTCACCACCAGATACACTGGGACGTCAGCGTTTTGCAGGCGAGAAATAATTAAATTATCCCCCGGACCCCGTCTTTGGTCTGCGGCCACCATAAATAAAATCGCATCCACTTCATTTAAAGCACTAAAGGCACTTTCCACCATGAAGTCCCCTAATTGATTTTTTGGTTTATGAATCCCTGGGGTATCAATAAAAACTAATTGCGCATCTTCCGTCGTATAAATTCCCTGAATTTTATTACGGGTCGTTTGGGCTTTATCGCTCATAATGGCGATTTTTTCTCCCACAATGCGGTTTAAAAGTGTAGATTTCCCTACATTAGGGCGACCCACAATGGCTACAAAGCCAGAATGAAATGCTGTCATAATTTCTCCTTTTATTTTCCTAAGCTTTGCCACCACTGAAAAAGGTGGGGCAAAAAGATCGTAGCGCCGACAATCACTGCCAAGGCGGCCATTAATAAGACGGCGGCGGCCGCCATATCTTTGACTTTTTTTGCCAAAGGTTGAAAGTGATAATCCGTCACTAGATCCACTAAATTTTCAAAAGCGGTGTTGATAATTTCTAGTACGATGACTAAAAAGATGACTAGTAAAAGCCAGCGCCATTCCGCCAAGGGGATTTGAAAAAGCAAACCACCCAAAATCGCCAACCCACCAAAAACTAAATGAGTGCGCATATTTCTTTCTTCTTTAAACGCGCTCTTTAACCCACTGAAGGCAAACTCTACAGAGGACATGAAATTGCGGTTTTTCCCAACTTTTTTATCTCTTGAGTCCATAGGCGTCCAAGATTTCTTTTTGCAAGCCGAACATTTCCGCTTCGTCTTCTTTTGTCATGTGATCGTAACCGTTAATGTGTAAAAAACCGTGGAGGGCTAAGAAACCTAATTCTCGTTCAAAGGAGTGGCCATACTCTACTGCTTGAGCCTGCGTCCGATCTAGAGAAATCATAATATCCCCTAAATTGCGCGGCATCATTGGTTCATCGTCGTCAAAAATAATCGGCAACTCGTCTTCGCCTTCTTCTTCCAAGGCAAAACTAATGACATCAGTGGGGCGATCAATATGGCGATATTCGCGATTAATAACGTGAATCGCGGCATCATCCATATAGGTTACAGACATTTCGGTATCAGCTGGTAATTTTAAATAGCCCGCCGCGTAGTCTAGTAAGTCTGTCACCGCCGCCATTTGTTCAGGGGTTAAAGTTTTTGTTTCGTCTTCCATCGTAATATCCATTACGCTTTTTCCTCCTCAGTCTTTTTTAAGGTTGGATATTGAATACGAGAGTGGAAGGTGGAGCCTAGTCCACTAATAATGGATTTTTCCACTTTCACTAAATCTTTTAGGGTAATATCACATTCGTTAAACTGACCATCAGCAATCCGTCCTTGAATTAAATCGTGGACAAATTTTTGAATTTTTTCGGGCGTTGGTTGTCCCATTGCCCGCACGGCTGCTTCACAACTGTCAGCAATGTTCACCACAGCCGCTTCTCGCGTTTGTGGTTTTGGTCCAGGATAACGAAATTCTGCTTCGGTAATTTTCGGATTGCGTTCTTTAGCTTTCACATAAAAGAAAGTCATTAAAGTAGTGCCGTGATGCTGCCAACAAATATCCACGATAAATTGCGGCATATGATACTCTTCTAAAATTTTAACTCCTTCAGTCACGTGGCTAAAAATAATTTGCTTACTGTCCTCTGGTAATAAATAGTTATGAGGATTTTCGGCGCCATTAGGTAAATTTTCCACAAAAAAGTTAGGATGCTTAATTTTACCGATGTCGTGATAGTAACAGGCGACACGCGTCAATAAAGCGCGCCCACCGATTTCCGCTACGGCATTAGCTGAAAGATTGGCCACCATCATGGAGTGGTGATAGGTTCCAGGCGCCGTCTCTAAGAGTTCTTTTAATAAAGGATGATTAGGATTACTTAGTTCATTTAAAACCAAATCAGAATCATCCGTTAAAATTAATTCCAAGTATGGATGCAACCCTACCGATAGCAAGTAGGAAAAGCCACTGCCTAAAAGACCACAGGCTACCGTTAATAAGGTGTTGGTTTCCGTGAAGCTTAAACCTTGGTAAATCACCATCACCACATTAAAGATAAAGGGAAAAAGAATAATCCAGACAAACGCGCGGCCGGCTTGATTGGCTAAACGTTTCCGTTGCACCATGGTAGCCATAATCCCGTTGAATAAATAAATAGCGGCTAGCACTTGTAAGAAGGTGGTCCCCACGGAATCAAAGTATAAGAAGTAAGCAATTAAAACTTGCATCACTGCCCCTAAAATTCCCAACCGACGATTACAGAAAATCGTTAAAATTAGTGGTGCAAAAGCTACCGGGAAAATTTGCGGCAAGAAGCTAGTTTGTTCGTTATAGAAAAGTTGGAATAACTTCATGACGGCTACAGAAGCAATCATGACAAGCGCAAATAAGCTAATTAGCCGCAACTTCTCTGAAAAACTACGATCGATAATCAAGTATGCTAGTAAGACACTTTGAAAAGCAATCAGCACAGCTAAAGCCAATAAAGGAAAAATGGAAGTACTCTGCTTGGTCATCCCTAGTAGCTCTAACTTTTCCATTGCTTTACTGTCGATTTGATTACCTTCGCGGACGATAATTTCCCCTTGATAAATCATCACGGGGGTTACCGTATCACGGGCGGCTGCTTTTTGTTCTTCGGTCTTCTTTTCGTTGTAAAATTCGTTGACGATAATCCCTTGGTTAATCAAATAGCGGACACTTTGTTGCAAATCACTGGATAAGTCAGTCAACTGGACGTCATACAAAGCACTTTGCTTCGTTTCACTTAAATTCGTTTGCCGAATTTTTTCTTCCATGTACTTTTCAATAATTGTCGTAGCTTCATCCCGCACCCGATGGATGTCATCTGTGCTAAAGCCAAATATTTCCGTATAAAAAACGCTAGGTAAACCTTGATAAAAAGCTAAAGCATTTTCGTTAACACTTTCGAATTTTCCTTTTAATGCGGCTACTTTTGCTTCCACTAAGCTATTGGCATCCGTGGTGGTAGCGCTGCTTGTTTGTTTGGCAAAATCACTGTTTACTTCATCCACTAGCTGAAAGAGTTTTTCCACGTAGCCGACTTGCGTATCTTTGTAGTCTGGTTGGTACGTGTACTCTGAAACTACGGCCTCTTCTGCTAGCTGGCGTTTATTTTCTGTTTCTGCTGTATTTTCAATTGTTTTATTCGCCCGAATGGTTTCTTCAGCCGGTTGTCCTTCCTGTAAGTGGAGTTGTTTTTGGCGCACATTACTAAAGGTCAATAAAAACAAGATGATGCTGAAAAAACTAAGCATTAAGGCCAGCGTTACCTTAGGCTTTTTTTGAATAAAAGTATTCATTGTTTCTTTCACGAGCTAAACCTCCTGCTGTTAACCTTAGGACTTCTTCTCATTTTCATATGCCGCGATAATTTGTGCCACAACCGGATGACGAACCACGTCAGCCGCATCAAAGGTCACAAAACGAATTTTCGGAATATCTTTTAAAACTTTTTGGGCATGGACTAAGCCACTTAAAGTCCCTTTAGGTAAATCAATTTGCGAAATGTCACCGTTAATCACCATCTTAGAATTAAAACCAAGACGAGTTAAAAACATTTTCATTTGCATCGTAGTGGTGTTCTGCGCTTCATCTAAAATGACGAAAGCTTCGTCTAATGTTCGACCGCGCATATAAGCTAAAGGCGCAATCTCAATAACCCCTCGCTCCATTAAACGATTGGTGTGTTCTGTCCCAAAAATCTGATAGAGGGCATCATAAATAGGGCGTAAGTATGGATCGACTTTTTCTTTTAAGTCCCCCGGCAAAAAGCCCAGATTTTCCCCAGCTTCTACCGCTGGCCGCGTGACGATAATTTTTTGAACTTCACCTTTTTTTAACGCAGCAATTGCCAAAGCCACCGCTAAAAAAGTTTTCCCGGTACCGGCAGGACCAATGCCAAAGGTGACATCGCCTTTTTCAATAGCTTCCATATAGCGGCGTTGCCCTAAATTTTTAGGGCGAATACTCTTGCCTTTACTATCCTTAATAATTTCTTGGTCATAAAGATTAGTGAAGTCAGCTAGTTTCCCCGCTTTAGCCATCTTCAAGGCCGCTACTACATCTGGCGTAGAAATTTTAATTCCCCGCACGAAAAGTTGCTGTAAGGCCCGCAAGACTTGCGCAGCTAATAGGCCATCATCCCCGGTCACTTCAACAACTTCGCCGCGGACAAATAAGGTAGCCTTGGTATTATCTTCAATAAATTTTAAATGTTTATCATGAGTGCCCAGAATTGCGCTTGCTTCATCAAGGCTACTAAAAGTAATTTTCTCTAGGGAGCTTGCTGTCAAAAACCGTCCATCTCCTTTAATATCACTGGATTTCCCTTACATCATACCATAACTGGACACCTAAAAAAAGCTATAGAAAAAGTCACGAGAAGTAGCTTCTCGTGACTTTGGGTCTATGATATCTGGTGTTGTTACACAGAAATGTGTAGGAACACCAATATTTTTTTACACAAAAAGACATCTGG
>NZ_BJDR01000018.1 GCF_005405245.1 Enterococcus nangangensis | reverse complement strand
CTAGAAGGAGGCGAGCCTTTGTGGCGATTGAACAAAAAAGTCTATAAAAATGTGTCCAAAATATTGACTTAAAACCATCTATCCGCTTCCTTAATATTGACGTACCTCAAATAAAAAGATACAATTGTATTAACAACGTTAGTACAACAGGAGGTCAAAAAATGTCACAATCTACAATTACCTTTAGAATCCCTGAAGAAGAAAAAGCTTTGGTGGCAGAGTACGCAAAAGCTCATAATGCTTCTCTTACTGAACTATACCGTAACGCTGTGTTGGAAAAAATTGAAAATGAATTAGACTTAAACACATTGCAAACAGCAATAAAAATTTCCACAGAGAACAAGGAAAAAGGAATTTCTCAAGATGAGATGGAGAAATTAATAAATGAACTATAGAGTTACGTATATGCCCCAAGCGCAAAAACAGCTAAAAAAGATGGATCGAAACCAGGCAAAAATAATCTTGGCTTGGATTAGAAAAAATCTTGAGAATATTGATAATCCACGACAACATGGGAAAGGTTTAGTAAGTAATCATAGCGGTGAATGGCGTTATCGCATTGGAAACTATCGCATTCTTGCCAATATTAAAGATGATGAGATTCGCATCGAAATCTTTTCCATTGGTCATCGGAGCATCATCTACAAAAGAAGTTAATCGCCAGCAATTAAACCCCACACATTGCAACATTCCTCAAAGACGACCTTTTAGCCGAAGGTAGGGAATGCTTATAATGTGTGGAGTTCTTTTTTTTAACTTAACATCCATTCTAAATTTTAGCGCTTGTACTAATTAAGAGCGACTTTGACTCTTGTTAGAACCTCAACAAAAGCAAAGTAATCTTTAACCTTGAACAAGACTAAGTGCCTCCTGAATACTTGCTTCTTTTAAAGTTCCCACTTTTTTATTTTTCACGTAAACGACTGTTGCTTGAGCTAAAGTTCCGTGAATAACAAGCGCGGTTAATTCGCCATTTTCCCATGCGATATCTAGACTAACGTTGCCGGGAATTCGGGCGCCTCTGATCGCGCCTTTAGGCCAAGCTTGAGGTAAAGCTGGCAAAATTTTTAATTTGCCATCATAGTATTGCACTAAGGCTTCCACGATTCCTGAGGTCAAGCCAAAATTGCCATCAATTTGAAATGGTGGATGATTGTCCAGCAAATTCGGCAGTGTAGATTCTTGAATTTGCTTCACGATGACCTCGTAACATTTTTCCCCTTCGCCAAAGTTCGCCCATAAATTGATTAACCAAGCTGCACTCCAACCCGTATGTCCGCCACCGTTTGCTAAGCGTCGTTCTAAAGAAACGCGAGCTGCGTGATATATTTCTGGCGTCTCATTTTTCAATTTGTGTCCTGGGAACAAGCCAAACAAATGAGATATGTGGCGATGCCCTGGCTCACACTATTCATAATCGTGATACCATTCCATCAATTGCCCGTATTTTCCAATTTTATGGGGTGGCAACTTCGGCAAGATTTCCTGAACTTTTAAAACTAACTGGCTATCATGCTCTGTTAGTTGACAGCCCGCCAAATAATCCGTAAATAATTCCCATAACAGTTGATTATCCATCGTTGAACCATAGCTGACGTACCCTGGTTCACCGCTTTTCGTCAAAAAACTATTTTCCGGCGATACAGAAGGATTGGTTACCATTTCTCCATTTGGCAGTTCCATTACAAAACCGGCCATAAAACATGCTGCTTCTTCTAGTAAAAAGAAATACTTAGCTAAAAATTCTTTATCCTGGGTATATTCATAATGGTGCCAAATATGCAAGCACAACCAAGCGCCACCAAAAGGCCAATACGTTGCTGGCAAATAATCATCTTGCGGTGCAGTATCGCCCCAAACATCAGTATTATGATGGGCGACGAATCCTTTTAAGCCATACATCGTTTCAGCCGTTTGCTGGCCATTGGGATACATGGTCAACAAATGATCAAATAAAGCCAGATGACATTCGGATAAACCTACTTTTTCAGCTGGCCAATAGTCCATTTCCGTGTTGATATTAATGGTGTACTTAGCATCCCAAGCCGGTAGCATCTCCTTATTCCAAATCCCTTGCAAATTAGCTGGCAAAGAACCTGGACGACTACTAGCAATTAAAAGATAGCGCCCAAATTGAAACATAATTTCAATTAAATAAGGCGAGACTTGCCCTTTTTGGGCATTAGCCAGCAAGGTTGGGACATCTGCTGTAGCAGTTTGACCCCCTAAGTCTAAGCTAACTGTTTGGTATAATTTTTGATAATCTTCGATATGTGCTGCTTTGATTTTTTCATAAGCTACGATATCAGCAGCACCTAAGATTTTTTGACAATATGCAGCGGGATCTTTTTGCCGATACGTCGTGGCAATTGTTGTATAAATCATCAACGTAGTAAACTCTTCAATCACTACATACTGCCGAACTAACTCCATTTTCCCATCCGTGACAATTTTCGCAAATTGAGCGTATTGGACTCCTCCATCGCTAGTCACTCCAGAAATTCCTAGTAAGATGCTATCTTCATTAGTTATGCTATAAAACTGATCATAAATTCCTCGTGAACGATTCAAATGCAGACGGAACTTCGTATTGCTTTTTTGGCTACTCGTCACGCAATAGGCCATTAACTGGGCCGGCTTACTAGCAAACATTTCTGTGTGATAGCGGTTTTCCCCCAATTGATAACTTTCAGTCACCACGGCTGTTGCTAAATCTAAGGTACGAACATAATCACTCACCTCACCATGAGAAAGATTGCGAATAAAAATATCCCCCGCCGGTTCGTAGTGTCGCTGAAATTCTGGCACACCAGTCAAGGCAGCTTGGATTAACTCTTCTGCTGCCCGTGTTTTTTCAGCTAAAATTAGTTGTCGAATTTTCTCTAAATTTTGTTTGGCAGCCGGATTATTGCGATTGCGAAATCCCCCCTGCCATAAGGTGTCTTCATTGCACTGAAGATGGGTATTTTCTGGATTCCCCATAATCATCGCTCCTAAACGACCATTGCCGATGGGTAACCCTTCATTCCAGTCTTTTGTTGGCTGTTTAAAAATAATTTTTGGCATCTTATTTCATCTCACTTTTTTAAAATAGCTAGCTTATGATACGTTAATTAGCAAAAATGCCCTGTTTGTTTCTACCAAATGAGTAGAGCAACAGGGCATTGGGATACGAATTACTAATGGTCACTAATTTTCTAGCACCAAATTTTTAATGTAGCGTCACCTTGGTGGCCACGATGGTCAGTTCCGGATTCAGGTCTTTTTCTTCTGTAACATCTAGTACCGGTTCATCATCAATATCAAAATGAACACGACGGATTCCTGAACTTCTAGGCGCCGAAATTCCTGGTCGCGCGTGATAGGTATTCCAAACGTTTCCCTCTTCATCGGTGACGTAGGCATTATGCCCCGGTCCATACTCCCCTTCAACATTCAAAGAAGAAAGCAAAGGATAATTATTTTTCACCCAATTTTGAGGATTGAGTAGCTCTAAGTCAGCGTCAATCGTTAACAAACCCACACAATAAGTCGCGTCTACCGCCGCACCTGAATAAGTTAAATATATTTTCTTGCCACGCTTCAAAGAATAAGGTCCTTCCACCACGAAGGTATGATTATTTTCCCAGTCATATGTTGGTTGCGCTAAGACAATGGGATCGGTAATTAATTTCCACGGTTTTTTGCCATCTATTTCGGCGATATATAACCACGCCCCCAAATCATCAGGAAAAAGTTGGCGTTGGGACCACACCACAAAATGTCGCCCTTTATTTTGAATCACCGTCATATCTAAAGTAATCCCTCCTTCAATTAAAGGGGAATTGTCCTTTTTCACTACGCGCCGCGGTACTTCCCAATCACTTTTCAGCATGGGATTCCCGTTTTCTTTCAGGCGCATCACGTGGGATTGTTCATTTTCAAACTTAGCTGGCGTTGCGGCATGAAAAATACAAAGACGACCTTCAATGATATGAAATTCTGGCGCCCAAAGGAGATTTCCAATATGGTCATACATATCGCTATCTAAAATCTTAATTTCTTGAGCCGTGACTAATTCTGGAATAGTCTTTCCTCGTCTAATGGCTAGACTGTGATTGTGGTCGGTATCATTTGTGGCAATAAAATAATAATATCCTTGCCACTTGCCTATACAAGGATCAGCGCGATCACAAGCAATCGGAAACGGATAGTGGTCCTGGTGAACTTTCCCCTGCACGTTGTACACCCCTGAGTCATCGGGCAAACTGTTTTCTGTAAACCAATCCACATTTTTGTTCACAATCGTGCCATCGCTATATGTTGCGGTTACTTTCACGTTAGATAACTGTGCTAAAGATTCTAAGTGCACCGCTTGCGGATATTCGTTTTCCACGTGACGAGGCGTGGTCAATTTTTTCGATAAATAATTGCCTAATTCCGTGCTTATTTCCAGGCTATTTCGCGGCAGAGCGCCTTCAATTGCGGTCTTTGGTGTTGGCGTGTCCCAAGAGACCAGCTTTTTTCTAGGAAGAAGTGTCGCGTCCCGTTCAGCTAAAGAGGCTAAGGACAAACTAAAAGCGGACCCGTCTTCTTCTTGCCAAGAAAGTAAAAAAGAACCTGCTTGATACGTAGCTTGGATATCCTGAAGATAATTATCACTAATTTTAAGGAGTGGCAACTCTGTATAATGAACAAAGTCGCTGGTGGTAAAGGGCACCACGGCGCCTTTACTTGCCTCATCTTTCGTGCCATCCGCATTTATCCGAATTGCCAAGACGAAAAATGTTTCATCTTGTTGAACAAGCCACGGCTTAAGGAGGGATTTGGCGGTTAATTTACCTTGCCCATCGGCAGTAGCTTCCACAAATAAAACACCAAAATTATGATTTAAAGGCACAAAATCGGCTGCTCCTTTTTCCTTTAAAGCTAAGTGCATACTCCAGGCTAATTTTTCACTATAAAGGTCTGTTGCTAGTGCTTGACGTTGGTAACACAATAATTCGTAACTCAAAATATTCTCTCCTTTACTTCTACACACTTTCCATCCAGTGCTACCTTACTTTTAAGATTAGTCCTTGAATAAGACTACCTTTCGTTTTAAAAAAACAGTTAAAAGCTGTTGGCTACTGATTAGTTGGTTACTTTGATGCCGGTTATCGCCGCACTTTCAAGACTGAGTAATTCCGCTACCGTTACAAAAGTTACCCCGGCTTCTTTTAAGGCGTGAATGATTTTTGGCAAAGCTACCACCGTTTCTTTTTTAAAACAATGCATCAAAATAATCGCCGGAAACGTCACCTGTTGCGTAGCGGCTGCAAAAATTTCTTCAGTGGTGCGTCCCTCCTGCCAATCTTGAGTATCGATACTCCAAGTAACTAGATTTTTCCCGATTGCTTCCCAATTTTCACGATTGAAATTTCCATAAGGGGGCCGTAAATAGTTACTTACACAGCCGGTGGTTTGAAATAAGGCGTCATCCCCTCGGCGAACCTCAGTGCGAACTTCTTCCTTAGACAACGTCGTCAAGTCGGGATGTGAAAAAGTATGGTTGGCAATTTGTTGTCCGGCCTGTTGAACTTTTTGCACCACTTCAGGATATTTTAAAATGTTTTCCCCGATAAAAAAGAATGTTGCCGGTACGTCTTCTGCTTGTAAAATTGTTAATTTTTTCTCCGTATAAAGAGGATGTGGTCCATCATCAAAAGTTAACGCAACATATTTATTCATTTTTCCCTCCATCAAATTTGTCCTTTTTAACCTTTCCGCCAATTGGCCGGTGGTTTACAAAGAAATCAGCAAGGCGCCATGGGGGGCCACCTTTTTTTCTTTCAGTTGAATGTCCTTTTTTTCCCACAAGCTATGAACAGTTCCTGGCTTTTTCAATATTGAGTCCGCTAAAAAAGTGGGCACGTTCTTTTCTTCAGCACTCACATTAAAAATGGCTACATATTCTCTTTCAGGACTTGTCCCCCGCCAAACAATCCACTCTTCATCGCGGTAATACTGACGACGGTACGTGATGGTACGATGCATTGTTAAAACTTCTTCATTGGTCAACAAACTTAAGGTAAACGGATCAATATCCGGCAAGGTTCCGCCGTACATTAAGGGAGACTGGAAAATAGTCCACAGAGACATTAAGGTATATTGCTCATCCTTTGTAAAACGAGTCCAATTATCACCCCCGCCGCCATCAGATGCTCGCAGCCCAAGATGACCTAAAGGGAGCATATCACAATCTGGCCAGTTTCCCGGCCGCACATAAGGTGCCCATTCTTTACAGCGGTCAAACATGACATATAACGATGCCCAATGGTCCCAAAAATCATCTGTCATCCGCCACATATTGGCTTGCTCTTGCAAAAAAGAACCGGCGGCGACTTGGGCTGGTCCTGGAGATAAAGATAAGACGATTGGCCGGCCTACTTTTTGAATAGCTTTTTGCAGGGCAGAAATTTCTTTGCGATGGGGACCTCCGTAAAGATAAGAATTTGCGATATCATCCACCTTAATGAAGTCAACGCCCCATTCAGCATAAAGCTCGATTAAAGAATCATAATACAATTGGCCTTCTGGCAAATCGACATTGACCCCGTACATATCCGAATTCCAAGGACAAATATTATTTAAAGCAATATCGCGAGCTCTTTTTGCGGTCCCTTTAATCGGCGTATTTTGATGCACAGCTTGGCGGGGAATCCCCCTCATGATGTGAATGCCAAATTTCAACCCTAAGGCGTGGATATCCGCGGCTAAAGCTTTAAATCCTACCCCATTAGCTGCACTAGGAAAACGATTTTCCGCTGGGATTAAACGGGAATATTCATCCATGTTTAATGGATAAAAAGCATTGTAGCGGCTTGAAGTAGCTTGAGGTTCTGACCATTGAATATCCACGACCACATATTCCCAACCGTATTTTTTTAAATGTTGACTCATAAAATGAGCGTGGGCGCGAACTTCTTCTTCCGTGACGGAAGCGCCATAACAGTCCCAACTGTTCCAGCCCATGGGAGGGGTGGGGGCAAATTTAAGATGATTTAACTGGTTAATTTCCGGCGACATTTTTTCCCTTCTCTCTTTAAATGAAAAGCTTTTAACTAAACAGCGCTATTTGATAAATTTCTGGGCTCTTGTGCCCGTCAATCCCGGTAAACAAAACCTCCAGCGGGGATTCATTTTGCAGTTCAGGGGGAATAGCAATTTTTACTTGGGTCAGTTCTTCTTGATTGGCCGCAGCCTCCATGATTTTAGTAAATTTTGCATCATGGTTAAAAACAACTTTCACGGCTGTGTTGGGAATAGTTGCTCTTAAAAGGAGCGTCATTTTAGTGAGCCGTTGATTTTTAGGAGGCGTAAAGACATAACTAAACCAGCCATTTTCTATACTCTGGCGATAACGTTCCCCCCCCTTTTCTCCTATTTTGCTAGCTTGATATTTTAAACGAAAGGCATATTCACTATTGTTGCCATCAAAATTACTCAATTCTATCAGGGGCATGGGTGACTTTTCAGTGCTTTTGGCCGTGATATCCGCAACATTGGTGGTGGTCTGGAAATAAATACCATAGCGTTGGTCATGAAGTTCATAATAAGGGGTAAAGGTCAGTGCAGGTGTGAGGTGGTTCGTTTTAAAAGCCAATAACTTTCCCGGAAGATTTACCAAATGTAAATGTTGGGTAATGGTGGCCACATCTCCTTGTTCTAACAACAATTGTTCTGGCAAAGAAGCTAGCTTGGTGGCGGCCCGAACCAAAATGCCATTGGGCTGGTCCAAGTTCACCTTTTCTTTCCCCAATTCAGCAGCTAACACATAAGGACCATACTGAAAGGCTAGATAATGAGGATTGTCGAAAGTGCTATTGACAGTTAAAGCTAGCGTCAAATCTAGTTGCCATTTAGAACCGTTTTTAATCACAAAATTAGGCACAATAAAACCATGTTGTAAGTTCGCCTCTTCTTTTTTGCCATTAATTTTTAAAGACCAAGCTTTATTCCAGTCCGGCAAACGAAAAGCAAGTTTAAAAGGAATTGTCGGGTAACGCGGATCTAAGGGTTTTACACTAAAGGAACTGCTTCCCTTTGGACGATTGGTTTGTTGTAAAAGTACCGCATTATATGCCGGTAGGGTTAGTTCATTGGAAAAATACAGATTGACATAAATAATGCCGTTTTCTTCATAATAATAAGTGTCGGCCAGCTTGGAAAAACTCTCAATGCCCGTTCCCGTGCAACACCAAAACTCATCAAAGGGGCGGTTGTAAACTTTATTGTAGCCGGCTCCCATCGGTTGGAAATACATCATCATGCCATTTTTCGGGTTTTGCGCAGCCAAAATCGCATTGATATACACTTTTTCGTAAAAGTTTAAATATTTCACCTCTTTGGTTACTTCATACAAGCCTCGTGAAAGCTTCAGCATATTGTAGGTATTACACGTTTCACACGTACATTCGCCGCCTTTTCCAAAAGCATCATGAAACAATTCCTCTGGTTGATGAAAATGTTCCCCTTGGGAGTTGCCGCCAGTGCAATAACTATGCTGCGTCACCACGAGTTCCCAAAAATTTTTCGCTGCTTGTAAATAAAGCGGTAGTTGCTGAATTTCAGTAGAGGTTAAATTTTTTTGCGCTTCGCTAGTTTGCAATACTTGATAGCGTTTTAACGCGCCCGTCAACTTAGGAATCGTAGTGTTGGCGTGTTTTCCTGGCAAAATATCTTGCTTTAAAGCTAATTTTTCAAATAAAGAAACTTCATCAAAATAACTAGCGGCCTCAGCATACTGATAATTTCCCGTTAGCTGATACAAACGATATAAAGCTTCATTCATGCCCCCGTATTCCACCGCCAACATTTTACTTTTATCTTGGAGTTTCGTCAGTCGTAGGTAAATATAAGTCCCAAATTCTTGCGCTACCTTTAAAGCGAGCTTACTTAAGGCTTGGTCTTTGAGCCAAGTGTGTTCGCTAATATCTAGTAACCCTGCTAATATTTTGTGTAAGTTATACCAAGGCACTAGACAGTTCTCTTTTTCCTTTTCGGGAACGCTTTTGCCTTCCACTTCGTCTAGGGCAACTTCTCTAAAAGCGGAGAGATAGCCTTTACTTGCCGGATGATTTTTCCCATATGCTTCTTGAATTTCTGCTAAACTCGTGATGGCCAGCTTCATTTTTGCTAGGAGTATTTTCTTTATTTTTTCATCATGGGTACTTTGAAAGGCTAAAGCGCAAGCTGACATAAAGTGTCCAAAAAAATGTCCGCGAAAATTTACTTGATCACTCCGTTCCCATCCTTGATAACCTTCAGCAGTCAAAGGTGGGAGTTGGGCTACTTGATAAAATTCGAATAAAAACATTTTTGGATCTAAACTTATTAGATAGTGTTCTAACTTTTCTTGCGCATTTTTGACATACGCGTCCTGGATGACAATTTGAGAAGTAGCTATCGCTTTCATGATCATTTCCTCTATTTCTGACAATTCATTTATGGTAAAAAAGTCTGCTGAATATCTTGATGATTTTTTGATAACTTGCAAAAGGCGGCAGCAAGGGCGTTAAATTTCCCCAATCAAATAGCTTTGACGACCTTCTCGTAAAAAGATGGGTAAAGTCTCTATGGCGGCGGAAGCTTCTATCCATTGACCACCAGTTAAAACTTCGCCGGTTCGAGCATCTGTCCAGTGGGTGTCTTTGGGTAAGTACACTTTTCTTTTTCTGGCGCCTGCTTCCACGACAGGGGCGACTAAGAGGTCACTGCCAAACATGTATTGATCTTTTAAATGCCAACAAGTTTCATCTGCTGGAAACTCATGAAACATCGTCCGCAATACCGGTTGACCTTCTTTGTGAGCTATTTCCATCAGCTGGCGCGTATACCCTCGCATCTTTTCCCGGATATTAATGAATTTTTTCATAATTTCAAAATTTTCTGGGCCGTAACTCCAAATTTCATTTTCAGCCCCACTCCATTCAGCAGCTTCTCCATCTGCTTTAAAAACTTCATGATGAGGATGGCGACTGCCGTGAATTCTCATGACGGGACTAAAGGTGCCATATTGGAACCATCTGATTAACAGTTCTTGAAAGTGCGGGTCGTGAATATTTCCATTGTGAAAGCCACCAATATCTGTGGTCCACCAAGGGATGCCGGCAATCCCCATTTGTAAGCCCGCCACAATTTGATTTTTAAAATCTTGATAGGTGGAATGAATATCCCCTGACCACACTAAGGCCCCATATTGTTGGCTGCCCACCCAAGCGCAGCGCACTAATTTAATCGTCGTTTCCCCAAAATCCTGATTCTCTCCTTTAAAAAATCCCTTGACGTACTCTCGTGGATACAGATTACTTTTTTGTAACGCACTACCAAGATAATAGCGATAAACATCAAAGTCATAGCTACTAAATTCCGGTTCCGCTTCATCTAACCAAAAAAGCTTAATTCCCTGTTGGCGATAATTCTTTTTAATTTTTTGCCAGACGTATTGGCGAGCTTGGGGATTAGTGGCATCGTAAAAAACATTATTCCCCAGAAAAATCATCTGGACATCTAAGCCATGAGCACTTTCCACCAAAAATCCATTGGCCTTCATCTCTGCAAAGTTTTCACTGCGGACATCAATTTGGGGCCAAACTGAAACCATTAATTCGATGCCATACGTTTTGCATTCCGCGGCCATTTCTTTTACTTTTGGGAAAAATTGTTCATCAAAACGAAAATCTCCACAACGGGGCCAATGATAATAATCAATGACTAAGACATCAATTTTAATTCCTAATTCATGGTATTTTCGAGCAACCTTCAGCACTTCTTCTTGATTTTCGTACCGCAGCTTACATTGCCAAAAGCCTAGACCGTATTCAGGCATCATGGGAGTGCGCCCGGTTACTGCGGAATATTGCGTTTCAATTTCAGCAGGAGTGCTGCCGCTAGTTACCCAATAATCCAGTTGTTTCGTACTATCGGCGCGCCATTCCGTTGTATTTTTCCCAAAAGAAACGCTGCCAATCGCTGGATTATTCCATAAAAAACCGTATCCTTGACTAGATAGATAAAAAGGAATCGAAGCTTGGGAATTACGATGGGCCAGTTCTAAATTGCAGCCTTTTAAATCGAAAATGTCTTGTTGATATTGCCCCATACCATAAATTTTTTCTTGCGGATTACTCCAAAAAGTGGCGGTTAAGCGTTGGTCGCCCCCAATTTGTGGACGGAAGTGACGGCTACGACGATTTAACGCCCCGCCGCCATCCATTTCTTCTAGTAAGAGTTGGTCCGTTTCATCATAAAATGAAATTCTGCCCATGTGATTAAACCAGCCGCGAAAATCCACGAAAGCTTTAATTTTACCGTTTTGAATGGTGGCCGTATCCTCTTGTAAACTAATTTCAGGAGTCTGAGGAGTTGGTGCCGGCATTAGTCCTGCGCTACTTAAGTCTAGCGGGCCATTGGGGGTACTAATCACCCGTAAACTATTTTTTCCCCAGGCGATAATCCGCACCCGCTCATTGTCGTGTTGAAATTCTAAAAAATCTGGTCCTTGTCTAAAAATCGCCATCGTTTTGCTCCTTACGGAAATTATTTTTCCTTGGTTTTATTTGGTTCATGAGGCTGCTCTTGTTGGGCGCAGCAACATTCTTCTTGCTTAGCTTGGTCACGAAATTCTTTCGGCGTGCGCCCCATAATTTTTTTGAAATTACGATTAAAGCTGCGGACATTTTGAAATCCTGAACTATCGGCAATCGTCGTCACGGTTTGATGCGTATTACTTAATAAGTAGCAGGCATAGTTAACCCGCGCATGATTTAAAATATTAGGAAAAGAATTATCAAAATTCGTCGAAATAATCTTTGAAACGTGAACATCACTGTACCCTAAATGTTCACTTAATTGTTTCATGGTTAAATTCTCTTTAAAGTGCCCTTCAATATATAAAATAATTTGGGTCACAATTTGTTTATTATCGTTGGAAGGCACAAAAATCGTGCTTTTTTCAGCAATGCTTAACAATTCATACAAGGCCGCTTTCCGCTCATAGAGGGAGGAGGTTTCAAATAAACTGGGAAACAAACGCTGATACCTTTTTTTCTTCAAAGAAAAAATAGGATTTTCAAACTTTACGCCTCCTAATTTGGCATAAAAATCTTCGATAAATTCTGGTGAAAAAACTAAAACATCCAATTGGGAATATTCTATGGTCATAATTTCATGAGGTTGATAAGGAAAAATTAAGGCAAATTCTTCAGCCTGTAAGGTAAACTTTTTTTGATTAATTGAAAGTGTCGTCTCACCTTGACGACAATATAAAAACTCAAAGCAGCGATGTAAATGTTCCGGATATCTTAAGGATTCCGGATGATAGGCTTGAAAGTCTAGTCGCTCACCACTATGATGTCCTTCTAATTGCATCATGAAATCCCCTCCATTTCAATGTTCCGCTACTACACTAAACCAATTTTTTCTGCGTCAAAGCCGCGATCTGGCTGAGTAGCAATCGCCTTTAATTCAAAGTAACAAACACCATAGGGCGGGAGTGCGATCGTCAGCATTGCGCTTTGCAATCTTTGACTCTCCACCCGTGGTTGTGCTGCCAGTTGCAATAATTTTTGTTGGCCAGGCGTCAAACTACGAGGTTGTCCCAAATCGTGCCAAACTTTTAAGGGATTGCCACTTTTTTCATCGACAATTTCTGCTACAAAACTATATTCTTGACTACTTTCTGGTATTGAAAAACATTTGGTGCGTTCTGTTGGACTATAATTCCACGCTACGCCACGATAACCAGTATCCGTTTTAACGAGCACACAGGTCTCATCTTGGTAAATCGCTTTTCCTTGTAAGCGTTTAAAAAAGGCGAAAGTCCAAAAAGTCGGTTTAGGAATGTTGCCGTTAGCGACTAAACCAAAGCCACCATGAAAAGGAGTAAAAGGCACTCCCTGTTCTTCAAACACATCGCCAAAGGTCCAATAAGAATAAGAAGCACTAGTTTGCCCCAAGACCGCCAATAATTGAGCAATATACGCAGCATTTTTCACAGTATCGTGTAAAGGTGTATCTGGACGATAAGAGGTGTTAAATTCCGTAATATGCATGGGTAAGCCCCTAAACGCTGGAAAAGAATCGATAATTTTTCTAGAAGTTGTAAGTTCCTGTAAGCTTTCTTCTGGTGCGCGTAAAGCCATGTAGGAATAATGCCCACACGTTTCCGGCGCTGATACCGTATAAAAATGGCGGGTTACTGCATCTAAGGCAATTCCTTGTTGCTGACAATACTGTAAAAACTCCCGGAGCCAGCGTTCGTCATCGACACCACAAATCGCCGGTCCTCCCACTTGAAAGCGGGGGTCTACTTCTTTAACCGCTTTAAACGTTACGGAAAATAATTTAAAGTATTCTGCCATATCAGCCTCTTGCCAAAAGCCAGCTAAGTTAGGTTCATTCCAAACTTCAATCGGCCAAGTGAAGACTTCTTGTCCATACCGCTGAATTAAATGTTGTAAAGTAGCCGTCACCAACTTTTGCCAGTTGCGATAATCTTTAGGAGGGGTCACATTGCCTTGCCAATAAAAAACCGTTTGTGAGCCACTAGCCAGTTGTTTAGGCATAAAGCCCAACTCTAAAAAAGGGCGAATGTTCAATTTCAGATAGGCATCCATCACGCGATCCAAATAAGTAAAATTATATTCTGGAACGGTTTCTCCTTGTTCATTCACATACTCATGATAAATGGCCATCCCTTCTGAAAAAAGACCATGTCCGCGAATATAACGAAAACCAATTTCAGCTTGCACTAAGGCTAGTTGTTTTAAATACTCTTCTTGTAAAGCTAAATCCATCCGCCCAGTACCCACACAAAAATCTACTTGGTTACGAAAAGAAATGGTTTGTTCATCTTGAATGTTAATTATTTTTTCCATCGATAACTTCTTGCTCCTCTCCGGTATTTTCGTATTGAAATTGTGAAAATGCGGCAAAACCACCGATTTGTTGCGTACTATAACAAAATAACCCTAAGCGACACCCACAAAAATGATCCATCTTAAAGGCTACCGGATGCTCAATCCCCAGTTGCTTAAAGGTTCCGTCTGTTTGATAGAAAAAGCTCGTCACGTCTTTCATCTGAGAAAAATTGGCGCGAACTTGCAAGGTCACAAGGGGACTGAAAAGCCTAATGCGTGCCTGCTCTTTACCTGCATGCTCATCTAGCGGCAAACCTTGTAAACTAAATTCGGTTAATTCTCGGGATTTCATAACTAAATAATATTTTCCTTGGTCCTTGGTGACCCCAATCCAGCCGTAAGCACCTTGTAAAACAGCTAAACCGGCAAAATCGCCTTCTTGTAAACCTTCAGCATTTAACGTCACTTGCGCCTGACAAGTAGGAAAAGTCATCCGTTGCGTTAAAGTATTTTGACTTTGGGTCAAATTTTCAGTTATTTTTTGCGGTTTAATAAGATAGCGCTGCTTTTTATTATCTAACGTGTAGCCAGCGGCATTAGGCTCATGATTAAACTGCCATTGGGGAGCAAAGCCATATGGCGTAGCGTAAATGTGGTCAAAGCTATCGCTCCCAATTAAAGGTTGTAAACTAGTGGAATGTTTAGCAGTGGGGGTCGGAAAACTTTTCGGAATCTTTCCGGCCGCACCAAATACCGGAAAATGATTTTCAAACTGGACCGGCACTAAAATAGGAAGTCGTCCCACTGCTCCGTGGTCTTGAAATAAAATGGCATACCACTTGCCGTCAGGTGTAGCGACTATTCCACCTTGGGCAACACCTTGTTGACAATAGTTACGGTCATCTACGAGGACATCCCCCCCGGAAAAAGTCCCGGTTAAAGAATCAGCAACAAAACAGGCTTGGGTTCTAAACCAACGCTCTTTTAAAGAATGAATGAAAAAAGCATAGTAGTAGCCGTCAATTTTATAAAGATGGGCTCCTTCATACCCTAAATTAGGGTTGTCCTGGTCGGAAACCAGTAGGCGGTGCAACCCACCTTTTTTAGGACCGGTTAACTTTTCATCCAACTCAGTTAGCCAAATTTCCCGATTGCCATAGACTAAAAAAATCCGTTCTTTATCAAACAACAAGGAACAGTCGTGATAAAAACCCGCAATTATACTTTTTTTCCACGGCCCTGCGATTTGCTTACTTCGATAAAGATATGTTTTTTTGGTATCATTGGCGACAAAAATCACGTAAAACATTCCTTGATGATAACGCAATGTGGCGGCCCACATTCCTTTGCCGTAAATATTTGCTGTTTCTGTCAGCTGTTGAGCGGGTGTACTATCTATACGATCGTAAACAAAAGCCGCATGTTCCCAGTGTAGTAAATCCAGCGAGCGTAAGATTTCCCCACCTGGCATAAAATGCATGGTGGTGGTAATCATATAATAGACCTCCCCTACCCGAATAACATCAGGATCCGGATAGTCTAGAGGAATAAGGGGGTTGATCTTTTTCATCTTGCTGCCTCGTTTCTTTGCGTCCAGTCTCATTCCAAATCTAAGTAACTTACTTCCACATAATCCCTGTCATGAGGGGAAGTCGTATAGACACCTAAAGTACAGCCCACAAAGCCCCCGGCCACTTCCGTACTTAAATAATGGACATCAACATTTTCAGCCACGACTAGGCGTTGACTACTACTTTCGACTAAAGCTTTCACAAGTTGTCCGGCACCAATAAGTTTTAAGGTAAGCTCTTGTTCCGCTAAAGAAACCTCGCCAATAACTTGTTCCACTCCTTGAATTCGAGTAATGAGGCGCACCAGTTGTTTATTTTCTTTTGGTGTTACCGTTAAGCGTAAGGAGTAGGTATCGCTTTGTAAAATGACTAAACCTGCTTCCCCCGCTGTTTGTCCTGCTAAATTAAGATGTACTTGGCAGCAATAGTTCATGCTTTGTTGCCGCAATCCTAAATAACTAGGGGAAACAAGCTGGCCAATGGTTGCTTTGGTGGCAAAAAGTTTTAATTTCCCCTCAGGTGTAAACTGATAATTTTCTTCATAGGGATTCCGTAAAAATAGAAATTCTGGTAACAATTTTTCAAAAGTAAAATGTGTTCTTTTCTCTACGGGAACCAAAGGCAAATCATGCTCTTGCGTTTCTAATAAACGACCTTCACCGGGATTCACTACCGGCCAGCCATCTTCCCACTCAACTTTGGCCAAAAAAGTCTCTCGTCCTAAATTACTGTACCCATTGAAATCTCTACTAGCTAAGCAAGTCATGTACCACTGGCCATCAGGGGTAGAAACTAAGTCACCATGCCCGACATTACGGACAGGATAGACCTTGCCTAAGTGACGATGCGTTAAAATAGGATTATTTTTATTTCCTTCATAAGGGCCGTCTATTTGCTTACTACGGGCAATCGTTACACAATGGTTAAAGCCCGTCCCACCTTCAGCAATCATTAAATAATAAAATTGATCTTTTTTGTATAAATGCGGTCCTTCTGGCCAAATGACCTCCCGTAAAGCCCCTTGCCAAATTTTCGTGCTGACCCCAATCAATTGTTTCGTCTTTAAATCTAGTTCTTGTACCCAAACTTCCCAGTCCCCATTATAACGAACACCTTTAGGACGTGGGCGCGTCCCCACGTAATAGCAATGCCCATCATCGTCAAAAAATAAACTAGGGTCAATGCCAGGCGCATTATCGAGAAAATAAGGTTCTGACCATGGACCTTTAGGATTAGACGCCGTGACAAAGAAGTTTCCTCCGTGAGTCACGTTTGTGGTAATCAGGTAAAAAAGCCCATCATGATAACGAAGACAAGGAGCAAAAATACCTTGTGAATGACTACTTTGTTCTAAATTTAGTTGTTCTTTACGTTCCAATACATTCCCTATTTGTTGCCAGTTCACTAAATCTTTACTGTGGTAAATTGGCACCCCAGGAAAATAGGCAAATGTCGAAGTGACTAAATAATAATCTTCCCCCACTCTACAGACAGAAGGATCAGGCGAAAAGCCCGCCAAAACAGGATTTTGAAATGTTGCCATCTAAAAAAACCTCCACGATTTTATTGGATACTACTTTAAAACATTTTATAATTGCCGCTTAAACCCAAATAGGAAAACGCGTAGAGAAAATTATCATAATAGCGCCGGACTCCCGTGCGTAGCGGTGTCTGCCAAAATTCAGCAACAAATTGTTGCGCATATGGCCCTTCAGGAATTGCCGCTGAGGCACTAGCTAACGTTGCTAATAGTCCTACTGGATGCAAAACTTCCTCCCCAGTATTTTCTCCTGCCACCGTATAAATAAAATTTTCTTTGCCTTTAGCCGTAGTGGCAAAAAATTCCTGTAACTTAGTGAGGCGTTCCTTTAAAACATCATCGCCGCCAAACCACTGACTATCCACCGCGACGTTTAAAGCAGTACGATAAGCGTCACTGAAAAAGTGCGGATGATTGCGCTTATCAAAAACCGGCGTACCATCATAGTGGCCATATTCCGGACTTAACCCCGTTTTTTCATTCATGGCTTTTTTCAAATACTCGCGACTAGCAAAAGCTGCTTCCGTCCAAAACTTGCGATCCTCTTCATTGGCATATAGAGCAAACTGTTGATAAAAATGGGGACAATGGTACGAAGGGTCAGTGAAGTCGACTTCTGGGATAAATTTAATTAATTTATTTTCGCGATTCCACATCGGTAACCCCGCATAGCGTTCACCTTTATGCACACAATAGCTTAACAAATTCTGCGCTTCTTGACTGTAGTTAAAAATTCCTTCGCCGTTCCCCCAACGATTTCTTGCAAAAAATAAAGACAAGGCAAAAAATTCTTCCCCATCAGGCGCCGGACCGTAAGAATTTTTTTGCCCATCAGGACTTACTGACCACGCAAAATAATGGGCGTGAAAACCATTCTCCAGATACATATATTTTTTCACCCAGCCCCATAAGCGATCAAAAATATCTTTACGATCGTATTCAACTGCTAGTAACATCGCATAAGACATTCCCTCTGTTCGCACGTCGTCATTGCCCGTATCCAACACGTAGCCTAACTCAGGGTCTTCTTCATAGTAAACTTTCTCGGGGCCTTCAAAAATTTCATACCAAATTAAATCTTTTTTCCTTTGAATTTCTTCTGCCGGATAGCCGTATTCTAAAAAAATATTGCGATATCTCCCCATGACCATCTACCCTTTCTCTTACTCATTTTTTTTAGCTTTAAGAGTTAGTTTATCTAACAAACTAACTCTATTACAAAAAATTTTCCTTTCAACCCCTAAACCACTTTTGCCCCGTAACGAATAAAAATTTCTTCCGCTTTTTTTTCCAACAATTGACTGCCATAAGCCGGAAGAATCACAACACTAATGGGAATCAACCAAATGAACGTTCCCACTACCAGTAACGTTACCAGCAGCCATAAATACTTCGTAAAATTAAGTAGCAATAACATCACACAATTTAGAAAAATTTTTTTCAATGGATCGCGAAAACGAGAAATGTAGGCCAGCATTAAAAATAAGACCGGCAACAGCCCAATGGATAAAATCAGCAAGAAAACTTGTGAAAATTGATTTAGCCAAGAAGCATCTAAGCGTTGTTGAATCAAAAACCAATTTAAAATAAAAATCCCCACGATTGTCACATAGAACAGCCACGCTACTGTCGCTTGACTGAAGGAGTGTTTAAAAGTTCGTAAAAAAGTTTTAAAAAGATCTGTTCGCTCCCCAATCAGGCAATGGTACACGCTAGCGTACAGCGCACTGGTGGCGGCACCCAACGTCACAATAGGCAGAGAAAAAATAACCCAAAGTAAACTAAGTAAAAGTAAATTGGCTATTTTTGTCAGCTTTTCAGCAATTTCTTCACCGTGTTTTGATTTAAACATCTTTGTTCTCCTTTCACAGTTTTCGGCAATCCAATTTTAACTCTTATTCTTTAACCCCACCAATGGTTAAACCACCAATAAAGTACCGTTGTAAAAATGGATATAAGCAAACGATTGGCAGTGCCGTAATAATTGTTGTAGCTGCTCTAATCGAAGTTGGCGTCACCATGGAGCCGCCGTTTCCTGCGTTTTTCATATCTTGGGCATTAGCACCTTGGTTGGTTACTGACGATAATAATTTCATTAACTCATATTGCAACGTGGTTAAGCGATCGTTAAACCCATTGTACAACATGGCATCAAACCAAGAGTTCCATTGGGCAACTGCGATGAATAAAGCCACCGTAGCCAACACGGGTTTACATAGTGGTAAAATAATGGCATAAAAAATTTTGAAATAACCGGCGCCATCAATCTTAGCCGATTCCACCAAACTTTCTGGAATACCATTAATATACGTCCGAATTACCAACATATTAAAAGCACTAATCATCCCGGGAAGAATATAGACCCAAAAAGTATTGACCAAACCTAATTTATTCATCCAAACATATCCGGGAATTAAACCAGGATTTAAATACATGGTGAAAATAAAAAGCAAGGTAATCGGTGTCCGAAAGACGAATTCCTTACGACTCAACACGTAAGCTAGTAAAGAAGTTAAAAGTAGTTGTGAAACAGTGGCAATTACCGTACGAGCTACTGTAATAATCGCCCCTTGTCTTAAGGACTCTTTGGCTAAAACTGTCTTATAATTTTCTAAGGTAAATTTACGCGGGAACAAATGAATTCCTCCCCGCAAAGCATCTAAGCCATCATTAAAAGAAACGGCAAGCGTATTCAAAATGGGATATAACGTAGCTAAAATAAATAAAATAAGAAAGGTCCATTTAAATACATTGAAGATGACATCTGACGTACTTCCTTTTTTCTTCATGGTTTTCTCCCTTTCTAAAATAGACTTTCTTCGCCAGCCAGCCGGGCCAATTTATTGCCTAACGTAATCAACACAATTGAGACAACGCCGTTAAAAATACCAGCAGCCGTGGCAAATGAATAGTTGTTTAAGCTAATCCCATATTTCAAAACAAAAATATCAATGGTTTGGGAAACTTCTTGGACCAGACCATTACCTAATAAGTATTGTACTTCAAAACCAGCATTTAAAACATTTCCAATATTAATCAACAACAGAATAAAAATCGTTGGCTTAATACCTGGTAAAGTAATATGCCAAATCTTTCTAAGACGATTCGCTCCGTCCATTTCCGCCGATTCATATAATTCATCATTGATGGAAGCCATCGCCGATAAGTAAATGATACTCCCCCAACCAGTACTCTTCCAAACGTTAGAAAAGCCCACAATCCACCAAAAATATTTAGGATCAGATAAAAAGTTAATAGGCTTATCGGTAAAGTGCAGCGTCATTAATAATTGATTAATGATCCCTGTTTCCGTGGATAAGACATCTAAAACAATCCCCGTAACGATAATCCAGGATAAAAAGTGGGGTAAATAGGAAACCGTCTGCATAAATTTTTTAGCATGTTTATTTTTTACTTCGTTTAAAAGAACAGCAAAACCAATTGAAAAAACAAAACCTAAAATTAAATTAATTAACCCCATCGCTAATGTATTGCGCACGACGCGGATAAATGAGGCATCCGAAAAAAGCATTTTAAAATTGGCTAGGCCCACAAATTCTTGATCCAATAATCCTCTTCCAGGTCGATAATCTTGAAAAGCCATTAACCAACCGGATAAAGGTGCATAGTTAAAAACGATGATGTAAATGATAAAAGGCAACACAAGAAGGATGAGTTCTTTTTGTTGCCAAATTCTTCTTCTCAATAATTTTTTTTTACTTTTCGGTGCTGAAGTAGTCGAATCCATGGCTATTTTTTTCCCTTCTTCCATTGCAGACAACCTACCCTTTCCTTTTACATTTAAGGAGGGAAAAATTTCCCTCCTTAAAATGATTTAGTCTTTATTTAGAGGATGATTCTTTTGTGCTTTCCGTCTTATCAACTACTTCTTGCAACTCAGCTTCTACTTTAATGCGGCGGGCAACTTCATCCGTCAAAGCATCTTCAAATGCTTTATAGTTAATGCGTGATTCATAAGTGTCCATGTAATCTTGCCAGTTCTTTTCAAAAGCATCGGGTCCCCCCATAATCACTTTTGGTAACCATTGCATCTTCACATCTTGCATGTTTTGGTTAGCAATTGCGGCTTCATCTTTAGAGGTCCATTTCCCACGCTCGGTGTAAATTGGGAACCAAGGTTGCACTGGATCTTGCTTTTTAATCATTTGGTTCCAGTTATCCACGCCGTATGCTTCTAAAATGGCTTTATCGCTATCTACTAATGTCTTTTTAAATTCTTCTGGTTGTTGTGCAGGACTAACGGTATTGATGCCGTCTGGCAACATCCCTCCGTAACCTGGCATATATCCAAAGGCTGTCGAGTTCTTATTGACGTAGTCTGTATTGCGCCAATTTTTCCATTGCTCATCGGTACGAGAGAATTTTCCATCGCCATCTATTTGATAATCGACATCTTTTTCACCCCAGTTACGTAAAATCATTCCTTTTTCCGAAACCATATCGTCAAACATTTGTAAGGCGCCCTTAACGTCTTTACAGTCAACGGTAACCCCAATCCCACCTTGGGTCGTTAAAGATTTATGTTCGCCATATTGCGGTGTCACATTTTTATCTAAAACTAAGTCAAATGGTACATAAGTTAATTCATCTTTCCCTTGTGAAACTAAGGAATCTTCAGCAGATTGGAAATCCCAACCTTGGTCAATTAAACCGACAACTCGGCCAGAAGAAACTTTGGCGATGTATTGATCGTATTTAGCCGTGAAGGTTTCAGGATCAATCACCCCTTTTTCAAATTGGGCACTTAAGGCTTGGTAATATTCCTTGGCTTCTGGTAGTTTGTCGTATACCTTAGCTACTTTTGTTTCAGGATCCACAACGGCGGCACCATCATTTGGATACCCAGCTAAGAATTGTGGCGGATTTTCCAAACAGAAGTAGCGCCAGTCATCTGACAAAATTTCAAAGCCAATATTTTTTTGTCCATCTGTTTCAGGATTGGCGGCTAAAAAGCTGTTAATTAAATCGAAATATTCATCTAATGTAGTAATTTCAGGATAGTTGGCCCACGCTAAAACTCGTTTTTGAATCCAGAAAGCTTCACCACCGTATTCCGTTTCCATGTCTTTTACTTTTTCTGCACTAAATTGCGGAATGGTATAAATGTGTCCATCATTATCTTTTTTAATTTTTTCCCAATCGATGTCTGAAAGCATCCCTTTTAAATTAGGATAATCATCTAGGTAATCTTCTAAAGGCACATAAGCACCGGCATCGATCATGGCCGAGCGTCCTTCTGAGGCATCGACAACATCTGGATAGTCGCCCCCAGAAATCATGACCCCAATTCTTTCCTTAGCGGTTTGTCCTGTTAACCAAGACACTTTCACTTTCCACCCAAATTCTTTAGCAAAAGCTTCGTTCAAGCGAGAATCGTCAGGAACTTCTGTACCTGGTACGGCTATAAAAGCTGTATAATTTTTATTCCCACTGGCGTCTTTTGCTTGATCACCACTTTCTTTGGTGTCACCGCCTTTACCACTAGAGCATCCCGCTAAGAGGCTCAATAAAGCTGCTGTGGCTAAAAAATACTTAAGCTTCGTTTTCATACACTTCTCTCCTTCTCCTTTTTTCCTCACATAGCGTAAGGGCCTTGCGTTTACCAGAAAGAAAAAATATTGTCTCCCATTGCCAAGTATTTTTTCTATTCGGTTACAAATTCGATTATATTACTAAAACGCTTTCAAAAACAAGACAAATATCATGGAAAACTAGACAAAATTTATCTTTGCTATTTTTTTGGATTTTTAAAATATTTTTTTTAATAATATTATTTTTTACCTTTATTATTGAATTAAAAATTCCAGAAGAATATCTGTTCTAAAAGGGATTTAACTGTGATTTTCGGGATTTATCCTCTGATATTTATGTTATTTTTCAAAAAGGTAAAGATATGAAAATATTCCTTTCATATAAAAATTTTATCTGCAAAGTTGTTCACTTCACTTTTAAATAACAAATCAAAAAATAATTATTGAGAATTTTCCCCTCTTTTTGCAAAGGAAAGTAGCCTTGAAGAAAAAATGGGTAACGCGAACAATAGGATTACCGCTAGTGATTTCTTCTGAGGACTATTTTGTATTTTAATTTACTTTAACCCCACATTAGTTAGTTTACATAACAAACTAATCTCTAAGAGCAAATTTTTTTATTTGCGAATACGTCAAAAAAAACTCCCCACCTCAACCACCAAACTGGTAGCTGAAGCGGGGAGCTTCTTTATTTTTATTTCAATAAAACTTTATTTTTTCAAACGTTCCACGTCACGGGCGATCATGACTTCTTCGTCAGTTGGAATGACAAAGACGGGCACTTTAGAATCTTCAGCAGAAATCACACCTTCACCGCCAAGGTAACCTAAAGTATTTTCGTTCTTTTCTTTATCTAATTTAATACCGAACCAAGACATTGGGCTTAAGGCAGCGTCCCGCACGTAGAAAGCATTTTCGCCAACGCCGGCTGTAAAGACGATAGCGTCTACACCATTCATGACAGAGATGTATTGGGCAATGTATTTACGAATGCGGTCAGCGTAAATTTTAATGGCTAATTGGGCTAATTCGTTGCCGTTATCTGCTGCTTCGTGGATTTCCCGCATATCAGAAGAGATGCCTGTCAAACCAAGAACGCCAGATTTTTTATTTAAGACATCAATCATGTCTTCGATGGTGGCGATGTTGTCTTTACGCATTAAGTAAGGGAGTAAAGAAGCGTCGATGTCCCCAGAACGAGTCCCCATGGTAATCCCAGCAAGTGGCGTGAAGCCCATGGAAGTATCGACAGATTTCCCGCCGTCAACAGCGGTAATGGAAGCGCCGTTACCAATGTGGCAAGTGATGATTTTTGTTTCTTCGATGGGTTTACCTAACCATTGCGCGGCCACTTCAGAAACGTAACGGTGGCTAGTCCCGTGAGCGCCGTATTTACGAGCAGCGTATTTTTCATAGTATTCCATTGGGATGGAGTACAAGTAGTTTTCTTTGGGCATAGTGGTATGGAAAGAAGTATCAAACACAGCGACACTGGTGATATTTGGCAAGATATGTTTGAAGGCTTTAATTCCCATTAAGTTAGCCGGGTTGTGAAGTGGTGCTAATTCAATTAATTCTTCGATTTTAGCCATTACGTCATCATCGATTAAAACGGAATCTTTGAAGTATTCGCCCCCAGCTACTACGCGGTGACCGACACCGGTAATTTCATCGTAGCTAGCGATAATTTTTAATTCAATTAATTTATCTAAAAGCATTTGCACAGCCACTTCATGGTCAGGCAAATCTAAGATATTTTCAAATTTTTGGCCATCGCCGTATTTGATAGTGAAAATAGAATCGTTTAAACCGATACGTTCCACGATTCCTTTAGCGATTACTTCTTCTTCTGGCATGTTGTATAATTGCCATTTCAAACTTGAGCTTCCTGCGTTGATTGCGATTGTTTTTGTTGACATAGCGGTCTCCTTTGATTGTTTTGTCAAAAGCTCCTCTAAATTTAGGAAGCTAGACGGATTCGTTTGTTCTCTAAGCCAATTGCTTAGCTTGCCAAGCACTAAATTGTTGGAAAAATTTTTGTAACTTATCCATGTCGTTTAAACTAGGCACTTGCGCCAGTAAAACTTCTTGGGCTTGTTTGGCTTGTCCTCCGGGTTTTTGCAAAAGCAAGACAGCTTTTTGCGCTTCCGGATTTTTGAAAAGATTTTTGGGTAGGGTAATGAAACTTTGGAGGTAGGCTTCTTCTTGGAACCACCAGGTAAAGGCTTTAGCTTGCTCGCTGGCAAAAAGATTAGCTGGCACGATGTACATGCCCCAAGCCCCTTCCTTGAGATATTTAAAGCTAGCTTCGATTAACAAATGATGGGCGTAAACGTGGCCTTCTTTGACGAGTTCACTAACTTTAAATTCTTTAGCGCGATTGTCGTTAGGGTAATACCCCACCGGTAGATCAGCAATTACTGCATCCACAGGCTCTAAGAGCAACGGCTGTAAGGCGTCTTGGTGGAAGTATTGTGTTGTTTCTTGTAACCACTCGCTATTTACGGCTGCTAGTTCGATTAACAAGTCGTCGTTTTCTACGCCAAAAGCAGTGACGTTACGTTCCGCCGCTTGTAAACCCGTCACCACCGTTGCTAAAAGATTGCCCATACCCACAGTCGGATCTAAAATTTTGACATCCTGCTGGGGTAAAAGTTGCTGAGCTAAAGATAAGCAAAAGTAACCAATGGCATCGGGGGTTAATTGATGATTAGCAGACAAATGGTCTTCCAACGAACCTTTTAACAGTAACAACTGGGTGATTTTACGTTTTTCATCAGGGGTGAGGTCTAAGGCGTTGACTTTGCCATACAAAGCCTGAAGCCGAGCGACTTCTTCAGGGTTGGGTACCCCCGCCACGACTGGAACGTCTCCTTCTAATAGGCTCGCCATATTTTCTAGATAGCCTTCTAAAAAAGGAATTTCCAAGGCGGTTTTTAAAATCCCCGTGCCTTCTAAAAGGTATTCAAAACCACGCTCTAGTTTTGTTTGTTCCAAGGATAAGCCTCCTTTACTTTTCACTAGTACAACCAATCTTACCTGTCCTATTTTAGCGAATAATTGCGATTAAAGCAACACTCAAAAAAAGATTACACTTGGTACTGCGCTTGGTACAACTCGGCATAAACCCCGTGATGGGTTAATAGTTCGGCGTGAGTCCCTTGTTCTACAATATTCCCATCTTGCACGACTAAAATCGTATCGGCATTTTGAATCGTTGAAAGGCGGTGAGCAATCACAAAGCTGGTTTTTCCCACCATCAATTCTTGCATCGCCGCTTGAATCAAACGCTCAGTTTGCGTATCAACGTTAGAGGTGGCTTCATCTAAAATTAAAATTTCCGCATCCAGTAACATGGCTCGTGCAATGGTCAACAACTGTTTTTGCCCCTGTGATAAATTTAGACCGTCTTCATCTAAAATTGTCTGGTAGCCTTTGGGTAACTGCATAATAAAATCATGGACGTGGGCGGCTTTGGCGGCCTTTTCCACATCAGCTTGCGTCGCTTTTTCATTGCCGTAAGCGAGATTTTCAAAGACCGTTCCTGTAAAGAGCCAGGTATCTTGTAAAACCATGGCGTAAGCTTGGCGTAAACTTTTGCGGGTAGCTAGTTTAATATCGTGTCCGTCTAAGGTAATGATCCCAGTATTGGGATCGTAAAAGCGCATCAGTAAATTGACAATCGTCGTTTTACCAGCACCAGTGGGTCCGACAATAGCGACAAGGTTCCCAGCCGGTGCTTTTAAGCTCAGGTCATGAATGATAATGCGGTCTGGTTGATAACCAAAGGAAACGTGGTCTAAGGCGACATCCCCTTTAACCTCGTTAAAGGTATAGGCGTCTAACACGTCCACAACTTCGGGGTCTTCATCTAGCAAACGGAAGACACGTTCCGCTGCCGCCAAGGCGGATTGTAAATCAGAAAAGATGTTGGCAAATTCATTGATGGGGCCAGAAAATTTCCGCGAATAAAGCACAAAAGAAGAGAGGTTCCCTAAAGTTAAATGCCCTACTAAAAAGAGCAGTGCGCCTAATACAGAAATTAACGATAAAGAAATATTATTAATCAAGTTGACGCTAGGACCTGTGACACTACCATAGTATTCAGCGTTGTAATAAGCGTCCACCGCTTCCGTGTTCATTTGGTCAAAGCGCGCCAGCATCCGTTCTTCTTGGTGATAAATTTTGGTCGTTTGTTGGCCACTAGTCAGTTCTTCTACTAAACCGTTTAATTCCCCCAATTTTTGCGAGCGGGCTTTAAACAACGGTTGGAAACGCCGCACTAAAAAGCGCGTCAACAAGATGGAAGCCGGTACCGTCACTACAAAGACCACCACTAATTCCGCGGAGATACTAAACATCATAATTAGCGAACCCACCACCGTAATCAAACTCGTCAAAATTTGTACAGAGTCACTGGTTAAGGAGGTATTAATATTATCAATGTCGTAGGTAATGCGACTCAAAATATCCCCAGTGGCATATTGGTCAAAATAACCCACCGGTAAAATCGCTAACTTTTCAAAAACTTCTTGCCGTAAGGTGCGCACAATTTGTTGGCTTAAACGAATCATGAGGTTAGTAATCACAAAAGTTAGGATAGAGGCTAATAAGTAAAAAATCAACATCAACCCACAATAATAAAAGACCGCTGAAAAATGCACTTTCCCGGGACCAAACTGAATAGCATCAATGGCTTTCCCGGAAAGGCTCGGGCCGATTAATTGAAAAATATTACTGACTACCGTTAAGACAAGACAAAGGATGAGTAACCACTTGAAACGCATTAAGTAACGTCCCAGACGCAAGAGCGCTTGGCGGCGATTTTTAGGTCGATCAGTTTTCATGGATTTCACGCTACTGCACCTCCTTGGGAAAGATAAATTGCTTGGTATTCAGGACAAGTTTGTAATAAGTTTTCATGGGTACCCAATCCTGCGATTTGTCCTTTGACTAAGACGATGATTTGGTCGGCGTGTTGAATAGAACTAATTCGTTGGGCAATTAAAATTTTCGTCGTGTCTTGCAATTGCCGTAAAGCTTTTCGCAACTGAGCATCCGTCTTGTAGTCCAGGGCACTAGACGAATCATCGAGAATTAAAATTTCCGGTGGTCCAGCTAAAGCGCGGGCTAAAAGAACCCGTTGTCGTTGGCCGCCACTTAAGTTAGAACCGTTAGATTTCAATTGATAGTCTAATCCTTCGGGTAATTTTTCGACAAATTCTTGTGCTTGGGCGGCGACTAAAGCTTCTTGCACCTGTTCTGGCGTAATTTCGCGACCAAAGACGATATTATTTAAAATGCTGTCGGCAAAAATTTTATCTTTTTGCATCGCCACGCCAAACATTTGGTGCAGTTCTTTTTCCGGAATACTTTTAATATCCCGCCCAGCAATTTGAATTTCCCCTTTTGTTGCGTCGTAAAGTCGCAGTAACAATTTAATGATCGTGGTTTTCCCGGTACCCGTGCCGCCAATAATCCCTAATGTGGTTCCTTTAGGCACGGCAAAATTCAAATCTGTCACCACTTTGCCGCCATTGGGATAGTTAAAGGAAACATTTTTAAAGACAACTTGCGGGACACTGGCTTTTACCACCGTGCCATCGGGAACAACTTTTAAATCTGGTTTTAAGCGCAGGACGCCTTGAATCCGATCAGCTGAGGCTAAACCACGAGAAAAGCTGACAAAAATCCGAGTAATACTCAACATGGCATTTAAAATAATCGTAAAGTAGGTCAAAAAGGCAACAATCACCCCTGGTTGGGTCAAGCCGTCATTCACGCGGTAGGCAGCCACCAAAATTACTAAGGTTAAACCGCCGTTTAAAAAGAAGTTCATAAAAGGGGAAGTTAAAGCCATCACTTGGTTGGCTTTGGTTTCCGCGGCGACTAACTCGTCATTGACTTGGGTAAAGCGCCCAATTTCATAAGGTGTCTTGGATAAAGCTTTAATTACCCGCGCACCAGTGATATTTTCCCGCACGGTCCGCACCAACTTATCAATTTGTACTTGTAATTTCGTAAATAACGGAATCCCTTTTTTAGAGACAAAATAGACGGTAGCCACCGTGAAAGGTAGTACGCCGATTAAGACCCACGTCAAAATAGGATCCAGCGTAAAGGTGATGAAAATTCCCCCTAACAGTAAAATCGGCGCCCGAATTCCAATCCGTTGACTCATCCCGATGGATTGGTGGATGTTGTACGTATCCGTCGTTAAACGAGAAACCAGTGAGGGCAAGCCCACCTCTTCAAATTGGGTAGTGGATAGTAAGGAGACTTTGGCAAACAAATCGTGGCGCACTTTTTCCGTCGTATCGCGGGCGACTCGGGCCGCCATCCGATTGGCCACCACGTTAGTGACGATTGCCACTACGGAACAAGCTAGCATCGCCACCCCCCACCAAATCACGAGGGGAATTTTTTTCGTTGGGATTACCGAATCAATAATGTAGGCTAAGATCCACGGCAGTAACAAATCCATAATGGCCCCGATGAACTTGATGAACATCCCCAGACTCATCCGCCTAAAATTCGGTCTTAAATATTCAATAAATAGTTTCACGCCTTTTCCTCCTTGATATGGGTCAGTTCCACCGCTTTAGCCATCGTGTGCTCTAAGGCGTGGGATAAAAAGGCCCGTTCTTCTGGTGCAAAATCTTCCAGCAACGCTTGATTCCAAGCCCGCAACATTTCGGCGATCACCGGCCGCACCGCAATGGCTTTTTCTGTGGGATAAAGTAATAATTTTCGTTTATCGGTGGGACTTGCTTTCCGCGTCAGATAGCCACTCTTTTCTAAAAAAGCGACTTGACGAGCCACGTTACTTTTATTCACAAAAATTTTTTGCGCTAAAGCTTCTTGGGAAATTCCTGGATTGCGACAAATGGTGGTGATATATGTATGGTGCATCCCACTTAATCCATAGTCTTTCAAATAATCTTCCCGGTAGATATACGCTAAACGCGTGATGCGGTCAATGTAGCGCATCATAACTTCCATCGGCTCTTCCTCCTTAAGATAAAGCATTCAACTTCATAGTATAAAGAAAAATCGTTGCGTGTGCAACGATTTACGAAAATTAATTTACCAGAACGCCAAAAGCCAAAGGAGTTGCGCTCCTTTGGCTTCGTTAACTAGCTTATTTCATTGCTTCTTGGCCGTCTGTTTCACTATTGGTGGTCTCGGTCTCATCCGTTGCTTCATCCGTTGGCTCAGATGGCGCTGTCACTTGCGGGCGCGGACGGATAAATTTATACGTATTGGGGGACACCGTCACTAGCAAAGTCCACTTTTCATCATTAGCGGTCACGTGCACCTCTCCTTCGTGGAAGAAAAAACGCTCGCTAGTACTACCGGCGATTAATTTTTGATAACTCCATTCTTGGAGCGTTTCCGCTAAGTAATGCTGCTGTAAATCACGGATAATCCGCTGGTGCCGCCCATAACTTTCTAGCGCCAATAACAGCAGCAGACTAAAAAGAAAAAGTAAACCTAGCGTGCTGACTAAAATACTAGCAGGCAGGCGCTTATTTTTATGGGGTGGGATGCGGCAAGTAGCCCAAATACGTCTCTTCATTTAAAAACGTCACCTCAATTTCATGCCCGTTATTAGTAGGTGTTGCCCGAAAACTCTTCACTCGCATCAATAAAGGATGATGCCCACTATTCAACGTTTTACGGATTAATTGACCACTAGGATAAAAATTTATCGACATTTGGCCAGTAGCAGCAGTATAACTAATGGATTCCCCTGTACTGATGGTGGACACATAGTGAAAGTCCGCCGTTTCTTTTGCCAGCAGTAATAAAAAAGTATGAAAGTCAGCAATTTGGCTCGCGCTGCTCCGCTTTTCCACCTGTTGTAGTTGTTGGACACCCGTTTGGAATGACAAACAGACGAGCCCTAATAAAATTAGAGACACGAGCGCCTCAATTAACGTGAAACTTTTAAATTTCTTGGAAATCATAGGTGATACCTCGCAAAATAATTTGCACACCGTCTGTTAAGGAGACCACCGTATAACTGGTTCCTAGATGCTGTTGCGTTCCTTGCCGTGCTTCCCCTGTCAGCAAGCGTTGCGTCTCTTCTTTTAAAAGTTGATAGCCTAAAAGGTCAGCTTCGGCTTTAACCGTCTGTTGTTGCAAAAAAACAAACTGCGGATAACACAAAGTGAGAACCACTGTCATGGCCAGTAAGCCTACCAATCCTTCCAAAAATAGGAGGCCTTTAATAGGCCAGAATCGTTTTCGTATAGCGACCACTCCCCATCTGTAATTGATACTGCACACTGTAATTGAGATATTTGCAGCGGAATTTGTAGACCACTAACGTACCCACTCGTCCCGAACCTCCACTAAAAGATAAGCTGATCGGCGCAATTTGCCGTTGCACACTGCTGGGAAAAATAACCGCTGCCTCACGAAAAATAGTTTCTCCTTCAAAGCGGTGCTGAAATAAGAAATGGGGAGTGGCGCTACGATAGTAGACATAGCTGTAATGGCCTGTCACTACCGCCATCTGTTGCGTGTACAAAAATTCTTGCTCAAAGCGCCGAATAAACTGCTCTTCTTGGTAGCGCCCTTTAAGGTGCTCAAAACGACTAATGGGAATCAGCAAAAAGAGCGCCACGATTACTAGCACCAGCAGAGCTTCGACTAAAGTGAAGGCGCGGAGCTTCATGGTTTTGGAAAATGTTTACGATAAGCTTCTAATTGTTTTTCTTCAAGATATTTATCCACCAAATCTTCAGGCTCCACACTAGTTTTATCCGGGTTATCCAACAAATATAACTGGCTTTGGGTTTCCACTACTTTTTCAATCGTATCTTTTTCTGTATTGTTGATGTTCTCCCGCTGATTGGCAATATTGGGGATGAAGAGCAATATTAGTACTCCAATAATAATTAACACGACGAGCATTTCTAAAAGAGTGAAGGAAGAAAGCTCTTTTCTCCGATATTTTGTAATAAGTTGTTTCATTTAGAATCCCTCCAATTGGTTTCCATACATCGGTAGCAATAAGGCGGCATACAATAAGACAATCAGTAAGGCGATGCCGACAAAAATCAAGGGCTGGACGTACCGTAGACTGTTTTCCATTTTTTCTAAGAGACGTTGCCACAAGACGCGGCTGAAATACAATAATTCAGCCCCGAGTTTTCCTTTAACTTCCCCAGTTTGAATCATAGTATACAGTTCCGGTTGAAAAAAGTGCGCTTTTTGTAAACTCGTCAGTAAGCTTCGACCTTGTTGGGCATCGGCTTCCCCCGTTTCGGCTAAAGCCCGCAACAAAGGATGAAAAGTTTGAGTAGCCAACAAGCGATAAATTTGCCGCAAGTCGATACCTAGCTTTAGTAATTTGCCAAACTCACGAGCAAAAAGTGCGGTGACATACATTTGATAAAAACTACCCACTAAAGGACAACGAGCGTAAAAATTGGCCCGCCTTAAAGGAGACCAGCGCCGCAGCAGACTTTTCAGCAAGAGTCCTAGTAACAGCAGGCCACCACTTGCCAGTAACAAATAGTCAGGTAAACGACTAACTTGGTGCAGCAACTGAGGATCGCCTAAGCTGCTACTGGCGCTTAATTGGGGGATTAAGAAGAATTTGAGGGCCAGGAGGATTAAAAGGACAAAGCTTAAGAGCAATAAGGGATAGGCTAAGACTTTTTGCAGCGCTTTTTGTTGTTGGGCTTGCATGCGGCTAGTGTCTGCTAAAACAGCCAAAGTACCTGCTAAATCCCCGTGGACTTCAGCTAGCTGCAATTGGAGCAAAGCATCTTGTGGAAAGTTGACCGCTTGAAACGCTTGGGGAACACTTCCCCCTGTTTCCAGCACTTTTAGCATCTCTAGGGCAAAATAACCTTCCACGTGGGGGAGTTTGGCCATAAACTGCAAGACTTCTTGTAGAGCAAAACCATTCGTCAACATCTCCTGCATTAAGTGACACAGCTTACTACGGACTAAAGGTCGACGTAATTTGCTCCTTGCGATACGTGTTTTCAGTGATAAAACCATAAGCATACGCCTTTCTTAGTTGATTTTCCCAATTACCCACCGCCGCCAGGTAACCATCATGAGGCTTCTCACAAGCGACACTAGGATTTTCCCCACACCACGGACACTTAATTGCCACCACCCGCTGGAAAACGACGTTGCGTAATACTTGGGTGCTGCTGCCTTTACTGAGGCCCAGTTCCGCCAAACGTTCTAACACCTCTGGATAATTTTGCGCATGTAACGTCGCAAACACCACGTGACCAGTTAAACTTGCTCTTAAGACCATCTGGGCCGTCTCTTCGTCCCGAATCTCCCCGATAATCAGACAATCCGGGCGGTGGCGTAAGCAGACTTTAATCAAGGCTTCATAGGTTAACCCAATTTGTTGATTGGTCTGCAGTTGCAAAAAGTTCGGCTCTTCAATTTCCACCGGATCTTCAATCGTAATGACTTGTTGAAAGTTTTTTTGCCGAGCTAGTTGATACATTAACGTCGTCTTGCCACTGCCAGTAGGTCCCACAAAAAGATGTAACCCCCGCTGACTAAACGTTGCTAGTTTTTCAGGATTTAACGGAAACAATGTCCGCTGCTGGCGCCTGCTCCCATTAAAAAAGCGAACGACTAAGCTCTCTTGTCCTTGATAATTACCCACACTAGATAAACGCAAGCGCAAGGGGCCTTCATTAGTGCTGGGGGGATACGTAAAAGCCCCCAATTGTGGTTTGCGAGTTTCAGCAATATCCATGTGACCTAAAAATTTTAAATGGCGTAATAAATCCATGCCAAAAGCCATTTTCAATTGCGCAACTAATTCCCGCTTACTCCCTTGCCGTTGATAAATTTCCATCCATGGCCCGTGAGGCAATAAATATAAATCCACCGCCCCACTGGCAAAAGCTCGGTACAACATTTGCCGCGCGTAACTTTTTACCTCCATCTTCTTTCCCCCTTGTAAAGAAAATACGCAAAGAAAAATTTTTTCCACTAAAAATTTGCAAAAAAAAAATGACCTTGAGCATTTTTTGCTCAAAGCCATTTTGACCGTTAAAAATCATTCAGCCGCCGTAAAAACTTCCGAAACATCATCGTCGTCTTCCAACTTATCCACTAAGCGGGCAAACTGTTCTTGTTTATCACTAGGAATAGGCACCGTATTTTGCGGAATCATGGTGAGTTCCGCTGTGGCTAAAGTAAAGCCATCCGCTTCTAATTGGTCTCTGACTGCCGTGAAGTCTTCTGGCGCCGTATAAATTTCAAAAACTTCAGGTTGCGTTTGTAAGTCCTCCGCCCCTGCTTCCAACACCGCTTCTAACATTTCATCTTCGGTTTGGGCTAACCCTTCCCGCTCAATAACGATGTAGCCTTTGCGGTCAAAAAGATAGCTCACGGAACCCGTCGCCCCCATGGAACCGCCATTACGCGTGAAAGCAACCCGCACATTGGTACTAGTTCGGTTTTTATTATCGGTCAACGTATGGACTAGAATCGCTACGCCACCAGGTCCATAGCCTTCGTAGACAACTTCATCATAGTTTTCCCCTTCGCTGGCCGATGTTGCTTTTTTAATGGCCCGTTCAACGTTATCGTTAGGCATGTTGGCCGCTTTTGCTTTATCCATCACTAAACGCAAGCTAGGATTATCAGCTGGATCTGGTCCACCCGCTTTAGCCGCCATATAAATTTCCCGCGAAATCTTTTGGAAAATTTTTCCCCGTTTGGCGTCTTGCGCATTTTTCCGACCTTGAATATTGTTCCATTTACTGTGTCCTGACATGAATAATTCCTCCTAAACGTCTTCTGTTACGAAAGCTTCCAATGCCTTTATTTTAGCACTCTTTGACTTGTTTGCCAAAAACGGCAAATCTTAACTACCGCCATAAAAAAAAGACATCTTTAGTAGATATCTTCTTTTCATTATTTATCTCTTGATGCTTTTTTGCCGAAGAACTCGCCAGACAGCAATAAAAAATACTACGATAGTTCCATTGTAAAACCAACTGACAATCTTAGGAATTACAATTCCAGTCAAAGCTAAAAAAATCTGCAGAACAGAAACCAAAATAAAAATAATTACGCTGCTCCACAGTAAACGTGTTTTCTTTTTCATTTCGTCTACTCCTTTGAAAAGTTGTCTATTTTCAGCTTAACTTTTTAACAAATTCGGATTTTAATTTCATGGAACCAAAACCATCAATTTTACAATCAATGTTGTGGTCACCAGCGACGAGTCGAATATTTTTTACTTTTGTGCCTTGTTTTAAGGGTGTAGAACTTCCTTTGACTTTTAAATCTTTAATCACTGAAACGCTATTTCCATCTGCTAAAAGATTGCCGTTAGCATCCTTCACAATCAAATCGTCATTTTCTGCTACTTGGTGCATTGTCCATTCATACGCACATTCTGGACAGATTAAAAAATCACCATCTTCATACGTATACGCTGAGTTACATTGTGGACAATTTGGTAAGTTAGACATTTTATTCCCCCAAAAATTTATTTTTATTTGCTCTAAGAAGCAACACTTCTTTTTTACTTTTTCTTCGAAATGTAGCGAATCAACAGCATAATCACGACCCCCGTCAAAGCGCCAATACTATCCAGGACCACATCTTGAAAAAGCGGCGTGCGACCACCTGTTAGCATTTGATGAAACTCATCTAGGCCAGCGTAGCCGGTGGCCGCTAGCCAACTGACTAAAGCCGTCATGAGATAAAGTTTAGTTTTCGGGAGGAAACCTAAGAACCAACTGGCCCCTAAAATAAAATACGTCGCAAAATGGGCGCCTTTGCGGATAAAAAATTCCACGAAAGAAAAATAACCACTATGGGCAATACTGACCAGACTCCCCGCATAGTCAAAAGAAATCTTGCTTAGACTTGCTTTAAAGGGCTGGTTATGAAGAATTTTTTCCAGTAAACCAACTTGTGATTGCTGTTCATACGTCTGGGCTGAACTGATAAATAAAACCACCATCATGACCATCGCCAGTCCCAGATAAAAATTTCCGTTACGCATTTGTTTTTTCATGACGTCACCTCTCTTCTATCCTACTGAATTTTTCCTCCTTCCACAAGCCTTTATGCTATAATCAAGCTAACAAAAAACGAAAGGATGATGACTTTGAACTATAGTTTAACTTGGGATTTAGAAACGATTTTCCCCGGTGGTGCCGCTTCTGAAAAATTACAAGAGCGCCTCACTGCTTTAAAAAATGAAATTGCCGACTTTGTGGCCCAAACCGCCGCCCTTGATCCGGAAAAACCAGAAACCCTCGGCGCTGTCTTGCAACTGAAAGAAAAAATTGACCAAGGGATTAGCCAATGTGCTAGTTTTATCGGCGCTTTGACGGCACAAAACGTCAAGGACGAACAAGCGAAAGGTTTGTACGGCCGCCTCATGAGCTTCATTCCCTTAGTCAGTGCCCCTAACACAGAGCTTTACAAAAAAATCAGCGATATTCCTGAAACAACTTTCCAAGAGTTATTAACCAAAGAACCTTACCAAACGATTGCTTTTCGTTTAACTGAAGTTCGTAAAGAGGGCCAACGCCAACTATCCGAAGCCGAAGAAAAGATTATTTCCCACCTGGCCATCGACGGCTTCAACGGTTGGAGTGAACATTACGATACCATTGTGGCTAGCATCGTGATTGACGTCAACGGTGAAAAACTCTCCGCGGGTCAAGCTTTTAACCGCATGATGGGAGATCCTAATCCTACCGTCCGCAAAAATATTTTTGACCAATGGGAAAAAGTCTGGGGGGAAAAAGCCGAATTATTTGCAGATACTTTGAATCACTTAGATGGCTTCCGTTTAACTAACTACCAATTGCACAATCGCAAACATTATTTAGACGAAGCTTTGGAATACAACCGTCTGCAACCGGCTACCTTAAAGGTCATGTGGGAAACCATTCAAAAAAATAAACAACCTTTTGTCGACTACTTAACGCGTAAAGCCCAACTGTTAGGCAAAGAAAAGATGGAATGGCAAGATCAAGATGCCCCGATTATTTTAGGAAGTCTGCAAGAAAAAAAATATTCCTTTGACGAAGGTGCGGCTTTTATTTTACAAAACTTCCGCAAGTTTTCACCAAAAATGGCGGACTTTGCTCAAATGGCTTTTGAAAAAAGTTGGATTGAAGCTGAAGATCGTCCCGGCAAACGTCCTGGCGGTTACTGTACCAGCTTACCGGAAAGCCAAGAGTCCCGTATTTTCATGACTTACGGTGGTTCCATCAATGAAGTAGCTACTTTGGCCCACGAATTAGGCCACGCTTTTCATGCTAGCGTCATGTGGGACTTACCGAATTTGAACCAAGACTACGCCATGAATGTCGCCGAGACAGCTTCGACTTTTGCTGAATTAATCGTCGCTGATGCCGCTTTAAAAGAAGCAAAGACCGCCGAAGAAAAAATCAACCTCATTGACACTAAAATGCAAAATGCCATTGCGATGTTTATGAATATCCACGCTCGCTTTATTTTTGAGAATAATCTTTACCAAATGCGCCAAGAAAAGGTCTTAAGCCCCACTGAATTGACAGATATGATGGCAGCAGCGCAAGTGGAGGCCTATGCTGGTGCCCTAGCTACCACCCATCCCCACTTCTGGGCTAGCAAGTTGCATTTTTATATTGACGACGTACCTTTTTATAATTTTCCTTACACCTTTGGCTATCTCTTCTCCATGGGCATCTACGCCTTCGCCAATCAAAAAGGTACTAGCTTTGAAGACGACTATATCGCTTTGTTGCGGGATACTGCCGCCATGACGACAGAAGAACTAGCCAAAAAACATCTCGGTGTTGACTTAACGCAACCCGACTTTTGGCAAGCCGGCATCAATCAAGTGAAAAAAGATATCGCCGACTTCTTAGTTTTAACGCAAGACTTCTTATAGCATCCAAAATAGCGTCAGCGACCAATATCGCTGACGCTATTTTTCATTTTAAATAAAAAAAAGCAAAAAAAAAGAATGCCAAAGCACTCTTCATGACCCGTACGGGACTCGAACCCGTGTTACCGCCGTGAAAGGGCGGTGTCTTAACCGCTTGACCAACGGGCCAAAATAGTTTTAAAAATGAATGGGCCCAAATGGACTCGAACCATCGACCTCACGCTTATCAGGCGTGCGCTCTAACCAGCTGAGCTATGGGCCCATAATGAGTAACCACAGTGGGGATTAAAAACTCACCATGATCTCTTGAAAATAAATTTCAAGAAGTGGCGCGAGACAGAATCGAACTGCCGACACACGGAGCTTCAATCCGTTGCTCTACCAACTGAGCTACCGCGCCATATAAAAAGCGGTCTGGACGGGACTCGAACCCGCGACCTCCTGCGTGACAGGCAGGCATTCTAACCAGCTGAACTACCAAACCGTTTCATAATTTGTTGCTTGCAATCAAAATTGCAATTGCGGGAGCAGGATTTGAACCTACGACCTTCGGGTTATGAGCCCGACGAGCTACCTGACTGCTCCATCCCGCGATAATAAAAAATTTAAAAGTAAAACATGACCCGGACGGGAATCGAACCCGTGTTACCGCCGTGAAAGGGCGGTGTCTTAACCGCTTGACCACCGGGCCAACAATATAAAAAACGGAGAAGGAGGGATTTGAACCCTCGCGCCAGTTTCCCGACCTACACCCTTAGCAGGGGCGCCTCTTCAGCCACTTGAGTACTTCCCCATTATATTATATATGGGCCCAAATGGACTCGAACCATCGACCTCACGCTTATCAGGCGTGCGCTCTAACCAGCTGAGCTATGGGCCCATAATAAAAATGGTAAAAGCGGGTGACGAGAATCGAACTCGCGACAACAGCTTGGAAGGCTGTGGTTTTACCACTAAACTACACCCGCATAAAAAGCGGTCTGGACGGGACTCGAACCCGCGACCTCCTGCGTGACAGGCAGGCATTCTAACCAGCTGAACTACCAGACCATAAAACATACAATCAAAAGATTGCAATTGCGGGGGCAGGATTTGAACCTACGACCTTCGGGTTATGAGCCCGACGAGCTACCTGACTGCTCCACCCCGCGATAATAAAAAGGAGGATAAGGGATTCGAACCCTTGCACGCTTTTACACGCCTGACGGTTTTCAAGACCGTTCCCTTCAGCCGGACTTGGGTAATCCTCCATTAAAGCTGAAAGTAAAACTATTCATTTTATCTCTTACAATGTCACAATGGACCTTGTAGGACTCGAACCTACGACCGGACGGTTATGAGCCGTCTGCTCTAACCAACTGAGCTAAAGGTCCAAGCTCTCATATGAATAATAGCGGCGAAGGGGATCGAACCCCCGACCTCCCGGGTATGAACCGGACGCTCTAGCCAGCTGAGCTACACCGCCAAAATATTAAAATGGAGATTAGCGGGATCGAACCGCTGACCTCTTGCATGCCATGCAAGCGCTCTCCCAGCTGAGCTAAACCCCCATTAATATTATCGGGAAGACAGGATTCGAACCTGCGACCCCCTGGTCCCAAACCAGGTGCTCTACCAAGCTGAGCTACTTCCCGTTCTACGCGCCTAAAGGGAGTCGAACCCCTAACCTTTTGATTCGTAGTCAAACACTCTATCCAATTGAGCTATAGGCGCATTCCTAATGCCGAGGACCGGAATCGAACCGGTACGGTGATCACTCACCGCAGGATTTTAAGTCCTGTGCGTCTGCCAGTTCCGCCACCCCGGCAAAATCTAATACCTATTCTTTAGTGCTTCTCTCTTTCGAGAAAGCGGAAGACGGGGTTCGAACCCGCGACCCCCACCTTGGCAAGGTGATGTTCTACCACTGAACTACTTCCGCATATTAAGAGTGCCGGCTAAAGGACTTGAACCCTCGACCCTCTGATTACAAATCAGATGCTCTACCAACTGAGCTAAGCCGGCATGGTACTGCTAGTGCGGGTGAAGGGACTTGAACCCCCACGCCGTTAGGCGCTAGATCCTAAATCTAGTGCGTCTGCCAATTCCGCCACACCCGCGATTCATGAATGAGCCGTACAGGGCTTGAACCTGTGACCCTCTGATTAAAAGTCAGATGCTCTACCAACTGAGCTAACGGCTCAAAGAAAAATGGGGGCTAACGGGTTCGAACCGCTGACCCTCTGCTTGTAAGGCAGATGCTCTCCCAGCTGAGCTAAGCCCCCATATAAAGACACTTTAAGCGTGGCGACGTCCTACTCTCACAAGGGGCAACCCCTCACTACAATCGGCGCTAAGAAGCTTAACTTCTGTGTTCG
>NZ_BJDR01000017.1 GCF_005405245.1 Enterococcus nangangensis | reverse complement strand
TTTCATAGTGCGCTTCTGCCGTAGGAAGTCATGACCCTGAAGGCTCATTGTCAAGGGCAATCGGACGGATAACAGACACACAAAAGGTACACCTTATAAAATTTGTCAAAATAAGTGTTGCCATTCCAGCAGGAGATTCAACCGCAGCTCCTAAACAAGAAAAAAAAGACCCGAAACAGGTTGGGGGGAAAAGTTATCTCTCTTTTTTGATTCAAAAATTAAGTTTGAAAACTGTGCAGTAAATGGTCGAAGTACGAAATCATTTATTGCAGAAAAGCGACTTGAAACAATTGATGAAAAGCTAGAACAGGGCGACTTTCTTTTTATTCAGTTTGGCCATAATGATCAGAAACTGGAAGATCCAACTAGAGGAACTGAGCCATTTGGTGAGTACTTAGATAATCTTCGTACTTTTACTGAAGTAGCAAAAAAAAATGGTGCTACACCGGTATTACTAACGCCTATTTCACGGCGTGATTATTTAGCAAATGGCCTTCTTAATCCGGATAGTTTAGGCCTTTATCCTGAGGCAGTTAGAAAATTTTGTGAAGAAAATTCTTTTGTTCTTCTAGATACTTTTTTAGACACCCAAAAGTGGTTAGAAGGGCACACCCAAGTAGAAACAAAGCAATTCTTTTTAAAAGGGAAGTCTGGAGAATTACTAAACTATCCTGATGGAGTAGATGATGACACTCATCTGAATGAAGAAGGTGCCATTAAAGTTGCTGAAATAGCGGCAAATGAAATAGCCAAAAGCTCCTTAGATTTAAAAAGATACCTTGTGAATAACTAATAAAGGCAAAATAGGATTGGTCACTAAAAAATAACAAATGGTACGCAGATTTTATAAGGAGTTTTCTTGTAAAATAAGTTAAAATTAAAATTTTAGTTATCTATCATTAATAAAAAAAGAATATAAGGAAGTAGGACACTTCTTTATATTCTTTTTTTTCAATAAGAAAAGGAGAAAAATGATAAAAGACAATATTGATTTTCACAACGTAGAAGAATTTGTTTATAATCCTAAAACACATGGCTATAAGTTATCCCGAGTTCCTGGAAATATTCGTGAAAAATTAAATGAAAAAGCTCAAGGGATGGCCTATAATACTTGCGGCGTAGAACTTCGATTTTTTATGGAGTCGGAAGAAGTTAAGCTTAAATTTTCGAGGCACATAGGTGGAGATAACATACTAAACCACGGCATCGTCACTGTATATCAAGGGGATATTCAAACTTCTTATGAGCTGTCTAATCAAATTATTTCTTTAAGTGAAAGTGAAATTACCCTTAAAAAGAAATATTTGTTCAAAAATGGATTGCAAAAAATTTCGCAATCGTTTAATCCAGAATTAATACGAGTCATTTTACCTTATGATTGGGCTCACGAATATTTAGGAGTAGAAGGCCTGGTGCGTTTGCCAAGTAAAGCAGACTATCCTCCTGATTCATTTATTGCTTATGGTTCATCCATCACACATGGGGGTAGCGCTACATTGAGTAGCAATAGCTATGTTTTTAAGTTGAGTCAGAAATTAAAAAAGGATTATTACAATCTTGGATTTGCAGGAAGTTGTCAGCTTGATAAAGAAATTGCAGAGTTTCTAAGAGATAAAAATGGGATTTTTTAATCTTAGAACTGGGAGTTAACGTACTTTCTTGGGAAAATAAATATTTTCAACAAAAAACTAAAAATTTTTTGGAAATTATAAGCAGTACACGTAATGTGGGGCCAATTTATTGCATTGGACTGTATCGTAAAGAAAACGATTTATCGAAGAATCTAAAAAATCAGGAGTTTAGACAGATTTTAGAACAAGAGTCAAATGAATATCCACAGATTAAATATATGAATGGTTATGATTTGTTATCGTCGTATCAAGGATTATCTATCGATGGATTGCATCCATCTGACTTCGGTCATGACTTGATTGCAAGCTCTTTAAGCAAAAAAATTTAGTCTCATACTTAAAGTTATTAAATAAAAATAAATATTTATTATTGGAGAATAGAAAAATGATTCAAGGTTTACTAGTATTAATTACCGCTGGTTTTTTTCAAGGGACCTTTGGTTTAGGAATGAAAAAGTATACCCCTTTTAGTTGGGAAGCTTTTTGGGCACTATTTTCAGTAGTTTCCATGATTCTAGTCCCACTAATCTGGATTTCCATAGAAATACCCAATTTTGGGGAATATCTGATTTCTACCCCTGTGGAAATAATTTTGCCTGTGGTATTTTGTGGTTTTATTTGGGGCATAACGGCTATCGGTTTTGGTAAAGCTATTGATACTATTGGCATGAGTTTAACCTACGGAATATCAATGGGAAGTTCGGCTGCAATTGGTTCGCTTGTCCCGCTATTTATGAATTCTTCAAAACCGACTAGTTTGTTTTTAGTATTTTTTTTGCTAGGATTATGTATTATGCTATGCGGAGTTGTCTTTTTGACGAAAGCTGGTTTAGTAAGAGAGCAAGCTACAAAAAAGAATAATACTTTAAATCGTAGTAAATTTAATTTAGGGTTAGTAATTGCACTAGCTTCGGGTATTGGTTCAGCTGCACAAAACATAGGTTTTTCATACGCTGATTACACTTCTAAGTTGGCAATAGCTGATGGAGTCAGTGGAAAGAGTGCTAGCTTATTAGGTTGGTTGATTATCTTTTTAGGTGGTTTTATCGCTAATTTTACGTATCCTTTGTTTCTTTTATTTAAAAATCATAAGTTCTCTGATTACAAATCATTAGGGGCTAAGGTAGGTTTCTTTAAAGTGATGGCTACTGGAATGATTTGGTTCGCAGCTTTAGGTTTTTATGGAAAAGCTACATTCTTGTTAGGCAATTACGGAACTGTTGTAGGGTGGATTGGATTTAATGCTTTAGCGTTAATTATCAGTAGTATTTGGGGACTTATCGACCATGAATGGCAGAGCTCGATTAGGGCAAAAAAAATAATGTTTACTGGGAATGCTATCTTAATTATTTCGTGGATTGTTATTGGTTTAACTAACTATGTGCTTTCATAATGGTAAGTGCCCAACCTCTCAGATTTATCAAATCTTGAGGCCTAGTTACCATGGGCAGACAGAGTTAGAATTGCTTGTAAATAAAAGGGGCAACCACAGCTACATACATTGTAGAACTGTGATTGCCTATTTGGTGTATACTCGACAATAAAGGAGAGCTCCATCATTTTTTAATTAGGTAATAAGACAAGCCAACTAATCAGGCTGCCTAAAGAGAGTAGCCCCAAAGATAGTGACCAGAGTACTTGTTGGCTACGGAAACTTTGATGATATTTTTTTAAGGCAATGATGGCACCAATCAAAAAAAGAAAGGTGGCATCAAGAAAGAGGCGTTCAGAAAAAGTTTGGTGGAAATAGAGCTGCCAAGTGACAAGCCCAACCAAAAGGGTGCCTAAGACACCAGCAATCCACAATGGACGATAATTTTTTAAAACCAAGCGCATTTTTGAACCTCCTTTTCTTTTGCTCTTAAGAAAAGAATACCTGATTTTTAGCTGACGTACATCAGACTAAAGGCTGAAATCTTAAGAAAGTTTTACGATTACATTTCTTCGGGTGCGTGAATGCCGAGTAAGCGCAAGTCTTCTTTTAATAAAGTCTTCACAGCGTAAACTAAAGCGAGGCGCGCTGGTTGTTCTTCATCAGCCACGAGAATTTTTACGTTGGCGTAATATTTATTGAAAGCTTGGGCCAATTGAATGGCATGTTTAGCAATGACGGAAGGTTCAAAGTTATTGCTAGCCCGCAAGACGGTTTCTGGATAGCTTTGTAAAAGTTTGATGACTTCCCAAGCGTTTTCGTCAGTGAGGGCGTAGGTGATGTCGGCAGCTGGCGTGAAGTTAGCTTTCCGTAAAATAGAAGCACTGCGGGCATGAGTATATTGGACGTAAGGCCCGGTTTCGCCTTCAAAGCGGACGACTTCTTCTAGATTGAAGTCGAAGTTGTTGAGACGATCATTTTTCAAGTCGTGGAAGACAACGGCGCCTACGCCGACTTGGTGCGCAACTTCATCTTGGTTCGGTAAATTAGGATTTTTAGCTTGGATTTGTTCTTTCGCAGAAGCGATGGCATCGTTTAAAACTTCTTCTAGTAAAATAATTTTCCCTTTACGGGTGGATAATTTTTTGCCGTCTTTTGTAATTAAACCAAAAGGAATATGGTAGATATCATCAGCCCAGTCAAAGCCTAATTCTTTTAAGACAGCCTTCATTTGTTTAAAGTGGATGGATTGTTCGTTGCCCACCACGTATAAAGATTTAGCAAAGTTATAATTTTCTTTGCGGTAAAGAGCGGCAGCTAAGTCCCGAGTCATGTAAAGAGTGGCCCCGTCTGATTTTTTAATGAGGGCTGGATTCAAGTCATACGCGCTGAGGTCGACGATTTCCGCGCCTTGATCAAGTTTTAAGAGGTGTTTTTCTTCTAACAGCGTCACGACTTTGTCCATTTTGTCATTGTAAAAAGCTTCGCCATTGTAGGAATCAAAGGAAACTTCCAACATGTCGTAAATTTTTTGGAATTCTTTTAAAGATTCGCTGCGGAACCATTGCCAAAGTTCGAGGGCTTCGCTATCATTTTCTTCTAGTTTTTTAAACCAAGCCCGTGCTTCATCATTTAATTCTGGTTGGTTTTCTGCTTTTTCGTGGAAATCTACGTAAAGACGTAGTAATTCCTTGATTGGTGCAGCTTTCACCGCGTCTGCTGTGCCCCATTTTTTATAGGCTACAATCAGTTTACCAAATTGGGTACCCCAATCCCCCAGGTGATTAATTTTGTAAGGAGTGTAGCCAATTTTTTGGGTAATGTTGGCTAAGGCATTGCCGATGACAGTGGAGCGTAAGTGACCCATGGAAATAGGTTTAGCAATGTTAGGTGAAGACATGTCAATGGTAATGGTTTCGCCATTACCGATGGTGGCATCACCGAAATGTGTACCGGCAGTAATAATTTTTTGTAAGACGTGACTAGAAACTTGTCCCTTGTCTAAGAAAAAGTTTAAGTAAGGGCCGACTGCTACGACTTGTTCAAAGTCTGTACTGACCATTTTTTCAGCTAAGTCAGCCGCAATTTTTTGTGGAGCTTGTCGTAAACTTTTGGCTAAGACGAAAGTTGGAAAAGCCCAGTCGCCATGGGTTTTAACTTTGGGACGTTCTAATAAATTTTCAATTGTTGCTAGGTCTAATTGGTCTTTTAAAAGGGTGTAAATGGCGCTAGCCACCAGTGTTTTTTCTTCCATAAATAATTTCCTCCATAATAAAAAACAGGCTTCCTAAGAAGAACCTGTCCAGATTGTGAAATTCATAGAACATTATAGCAAAAAAAAGCAGTAAATACTAGTTGTGTTCCTTGATAAGTGGGAGTTTACAAAAAATAAAGTACCAAAAAAATTTCTACTAAATTTTGCTGGGAAATTTGGTATAATTAACTCAATGCAAGCGAAATGGAGGATACTCATGAAAAAAAGTGATCGGCAAGCACTCTTAACCCAAATTGTAGCGCAAAATACGGTGGAAACCCAAGAGGAGTTACTAAATCTTTTAGCTAGTGCCGGCGTCCAAGCTACCCAAGCGACGATTTCCCGCGATATTCGCGAACTGCGCATTGTTAAAGCACGTAATGCAGAAGGGCAAACGTATTATCATCTTTACCAAGAACAAGCCATTGATGCAGATCAACACTTAACTGAGATGATGCAAGACATGGTTTCTAAAGTGGATCGCGTGCAATTCATGACCATCATCCACACGACGACGGGGACAGCGGACTTAATCGCTGATTTACTTGACGCTTTGAATTCACCAGAAATTGTCGCCACTTTGGCAGGAACCAATACGGCGCTTTTAATTTCCCCAGATGAAACAGCAGCGCAAGCTATTTACGATAAAATTAATGAAATGATTGCCAAAAAATAAGGAGCACAACCATGGAACTTACTCGTTTACAAAATGGTTCAGATATTCGCGGCGTAGCCTTAACTACGCTAAAACACGTCGCCACTCTAACCCCAGAAGCCGTAACGAAAATTGCTGTGGGGATCGAAAAGTGGTTACGGGAAAGTAAACACTTAACTGGCAATTTAAAAATTGCCATTGGGATGGACTCGCGTTTAACCGGGCCGAGCTTATACGAAGCGCTACTCTTAGGTTTTTCGGCGCAAGTGACGGTGTTAAAAGTGGGCCTAGCAACGACACCGGCGCTGTTTATGGCAACGCAATTTAAAGAGGTAGCAGCGGATTGTGGCGTGATGATTAGTGCTAGTCACTTGCCCTTTGAATATAACGGCTTAAAATTTTTTACTGCCACAGGTGGTGCTGAAAAAAATGATATCGCTTTTATTTTAGAAAAAGCTGAAACTCCGCAAGGAAGCGGTATGCCTAAAGTCGTCACGAGTGCGTTGATGTCTTTATATAGCGCTGATTTAGTTCGTAAAATTAAAGTAGGCACCGGATTAACAAATGAACGACCTTTAGCCGGCTATCACATCATCGTTGATGCCGGTAATGGTGCCGGGGGCTTCTTTGCCGAAAAAGTGTTACAACCCTTAGGTGCCGATACTTCAGGTTCGCAATTTTTAGATCCAGATGGTCATTTTCCTAATCACGTCCCTAATCCAGATAATCCAGCAGCAATTGCCAGCATTCAAGCGGCTGTTTTGGCTCAAGGCGCCGACTTGGGGATTATTTTTGATACCGATGTGGACCGTGGGGCGGTCATTACGCATGACGGCGTGGCGATTAATCGCAATAATTTAATTGCGTTACTTAGTGTCTTGTTGTTAAAAAATCACCCGGGAGGCACGATTGTGACAAACTCGCCGACGTCAGCCCATTTGGAAGATTTTATTCAAACTTTAGGTGGTCAGCAAGATCGCTATATTTCTGGTTATCGCAATGTCATTAATCGCGGGCTTGCCTTAAATGCCGCGGGCACCTATTGCCCTTTAGCCATTGAAACTAGCGGGCACGCTGCCTTTAAAGAAAACTATTTTCTCGATGACGGCGCCTACGTGGTGGCTAAAATTTTAATGGCTTTGCCGCAATTAAAAAAAGAAAAGAAGACGTTACTCAGTTTGATTGCTGATTTAAAACAACCACAAGAAGCTCACGAATATCGTTATGCTTACGAAAACCCAGCAGATGATTCTTTAGGGGAGCAGGTTTTAAATACGTTGCCTGATTTTGTCGCCGATTTTCCTGAATGGCAAGAAGTTTTGCCTAATGCGGAAGGCGTTCGCGTTAATGTTACGGGGCGCTTTGGTGCGGGGTGGTTCTTGTTACGGAAAAGCCTCCATGAACCCTTACTAGTATTACAACTAGAAAATGATCAACAAGGAAAAAATCAAGTAGTCTTGAAGGAGTTAACGAAGTTCTTACAGCGCTTTGCCTTGGTTATCCCTAAATAAAAAATGCACCTGCTCTTGGCATTTGCGGCTCAACAAAGGAGTTAGCAAAACAGCCACGAACAGGTGCTTTTTATTTAAAATAAACTAGGTAAGGCTTCAACGTGGATTTTTTCTTGCGTAAAAGGATGCGTTAAGTCAAGGGCCACGGCGTGTAAGGCTAAGCGCTCACCGCTTTTAGCGTGGGGATTATACAAAGGATCGCCAATTATCGGATGCTGAATACTGGCCAGATGGACGCGAATTTGGTGGGTGCGGCCGGTTTCTAATTGCAACATAAGGCCACTTTCATGGGGCGTATGGTAACATACTGTAACGTGAGTGCGGGCCGACTGACCATTTTTTTCATCCACCACTCGTTTGCGGCGGTCGTGGCGATGGCGACCAAGAGGAGCATCAATGACGAATTCTTTTTTTGCTACGTTGCCGACCACTTGAGCTTGATAGGTGCGATAGACTTTTTTTTCTGCTAAGAGGCGCCCTAAAATCGGTAAGACTACAGGATTTTTGGCAAAAAGCAAAGCACCAGAAGTTTCTTGGTCTAAACGATGAACGACATAAGGAGCCTGTTGTTGGCCTGCTAAGTAGGCAGCGACGTGGTTGAGCATCGTTTCATTTTCTTGTGGGGCATTGGGATGAGTTTTAATTCCTACTGGTTTATTGACGATCAGGATGTCTCGGTCCTCATAAAGCACGTGGACCAAGGCGGCATTTCCTAAAAGAATATGAGCTTCTGGGTAGTCGCTAGCTAAAAAAGTTAGCTGCAAGGTATCACCAGGCTGTAATAGCGTATGAAAAGGTTGGCTCACCCCGTTCACTAAAACATTACGCCGCGTACGTAAAAAGTGGCGGACTTTCCGCGGTAATAATAATTCATTTTGCAAATATTCCGTGATGGGTTGGACAGGGACGTTTGCTGCCACTTGTACCGTGAGTTCCATGTTGTACTCCTTTTCTTTTAAATTTTCTTAAGCTTCCCCAAACTTTTTTTAAATTTTCGTCAGGGTTTTGTCATTTGTTTTCTAGCATGCTATGCTACGTTCAGTAGGCAATTATAACATAGAAATTTCCTAAGTTGAAAAGGAGTTTACCATGAAAGTTTTACAAGAAAAATTGGGGCAGTTTTGGCAGTGGCTCAAGCCTCATTTAAAAAATATCCACCAAGCACGAAAACGAATTTGGAAAAAGTATCATATTCATAAAATATTTTTACTGGCGGTCTTGTTAGTCGTCTTAGTCACTAGCGCGTATTTATTTTATCTCGCCAAACAAGCCAATGTGGCTACTTTAAAGTCTTCCCTCGAACAAGTGACCACCGTCTATGATAAAGATGAGGATCAAGCTGGAACGTTATATGGTCAAAAAGGGACTTACGTGGAACTAACGGAAATCTCGCCGTTAATTCAAAAAACAGTCGTCGCCACTGAAGACAAGCGTTTCTACCAACACCACGGTTACGACCTGAAAGGGATTGCCCGAGCGGCGGTGGGGATTCTCACCAGTGGTCACATTACAGGGGGCGGTTCGACCCTCACTCAACAGTTAGCCAAAAATGCTTACTTAACGCAAAAGCAAACTTTTGACCGCAAAGCGCGGGAGCTTTTTTTAGCCATCGAAATTGAAAAAAATTATTCCAAAGATGAAATTTTAGCGATGTACTTGAATAATTCTTACTTTGCCAACGGTGTTTGGGGCGTAGAAGACGCTTGTCAAAAATATTTCGGTCATTCAGCTAAAGAAGTGACCGCCGGTGAAGCAGCAATTTTAACGGGGATGCTAAAAGGGCCAGGCATTTATAATCCTATTGATAATCCCGACAACGCCACGGAACGCCGCAATACTGTCCTTTCTGTGATGGTAGAAAATAATGTTATTTCTAATGAAGAGGCGCAAGCGCAAAAAAATATTGCAGTAGCCAGTTTACTCCATGACAATTATTCTAATTCCGATAAAGGGTACAAGTATCCGTGGTTCTTTGATGAAGTGATTCGGGAAGCAGAGAATCTGTATGGAATTTCTGATAGTGACTTATTAAATAAAGGGTATAAAATTTACACGACGTTAGGTCAAAATATCCAAAGTTCCATGCAAAATACTTATGATAATAGTAGCCTTTTCCCGGCTGATGCCGCTGATGGCACGATGGTCCAATCGGCTTCCATCGCCATTGATCCTTTAACTGGCGGGGTCTTAGGTGTTGTAGGGGGCCGTAATGAGCACGTCTTTTTGGGCTTCAACCGGGCCACCATGTCTAAAATTTCCCCAGGATCAACGATTAAGCCGATTGTCTCTTATACACCAGCCCTAGAGTCGGGGATGACACCTGATAGTATGGTGGAAGACAAGTTACAAGAATATTATCCTGATGGGACCAACCTCGGAGGGGAATACACGGGGGAGATGCCCATGTATGAAGCTTTAGCCCATAGTGTCAATATGCCAGCCGTCTGGCTCTTACACAAAGTGGGACTAGAAACTGGCTTTAAAAAGGCTGAGCAATTCGGTTTGAAATTAGCGGAAGAAGATAAGTATTGGGGCTTAGCCTTAGGTGGTTTAACCACCGGGGTCTCCCCACAAATGATGGCTTCGGCTTATACTGTTTTTGCTAATGAAGGAAAACGGATTACCCCCCATTATATTAAAAAAATTGTCGACTCCACCGGCGCCGTAGTGGCCCAAGCTAATCCAGAAACGACGCAAGTGACGACAGCTAAAGTTGCCGAAGAGATGACCTCCATGTTACAAGGTGTTTTCTCATCCGGAACAGGTGTCAATGCACAACCGGATAATTACACGATGGCTGGAAAAACAGGAACCACCGAGACAACGTTTGGTGAAGGCACGAAGTATCAATGGATTGTGGGTTATACACCAGACGTGGTGATTGCGTCTTGGCTAGGCTATGATAATACGTCTGAAGATCATTATCTCGCTACCACTAGTGGCAGTAGCGGTGGTTTAGCCCGAATTTTCCGTAATGAAGCCAATGAGCTTTTACAATACACTAGCGGGCAAGATTTTGCGGTAGCTGATGCTAGCCAAAAAGATAATGAAAAAGAAGCAAGTGACAATAGTAACAGTAATTGGCAAGAATTTGGCGATAAAGTCAAAGAAGGCGCAGATTACTGGGGGGGCCGCTTGAAAGAGGGCTTTGATAAAGCGACAGACTCAGTGAAAAACTTTTTCGATGGCTTACTGGGGGATTAAGATTTTCATCTGTCGCAAAAAATGCTACACTTATTAACAGTTAGAAAAAATATCTAAGGAGTGACTCACGTGACCAATATCTACGATACGGCCCACCAATTAGAAAGAGAATTACGAGATACACCCGAGTTTAAAACATTGAAGGAAGCCCATGAAAAAGTAACGGCTAATAAAGAGAGCAACGAACTTTTTGAAGAGTTCCGGGCGTTTCAAATGATGTTACAAGAAAAACAAATGACGGGAGCTCAATTTTCCGATGAAGATATTTCCCGTGGTAATGATCTTTCCACGCGGGTGCAAGCCGACGAATTAATCGCTGGCATGATGGAAAAAGAACGAGCTTTTAGTATCATTGTCAATGACTTAAACGGCATCATTATGGCGCCAGTCAGTGAACTTTACGCAAAATAAAAGTAAAAAGAAAGAAGAGCTGCTTTTCCTTAAAGGAGGGCAGCTCTTCTTTGATGTTAAAACCAAAATAAACCTTCTGTCACATTAAAGGTAAAGTCATACGATTGTTTCGACCAAATTTCACCATCTAATTGGGCGTATTGCGGAATCGTACTGACTAAACGTAAATTTTCCGTCTTATAGTGGTGAAAGAGGCGATGACGGGTATGCTTTTGCTGAATGAGTAAAATAATCAGCCAGATAATACTAAAGGGATTCACTTTTTCAATCATCGCTAAATCTAAATTTTTTTCATACGCATCGGCCATTGGTGCAATTTTAATCCCTCCGCCAAAATAAGGGTGGTTGGTGATGGTACAAAGATAAGCTTTATTAAAACCATCTTCATGACCATTGGCGTGGACGGTAATGGGAAAACCTTTCTGGCGGAAAAGTTGCTCCACGATGGATAACGTATAAGCGAGGTTTCCTAAGTGAAATTTATTCAGCGTGCTTTTAGAAGCAGAATCGTTAGTGGCATTAACAATACTAGCATCTAAGCCAATGCCTAGGTTATTCACTACCACACCACTTTTACCCGTGATGCCTTCTTGATATTGCAAAAGTTGGACCGTCTTAGGTGTCGTCGCCTGTAAAATTTGTTGCCAAGCTGTTCTTGGATTGCGAGAAATTCCCACACCGCGGGAAAAATCATTACCGGAACCAGAGGGAATATAAGCCACGGGAATTTTTAAACCGTCAGGGTACAAGGCGTTCATCACCTCATGTAAGGTGCCGTCACCGCCAATCACCACTAACAAAGGAATTTCTTCTTCGGGATTGTCTGTATGAAAGCTAGCGTCGAAAGGACGTAGTTGGGGTTTTAATTGTTGAATAATCGTTAATATATGGCCGGGATACTCAGAATAGTGGCTAGTATACGTCACACTGTCTTTTGCTAGTCCTAAAATGAGTTCAGCATTTTTTTTCGCATTGCCACTAGCGGCGTGCTCGTTAATAATAAAATGATAATGAATACTCATAATGACCTCCTCTCTGGGACATTATAGCAAAGTGTCTGATAATTAAAAAGTTGAAAATATTTTTTTGCTGAATTTTTTTAACAATCAGCAGCTCAAAGTTCGGTAGCGGCTGAAAATTTGGCGGTATGCCTGCCTACAAGGACTGCTAAATTCGTCAGGGAGGTAGACGAAACGATTTTTTTTCGGTAGAATGAATAAGGATTTATCCGCGCAGTTCATCAACCATCCTGCGTTAACAAAACTAGGAGGAGGAAAAGAAAATGAAAGTCAGTCAATCACAAACCAAATCGACGCAAAAAACGATGGTCTTAGTGGCCAATGCCATGATCGCCGCCTTATACGTGGCTTTATGTTTTGTGGGGCCAGCCAGTGGTGCGATTCAATTTCGTGTATCGGAAAGTTTGAATCACGTGGTGGTCTTTAACCGCAAACTAATCTGGGGTGTTTTGCTAGGGGTCGTGATTTTTAACCAATTTTTTGGTTATGGCTTAATGGACACCTTATTCGGTGGGGGCCAAACTTTCTTGGCATTAGGTTTAAGTGCCTTGTTGCAAAAGAAAATTAAAAATGTCTACCTGCGTTTAAGTTTAAATGTGCTTTTCTTTACAGGGAGCATGTTTCTGATTGCCATTATGCTTAACATTACTGCTGATGCACCATTTTGGGCTACTTATGCTTCATTAGCCATTAGTGAGTTTATCATTATGGCACTTTCAGCACCAGTCATGTATTTTGTTAACCAAAAAATTCATTTTGCTGAACGATTTTAAGAGAACAAAAAAGCAGATCGTCTTAACAGGCGGTCTGTTTTTTTGTGAGTAGGACGCAAAAAAAGACTCAGCCGAATTGTCCGAGTCTTTTTGGCAATCGTTTAATCAGGATTCCGCAAGTCTTCAACGTCCACGACTTCAAACCCTTTTTTCTCTAAACGCGTTTTGATATTTTCCACCACTTCTTCATCGGCATCTGTCGGTAAAGTCATGAGGGTCCGCCGATATTTATCGGTTTTACCAATATCTAAAGTGATACAGCTTTCAATGCTACAATATTTGGCGACAATTTTAGCAATCGCTGCTAAATCTCCTTGTTTGCCTGAAGAGGCGATGGTGAGGACATAACTACCAGCCCCCACATTCCAAGATTCAGAAAGCATCCCTAAAAGTTTGGAGTGGGTTAAAATGCCATAGAAGTGATTGTCTTCGTCTAATACAGCGATATAAGGCAACTCTTTGATGGTAAAGAATACTTTAAAGAAAGATGAGTCAGTATAGATAAACTTCGTAGCATTTTTTAATAAATAAGTTACCGGTAAATTCATATCGCCACCGTTGGCTTTATGCCGGTAGATGTGCATTTTGTAAATATTTCCCCGGAAAATTTCTCCCGTCTCGTCGAGAATTGGCACACAACGGAAACCGGATTCTTCTAAAATTTCCAAGGCTTCTTGTAAGGTGGCCGTTTCATCCACGGTGGTCAAACGATCTTTGGTCATCACCAACGATTTAATAAGCATAGACATTCCCTCCAATGAAAAACAGTTTTTCTGATTCCATCTTAACATATTCTCATTTTAAAGCAAAACCCGAATTGACACTTTTTTTAATTAATGGTAATGTTATCCTTGTGAAGTTATCGAAATGGGAGGTTTTTCATGGCTGCCAAAAAAGTCGCCTTAGCATGTACCGTGTGTGGTTCGCGAAACTACACAAAATCGGTCTCTGAAGGTAAAAAAGATCAACGACTAGAAATAAATAAATTTTGTAAATACTGCAATCAATACACATTGCACAAAGAAACAAAGTAAGGAGGAGTACTTATGGCTAAAGATAAAGCAACAGGCGAAAAAAAAGTTGGTTTTGTTAAAAGTGTTTTTAACGAAATGAAATTAGTGACTTGGCCTAGCAAAAAACAATTACGGAAAGATACCTTAGTGGTTATTGAATCTTCTATTTTATTTGCCGTCATGTTCTGGTTGATGGATACTGTCATCACTAAAGCAATCGGCTTAGTCATTAAAAATTAATAAAGGGCTTTGCCTTTTATTTTTGAAGATGCTATAATCAATGTGCTGAAAAAACTTCGTGCGTCGCCGAGGTTTTTTTATTTTGACAAATAAATTGGAGGTTCACCAATGGAATCTTTTGAAAAACAATGGTATGTCTTACATACTTACTCAGGTTATGAAAATAAAGTAAAAACGAATATCGAATCTCGGGCTCAGAGTATGGGGATGAGTAACTTAATTTTTCGGGTAGTCGTACCAGAAGAACAAGACACCGAGGTTAAGGGCGGAAAAACGAAAGAAACCACGCGGAAAACTTTCCCAGGTTACGTTTTAGTAGAAATGGTCATGACTGATGATTCTTGGTATGTTGTACGGAATACGCCAGGGGTAACTGGTTTTGTAGGCTCTCATGGGGCCGGCAGTAAACCAGCGCCACTTTTACCAGAAGAAATTAATTCAATCTTAAAATCAATTGGGATGAGTACGCGGACGACAGAACTAGAAGTTAGTGTTGGGGATACGTTACAAATCATCGAAGGTGCTTTCAGCGGCTTAGCTGGGGAAGTTACCGAAGTCGATTACGAAAAAGAAAAATTAAAAGTCAACATCAACATGTTTGGTCGGGAAACTTCTACCGAGTTAGACTTTGATCAAGTAGACCATATTTAAAAAGTAAAACAGGATTTCACGCAAGTGGAGTCCTGTTTTTTTGAAAGGAGCAAAACGATGAAAAAATATCTCACCAGTTTGTTAGTTGTAAGTGTGCTACTTTTAGTAGGATGCCAGAGGAATACTTCGAAAACAACGAATAACACAAATGAAGCGTCCGTTAGCACAACCACGGCTACCAGTTCAACTACTGCTAGTAGTGCAGCCGCCCCGTATGCTTATTCCGACACACCAACGCTTTTTATTCATGGTTATGCTGGTACGGTGGGGAGTTTTCGTGGGGTGTTACAACGCTTAACGCAAGATGAAGCTGGGAGTCTGCAACTGACCTTAACGGTGGCTAGTGATGGTACCGTGGCAAGTCAAGGGGAGCTTTCCGGCAACAATCCCTTTATCCAAGTTTTATTTACCGATAGTAAAAATAATGAATGGAATCAAGCGCAATGGTTAGCCAACTGTCTTAAGTTTTTAAAAACGCAGGGTGTAGAGACAGTGAACCTAGTGGGTCATTCCATGGGGGGCGTTTGTAGTTTACGTTACTTAACGACCTTTCCTCAAGATGACAGTGTGCCGGAAGTCGCAAAATTTATTTCTATCGCCGCGCCGTTTAACGAGTTTGTAACTTTAGCCAGTGGGGAGACCTTAGCAAGTTTAGCAGCCAATGGCCCCAGCAACGAATCACCGCGTTTTCAAGATTTAGGACACAAATTAAATCAATTGTCCCCCAACTTACAATGGTTAAACCTCGCTGGTGAGTCTGATCCCAATGACCCTAATGCCGGGGATGGCAATGTGCCGCTGCCGAGCGCGGTGAGTATGGCCGCGGCTGCTAAAAATGCTGGTCTGACCTATGAAGAACACGTTTTTGTCGGAGCGAATACTCAGCACTCACAACTCCATGAAAATACTGAAGTTGATGCAACTGTCGCTGACTTTTTATGGGGCCAACCTTAAAGTGAAAAAAGGGAAATTTTTTTCTTGACCTTGACGTTGCGTCAAGGCTTATCCTGTGAATAGGAGGTGGTATCTTGGAATACTCTATTGAAGAGCTAGCCCGCTTAAGTGGAGTCAGTTCCCGTACATTGCGCTATTATCATCAGCAAGGCTTATTGTTGCCGCAACGGGTGGGGGCCAATGGTTATCGGTATTATGGCCCCCAAGAAGTTGATTGCTTGCAACAAATTTTATTTTTTAAAAGAATGGGCTTTTCTTTAGCTCAAATAAAAGTTGCTCTAGCTGCTGATAATTTTGACTTTGTAACGGTCTTGGGCCAACAGAAAGTCCAGCTGGAAGCCCAAAGAGAAGTACTCAACCAGATGCTGGCCACCGTGGAACAAACTATTCGTTATTACAAAGGAGAAGAAAAAATGACCGATGAAGCAAAATTTGCAGCTTTTAAAGAACAACAAATTGCCGACAATGAGAAAAAGTTTGGCGCCGAGATTCGTGCTAAGTATGGGGAAACGACAATTGATGAGAGTAACGCTAAGTTGCGGGGAATGAGTCTAACTACTTATCAAGAGATGCAAGCAATTGAAGGCAAATTAATGGAACAGTTGCAAAAATTCGTCGCCGAAAATTTGGCGGTGACTAGTGAGGTGGCCGAAGAAATTTATCAGCTGCATCGCCAGTGGCTTACCTATTCTTGGCCTGATTACTCTTTAGCCGCCCACCAAGGTTTGGTGGCGATGTATCTTTCAGATGAACGTTTTCAAAAGTACTATGATCGTTTTGGTGCGGGCTTGACTCAAGCCCTCGTGGATATCGTGCTGAGTCGTTAAAAAAATAATCACGTCGTAAGAACTTACTCTTGCGGCGTGATTATTTTTTTGTTTGGATTGTCCGTTTGTAGTTGGCGCCACTTTAAAGGCGTAGTTTTGGTTATTTTTTTGAAAGAGCGGATGAAATAACTCGGTTCAAGAAAGCCCAAGGCATCACTGATTTCATTGATGGATAAAGTTGTCGTTTGTAAAAGTTCTTGCGCCCAATCAATTTTTAGCTGAGTATAGACTTGACTGAAGGGCTCACCGAATTCTTTTCGTAAAAGGCGACTCAAGTAATTGGGACTAAGGTTCACCAAGGGCGCCAAAGTTTGCAGGCTAAGATGTTGCTCTTTATTAGCAAAAATAGCATCAATCACCGGTTGTAACAATTTATTTTTAGCTGTGTAAGTTGGGTTGCTTTGTGTCAATTGTTGGGAAAGTAAAGGGGTTGTAGGAGCTAGAGTCGCGTGTTTCGTGAAATGGAGAGCTTGTTCATAAGCTGTAACGTAATAATCTTTTTTGATGGCTTCACTAACGATGTACTCACTTAATTCCTGTAACAAAGCCGCAGTTTGCTTGAGGTCAGCTAAAGGAATGCGGGGATAAGCGTCTAATAATCCTTGATGCTCAATTTTAAAAGCCGTAACAGCCGGGACATCAGGCAAGCTTAACACTTGCTCCAGTTCATGCTGTCCTTGCGTCAACATGATTTCCCCAGCCATAATCGCTCCGACGTAACGCCTTTCAATCGTAATGGGAATGGCCATATCAATAATGTCAAAGTGACAGCGGTAAATAAAAGGCTGATAAGAACGCGCCGCTTCTAAGCCACCACGAACATCACATTTCTCACAATACTTCCCCAGCTTTGGATGGGTCCGGGCTAAGTGACAAAAAGGCTTCACTTGGCTATGAGGTGTAACGGGAACTCCGCGATAATCAACTAACAAAAGCGCAAGGTGAGTGGTCGCCGCAATGGTCTCTTGCAGTTTTTCCCATTTTGTTAAATCTAGCACAGTATCTAAAGCAAAGTCCTTTTCCATCGCTACACCTCCTCGTAAAATATATTTTGTAAGCATCAAATTGATGCACTTTAACTTGTTCATTGAAAATTGAATAAATAACTAATCTAAAAGATTTTATTACTTTAATTCCCCTAGTGACCGGGCGTAGCCCGATAAGCAAGGAGCGAAGTGACGCGCAGCTGGTGATTATTGAACCAGCGAAGGTACTTGGAACTCATTTCGATATTGTGTGGTTTCTGAGATACAATAGTCGGTGGAATGGATCCACATGGGATTGTGCTTTGACCTCCTGTAGTATGTCTACGTTTTGAAGCCTGCAACCCAGACCGTTGATATCACTGCCAACACACTATCTGTTTCGACTCTCTTAGGGCTTTTCTCTAGTAGAAGGATTGAAATGCGGCTCCCTACGAAAGTCAAAGTATTCTTGTAGACGAGGTTGTGGTTACGCAGCGTGTATCTTGGGAAGCCCACAGTATCGAAGTATTTTCCAAAATTCATGAAAGGAGGTCCTTCCATTATGAAATTATTTGTAGGGATAGATGTTAGTTCTGAAAAATTGGACACTTGCTTTCTCACGGATGACTTAGTCGTCCTGTTAGAGACAATGTATACCAATGACACAATTGGTGCCTTAGACTTGAAAGAGGAACTTCTTTCACTTCATAAAGAACATCACTTTGACCAAATCGTGATTGGCATGGAATCGACATCCATGTACAGTTTTCATCCAGCCATGTATTTTCAGTTTGATGATGACTTACAAGGCATTGGTGCCATTACCACGATTGAAGATCCTCATCGTATCAAGCAATACACAAAAATGTTTGATACAGATAAAACGGACACAATTGACGCTTTTATGATTGCCGACTACCTACGCATCCAACGCTTTACTAATTCTCCCATTCGAGAAGAGAAGTATATGGCGCTTCAGCGCCTAACGCGCGCCCGTTATCAAATGGTTCAACAGCTAGTGACAACGAAGCAACACTTCATCGAAAATCTTTCTTATAAATGTAACACCTTAAGAAAAGAGCTTCGTGATGCCGAACTGTCAACTTCGGTCTTTAGTGCTACTCTACTGTCCTTGATGACTGAGGAAATGACGCTAGATACGATGGCCGAGATGCCTTTAGAAGATTTCGCTGCTTTCTTGCAAAAGAAGGGACATGGGCGTTTCTCAGACCCTGAAAAATTAGGTAAAACCATTAAGAAAGCTATTCGTAGCTCTTATCGGCTTGGCCAAGTAATGGCAGATTCAATTGATGTCGTTCTTGGCATCGTCGCTCGAGAGATACGCGGCTTAGAAAAAGCCATTAAAGACTATGACCAAGCTATTATTGATCTTGTACAGGCGATTCCCGAGTACAAGTGTCTCACCAGCATTCCAGGCATCGGACCAGTTTATGCCGCAGGCATGCTTGCTGAAATTGGTCAAATCGAACGATTTGATGACCAAACAAAACTAGCGAAATACGCTGGTTTAGCTTGGAAGAGGTCCCAATCTGGAAACAGAGAATCTGAACAAACACCTTTATCTAAAAAAGGTAATCGGTACTTCCGATACTACTTAGTTGAAGCCGCCAACTCGGTAAAAAAGGAATTGCCCGAATACAAAGACTTTTACAAAAAGAAATATGCGGAAACACCAAAACATCAACACAAACGAGCCATCGTCTTAACTGCAAGAAAATTAGTGCGCTTGGTGGATACGCTACTACGTAATCGCCAACTCTACACGCCACCAAGGAGCGTGACAGAGAAATAACAAAACTGTTATTGCGCATGCTTTGGAAATCAGCCTATGAAAGTGTTGCATTTGCATAGGCTTAGTTTAGTGCACCCACTTTCTTAAGAACAGTGGAAAAAGTTATTGATTTTTATCTTGACTTATTACCACTATGCTTTTGGCCTGAGTATAACGCTTTTCCTCCATCTTGACAAATAGTCCTATTTTGCTAGAAAGTCCTGTTTAAATCAACGAAAAATAGCCGTTTAAGTGTCATGCTTTTTTTAAAAGAAAAAGGTATGCTTCTGCTGTAGTCGTAATTGTCGCAAAGTAAGTGCAGTATCGCACTTGTCAAAGTATAAGAAGGATGGTTGCAATGAAAAATAATTTTGATTTTATGATGCCTAGCGTTAATTTTTTTGGCCCAGGTGTAATTGAAAAAATCGGCGAACGTGCTGAAATGTTAAAGATGAAAAAAGTTTTATTAGTTACCGATAAATTTTTGCGGAATTTAGAAAATGGTCCTGTGAAACAAACCGAAGCTAGTCTGCAAGCAAGTGGCGTGAACTATGTCTTTTTTGATGGCGTAGAACCTAATCCTAAAATTCGCAATGTCATGGAAGGGGCAGCAATTTACCGGGAAAATCAATGTGATTCCATTATTACGATTGGTGGGGGCTCTTCCCACGATTGCGGGAAGGGGATTGGTATTGTTTTAACTAACGGCGAAGATGTCACGAAACTCGCGGGGATTGAAACTTTAGAAAATCCATTGCCCCCATTGATGGCCGTTAATACTACTGCCGGGACTGCTTCTGAAATTACTCGTCACGCTGTTTTAACTAACGAAGAAACGTATTTGAAATTTGTGGTGGTTTCTTGGCGTAATGTGCCTTTAGTTTCCTTTAATGATCCATTGTTAATGTTAGATGTTCCCATGAAACTAACTGCGGCTACCGGGATGGACGCTTTGTGTCATTGTGTGGAATCCTACGTTTCTGAAAATCGTAATCCCATTACTGACGCCCAAGCTGAAAAAGGAATTAAATTAATTGGTCAATATTTACGGCGGGCGGTTGCTAACGGTCATGATTTAGAAGCTCGGACCAATATGGCCTATGCCTCATTACTGGCTGGGATGGCTTTTAACAATGCTGACCTTGGCTATGTCCACGCGATGGCTCATCAATTGGGGGGCCAATACGATGCTCCTCATGGCGTTTGCTGTGCCGTCTTAATGCCAACGGTTGAACGTTGGAACATGATTGCTAGTCCAGAACGTTTTGCCGACATTGCAGTTTTCTTAGGGGAAAATATTGAAGGCCTGGGAAAAATGGCAGCGGCGGAAAAAGGAATCGCTGCTTTAGAAAGAATTTCTGAAGATGTGGGTATTCCGGCTAACATTAAATCCATTGGCGCAGACCCTCAAGATTTTCAATTGATGGCCGCTAATGCTTTAAAAGACGGCAATGCTTTTTCTAATCCGCGTAAAGGAACGCAAGCCGACATTGTTGCCTTATTTGAACAAGCTTACAACGCTTAATTAAGATAGAAAATAGCAGGAAGAGTTACGTCTTAGGGCAACTCTTCCTGCTATTTATTTTTCTTTAACCGCTAACCAAATTTCGCTGTATGTGCTTTCGGGATTTTCACTGAAGCGCGTAAAAGAAATTTCTGGTGCGGCTACTAATTCATAGTTAGCAGTGGGTAACCATTCACTGTAAATTTTGCCCCAAGTTTCTTGTAACGTCACTGGGAAAGGTCCTGTACTAGGAAAGATGGCCCACGTATGACTAGGAACTTGATAGCTAGTCAAATCAGGATAAGGATTATCTTGGCTTGTAGCAAAGCCAATTAAGTGCGTGAGTTGGCCGCCACCAGTCAAGCGCTCCTCAGTAAAATCGTAAGAAGCATTTAACACTTGATGGGGATAGAGATCGTCTAACGTGTGGAGTTCGTCTCGTTGTTTAGGTGTAATACTTTGGGCCAGCTCACTAATTGCAGGATTGACGCCATTAAATTGTAAGGGGACGCGTTTCGTGACACCCACTAACGTAAAGGCTGGTTTTTCTTGAATTTTAAATTCCATCGTTGTACCCCCGTGTACTGTTAAATAAAATGTTAAAGGGGGAAAGGCAAGTTGTTGTTGCGTTTTAATAATCTCTGAAGGTTTTTGCCCTGTGAAAGTATGAAAAGCACGAGAAAAACCTTCCACTGATTGATAGCCATACTTAAAAGCAACAGTGGTGACACTCACGCCTTTCAGTAGTTCTTTTTGCGCTTTAGCTAAACGACGGCGTTTAATATACTCACTTAAAGATAGACCAGCGATAAAACGAAAGGTCCGCTTCAAATGATATTCAGAAAAACCAATCTCTTTGGCTAAGCGAGCAGGAGAGAGGTCAGCTAATAAATGCTCCTCAATATAAGCCATTAAATGATTTAACTCCGACAACATTTTTCTTCCTCCTTTACAGCATTAGCTTACAACTCGTAGAATTTTTTCACTTGATGTTTTAGCGACCACTTTTATCGTTTAGCATATCATTTAGAAAAAAAGCCGCCAACAAAAAAATGTTGACGGTAGTTTTTATTTTGTTTCGGTGTCCATCGCGGCCATCACGTGTTCCAAGAGGGTTTTCATTTCAACAATTTTTGACGTTTCATGGGTTAGGTAATAATAATTTTTGGTGCCTTCACGCTGATAATCAACGAGTTTAGCATCTCGTAAAATTTTCAAGTGGTGGGAAATGGCGGGACGAGACAATTGGGTAGCTTCCGTTAATTCGTTGACACGTAGTCCTTTACATGAACCATTTTCCAATAAGCGAATAATGATGGCTTGTCGTTTTTCATCGCCTAAAGCAATGAGAAAATCGCTGGCGGCAGCAAATTCTTTTTTTAGTTGGGTAAAATCAGCCATGCTAATCTCCTTTTACTGTGTATTTACCATTATTAAAACATTAAGTCGTAAACTCGTCAAACAGTGTCCTGTGCTTTTAAAGAAAAGAAAAAACCCTCGCCAAGCGAGGGTTTTCGTTTCATCAGATAATATGAATTAACGACGAATTTCTTTGATCCGAGCTGCTTTACCGTGTAAGGCACGTAAGTAGTACAATTTAGCACGACGAACTTTACCGTAACGAACAACTTCGATTTTGGCAACACGTGGTGTGTGTAATGGGAAAGTACGTTCAACCCCAACACCGTTAGAAATTTTACGAACTGTATAAGTTTCGCTAATGCCAGCGCCGCGGCGTTTGATAACTACACCTTCAAACAACTGGATACGTTCCCGTGTACCTTCGACAACTTTTGCGTGAACTTTTACGGTGTCACCAGGACGGAAAGCTGGGATGTCAGTCCGCAATTGTTCTTTTGTCAATTCTTCGATTAATGGATTCATTCTTTTCTCTCCTATTCTCCAACATTCAATAAAGTTCCACTCCAGCGGAATGTTGTAATCGTGTGAGCACTACACTCACCGAACTATTATAGCATAGCTAATTTTACCTGTAAAGAGATTTTCTTGACAAAGTTTTTTTATGGCAAGAGCATTCCTGCTTGTCTCGTGTGTAATCCTTTTGTACACTAGAAAAAGGAGGAGATCTATGAAAACAACAGTCGAGGTACCGCCCAATTGGCGGCGAAATTTTAATATTTTTCTCAGTGGTCAATTTTTATCAGGCATTACCAGTATGATTGTGCAGTATTCTATTATTTGGTATTTAACACGCTTAACAGGGTCGGCCACGATTCTAAGTATGGCCACACTTTTGGGAATGATTCCCCAAGTCGTCTTGAGTCCTTTTGTGGGGCCCTTAATTGATCGTGTCAATAAGAAAAAATTATTAATTGTCACCGATCTGGTGGTGGCATGTTGTGCATTAATTTTAGCTATTGTCGGGACACTAGCCGCTTCTTTTCCTTTATGGCTCGTCTTTATTTCACTTTTTGTCCGTTCCGTAGCCCAGACCTTTCAAATGCCCACGATTCAAGCCAGCGTCTCTACCATGGTCCCAGAAGATGAACTGACCCGCGTCAATGGGCAACTGGGGATGGTCAATTCGGCAAACTTTGTCATTGCTCCTGCTTTAGGCGCATTTTTATTTGCCTTAATGCCCATGAATCTCTTAATTTTGTTAGATGTCTTGGGGGCTGTCTTGGGTGTGAGTCTAATGCTTTTAGTCAAAATCCCCCGCGTCTTATCAGAAGGTGAAAAAATTCATTTGTTGCGGGATACTAAATTTGGCTTAGCGCAGTTGCAAGGGAAAAAAGGCTTGTGGTACATCACGCTCATTGGTGCGCTTTTTACGTTAATTTTTATGCCGGCGGCGAGCTTGTATCCTTTAATGACCATGAGTTACTTTGGTGGTACCGTGGGACAAGCTGGTTTAATTGAAGTTGTTTACGCGGTGGGTATGTTAGCGGGGGGGACGGTCATTGGTTTGTTTGGCAATTGGCGTGACCGAATGAAACCTATTTTACTAGCGTACTTGGTGATTGGCGTTACTATTGCTTTAAGTGGTTTTTTGACCCCCAACGCGACTGGCTTTCACTACTTTATTTTGTTGAACGCCTTGGCTGGTATTGCAACGCCTTTTTTTAATACCTTATTGATGGCGATGATTCAGCAAAGTTATCCCCCAAATCATTTAGGTCGGGTCTTAGGGGTATTAAATTCTTTAATGAGCATCACTGGTCCTGTTGGCTTAATTTTTGCCGGTCCTTTAGCTGATCAAATTGGTGTGGAAAAAATTTTTATTTTGGCGGGTTGCGGCACACTTTTTTGTGGTTTATTAACATGGCTTTTACCGGTGACCCGTAAATATGATCAGGAATTACAAGCAGAAAAAGTGCAGAAAGAAATTTCTGAGGGGAATGACTAGCCAAGCGCCCTTTTTTTCGCTATAATTTCTCCCAATAGGAGGGATTCAAGTGGCAACAACAAGTGAAAAAGAAGCCGGCTACCAATTATTATTATTGCAATTAGCGGGACTTTTAGAGATGGAACAACATCCCATTGCTAGTTTAGGGAATGCATCGGCGGCACTTCGCGATTTATTACCGGCGACAATTTTTAGTGGTTTTTATTTATACGAAAACGGCGAATTAATTTTAGGACCTTTTCAAGGAAGCGTTTCTTGCACCCGCATTGCTTTAGGTAAAGGCGTTTGTGGTGAGGCAGCAGCTAAAAATGAAACGCTAATCGTAGATGATGTCACCCAACATGCCAATTACATTGCCTGTGATTCCCGCGCGCGTTCAGAAATTGTCGTTCCCATGTATCGCGGTGAACAATTACTCGGCGTGTTGGATTTAGATGCCGGGGTTACGAATAGTTATGATGAAATAGATAAAAAATATTTAAACCAAGTAGCGGAACTACTCGTAGCTAAGCTTGCTTGGTAAAAGAGAAGGGCAAACCTTCTCTTTTTTTAAAAAAAATTTTTCAGGAGGCGGAAACCATGGGCTTAAACGAATTTATTAAAGGAACCAACAACCTAGAAAAAATTAATCGCGCGCCAGGCTTTTTCAAATTTACGGAACACACGGTTGCGGCCCATTCTTTTCGGGTAGCCACCATTGCGCAAGTGCTGGGGGATTTAGAAGAACTTGCCGGGCATAAAGTGGACTGGAAAATTTTATATGAAAAAGCGCTGAATCACGACTACACAGAGCGTTTCATTGGCGACATTAAAACGCCGGTGAAATACGCTAACCAACAGCTGCGGGACATGTTACAGACAGTGGAAACTAAAATGACCGAAACTTTTATCCAAGAAGAAATTCCTTTGCCATTACAAGCGATTTATCGGCGGCGCTTAAGTGATGGGAAAGACGAAACCTTGGAAGGAAAATTACTGGCAGTGGCAGATAAAGTCGATTTACTTTATGAGTCGTTTGAAGAAATCACTAAAAATAATCCGGAAAAAGTTTTTGCAGAGATGTTTATTGAATCAGTGACGACGATTCAAAAGTATCATGAGTTACCTAGCGTGACGTATTTTTTCGCCGAAATTTTTCCAGAGTTGCTGGCCGCGGATTTTTACGGCAAAGAAGATTTTCGCAAACGGGTAGCAAAAGCACTAGAATCATAAAAAAGAACAGCACCTTGGCGGCTAACTTGTTCCGTCAAGGTGCTGTTCTTTTCATTATTCTGCTTCAACTTCTTCTAATGCTAGGCTAGTGCTCTCCCATAATTCTAAAAGTTCTAATTGGCGCGTTTCTAGTTCTTCCATCGTTGCCGTCAAGCTTAAAAGTTGCGTGTGGTCTTGGGCGACAGCAGGCTGACTCATTTCTTCTTTGACTTGAGTTAGCTCTGTTTCTAGCACAGCTAAGTCTGCTTCAATTTTTTCAATTTGTCGGGTGAGACTGCGGACTTTCTTTTGTTGCTCTTTATCCAATTGAAAATTCTTTTTAGGGAGTGTTGTCGTTGTGATCGTTGCTGCTGCTTGTAAAGCGGCAATTTCTTTTTCTTCTTGTTTTTTCTCTAAGTAATAGTCGTAATCTCCCAGATACACTTTGCTGCCATCCGGGGAAAGTTCTACAACTTTTGAGGCGATACGGTTAATGAAATAGCGGTCATGAGAAACAAAGAGCAAGGTGCCTTCATAATCAATCAAGGCATTTTCTAAAACTTCTTTACTATCAATGTCTAAGTGGTTCGTAGGTTCATCTAAGATTAAAAAGTTTTCTGCTTGCATTGCTAGTTTGGCTAAAGCTAGCCGTGCTTTTTCACCACCCGATAACAAACTTACGGGCTTTTGCACATCGTCGCCAGAAAAAAGAAAACTACCTAAAACGCTACGAATATCTTTTTCCGGGGTGGTAGGATGTTCATCCCATAACTCAGCTAACACGGTTTTTTGACTATTCAGCTGGGCTTGTTCTTGATCGTAATACCCAATTTCGACGTTGCTACCAATTTTCACACTACCAGCTAATAAAGGATGCTCGGTGGTAATCCCTTTGAGGAGCGTAGACTTACCTATTCCGTTGGGTCCCACTAAAGCAATGGCTTCCTGGCGCCGAATATCCAAGTTGATGGGAGCGGCAATAATTTGCCCATCGTAACCAATGGCCCCGTCTTCCACTTGGCAGACAACGTTACCAGAAACGACTTTTGTTTGAAATAAAAAATTAGCCGATTTTTCTTTACCATTGGGACGATCCAAGCGGTCCATTTTATCTAGCGCTTTTTGCCGACTTTGGGCGCGCTTTGTCGTTGAGGCTCGCACCATGTTACGGGCGACAAAATCTTCCAACTTAGCGATTTCTGTTTGTTGTTTCTCGTAGGCTTTCCAATCACTAGCTAAGCGTTGCGCTTTTAAATCTAAGTATTTGGAATAGTTTCCTTTGTAGCGCGTAATTTTCTGGCGAGACAACTCGTAAACTTCAGTAGCTAACTTGTCTAAGAAGTAGCGGTCGTGAGAAACAATCAAAAGGGCTCCTTGGTAGCCTTGCAAATAGCCTTCTAACCAGGTCAAGGTATCAATGTCTAGATGGTTAGTGGGTTCATCAAGGACTAAGAGTTCTGGCTTTAATAAGAGTAGCCGGCTTAAAGCGAGGCGGGTTTTTTGACCACCGGATAAGTCCGAAATTTTTTGGTGATAAAAATGCTCATCAAAGGCAAAGCCGTGGAGTACTGATCGAATTTCGGCCTCATAGCCATAACCATTTTGCTCCTTAAAGTCGTGTTGCAGCTGATCATACTCTTTCAACAAAGCTTGGTACTCATCCGGATTTTCTTTGGGGCGAGCCATCAAGTGTTCTAATTGATGAATTCGTTCTTCCATTTTTTGTAACGGTTCAAAGATTGCTAACATTTCTTCATAGACAGTACCATTGCTGTTTAAACCTGTATTTTGTGCTAAGTAACCAATCGTTAGTCCTTTTTTTTGAATAATTTCCCCAGCATCGGGTGTTTCAATTTTGGTAATCATTTTTAAAAGCGTACTTTTGCCGACGCCGTTGCGACCGACTAAAGCGATGCGCGCTTTTTCATCAATGTCCAGTTGGATGTTTTCAAATAAGACGTCTGCACCGAAATAACGGGCGACGTTTGCTGCTTGTAAAATAATCATGGGAATCCTCCTTGAAGTATTCTCTAGTAGTCTACCATATTGTTCTTAAAAAAGAAGAAAATAATTACTGAAAAAAATCACAAGTTGAAGCGAAAAGCTTGCAACAAGCCTAGGGATACTGTTATCATTGAGGGCGTAACGATTGTGAAAAATGATTAAGGAGGCGGGAAGTTGAAAAACGAGATCATTCCCAAAGCCACAGCGAAACGGTTACCCTTATATTATAGATATTTGAAAGTTTTACAAAATGCCGGTAAAGAAAAAGTTTCATCCACTGAACTTTCAGAAGCCGTGCAAGTAGACAGTGCCACGATTCGTCGCGACTTTTCTTACTTTGGTGAGTTAGGCAAACGGGGCTACGGCTACGATGTGGAAAGTTTAATTGAATTTTTTGCCAAGACCTTAAGTGAAGATGAGCTGACCAATGTCGCCTTAATTGGGGTGGGGAACTTAGGGAGCGCTCTTTTGAAATATCGCTTCCATCGCAGCAATTCCATTCGGGTCTCTTGTGCGTTTGATGTGCGGGAAGATTTAGTAGGACGCATTGTCGATGGTATTCCCGTTTATCCTATGGAAGACATGGTGGAGCAAATTAAAATTCAGCAAATTGAAATTGCAATTTTAACTGTTCCCTCTGAAAATGCGCAAACCGTAACGGATAGTTTGGTTAGAGCCGGTGTGAAAGGGATTATGAACTTTACGCCAGTCCGCTTAGTTACGCCAAAAGATGTGCAAGTGCAAAACGTTGACTTAACCAACGAGTTGCAAACCTTGATTTACTTTTTACACCATTATGTGAATTAAAGAGCAACGACCAACTGTTGACAAATTGTCGTCAGTTGGTCGTTTTTTATCTTTATCACGTTAAGTAAGGCAGTAACAAAAGCTGCATGAGAATGACAAAAGTATTCATACCACAATGGGCGATGATGGAGGTAGTAATTTTTCCCGTCGACCGATACAAAAGAGATAACGTTAAACCCATGGCAAAGTAAACGAGAAAGTGACCATCTTGATGGGCTAGAAAAAATAAAAAAGAAGATAAAATTGTTGCGGGCCAAAAACCGAAGTAGTTGCCAAACAATCCTAAAAGGGTCCGCCGGAAAAAAAGTTCTTCCATGATGGGGCCAACGATACTCACCACAATGGTAAATAATAAATTACTTTTGATAATCGCCATAATTTGATCAGTATTGGCAGATGAAGGAGCCTGCCCAGTGATGGACATTTCGATAACATTGGCCACACCTTGAACACAAATGACAATGGCAATCCCGATTAAGCCTTCGACAATGGCTTTTCTATTGGAACTGTTCACCGCTTTTTCTTCAACCTTTAATGGCGTCTTTAATCGTGGAATAAACCCCAGCATCAAGCCAGCACCTAGGCAATAAGCTACCAAAATCAGCGGTATTTGCCAGCTGTAGGCGATACCAAAAAATTCATGCAAAAGCGTCAGCAGTAAGGCAGGACCAAAAAGCGCCAAACCGTACGTTAAAGTATTAAAAAAAGCATATTTTGTTAGGGACATAAGCATCCTCCGTTCTTGTTAGCAGTATACCATAAATTTTTAAAAGGGAGAATTAGCAGTCGCAAGATTTGTCTGCTAAAAATCCATTCAAAATTCTTGCATTCTCTTTAAAACATGTTATTATAAATATTGTCAGTTAGCACTTAACGATTAAGAGTGCTAGAAAAACTTTGATGGAGGGATTCATGTGTTAAGACCATTAGGAGATCGTGTCATTATTGAAGTGGCACAAGAAGAAGAAAAAACAATTGGCGGAATCGTTTTAGCTTCAGCCGCTAAGGAAAAACCACAAACGGGTAAAGTTGTTGCCGTTGGTGCCGGTTTAACGAAAGAAAATGGTGAAAAAGCTCCACTTTCCGTAAAAGTTGGCGATAGCGTGATGTTTGAAAAATTTGCCGGTACGGAAGTGAAGTATGAAGGCCAAGAATTTTTAATCCTTCATGAAAAAGATATCATCGCGATTGTGGAATAATTTTTAAAAAACTTATGAGGTGAAAAAATTATGTCAAAAGAAATTAAATTTGCAGAAGACGCTCGTGCCGCAATGTTGCGCGGGGTCGATACCTTAGCGAATACCGTTAAAGTAACCTTAGGACCTAAAGGCCGTAACGTGGTCTTAGAGAAATCCTATGGTTCGCCTTTAATTACCAATGATGGGGTAACGATTGCTAAAGAAATTGAATTAGAAGATCATTTTGAAAATATGGGAGCTAAACTGGTTTCCGAAGTAGCTTCTAAAACCAACGATGTTGCCGGTGACGGGACCACGACAGCGACGCTTTTAACCCAAGCTATTGTCCGGGAAGGATTGAAAAACGTTACTGCCGGGGCTAATCCTTTAGGCATTCGTCGGGGGATTGAATTAGCTACGAAAACTGCTGTTGAAGAATTGCACAAAATTTCGACAGTCGTGGATTCTAAAGAAGCAATCGCTCAAGTAGGTGCTGTTTCTTCTGGTTCTGAAGCTATTGGGAATTACATTGCCGATGCCATGGAAAAAGTTGGAAACGACGGTGTCATTACGATTGAAGAATCCAAAGGTTTGGAAACAGAATTAGAAGTGGTGGAAGGGATGCAATTTGATCGCGGCTACCTTTCTCAATACATGGTAACGGATAACGAAAAGATGGAAGCTGTTTTAGAAAAACCTTACATCTTGATTACGGATAAAAAGATTTCTAACATCCAAGATATCTTGCCATTGTTGGAACAAATTTTACAACAAAGTCGTTCTTTATTGATTATCGCTGATGATGTTGATGGGGAAGCTTTGACGACTTTAGTATTAAATAAATTACGGGGAACTTTCAACGTTGTGGCCGTTAAAGCACCAGGCTTTGGCGATCGTCGTAAAGCCATGTTAGAAGATATCGCTATTTTAACTGGCGGGACAGTAATTACTGAAGACCTCGGCTTAGAATTAAAAGAAACGACCCTTGAACAATTAGGGACTACCGCTAAAGTTGTTGTGGATAAAGATAATACGACAATCGTGGAAGGTGCTGGCGGCAAAGAGGCGATTGCCAACCGCGTTAGCTTAATCAAAAAACAAATTGCAGATACAACTTCTGATTTTGATCGGGAAAAATTACAAGAACGATTGGCTAAATTAGCTGGCGGGGTTGCGGTAATTAAAGTCGGTGCACCAACCGAAACTGAATTAAAAGAAATGAAATTGCGTATTGAAGATGCCTTAAACGCTACTCGTGCCGGAGTTGAAGAAGGTATGGTTGCCGGTGGGGGAACTGCTTTAGTCAACGTGATTGATAAAGTTGCCGCCCTTGACGTTGAAGGTGACGAAGCAACCGGCGTGAAAATCGTCGTCCGTGCTTTAGAAGAACCTGTTCGTCAAATTGCTGAAAATGCTGGTTACGAAGGTTCCGTCATCATTGACAAATTAAAACGTGCTGAATTAGGCACCGGTTTTAATGCCGCTAATGGTGAATGGGTGGACATGATTGCCGCTGGTATCGTGGACCCAACGAAAGTGACACGTTCTGCTTTACAAAATGCCGCTAGTGTTGCTGCTTTACTCTTAACGACAGAAGCCGTCGTAGCCAATAAACCAGAACCAGCTGCCCCAGCAGCACCTGCTCCAAGTATGGACCCAGGCATGGGCATGATGTAAAATTAACCTTTACGGCTCCGTTTAACGACGGAGTCTTTTTTTATAAATTAGTTAACTGTCATGACATTAAAGAAAATGGACGGCGATTGGCGTTCTTTTATTAAAAAATTTGTAGTATACTAATTTTGTTTAAGTCTGAACAAAGATGAAAAGAAATGAAGGTGCGAGCCAGTGAAACTAATTTTAATGCGCCACGGTGAAAGTGAAGCCAACATGAAAAACTATTGGACCGGTTGGCTGGACATGCCTTTAACCGCCAAAGGAAAGCAGCAAGCTTATGCGGCAGGAAAATTAATGAAGGAGCGCCAGTTAAGTGTCGATTTTTGCGGGACGTCTTTTTTGACCCGCACCATTCAAACCGCCAATCGGGTGCTAAGTGCCCTGGATCAATTGGCGATACCTGTAGAACATACTTGGCGTTTAAATGAACGACATTATGGCGCCCTCGTGGGTGTAAATAAAGAGGAAATGGTGGCTCGCTACGGGAATGAACAGGTGCAAGCGTGGCGTCGCGGTTATCGGGTGGCCTTACCGAAAGGCAGCAACGATTATTTAGATCGCCGCTACCAATTTTTAGACGCTAAAGACTTGCCGCAAGCTGAAAGTTTAGCAGATTGTGCTGCGCGGGTCTTACCTTATTATCATGATGTCGTAGTGCCGCACTTATTAGCTGGTGAAAATGTCCTCTTAGTCGCGCATGGCAATAGTTTGCGGGGTTTAATTAAATATTTGGAAGATTTGCCTGATGAAGAAGTAAAAAATATTATGGTGCCAAATGCGACACCAGTTGTTTACGAATTGGCGCCTGACTTACAAATTTTAGGGAAAGAAATTTTAAAATAAAGTTAGAGAAAAAATTTTTTTAATAGAAATTATTGAAAATATCTGAAAATCATTCAGTTTTTTTTGCAAAGTAGCGGGAATTTGCTAAAATAGAGCATAAGAAAACTTGAGGAGGAACCTTGATGGAATTGAGTATCGTGGTGCCCTGTTACAATGAAGAAGAGGCACTACCGTATTTTATGGAAGCTCTCACCAAAATCGAAGCGTCACTCCCGTTAACTGTCGCCTATTATTTTGTGGACGATGGCTCCACGGATGGCACCTTAACCGTCTTAAGAAAATTAGCAGCGACGAATCCGCGTTGTCACTTTCAATCTTTTTCCCGCAATTTTGGTAAAGAAGCGGGTCTTTTAGCGGGCCTGACGCAAGCGCAAGGGGATTACGTGGTAGTGATGGATGCTGATTTGCAAGATCCGCCAGAAATGCTCGCAGAAATGTTGCGCTTGATTCAAGAGGAACACTTTGATGTGGTGGGGACGCGGCGCATGGACCGTAAAGGTGAACCTATCTTACGCAGTTTATTTTCCCGGATGTTTTATTACTTAATGAGTAAGATTTCTAAAACCCCCATGCTTTCTGGGGTGCGCGATTATCGCATGATGACGCGGCAAGTAGTAGATAGTATTTTATCTTTACAAGAATATAATCGTTTCTCAAAAGGCATCTTTTCTTGGGTCGGGTATCGCACAACTTACTTGCCTTATGAAAATCGCGAACGGATCGCGGGGAAAACTTCGTGGAGTTTTTGGAGTTTGTTTAGCTACTCTTTAGAAGCTATTGTGAATTTTTCGGATTTTCCTTTGACGATTGCTTCTTTTACCGGCATAATCTCTTGTTTGTTAGCGGCAATTTTTATGATTGTTATTGTGGTACGGACTTTGATTTTCGGTGATCCTACTAGCGGCTGGCCATCACTAGCCACCATTGTTCTTTTTGTTGGCGGTTTACAATTATTTGCTTTGGGGATTGTCGGTAAATATATTGGCAAAATCTTTTTAGAAACCAAAGATCGACCCCACTACATTATTAAAGAATCTGATGAAAAAAAGGAGCAGACTGATGAATTATCCAGATGATAGCTTAACTTTACACACGGATTTATACCAAATTAACATGATGCAAACTTATTGGGAACTAGGTCGCGAAAATTTACATGCGGTTTTTGAATGTTACTTCAGAGATTTACCTTTTCAAAATGGGTATGCAATTTTTGCCGGTTTAGAACGTTTAGTTAATTATTTTGACAACCTTAAATTTTCGGAGTCAGACTTAGCTTATCTTAAAAGTTTGGATTATCCAGCCGACTTTTTAACGTACTTAAAAAATTTTAAATTTGCCTGTACGATTCGCTCAGCCGTGGAAGGTGATTTAGTCTTTAATGGTGAACCGATTGTCCAAGTAGAAGGTCCTTTGGCGCAGTGTCAGTTGGTGGAGACGGCTTTACTTAACATCGTCAATTACCAAACCTTAATTGCCACTAAAGCTTCCCGCATCAAATCCGTAGTTGGGGACGATCCTTTGTTGGAGTTTGGTTCTCGTCGTGCCCAAGAGATGGATGCGGCCATTTGGGGGACGCGTGCGGCCTTTATTGGCGGTGCTGATGCGACTAGTAACGTGCGGGCCGGTAAAATTTTTGGCATTCCTGCTTCTGGGACCCATGCCCATTCTTTAGTGCAATCTTACGGTAACGACTACGAAGCTTTTATGGCCTATGCTAAGACACACAAAGATTGTGTTTTCTTAGTGGATACTTATGACACCTTAAAATCTGGTGTGCCTTCTGCGATTCGCGTGGCTAAAGAACTAGGGGCTGAAATTAATTTCTTAGGGGTGCGTATTGATAGCGGCGACATGGCTTATATTTCTAAAAAAGTACGGGCGCAACTAGATGAAGCGGGCTTTATTAACGCCAAGATTTACGCTTCTAATGATTTAGATGAAAATACGATTCTATCTTTAAAAATGCAAAAAGCTAAAATTGATGTTTGGGGTGTCGGCACTAAATTAATTACGGCCTATGACCAACCAGCATTAGGGGCGGTCTACAAACTAGTTGCTATTGAAGGGGCAGATGGGCAGTTAGTGGATACCATCAAACTTTCCAGTAACGCTGAAAAAGTATCGACGCCAGGTAAAAAACAAGTTTGGCGCATCACTAGAAAAGATGGCGGTAAATCTGAAGGGGATTACATTACTTTGTTAGACGAAGATCCTCGCTTAGAAGAAGAGCTTTATATGTTCCATCCCGTGCATACTTTCATCAATAAGCGCGTGCGGAATTTTGAAGCGCGACCTTTGTTACAAGATATTTATTTGGCAGGTAAGCGCGTTTATGAATTACCAACGCTACCAGCGATTAAAGAGTACGCCAAAGAGAATCTCGATTCTTTGTGGGATGAATACAAACGTGACTTGAATCCGCAAAAATATCCAGTAGACTTGTCGGCGGATCTGTGGAACCACAAGATGAAATTAATTGAAACAGTACGGCAAGGTGTTGCCAATCTGACTTTGAAAGGAGACGCTTAGGATGAGACCCTTACAAAAAGAAATTATCGAGGAATTAGGCGTCCAACCAACAATTGATGCGGCAGTAGAAATTCGCCGCAGTGTAGACTTTTTAAAAGCTTACGTGAAAAAAAATAAATTTTTAAAAAGTTTCGTCTTAGGGATTAGTGGCGGTCAAGATTCTAGTTTAGCAGGACGCTTAGCGCAAATCGCCGCCACTGAACTACAAAAAGAAGGCTGTGACTTTAAATTCATCGCCATCCGTTTGCCTTATGGCGTACAAAAGGATGAAGGAGATGCCCAAAAAGCCTTAGACTTTATTCAACCTGATGAAAGTTTAACGTTAGATATTCGCCCTAGTGTCGATGCAGCAGCGACTATTTTAAAAGAGAGCGGGGTTGTGCTCTCTGATTTTAATAAAGGCAATATTAAAGCGCGGCAACGGATGATTATGCAATACGCGGTAGCGGGAGCTAATAGTGGGGCCGTGATTGGGACCGACCACGCTGCTGAAAATGTCACCGGCTTTTATACAAAATTTGGCGATGGCGGTGCTGACTTGTTGCCGCTATTTCGTTTAAACAAACGACAAGGGAAAGCTTTATTAAAAGAACTGGGAGCCCCAGCTGCGCTTTATGAAAAAGTTCCTACAGCGGATTTAGAAGATGATAAACCTTTAATTGCTGACGAAGTAGCGCTAGGGGTAACCTACCAAGAAATTGATGACTACTTGGAAGGTCAGAGCATCGCGGAAAATGCTGCCAAAAAAATCGAAAATTGGTACTTAAAGACCCAACATAAACGACATTTGCCCATTACCGTCTTTGATGATTTTTGGCAATAAAAATTTCATCAGATAAATAAGGAAAATATCCGCTGGTCTTTAGGCTATTTTCCTTATTTGTTTTTTAGGGAAACTGTTGGTAAATTTCCCAGCACAAGGAGTCCTGGACTTGCAAAAAATAAAAAAAATGTTTATTCGTAAAAAGAAAGTCCAACTGACTAAAGGCAAAAGTATTGTCTTGGGTTTACTGTTAGTTGTCTGCGTTTATCTTTCTGATTTGTATTTACAGTACATGCAAAATGATCGCTCGCTAGATTTGGCATTGAAGTTTGCCTTATCGTGGCACACAGAAAAATTTTTATTAGGGACGGGCGTCTTATTGATGCTTGCTCTTTTTATCATCAGTATCCTAGGTTCTTATTGGGGAGGCTTGAGTCTTTATCTCGTCAGTGTCTTTTTACTAGGCATTGCCACCTATTTAAAAATGAAATACCGGATGGAACCAGTTTACCCCGATGATTTGAAAATGGTAACCCAGTGGAGTCTCCTAAAAGATATGGGGGGTACACCACTTTTTGTTTTAGGTGCTCTTTTAATTGTCTTAGCAGTCTTTTTTGCCCTTTGGCGTTTTATTTTAAGTTTTCAGCTAGGACAAAAAATCCAAATTTTGCGTTTTGCTGGCTTGTTATTAAGCGGCTTTGCTTTATTTTATGCCGGCAACTTTAATCAAAGCGGTAATCTTTTGAAAAAAGCCTACGACCGCAGTGCGTTATGGATTCCTTATTCGCAAAAGATGAACTATTACAACGTTGGCTTTGTGGGTGGTTTTTTGTTTAACTTGAATGTGCCCGCCATGGACCAGCCGGCGGATTATTCAAAAGAAACCATGACGGACATTGTGGCGGATTACCAAAAAAAAGCGGCCAGCTACAATGATACCCTCACTAGTGGTGAAGATACGCCGAATATCGTCTTTGTCATGTCAGAAAGCTTTTCCGATGGGACGCGCTTAAAGGGGTTTACGATTGATGGCGATCCTTTAACGCCATATCGGGAAGTCGCTCAACAAACGTATTCGGGTCAGATGTTGTCCCCAGGCTATGGGGGTGGCACGGCTAATATTGAATTTGAAGCCTTGACGAGTTTTGGGATGGAGCTTTTTAATCCACAATTAACCACCCCTTATACGCAATTGCTGACGAATTTTAAAAGTTTTCCCAGCATTGTTTCGCTACTAGCTGAACGCGGCTACGAGACGACCGCAATTCATCCGTACAATACCTCCATGTATAAACGGCAAGATGTCTACAACGTTTTAGGTTTTGATCAATTTATCTCCCAAGAGACGATTGACTATGACGATACCTTAGAAAATAATCCATATATTTCGGATGCGTCAGCTTATCAACAAGTCTTAGACCAATTGGACAGTACGACACCGCAATTTATCCACTTAGTTACCATGCAAACTCATATGCCTTATAGTGGTAAATATGACACCTTAGATTTTGCGACGACGCCGGCTAATACTTCCATGGAAAATTATTATCAAGATGTGCATTATGCCGCAATTGCTTTACAGAACTTTTTAGCCCAACTGGAGACCAGTGATCAGCGAACCCTCGTGGTTTTTTGGGGCGACCATTTGCCGAGTATTTATAGCGATGCTATTCAAGCTGCTAATGAGACAGCTAACTTGCACCTCACGGAATTTCTCTTTTTCGATAGCCAAGGGCAGTTAGTGGACAGTGACGATCACAACGTCACCACCAGTCCTTTTTACTTTGCTAGTGAGCTGATGCAACAAGCAGGTCTCAAAGAAACAGGTTTTTACGCTTTTCTACAAGCTTTGCAGGAAAAAATGCCAGCCTTTGAAAGCAATATGTATTACACGGGAACGACGTTTGCTAGTGAATATCCTTTTGATGCAGACGCTGAAAAACTTTATGAAACCTACAAATTAATTCAGTATGATACGGTCAGTGGCAAACAATATGCCACGGCGCTGGACTTTTTTAAAGATGGAAAGGAGTAAACTTTGAGTAAAGAAAATCAACGCTATTACAATCCCATTAGACGCGCGATTTTAAATTATCAAATGATTGCTCCTGGCGAAAAAGTAGCGATTGGCTTGAGTGGTGGCAAAGATTCTACCAGTTTATTGTCTTGGTTAGATACGATAAAAAAGCAAGAGCGCTTAGGGTACACGTTTGAAATCGTACCCATTTGTTTAGATATGGGTTTAGGAATGGACTTAACGCCTCTCAAAGATTTTTGCCAAAAGTTAGGCTATGCGTTAGAAGTAGTTCCCACGAATATTGCCGAAGTAATTTTTGACATCCGACAAGAATCTTCCCCGTGTTCACTATGTGCTAAATTGCGGCGGGGGATTTTATATCGCCGCGCTAAAGAGCTAGGGTGTAGCAAGGTGGCGCTAGGACATCATTTAGATGACGCCATTGAGACTTACTTTATGAATTTTTTGTTTCACGGGCGCTTGGCCTCCTTTGAACCGAAAAGTTATTTAGCAAAGACGGATATCACTTTGATTCGGCCGTTAATTTATTTGGAAGAACAAACGGTGTGCCAATTTGTGGCTGCTGAAAATATTCCAGTGATTTTTAATCCTTGCCCCGTAGATAAAAAAACAAAACGCGAAGAAGTCAAACACTTCGTTAGTCAAATTGCGGCAACTTACCCAGACGTGCGACAAAAATTTATCGCTGGCATGGAGCGGGGAGAATTGACTAATTTTTGGCTGAACCCAGCTGGTTAATAACGAAAAGAAGCAAAACTGAAAAAGTTTTGTTTCTTTTTTAGTAAAAAGATTGTTTCTGATAAAATGTTTCTGTATAATAAACGTGTAAGAATTTTTTTCATAGGGGAGTAACTGGCAGCAACGCTGCGACAACATCATCATCGTGGAAACCTTTCCTGGTGTTGTCTTAATCGGTGAGACTTATGTATTGTCAACAATGACGTACACAAGTCGCTTTTTTTTTACTTGTGGAGTCAGAAAAAAACTAGGAGGGCTATCATGTCTGAGGAAAAGAAGCAACAAGTTCATGACACCTTTTATACGATGTCAACACAAGACGTCCTAAAAGCTGTGTCCACATCTAAGGAAGGATTAAAGGAAACCGAAGCTACACAACGTTTAGCCGATTACGGTAAAAATGCGTTAGACGAAGGCAAGAAAAAAACGCTTTTGGCGAAATTTTTTGACCAATTTAAAGATTTTATGATTTTAGTTTTATTAGTCGCGGCAGTGATTAGTGCGGTTGTCGGTCACGAAATAACCGATGCAATTATTATTTTGTTAGTAGTAATTGTTAACGCTGTTTTTGGGGTAATTCAGGAAGCTAAAGCAGAACAAGCGATTGAAGCCTTAAAAGAAATGGCCTCACCGAATGCCCGCGTGCGACGTGATGGTCACATTGTTACGGTAAAAAGTGATGAGTTAGTCCCAGGAGACATCGTCTTATTGGAAGCTGGCGATGTAGTACCTGCTGATTTACGTTTAGTTGAAGCAGCTAGCTTAAAGATTGAAGAAGCGGCTTTAACTGGGGAATCTGTCCCGGTTGAAAAAGAATTAATTGTCTTAGAAGATCAAGAAACCGGAATTGGTGATCGCATCAACATGGCTTACATGACGTCTAACGTGACGTACGGTCGTGGTGTCGGAGTTGTTGTTGGAACCGGAATGGCGACTGAAGTTGGGAAAATTGCTGGCATGTTAGCGCAAGCTGATGAAACCCAAACGCCTTTAAAAGCTAACTTAAACCAATTAGGTAAATTTTTAACGTGGGTCATTTTAATTATTGCGGCAGTCATGTTTGCAGTAGGGGTCTTTCAAGGGCGTGACGCCATTGAAATGCTTTTAACGGCGATTTCTTTAGCGGTAGCCGCAATTCCAGAAGGGTTGCCGGCTATTGTTACCATCATCTTAGCTTTGGGGACGCAAAAAATGGCCAAGAGAAACGCTATCGTCCGCAAGTTACCAGCCGTGGAAACATTAGGTTCAACAGATATTATTTGTTCGGATAAAACTGGTACCTTAACCTTAAACCAAATGACGGTGGAAGGTTTATACACTAACGATCAATTAGTTCCTGCAAATGAAAGTGTCTCTGAAGAGAATATGGCTTTAAAAGTTATGACTTTTGCTAATGATACCAAACTAGCACAAGATGGAAGTTTAATCGGTGACCCAACAGAAACGGCCATGATTCAATACGCCATGGATCACGATTATCCCTTACAAGATAAATTAACAGCTGAACCACGGATTGCTGAAGTGCCTTTTGATTCTGATCGGAAGTTAATGTCGACGATTCATCGTTTGGCAGATGGTCGCTTCTTGGTTGCTACTAAGGGCGCCCCTGATGTTTTGATTGCTCGCTGTAATGAAATTGATTTAAACGGCGAAGTAGTTCCCTTGACCGCTAGCAAACGACAAGAAATTTTAACCAGCAATACGCAAATGGCTAAACAAGCTTGGCGCGTGTTGGCGATGGCTTATCGTATCGCCGATCAACAGCCAACGGAAATGACTTCTGAAGCTATCGAAAAAGATTTAATCTTTGCCGGCCTTGTAGGGATGATTGACCCTGAGCGGAAAGAAGCCGCCGAAGCAGTACGCGTGGCTAAAGATGCCGGCATTCGCCCCATCATGATTACTGGGGACCACCGGGATACCGCTGAAGCCATTGCCGGACGCTTAGGCATTATTAAACCAGGCGATGATAGCGCAGTGTTAACTGGTGCCCAATTAAATGAATTAAGTGATGAAGAATTTGCTCAAAAAGTTACCCACTATTCCGTTTACGCACGGGTTTCACCAGAACACAAAGTGCGGATTGTCAAAGCATGGCAAAAAGCTGGTAAAGTGGTGGCCATGACCGGGGACGGCGTGAATGATGCACCAGCGCTTAAAGCTGCTGATATTGGAATTGGTATGGGGATTACTGGGACGGAAGTTTCTAAAGGCGCTTCTGATATGGTCTTAGCCGATGATAACTTCTCGACAATTGTCGTAGCGGTGGAAGAAGGCCGTAAAGTTTTCTCCAACATTCAAAAAACGATTCAATATTTATTGTCAGCCAACCTCGGCGAAGTTTTAACTTTATTTATCGCGACGATGCTTGCTTGGGACACGTTACTACCGGTTCACTTATTGTGGATTAACTTAGTAACCGATACTTTCCCAGCCATTGCTTTAGGCTTGGAGCCAGCGGAAAAAGACGTGATGAAACACGCGCCACGCGGTCGTGAATCCAACTTCTTCTCTGGTGGGGTAATGTCTAGTGTGGTTTATCAAGGGATCTTACAAGGAGCCTTAGCTTTATTCATCTATAAAATGGCCCTCTTATTCCCAGCACCAGGGCATACTGGAGAATTGATGCACGCCGACGCGTTAACCATGACCTTTGCAACCTTGGGCTTGATTCAGTTATTCCATGCTTTCAACGTAAAATCAATCCATCAATCCATCTTTAAAGTGGGACTTTTCAAAAATAAAACCTTTAACTGGGCAATTTTAGCTTCTGCTGTTCTTTTAGCCGTAACTATTGTTGTTCCTGGGTTTAATAGTTTATTTAGAGTTGCCCATCTGGATACCTATCAATGGTTGAAAGTTTTCGCAACGGCCTTTGCCATCATTCCAATTGTAGAAATTGTTAAATTTGTGCAACGGAAGATGGGGCATACGAACTAACTAGAATAAAAGTAGAGCTTAGGACACGATTGGGTTATAATAGTGTCCTAAGAGTCAAGTCCATAATCCTGTGTAAAAGTTTTGATACAATGCTGACTCTGAAATAGATGGTGAGCTTGTAATAGTTGG